>NZ_JBZCNH010000003.1:0-577892 GCF_058269215.1 Arthrobacter sp. TJ-238 | reverse complement strand
CACCCGAGAGAGTGTGGGAGAGTAGGACACCGCCGGACAACCATTACGGCTCGAGGCCCCACCACCGGTGGGGCCTCGACCCCTTTAACCCCCCAACACCCCCACCCAACACCCCCACCCAACACCCCCACCCAACACCACACGCCACGCCACACCACGGCCGGAAGACCGAGGGGAGTCGAGCTATGCATCACATCTTCGGCAACCACCGGTATGGATGAAGGTCCGGTCCGGGCTTCGTGGTTCCATAGATGGGTAGGACCCACAGCAAAATAGAGACCCGCCGGCGCTTCTTCGCCGGCACCTGACGAGAGGACCGCGCTGCCATGGCTGAGCAGGAGCACACCGCTGGACGAGACGGGGAGTCCCGCCGGCCGGGACGTGCGGACCGCGGAGACCAGGGCGGGTCGGGCCGGGCAGGCCGTCATTCCTGGGGGTCGAAGTCGGGCGGTCACCGCACGCCTTCCTCCACGGATGGTGCGGACCAGGACCGCCGCTCCGGCTCACGGTCCTCCTCCGGCCAGGACAGGGCCGAGCGCGGCGCTCCTCGCGACGATCGTCGGGCCGCGCGTCCGGAAGGCGGTATGCGAGGCTCCGGCAGCAGTGGTCGGCCTTCGGGCGGACGGCCTGCCTGGAAAGGCCGGTCCGGGGCTGAGGGTGCGGGTCGCACCGGCAGTCCGTCCGAACGTGATGCCCAGGGCACGAGCCGCGACAGGGCGGCGTACGGGCGCGACGACAGGCCTGCGTACGACCGCGGTCCGCGGGCAAATCAGGAACGCGGCGGCACCTATGGCCAGCGCGAGGACCGCCCGAGGCGCGACACGGATCGCGTGGCGCGGACGTCGGATCGCGCTCAGGGAGGATCCGACGGAGGTAGGGGCGCACAGCTGCGAGGTTCTGCGTCCCGTGGAGGGTCAGCGGCAGGGTCTGCGGCGGACAAGCACTCACGGTACCCGGGTCGCGGTGGAGCACCTGCGGATCGCACGACAGGCGGTGCAGAGAAGCCCTGGAAGTCCCGCAACTCCTCCGACGGGCGCGCCGGCAGCGACCGTCGCGCGGGCGGAGGCTCCGACTCCTACCGCCGTCCCGGGGATCGCGGGGACGGTCGCGGCGCAGGGCCCCGCGCGGACGATCGCCGAGGACCGCGAATGGACGAGGCCTCATCAGCGCCCCGTCCGCACAACGCGCGCGATCTCCGCAGCGCCAATCGCCCTGACCGTGAGCGGTCACCTGAGATCGACGAGGACGTCAAGGGCGACGAGCTGGATCGAGTCACGCGCGCCCAAGTGCGCAATCTCGAGGAACGCAGCGCTCTGTGGGTGGCCAAGCACCTCGTCATGGCCGGACGGCTCGTCGACGACGACCCCGAGCTGGCGTTCCAGCATGCGCTGGCTGCAAGCCGTCGTGGCGGCCGTCTCGCCGCCGTGCGTGAGGCCGTGGGCGTGACCGCGTACGCTGCAGGGCACTACGGCGAAGCTCTCCGCGAATTCAGGACCTTCCGACGCATCAGCGGCTCGAATGTGCACCTGCCGGTCATGGCCGACTGCGAGCGGGGGCTCGGGCGCCCTGACAGGGCGCTGGACCTTGCGCGCAGCGAGGAAGCGGCGTCGCTGGACGCCGCAGGCAAGGCCGAGCTCGCGATGGTCGTCTCCGGTGCGCGGACGGATCTGGGTCAGCTCGACGCGGCCGTCTCGGCCCTGGAAATCCAGCAGCTGGACCTCCAGAGGGCGTTCTCCTTCAGTCCGCGGCTCTTCCGTGCCTACGCCGATGCGCTCGACGCCGTCGGGCGCTCCGGCGAGTCCGATAAGTGGCGGCGCCAGGCTGGTGTGGCCGAGCGCGCGCTCGGACTCGATGACGAGCTGGAACCCGACATCATCGATCTCGGCGAGGACGACGATCCAGCACCTGTGCCGGTCCCGCGCGTCGCCGACCTCCTCGGCTCGCCGGCCTCGGCCGGCGCCACCGAGGCCGCGGAGGACGCAAGCGACGGAGTCAGCGCCGGAGAAGGACATGCGGTCGACGAGGACGACACTGCAGGTGACAGCGCAGTCGACGATGGTGATGCCGGGATCGACGACGGCAGCCGCGACGCCGCCGACGCTGAGAAGCCCGAGCCTGCCGTCGGGGACGAGGAAGGCGTCGATCCCGTGACCCGCCACGACGGCGAGGTCGGGCCGGGGGCGGACAGCGTGCAACCGGGCGTGCAGCTGCCGATCCCGGTCGACGGTATGCCCTCCGATGCTGTGTCCTCCGACGAGGAGGGCGACATGGCTCGGGAGGGCGACATGGGTCAGGAGGACGACCGGACGGAGGAGGGTTCCGGCACCGCGTCTGAGGCCGCTCCTTCGTCCGAGGCGCCAGGCGCCGCCGATATCGATGCGACGGATGATGCGACGGTGACGGTCGATGCCGTTCCCGTCGGCGAGTCCGCGGCGCCGGTCCAGGCACTCCAGACCGAGATGCTCTTCAGCATGGACGACTCCGGGACCGCCGAGATCGCCGACGCCGGGCAGCACACCCGAGGACCGGAGCCGGCCCTCGCCGTCCAGTTCTCGGAGCCGGTCACGGAGCCGGACACGGCTACAGGCGACGCAGCAGCGGGGACCGCATCCGACGATGGTCCCGAGGCCAAGACGGCCGCGCCGAAGCGCAAGCGCGCCACCAAACCCGCGGTGATCCAGGACGACGGCGTCGATGACTGAGCACGCCACGACCGGGGAATCCACCGCGGAGCGTACCGCCGGGCGCCTGATCGACGGCTACGACGGCGTCCTGGCCGACCTCGACGGCGTGGTCTACGCGGGGCCGCATGCGATCGACGGCGCGAGGGATGCCCTCGAGCGCCTCGCGGGCGAGGGCAAGAGCCTCGCCTACGTGACGAACAACGCGTCGCGGTCCTCCGAGCAGGTCGCGGCGCACCTGCGCGAGCTCGGTGCCCCGGCGACGGCCGACCAGGTGTTCGGCTCCGCGCAGGCCGGCGCCGAGCTGCTGGCCGGCCAGGTGGCAGCAGGCTCGACAGTGCTCGTCGTGGGGAGCGAGACCCTCGCCGATGCCGTCCGGGCGCAGGGACTCGCCGTCGTCGCCTCGGCGGACGACGGGCCGGACGCCGTCATCCAGGGCTTCGCCCCCTCGGTCGGCTGGAAGGACCTCGCGGAGGCCGCCTACGCCGTCGCCGCCGGGGCCACCTGGGTCGCCACCAACACCGACATGTCCATCCCGCAGGAGCGGGGCATCGCTCCCGGGAACGGCACGCTCGTGGCTGCCGTGGCCGCTGCGACCGGGAAGTCGCCCTCGATCGCGGGTAAGCCCGGCGCCGTACTGTTCGAGACCGCGGCCCGCCACTCCGGCGTCGACCGCGCCCTCGTGATCGGCGACCGGCTCGACACCGACATCCTCGGCGGCAACCGTGCCGGCATGGCGACAGCCCTCGTGCTCACGGGTGTGGACACCGTCCGTACCGCCCTCGCTGCGCACGTGGCCGAGCGACCCGTCTACCTCATCGGGTCCCTCGCGGACCTGTACGAGGAGTACCCCGCGATCACGGTCGAGGACGGGACCTACGCCTGCCGCGGGGCGTCAGCCCGGGTGACGGGCTCCATGGTGACGGTGAGCGGGCGCGAGGACGACCTCGACAGCTGGCGTGCAGCCTGCGCTGCCTGGTGGGCCGCGCATCCCGACACGGCGCCGGAGTCCCCTCCCGAGGTGGGCTTCGGGACCGCTGGCTAGGCTGGAGGACGGACACACGATCGACACGGGACACGAGAGGACGGTGACGGTGCACGACAGGATCGAGGCTCCGGGCGGAACCATCACGGGGGACACGCACGTCGACGCGGTCCTGCAGGCTCTCGACCGGCTCGCGCATCTCGCCGTGACCGAGCATGCCGAGGTGTACCTCGACGTGCTCGAGCGCCTGGGAGGGGAGTTGAACCCCGAGGAGAGACTCCGACGGACGGGAGCCCATGGCTCGCCTTGACCAGGAACTTGTGGCGCGCGGGCTCGCGCGGTCGCGATCCCATGCCGCCCAGCTGATCGCGGCGGGACGGGTGCTGCGTGAGGGTGTCGTGGCCCTGAAACCCTCGGCCCCGATCCTCCCGGCGGACACCCTGCTCGTCGAGGAACGGGGCGAGGAGTACGTCAGCCGTGCCGGCACCAAGCTCGACGGCGCACTGCGCGCCTTCCCGGCAGTGGACCCGGCAGGCAGGCGCTGCCTCGACGCCGGTGCCTCGACGGGCGGATTCACCGACGTGCTCCTGCGACGCGGGGCGCGCGAGGTCGCCGCCGTCGACGTCGGGCACGGCCAACTCGTGCAGCAGTTACGCGACGACCCGCGCGTGCACGTCTTCGAGGGCATGAACGTCCGCCACCTCGACCCGTCGGCGATCGGCGGCCCGGTGGAGCTCACCGTCGCCGACCTGTCCTTCATCTCCCTCCGCCTGGTCGTGGACGCGCTGGCCGGCGCCACCGTTCCCGGCGGCGAGCTGCTCCTCATGGTGAAGCCCCAGTTCGAGGTGGGCCGCAGCGGACTCAACCGCCTCGGCGTCGTGACCTCGCCCGAATCCCGCCGGCGCGCCGTCGCCGGCGTCGTGCGCAGCGCGCTTGCGAGCGGCCTGCTGGTCGCCGGGGTCGCTCAGAGCGGTCTGCCCGGCCAGGACGGCAACGTGGAGTACTTCGTGTGGATAAAGGTGCCTGCCGACGGATTGGTGCCTAGGATCGAGGGGGAGCTGGACCGGTTGACCGACCAGGCACTGCATGCGCTCTTCCCACCGCCCGGCACGGCCCGCCCCACAGATCAGACGGAGCTCGATGAGTAGACGAATCCTGGTTCTTGCGCACACCGGCCGCAGGAACGCGATGATCGCCGCGCAGGAAGCGTGCACACGCCTCCACGACCTCGGGCTCCAGCCCGTCATGCGGCCCGAGGAGCTCGCCGACCTCCAGGGGGAATACGGAGCCCTCGTGGCCCCGGCCGAGGCGCTCGGCGACGGCGTGGACTTCGGCGACGTGGAACTCGTCATGGTCCTCGGCGGCGACGGCACCATCCTGCGGGCCGCCGAAATGGTCCGGGATGCGGACATACCCCTCCTCGGCGTCAACCTGGGGCACGTGGGCTTCCTGGCCGAGAGCGAGCGTGCCGATCTCGAGGAGACGGTGCGATGGGTCGCGGACCGCAGCTACACCGTGGAGGAGCGGACCACCATCGAGGTGGTCGTGTGGCACGGCGACACGATGCTCGGACAGAGCTGGGCGCTCAACGAGGTGGCCGTCGAGAAGGCGGACCGTGAGCGCATGATCGAGGTGGTCATGGAGGTGGACGGCCGCCCCGTGAGTTCCTTCGGCTGCGACGGCGTGGTGCTTGCCACGCCCACCGGCTCCACCGCGTACGCCTTCTCCGCCGGCGGGCCGATCGTCTGGCCGGAGGTCGAGGCGCTCCTCATGGTGCCCATCAGCGCCCACGCACTCTTCGCGAAACCGCTCGTGGTCGCGCCCACATCGGTACTCGCGGTCGAACTCCTGACCCGCACCGATGCCGCCGGCGTAATGTGGTGCGACGGACGCCGCAGCATCCACCTGCCGCCCGGAGCCCGTGTCGAGGTACAGCGCTCGGAGCGCCCCGTCCGGCTGGCCCGCACACGTCAGACACCGTTCTCGGAACGGCTCGTCCGCAAGTTCGAACTACCCATCCAGGGCTGGCGCGGCCCCGTGAAGCACCAGGACGGACCCCAGCGATGATCGAGGAGATGCGGATCCGCGACCTCGGCGTCATCACCGACGCCACCCTCAGCCTCGGGCCGGGCCTGACCGTCGTGACGGGTGAGACCGGCGCGGGCAAGACCATGGTCATCACGGCGCTGGGCCTGCTGCGGGGAGCACGGTCCGATGCCGGTGCCGTCCGCCTGAACGCGAAGTCTGCCTCAGCCGAGGCCGTGCTGCGGCTCGAGCCGGGCAGCCCGGCCGCCCTGAGGGCCGCCGAGGCCGGGGCCGAGCTGGAGGAGCACGACGGCGTGGCCGAACTGATCCTCGCCCGCACCGTGACGAGCGAGGGCCGCAGTCGCGCGTACGTGGGCGGCCGGGCGGCCCCCGTGGGCGTCCTCGCGGAGCTGGGGGACGAGCTCGTCGTCGTCCATGGGCAGTCCGACCAGCTGCGGCTCAAGGGCGCGCCGGCCCAGCGGCAGGCCCTGGACAAGTTCGGCGGCAAGCCCCTCGAGGAGGTCCTCCATGGCTACGAGGACGCGTTCCGCCGGTGGCGGGACGCCGTCGCCGAACGCGATCGGCTGAGGAGCGAGGCGCGTGAGCGGCTCCGTGAGGCCGAGGGCCTGGAAGCGGCCCTGACGGAGATCGGCGACCTCGACCCGCAGCCCGGGGAGGATGCGGCCCTGAAGGCGGAATCGATGCGCCTCGGGAATCTCGAGGAGCTCCGCACAGCCGCGCTCGTGGCCCATCAGGCGCTCGTGTCCGAGGACATCGGAGCGAGTGCCGACGCGGTGTCGCTGGTCGACGAGGCGAAGCGCCAGCTCGAGGCGGTCGCCGAGCACGACGCCGACCTCGGGAAGCTCGCCGAGCGGCTCGCGGAGGTCGGTTACCTCCTGGCGGACATCTCCGCGGAAGTGGCCGGCTACGGGACGGCGCTCGATTCCGAGGGCGCGGGCCGGCTCGAGGAGGTCGAGTCGCGACGCGCCGCGCTGTCCGTGCTGACCCGGAAGTACGCTCCGACCATCGACGAGGTCCTCGCCTGGCAGGAGGACGCCGTCAAGCGCCTGCTCGAGCTGAGCGGCGACTCCTCCCGGGTGGAGGAGCTCGACGACGTCATCACGGGCCTCGACAGCGAGGTGCACGACCTCGCGGCAGCCCTGTCGTCGCTGAGGAGGGCGGCGGCGGAGAGTCTCGCCGAGAAGGTCAGCGACGAGCTGACGGCCCTGGCCATGCCCGACGCACAGCTCCTCATCGAGGTGACGCCGTCCGAGTCCCTGACCGTCCACGGGGCCGACGACATCGCGTTCAACCTGCAGCCGCACCCCGGTTCCGCGCCGCGCGCGCTGGGCAAGGGGGCATCGGGCGGCGAGCTGTCCCGCGTGATGCTGGCCATCGAGGTGGTCCTCGCGGCCGTCGACCCCGTGCCCACCTTCGTGTTCGACGAGGTGGACGCCGGGGTCGGAGGCAAGGCCGCCGTCGAGATCGGCCGCCGGCTCGCGATGCTGGCCGAACACGTCCAGGTCATCGTGGTGACCCACCTGCCCCAGGTGGCCGCCTTCGCCGCACGTCACATCCGCGTCACGAAGAACGTCTCCCGCGACGGCGACGGGGGAGGCGTGACGGCGAGCGACGTCGAGGTCCTGCCCGATGACGAGCGGGTGCGCGAGCTCGCCCGCATGCTCGCCGGCCAGGAGGACTCGGCCTCGGCACGCGCCCACGCCGAGGAACTCCTCGCCGATGCCGCCCGCACAACCGGTCGGTGATAGCCTTGAACTCCGTGGCGCAGCAAATAAACTCCCGGTTCCTGAAATCCGCAACGACCAAGCACATCTTCGTGACTGGCGGCGTGGCCTCCTCTCTCGGCAAGGGACTGACGGCATCCAGCCTGGGTCACCTCCTGAGGGCGCGCGGCCTCTCCGTGACCATGCAGAAGCTCGATCCCTACCTCAACGTGGATCCCGGCACGATGAACCCGTTCCAGCACGGCGAGGTCTTCGTGACCGACGACGGCGCCGAGACGGACCTCGACATCGGCCATTACGAGCGGTTCCTGGACGAGAACCTCGACGGGTCGGCGAACGTCACGACCGGCCAGGTGTACTCGACGGTCATCGCCAAGGAGCGCCGCGGGGAGTACCTCGGCGACACCGTGCAGGTCATCCCGCACATCACGGACGAGATCAAGCGCCGTATGCGCCTGCCGGCCGAGGCCGCGCCGGGCAGGAAGGCCCCCGACGTCATCATCACCGAGATCGGCGGCACCGTCGGCGACATCGAGTCGCAGCCGTTCCTCGAGTCCGCCCGCCAGGTCCGCCAGGACGTCGGCCGGAACAACGTCTTCTTCCTCCACGTCTCCCTCGTGCCGTACATCGGTCCGTCCCAGGAACTGAAGACCAAGCCCACCCAGCACTCGGTCGCCATGCTGCGCTCCATCGGCATCCAGCCCGACGCCATCGTGATCCGCTCCGACCGCGAGGTTCCCGCGGCGATGCGCGAGAAGATCGGCCGCATGTGCGACGTGGACCTCGACGCCGTGGTCAACGCGGCCGACGCCCCGAGCATCTACGACATCCCGAAGACGCTCCACGCGCAGGGCCTCGACGCGTACATCGTCCAGGCGCTCGACCTGAAGTTCAAGGACGTCAACTGGAGCAAGTGGAACAAGCTGCTCGAGGCGGTCCACAATCCGAAGCACCAGGTCGAGGTGGCCCTCGTAGGCAAGTACATCGACCTCCCCGACGCCTACCTCTCCGTGACCGAGGCGCTCCGCGCGGGCGGCTTCGCGAACAAGGCCAAGGTCACCATCAAGTGGGTGCCGTCCGACGAGTGCCAGACACCGGAGGGCGCGAAGAAGGCCCTGGCCGGCGTGGACGCGATCTGCATCCCCGGCGGCTTCGGGATCCGGGGCCTCGAGGGCAAGCTCGGCGCGCTGACCTACGCCCGTGAGAACGGGGTCCCCACCCTGGGCCTGTGCCTCGGACTGCAGTGCATGGTCATCGAGTACGCCCGGAACGTCGTGGGCCTCGAGGGTGCATCCTCGAGCGAGTTCGAGCCGGACACGAAGTACCCCGTGATCGCGACGATGGCGGAGCAGCTCCACATCGTCGCCGGCGAGGGCGACATGGGCGGCACCATGCGCCTGGGCCGCTGGGAGGCGAAGCTCCAGGAGGGCTCCGTCATCGCGGGTACCTACGGCAAAACCACCGTGTTCGAACGGCACCGCCACCGCTACGAGGTGAACAACGAGTTCCGCGACCAGATCGCCGAGGCCGGCCTCGTGTTCTCCGGGACGACGACGGACGGCCAGCTCGTGGAGTTCGCCGAACTGCCGAAGGACGTGCACCCGTACTACGTCTCCACGCAGGCCCACCCCGAACTGAGCTCACGCCCCACCCGCCCCCACCCGCTGTTCGCGGGCCTCGTCAAGGCGGCGCTCGAGCGCCGCGGCGCGAAGGTTTGAGCATGGGACTGCCCGGGCCGGGAAACGCCGCGTTCAGCGACGAACAGAGCCCGCGCCGGTTCCTCGGAGCCACCACGGTCTATGAGGGGCGCGTGTGGGACGTGGTCAGTGAGCAGTTCAGCCTGACCGACGCCGGTGAGGCGATCACGCGGGACTTCATCCGGCACCCCGGGGCGGTCGCCGTGCTGGTGCTCGACGACGACGGGCAGGTCCTCCTGCTGCGCCAATACCGCCACCCGGTGCGGATGGCGCTCTGGGAGATCCCCGCCGGGCTCCTCGACGAGGACGGCGAGGACTTCGTGGACGCCGCCGCGCGCGAGCTCGCCGAGGAGGCGGACCTCACGGCGCGCCAGTGGCACGTGCTCGTCGACCTGTTCCTGTCCCCGGGATCGTCCTCCGAAGCCCTCCGCGTGTATCTGGCGCGGGGGATCGGTGACGTCCCGGAAGCCGACCGGCACACGCGCACCCACGAGGAGGCCGAGATCGAACTGCGGTGGGTGGACCTGGACGCCGCCGTCGACGCGGTGCTCGAGGGGCGCATCCACAGCCCGTCCGCGGCCGCCGCGATCCTCGCGGCCCGCGTGGCGCGCGAGAACGGGTTCGCCGACCTGCGGCCCGCCACGACGCCCTGGCCCGAGCACCCGAGCCAGCACGCGACGTGGCCGCACGGTGCCGTGCTCGAAGGCTGACGTCCGTGCCGGAGCCGGCGCACGGCGACGGGCCGCTGTCGCCCCTCATCAGGGACTACCTGCAGCACATGTCCGTGGAGCGCGGACTGTCCGTCAACACCCTCTCGGCCTACCGGCGTGACCTCCGCCGCTACGAGGCGTTCCTCGATGCGCGGGGGATCCGCGTGGTCCCCGCGATCACCCGGCACGACGTCTCCGCCTTCGCGCAGGCGGTCGTCTCCGGAGAGGATGGACTCTCGCCGCTGAGCCCCCGCTCGGCGGCCCGCACGGTCGTCGCCGTCCGAGGCCTGCACAGGTTCTGGGCGCTCGAGGGGATCACCGAGGGCGATCCCGCCCGGGACGTCCATCCGCCGATGACCGGGCAGCGGCTCCCGAAGGCGATCCCGGTCGCGGACGTGGTGCGCATCCTCGACGCCGTCGACACCTCGACGCCGTCGGGGCAGCGCGACCGCGCGCTGCTCGAGTTCCTGTACTCCACCGGCGCGCGCATCAGCGAGGCCGTGGGCCTCGACGTCGACGACGTCTCCGTGAGCGGGGCGCTCGACGGACCGGCGGTCGTGCGGCTGACCGGGAAGGGCTCGAAGGAGCGTCTCGTCCCGGTGGGCTCGTACGCCGCCCGGGCCGTCGACGCCTACCTCGTCCAGGGCCGGCCGGGTCTGGCGGCGAAGGGCAAGGGCAGCCCGGCCCTCTTCCTCAACGCGCGTGGCGGTCGCCTGAGCCGCCAGAGCGCATGGACCATCCTGAAGGCCGCCACCGAGCGGGCCGAGGTGAAGCGGGACGTCTCCCCCCACACGCTGCGGCACTCCTTCGCCACCCACCTGCTCGAGGGCGGGGCGGACGTCCGTGTGGTGCAGGAACTCCTCGGGCACGCCTCGGTGACCACCACCCAGGTGTACACGCTCGTCACAGCGGACACCCTGCGCGAAGTCTATGCAGCGGCGCACCCCCGGGCCCGTGCCTGAGCCGGCGGACCAGCCGCCGGAACAGCGGGTCGGAGCCCCTTCCGGACAGGAGCGGCCCGGCGAGTGGATGACGGTCGACGGCGTGGCCTACCGCTGCGTGGTGCTGTGCGTGCTGTTCAGGACCGGTGCCACCCGTGCGGACGGCGCGTCCCGGGAGGTGCTCCTCGGCCTGAAGCGCACGGGCTTCGGGAGCGGCCGCGTGGTGGCGCTCGGCGGCAAGATCGACGGCGGTGAGTCCGCCCGGGAGGCCGCGGTGCGGGAGGTCCGTGAGGAGAGCGGCATCGACCTCCCGCCCGCGGACGTGCTCCCTGCCGGCCGGATCACGTGGTCCTTCCCGGCCCGGCCGGCGTGGAACATGGTGGCGTTCCTCTTCACGGCCGAGGCCGGCGCCGCGACGCCGGTGGCCAGCGAGGAGATCGAGCCCCGCTGGCACCCCGTCGACGCGATCCCCTGGGACGGCATGTGGCAGGACGCCCCGCACTGGGTGCCGCTCCTGCTCGAGGGGCGCACCGTCGATGCCGCCATCGTGATGGACAGGGACAACGAGGGAGTGGCCCGCGCCGTCGTGCGCTGATCCGTCCCGCGTGGGGGGAGGTTCAGCCCACGTGCCGCTCGTCAGGTCCGTCGTAGAGGCTGAGGGGCCGGATGAGCGAGTTCGACGCCGCCTGCTCCATGATGTGCGCCGTCCAGCCCGTGATGCGCGCTGCGATGAAGAGCGGCGTGAACATCTCGGTGTCGAAGCCCATGAGGTGGTAGGTGGGTCCGGCGGGGTAGTCGAGGTTGGGCTTGATGCCCTTGGCCTCGTCCATCGCCGTCTCGAGGCCGGTGTAGAGGCCGAGGATCTCCCCGCGCCCGAAGTACTCGATCATTGCGTCGAGTGCGGACTTCATGGTGGGGACGCGCGAGTCGCCGTGCTTGTACACGCGGTGCCCGAAGCCCATGACCTTCTTCTTCGCGGCGAGGGCGTCCTCCATCCAGGCCTTCGCCCGGGCGGCGGCTTCCTCGCGGGTCTCGTCCTCCCGGATGCCGATCTCCTCGAAGGTGTGCATGACGGCCTCGTTCGCGCCGCCGTGGAGCGCTCCCTTGAGGGCGCCGATCGCCCCGGTCACCGCGGAGTGCAGGTCGGAGAGGGTCGACGTGATCACGCGGGCCGTGAAGGTCGAGGCGTTGAAGGAGTGCTCCGCGTACAGGACCATCGACACGTCGAACGCGTGGACCACCTCCGCGGGCGCCTCCTCCCCGAAGGTCATCCACAGGAAGTTGGCGGAGTAGCCGAGGTCCTCCCTCGGCTCGACGCGTGCCTGCCCGCGGCGGCGCCGCTGGTCGTAGGCGACGACGGCGGGGAAGACCGCGAAGAGGGCCGCCGCCTTCTCCCGGTTCGCCTCGGGTGCGTTGTCGCCGGCCAGCGGATGGCTTGCTCCCAGCACCGACACCGCGGTGCGTGCCACGTCCATGGGGTGCGCGGTCAGCGGCAGGAGGTCGATGGCCGCGACGACCGTGTCCGGGAGGGCCCGGTGCGACCGTTCGAAGGCGTCGAAGCGTGCGCGCTGGCCGGCGTCGGGCAGTTCGCCGTTCCACAGGAGGTAGGCGATCTCCTCGAAGTCGCGGTGGCCGGCCAGTTCCTGCACCGGGTACCCCCGGTAGAGCAGCGAATTGGTGTCCGGATTGACCTTCGAGATGGCGGTGGTGTCCACCACGACCCCTGCGAGCCCTTTGTGGATCTCCGGTTCTGTCACGGCTGCTCCTTCTCTGCGTTCGGTGCGTCGGATGCGGATGCGGATGCGCGTGGCCGGACGCCGTCCGGCACCTCGAAGTTGAACACGGAGGAGTCGAAGCGGTTGTACCCCTCGTAGTCCACCAGGTCGTAGAGCCGGCCGCGCGTCTGCATGTCGCCCACGACGCCTTCCTGCGTGCCGTGGGCCCTGATCGAGTCCAGCGTACGCTCGGCGGCGCCCATCGCACTGCGCAGCAGGGTCACCGGGTAGATGACCAGGGTGACGCCCACCTCCTGCAGCTGGTCGACCGTGAACAGCGGGCTCTTGCCGAACTCGGTCATGTTGGCGAGGATCGGCACGTCGACGGCGTCGCGGATGGCCCGGAACTCGTCGAGGCTGCGCATGGCCTCGGGGAAGATGGCGTCCGCCCCGGCGTCGACGAGCGCGCGGGAGCGTTCCTGCGTGGCCTCGAGGGTGTCCGTGCCGCGGATGTCGGTGCGGGCCATGATCAGGAAGTTCGGGTCGCGGCGGGCGTCGGCGGCGGCGCGGATGCGCTTGACGGCGGTCTCCAGGTCGACGACGTTCTTCCCGTCCAGGTGGCCGCACCGCTTCGGGTTGAACTGGTCCTCGATGTGGCAGCCGGCGAGGCCTGCGTTCTCGAGTTCCTGCACGCTCCGGGCCACGTTCATGGGTTCGCCGAAGCCCGTGTCGGCGTCGACGATGCACGGCAGGTCCGTCATGCGTGCGATCTGCCCGGCGCGGTGCGCGACCTCCGTCAGGGTGGTCAGTCCGATGTCCGGCAGGCCGAGGTCGGCGGCGATCACGGCGCCGGAGATGTACACGCCGTCGAAGCCCTTGTCGCCGATCAGGCGGGCGGACAGCGGGTTGAAGGCCCCGGGGAACTGCTGCAGGCTCCCGGAGGCGAGCCCGTCCCGGAGGTCCCGGCGCTTCTGCTCGGGGGTGACGCTCGAGTACAGCACGGCGCCTCCTACAGCAGTCCCTGCGGCGCGCCGGCCGCGTCGACGAGACCCGGGCGGGCCACGATGTTCAACTGCCCCAGGGATCCGGCAGGCAGGTCGGGCAGTTGCTCCACTGCGGCGAGGAAGCGCTCGAGCTCGGCGTCCTCGACGATCCCCGCCGCGAGCATGCGCAGCTTGGCGACGTAGTCCGCGCGGGCGAACGGCCGTGCGCCGAGGGGGTGGGCGTCGGCGACGGCGATCTCGTCGGTGATCACCGTGCCGTCCGTGAGGGTGATCTCCACCCGGCCGCCGAACGCCTTCTCCGCGATGTCCAGGGAGTGGTAGCGGCGCGTCCACTCGGGGTCCTCGAGCGTGGTCACCTTGTGCCACAGCGCGACGGTGTCCGGGCGTACGGCGCGGTCGGGCGCATAGGAGTCCTCGTGGTGCCAGCGGCCGTCCTGGAGCGCCACGGTGAAGATGTACGGGATGGAGTGGTCCAGGGTCTCCCGTGAGGCCGTGGGGTCGTACTTCTGCGGGTCGTTGGCGCCGGACCCGATGACGTAGTGCGTGTGGTGGGAGGTGTGGATGACCACGGAGGCGACGTTGTCAGGGTCCGTCGTCTCGGGGTGCGCTCGGTGCAGGCGGCGGGCGAGGTCGATCCAGGCCTGGGCCTGGTACTCGGCGGAGTGCTCCTTGGTGTAGGTGTCGAGGATGGCGCGCTTCGGTTCGCCCTGCGCCGGGAGCGGCACCTCGTAGGCGGCGTCCGGCCCGTCGAGGAGCCAGGCGATCACGCCGTCCTCGCCCTCGTAGATGGGCGTGGGGGAGGTCTGCCCGCGCATGGCACGATCGACGGCCTCGACCGCCATCTTCCCGGCGAAGGCCGGCGCGTGCGCCTTCCACGTGGAGATCTCGCCCTTGCGCGACTGGCGGGTCGCCGTCGTGGTGTGAAGTGCCTGGCCGACGGCATGGAAGACGACGTCCGGGTCGAGGTCCAGGAGGGTGCCGATGCCCGCCGCGGCGGACGGGCCGAGGTGCGCGACGTGGTCGATCTTGTGCTCGTGGAGGCAGATGGCCTTCACGAGGTCCACCTGGATCTCGTAGCCGGTGGCCAGCGCGCGGACGAGGTCCCTGCCCGAGGCACCCGTGTGCTGGGCCGCCGCGAGGATGGGCGGGATGTTGTCGCCCGGGTGCGAGTAGTCCGCGGCGAGGAAGGTGTCGTGATAGTCGAGTTCGCGCACGGCGACACCGTTGGCCCACGCCGCCCACTCGGCCGAGACGGGGGAGCCGACGCCGAACACCGCGGCCCCCGCTCCGTGCGCCGACACCGGGTGGCTGAGCGCCTGCGCGCGGGCGGCGACGACGGGTGCCCGCGTCAGCGACGCGATGGCCACGGAGGCGTTGTCGATGATCCGGTTGATGACCATGTCCGTCACCTCGGGCGTCACCTCCACGGGGTCGGCGGCGACCTGGGCGATCTTCCAGGCAAGCTGCCCGGTGCGGGGGAGGTCCTCCTCGCTGCGGTGGACGCGGACGGGATGGAGTTCAACCATGGTGTTCCTCTCGGTGGTGCAGGGCTGGTTCGGTCAGCGGTATCGGGTCCCCGGTCGGGGAGAGCAGGTGCTGCAGGCTGTGGTGGAGATGCACCCGCATGGACGCCTCGGCGAGATCGGCGTTGCCTGAGGCCAGCGCCCGGGCGATCTGCTCGTGCTCCCGGGCCGAGGCGAGGAGCCGCGCCGGGTTGTCCCGGGCGAGGCGACGGGCGCGGGCGAGGTGTGTGCGGATCGGCTTCTGCGCCTGCAACAGGTACCGGTTCCCGGCGGCGTCGTCGATGCACTGGTCGAGCCGGGCGACGAGCGCGTAGTAGGCGTCCCGGTCGCCGTCGCCGTCCCCGATGAGCCGGCCGGCCCGGGCGAACTCGTCGGCGAGCGCGATGAAGACGGTGCTGTCCCCGCGTGCGGCCGCGAGGCGCACGGCGGCGCATTCGAGCGGCAGGCGGACCTCGAACACCTCGGTGACCGCTTCGAGGGAGATGGCGGAGACGACGACGCCTCGGCCGGCATGCGGTGCGGCGAGCCCTTCGGCGACGAGCCGGGAGAGCGCCTCGCGCAGGGGCGTGCGTGAGACGCCGAGCCGTGCGGACTGCTCCACTTCCGCCAGTACATCGCCGGGCGAGAGGCGCCACTCCACGATGTCGGCCCGGAGCAGCGCGTAGGCGCGATCACTGGCCCGCATCCCTGTCCCCTTCCGCCCGTCGTGGTCCGGCCAGCCGAGAGCCGGTACCGGCTCCAATGTATGCAAAGTACGACTCCCGTACAAGAAAACGCGGATCTTCGCCCTGCGCGACGCCCTCTATGTATACATGAGCGGATGGGGAATACTGATCCTCACGATTCCGCGCGACGAAGGGCGATCATGGCCGCAGAACACGATGCCGGGCCCGGGGCGCTCCCCGGACAGGACTACCGCCGGCTGCACGCCGGCAGCCTCGCGGATCCGGAGCGCTTCTGGCTCGACGCTGCGAGCGCCGTCGACTGGACGACCCCGCCCGAGCTCGCCGTGGACGGCTCGGACGCCCCCCTCTACCGGTGGTTCCCCGGCGCGTCCCTCAACACGAGCTACAACGCCCTCGACCGCCACGTCGAGGCCGGTCGGGGCGGTCAGGCGGCCCTCGTGTACGACTCCGCGATGCTCGGCACCTCCCGCACCCTCACGTACGCCGAGCTCCGCGACGAGGTCGCCGTCTTCGCGGGGGTGCTCGCGGGACTCGGCGTCCGCAAGGGCGACAGGGTGCTCATCTACCTGCCGATGATCCCCGAGGCCGCCGTGGCCATGCTCGCCTGCGCCCGGATCGGCGCGATCCACTCCGTGGTCTTCGGTGGCTTCGCCGCCGTCGAACTGGCCGCGCGCATCAGGGACGCCCGCCCCTCGGCGATCGTGACGGCGGACGGCGGCATCGAACCCGCCCGGCGCGTCGAGTACCTCCCGGCCGTGCAGGAAGCGCTCGCGCTCGCCGGCAGCGCAGCAACGCCCGTCGTCGTGAAGGCGCGCGAGGGGTTCGGCCACGGCGTCGCCGGGTACCGGGAGACCGGGACACGCTGGCTGGACTGGGACGAGGCCGTGGCCACGGCCGAGGCCGTCCCACCCGTCGAGGTGGCCGCGACCGACCCGCTCTACATCCTCTACACCTCCGGCACCACCGGCTCCCCGAAGGGCGTGGTGCGCGACAACGGCGGGCACGCCGTCGCGCTGACCTGGTCCATGCGGGCGATCTTCGGCGTGGGACCGGGGGACACGATGCTGACGGCGTCCGACGTCGGCTGGGTGGTGGGCCACTCCTACATCGTCTACGGGCCGCTGCTGGCCGGTGCCACGACCGTCCTGTTCGAGGGCAAGCCCGTGGGGACCCCCGACGCCGGCGCCTTCGGGCGGCTGATCGAGCAGCACCGCGTCAAGGTGCTGTTCACCGCGCCCACCGCGCTCCGGGCCGTGCGGCGGGCGGACCCCACCGGCGCGGCCGTGCGGGCCCACGACCTGTCCTCGCTCCGGACGCTCTTCTCGGCCGGGGAACGGCTCGATACCGGCACCTCGGCGTGGATCGGTGACGTCCTCGGCGTGCCCGTCGTCGACAACTGGTGGCAGACGGAGACCGGGTGGCCCATCTGCGCGAACCCGCGCGGGCTGGGCGGCGTCCCGCTGAAGGCCGGCTCGCCCTCCCTGCCCTCGCCCGGGTTCGACGTCGCCGTCCTCGACCCCGGCGGGTCCCCGGTACCGGCCGGGACCGAGGGGAGCATCGCCCTGCGCCTCCCGCTGCCGCCCGGCACCCTGACGACGCTGTGGGGCAGCGACGAGCGCTACCGGACCGCGTACCTCGGGGACTTCGAGGGCTTCTACACGAGCGGCGATTCCGGCTACCTGGACGAGGACGGCTACCTGTTCGTCATGGGCCGGACGGACGACGTCATCAACGTCGCCGGCCACCGGCTCTCGACCGGCGCGATCGAGCAGGTGATCGCGCAGCACCCGGCCGTGGCCGAGTGCGCCGTCCTCGGCCTGCCGGATCCCGTGAAGGGGCAGCGCGCCAGCGGCTACGTGGTCCTGAAGGCGGGCACCGCCGTCGACCCGGTGGCGCTCGAGGCCGAGCTCGCGGCGATGGTCCGCCGCACCATCGGCCCCGTGGCCGACTTCCGGACGGCCGTCGTCGTCGACGCGCTGCCGAAGACGCGGTCCGGCAAGATCCTCCGGAAGACGATGCGCCAGATGGCGGCGGGCGACGCGTACGCCGTGCCGTCCACCATCGAGGACCCCTCGGTGCTCGAGGCCCTGGAGCCCCTGCTGCGCCCGTCCGCCGGGGGCGACGCCGCGGGTTAGCGGTCCGCCGCGTTGCGCGCCCAGCTGTACTCGAACTCCGGGCGTCCCCGCGTGCCGTACCGGGGTGTGCGCAGGACCGATTGCTGGTCCGCGAGGTATTCGAGGTAGCGGCGTGCGGTGACCCTGGACACCGACAGGGCCTCCGACACCTCGACCGCCGAGGTGGGCGTGGAGAGCTCCTTGAGGAGCCGGGACACCGCGCGCAGCGTCTCGGTGGAGAGCCCCTTCGGCAGCACGGCCGCGGTGGCCGGGCGCAGGGACGCGAAGGCGGAGTCGACCTCCGCCTGCGTGGTGGTGGAGGCCTGTTCCACGAGGTTCCGGCGGAACTCCCGGTAGGCGCCGAGCTTGTCGCTGAACGCCGCGTAGGTGAAGGGCTTGATGAGGTACTGCACGATCCCGGACGAGATGGCCGAGCGCACCACCTGCAGGTCCCGCACGGCGGTGATGACGACGATGTCCAGCGGCAGACCGAGGCCGCGGACGCGGCGCACGATGTCCAGGCCGTGCGCGTCCGGCAGGTTCATGTCCAGCAGCATGAGGTCGACGGCCGGCGCCCGTCCCTGACCGTCCCCGGCGAGGCGCAGGAAGGCGGCGAGCTCGGCTCCGCTCCGTGCGATCCCCGCGAGCTCGAAGCCCTCGAGCCTCCGCACGTACTCCGCGTGGGCGTCCGCGGCCACGGGGTCGTCCTCCACGACGAGGACGCGGATGGCGCTCACGCCCTGCCCCCGCCGTCGGCGCCCTGCGGCACGGCCGGATCGCTGCCGGGGCTCCCCGTGGAGCGGCCCGCGGCGGCGTCGGAGGTGCCGGGGCTTCCAGCGCCCCCGGGCAGGGGGAGGCGCACCGAGAACCGTGCACCGCCGTCGTCGGCGTCCGTCACCTCGATCGACCCGCCGAAACGCTCGACGGCCTGCCGGACGAGGGCGAGCCCGATACCGCGGCCCGCGCCCCCCGCCGTGCCCGGGGCCTTCGTGCTGTAGCCGAACGCGAACACCCTGGCCTTCTCGGAGTCCGGCAGCCCGTTGCCGCTGTCCTCCACGACGATCTCCAGGCCGGGCCCGGCGCCGCCCGTCCGCCGCACGGTGAGCACCACCCGGGGTTCCCCGGAGGAGACGGCCTCGTCGAACGCATTGTCGAGGAGGTTGCCGATGATCGTGACGAGGTCCACCGGGTTGAGCGCACCGGCCCGGGCATCCGGGGCGATGTCGGTGATCAGCTCGATCCCGCGCTCGTTGGCCTGCGCCGCCTTGCCCACCAGCAGGGCCGAGATGAACGGCTCGTCGACGGCCTGGACCACCTCGTCCGTCAGGCGCTGGGACTGCTGCAGGTCCCTCGTGGCGAAATCCAGGGCGTCCGCGCTCCGGCCGAGCTCCACCAGCGACACGATGGTGTGCAGACGGTTGGCGTGCTCGTGGGTCTGCGAGCGCAGCGCGTCGGTGAGCGTGCGCATCGTCTGGACCTGGCCCGTGAGCGCCTCGATGTCGGTGTGGTCACGCAGGGTCGTCACGGTGCCGAGCGCCGGCAGCTCGTGTGCCCCCCGACGCACGGGGGCGGGACGGACGGCAGGTTCCTGATCGACCACCAGCACCCGGGTGGCCGTGAGGTGCACCTCGTCATGGGCCCGACGGCCCGACACGAGGAGCTCGCGCAGCGACGGTGGCACGGCGAGGCCCGACGCCGGGACCGGCTCCTGCGTGCCGTCCAGTCCGAGGAGGCGGGCGGCCTGGTCGTTGTAGAGCACGAGGCGCCCGGCGGCGTCCGTCAGCAGCAGTCCCTCCCGGACGGAGTGGAGGACGGCGTCGTAGAACACGAAGGTGCGCGACAGTTCCGCCGGCCCCATGCCCAGCGTGGCCGTCCGGAGGCGCCGGCTCAGCAGGAACGAGGCGAGGGCGCCGAGCGCCAGGGCGCCGAGCGCGACGAGGGCGACGAGGGGGAGCTGCGCGTTGCGGGCGATGGCGGCCCGGTCCACGGTGATGCCCGAGGCGACCATCGCGCGGACCGTCCCGTCGCCGTCGACCACCGGCACGATCGAGCGGATCGACGGCCCGAGGGTCCCCGCGTACGTCTCGGTGTGCGTCCGTCCGGCCAGGGCTTCGGAGACCGAGCCGATGTACCGCCCGCCGATCTGCTCGGGGTTGCGGTGCGTGAACCGCGTGCGGTCCGTGCCCATGATGGTGATGAAGTCCACACCCAGGCGGTCCATCACCTCGACGGCGTAGGGCTGCAGGGTCGTGGAGGGATCGGGCCCCTCCACCGCCTCCAGGACGCCCGGGTCCAACGCGATGGCGGTGGACACGGCGAGCATGCGCTCGCCCGCGGCGTCGTTCACGCCGCGGGCGGCATCCGCGGAGAGGATCACGGACAGGGACGCCGAGAGGACCAGGACGAACAGGAGCTGGGCCAGGAAGAACTGTCGGGCGAGACTCCATCGACTCACGCGGCGATCCTGCTCCTTCCGACGTCTCTCCACCCGGGCGGCGCCCGGCGCATCCTGCTGGGCGCGCCGACCACGACCAGTATGAACTCAATCGTGATGCCGGTCACTCGCGCTGTCATGATGGAGCCAACCGAACAACACTACGCTCCCTGGTGAGACCCCCCGACGAAGAACGACCTTCGCGGCCGGCGCCCCCGGGCAGCGGACACCAAGGGAGACACCATGGCCATCGCATCGTCGCGCCCCGACACAGGGCCCGCGCAACCCCGCAAGAAGGTCGACAAGACCCACTTCCTCTACATCGCGGTCATCGCCGCCGTCGTCCTCGGCGCGATCCTCGGCCTCACCGCTCCCGAGTTCGCCAAGGCGCTGAAGCCGCTCGGGACCGGGTTCATCGCGCTCATCAAGATGATGATCGCCCCGATCATCTTCTGCACCATCGTGCTCGGCGTGGGGTCCATCGCGAAGGCGGCGACGGTCGGCAAGGTGGGCGGCCTCGCACTCGGCTACTTCATGCTCATGTCGACCTTCGCGCTCGCCATCGGCCTCGTGGTCGGCAACCTCATCAACCCGGGTGAAGGCCTGGACATCTCGTCGTCGACGTACGAACTCCCTGCCACAGCCGAGGGCGCACCCGAGGGCACCGTCGGCTTCCTTCTGAGCATCATCCCGACCACGCTGCTGTCCGCGCTGACGGGCCCCAGCATCCTGCAGACCCTCTTCGTGGCGCTGCTCGTCGGCTTCGCGCTCCAGAAGATGGGCTCCGCGGGCACGCCGATCCTCCGCGGCATCGGACACATCCAGGCGCTCGTGTTCCGCATCCTCATCATGATCATGTGGCTCGCCCCCATCGGTGCCTTCGGTGCCATCGCAGCCGTCGTCGGGGAGACCGGCGTGCAGGCGATCGTCAGCATGGCGACCCTCATGATCGCGTTCTACATCACCTGTGCCCTCTTCATCGTGGTCATCCTCGGCGGGCTCCTGAAGATCGTGACCGGCGTCAACATCTTCAAGCTGATGAAGTACCTGGGCCGGGAGTACCTGCTGATCTTCAGCACCTCCTCCTCCGAGGCGGCGCTGCCCCGCCTGATCGCGAAGATGGAACACGTCGGTGTCTCCAAGCCCGTCGTCGGCGTGACCGTCCCCACGGGCTACTCCTTCAACCTCGACGGCACCGCGATCTACCTGACCATGGCCGCCCTGTTCGTGGCCGAGGCGATGGGCACACCGCTGGCCCTCGGTGAGCAGATCTCCCTGCTGGTCTTCATGATCATCGCCTCCAAGGGCGCGGCGGGCGTCACCGGCGCCGGCCTCGCGACCCTCGCGGGAGGCCTGCAGTCCCACCGACCCGACCTGGTCGACGGTGTCGGCCTGATCGTCGGTATCGACCGCTTCATGTCCGAGGCACGTGCACTGACGAACTTCACCGGGAACGCCGTGGCCACGGTGCTCATCGGCACCTGGACCAAGGAGATCGACCGGGCCCGCGTGGACGAGGTCCTCGAGGGGCGCCTTCCCTTCGACGAGGCCACGATGACCACGGACCACCGCTTCGAGAACGACGACGTCGAGGCCGGCGCCGAGGCGACGACCGAGGCCGCGGTGCGCGGGACCAGCGCCCGCTGAGGCGCAGACCCCCGCAAGTGCCCTGCGACGGCGGCGACCGGATCCCATCCGGCCGCCGCCGTCGTCGTCGGGCAGGACGGCGGCGTCCGGCCCACCGCGCCGATCACCACCGATCACCACCGATCACCACCGATCACCACCGATCAGGGAACGTTCTACCTCAGGTGGAGGTTCAAGGCTCGACGGCCGTCGGGCATCCGCCTTCGCGACCGTCGGCGCGGGCGTTGTACCGTTGACTAGAAGAAAAGCCGCTCGACGCCGATTCTCGACGGGCCGCACCGAATCTGATGGAAGCGTGGAGACATTCGTGAGTAGTGAACAGGGTTCCACAACTCTGCCCAGCGCAGTGGACGCGGGATTCGGTCCTACCGGCCGCCCTCTGACGGAGTTCCCTGAACCCAGGATCCTCGAATCGCACGGCCCCGCGCGGGTCATCGCGATGGTCAACCAGAAGGGCGGTGTCGGCAAGACGACATCGACCATCAACCTCGGTGCCGCGCTCGCCGAGGCCGGCCGCAAGGTGCTGCTGGTGGACTTCGACCCGCAGGGCGCGCTCTCCGCGGGCCTCGGCACCAACCCCCACGAGCTCGACGTGACGGTCTACAACGTGCTGATGGACCGCAAGGTGTCCATCCAGGACGCCATCCGGCACACCGCGATCGAGAACATCGACCTGCTGCCGGCCAACATCGACCTGTCCGCCGCCGAGGTGCAGCTGGTCAACGAGGTGGCGCGCGAGCAGGTCCTCGACCGCGCGCTGCGGAAGGTCTCGGACGACTACGACGTCATCCTCATCGACTGCCAGCCCTCCCTCGGCCTCCTCACCGTGAACGCCCTCACGGCGGCGCACGGCGTCATCATCCCGCTCATCTGCGAGTTCTTCGCCCTCCGCGCGGTTGCGCTGCTCGTCGAGACGATCGAGAAGGTCCAGGACCGCCTGAACCCACGCCTCCAGATCGACGGCGTGCTCGCGACCATGTACGACGCGCGGACCCTGCACAGCCGCGAGGTGATCGCACGCCTCGTGGAGGCCTTCGGCGACAAGGTCTTCGAGACCGTGATCAAGCGCACCATCAAGTTCGCGGACGCGACGGTGGCCGCCGAGCCCATCACGTCCTACGCCGCGAACCACTCCGGCGCGGACGCCTACCGCAGCCTCGCGAGGGAGCTCATCAGCAGGGGCGGAGCGCCCTAGTGCCCGCTCCCTCCGGGGCCGAGCGGTACCCGTAGGTGGAGGCCCGGACGGTCTTCGAGGTGCAGCTGACGAACTTCAGCGGACCCTTCGACCTGCTGCTGAACCTCATCTCCCGGCGCGAACTCGACATCACGGAGATCGCCCTGGCGCAGGTGACGGACGAGTTCATCGCCCACATCCGCCGGATCCAGGCCGCGGAAGGGGAATGGCGGCTCGACGAGGCCAGTGAGTTCCTCGTCGTCGCCGCGACACTCCTGGACCTGAAGGCCGCACGGCTCCTGCCGGCCGGTGCCGTGGAGGACGAGGAGGACATCGCCCTCCTCGAGGCCCGGGACCTCCTGTTCGCGCGGCTCCTGCAGTACCGGGCGTTCAAGGAGATGGCGCGGCAGCTCGCGGCGCGCCTCGAGGAGGAGGACGCACGCTACGCGCGTGACGTGCCGCTGGAGCCGAACTTCACGCGACTGCTGCCCGAGCTCGTCTGGAAGCATTCGCCCCAGGACCTCGCCGAACTCGCGGCGAAGGTGCTCGCACCACGCCAGGAGCAGCCGGCGCAGGTGGCGATCGGGCACCTGCACGCGCCGCCCGTCAGTGTCGGGGACCAGGCGCTGGTGGTGCAGGACCTGCTCCGGACCAGGGGCCCGCTGTCCTTCCGAGAGCTCACCGAGGACGCCGGATCGCGGATGGTGCTCGTGGTGCGGTTCCTGGCCCTGCTGGAGCTGTTCCGGGACGGCGCCGTCTCCTTCGATCAGCCCGAGCCGCTGTCCGACCTGCTGGTCAGCTGGAGCGCCGGCGACGGGCCGTGGACCGTCGACCTGCCGGACGACGTCGAGGGCGCCACCGACCTCGTGCACAGCGAAGGAGCACACCATGGATGAACCCGCCGTCGAGGAGCCGACAGGGGACCGGTCGCCGGACGATTCCCTCGAGGCGCTGCCGGGAGGACTCCGGGGCGCCGTCGAGGCGATCCTCATGGTCACCGACCGGCCCGTGACCGACACCCAGCTGGCGGCGGCCCTCGACCGGCCCGTGGAAGAGGTGCACGCCGTCCTCGTGGGACTGCAGCGCGAGTACGACGGCTATACTGATTCAGGCGTCCGGAGCGCTGAACCTGCGTCCCCGCGCGGTTTCGAACTGCGGGACATCGCCGGCGGGTGGCGCATCTACTCGCGGAAGCACTTCGCCTCCGTCGTCGCCGAGTTCGTGCTGGACGGTCAGTCCGCCCGACTCTCGCAGGCAGCACTCGAGACGCTGACGGTCATCGCGTACCGCCAGCCCGTGTCCCGTGCCCGGGTCTCCGCCATCCGGGGCGTCACCGTCGACTCCGTGGTCCGTACCCTGCTCCAGCGCGGCCTCGTTGTCGAGATGGAGACCGATCCGGAGACCGGAGCGGTGCTGTATGGGACCAGCTCCCTGTTTCTGGAAAGATTGGGATTGGGCAGCGTCGACGAACTGCCCCGGATCGCTCCCCACCTGCCAGGCCTCGAAAGCCTCGGGGAGTATGACGAAACGACGTACTGAGCACGACCTACACGAAGGACTTCTCTCCATGACACAGCCGCCAGGATCCGGTTCCGGACGCAATACGCCGCGCCGCGGCGGATCGACCGGCCGCCCATCCGACGCTGCCCGCGGCCGGGGGACCTCGCCCCGCGGCGGATCCGGGCAGGGCGGCGCAGGACGAACCGGCGCAGGACGAACCGGCGAGAGCCGCTCCTTCCCCGACCGCGATGACCGCAGCGAGCGCACCGGCGGCCGTCCCGGCGAGAGCCGCTCCTTCCCCGACCGCGGTGACCGCAACGAGCGCACCGGCGGCCGTCCGGGAGCTCCCCGCGGTGCCTCCGATCGGGGCCGCGAGGGCGGCCGGTCCTCCGAGGGTCGCCCGGCCGCAGCCGGCGATCGCCGCGAATCCGCCGACGGGCGCGCCCGTGCGGCCGCAGGCCGGCCCTCGGCCGGGACACCGTCCGGCAGGTTCGCCGCCAAGACCGGCGGCCGTGCCGGTGGCAAGCCCGGCGCGGCACCCGGACGCACCGGCGGACGCCCCAAGCCTGCGGGCGCCAAGGCCTTCGGGCGTGAGCGCTTCGGGCAGGACCTCGGCCCCGTGCGCGCAGCCAGGCCGAAGCGCTCCAGCCGCCCGGCCGACGAGATCGACGTCCACAACCCCGAGGGTGTGCGCCTGCAGAAGATCATGGCCCTCGCCGGGGTCGCCTCGCGCCGCGTGTGCGAGGAGATGATCCTCGACGGGCGCGTGGAGGTGGACGGCACCATCGTGACCGAACTCGGCGTCCGCGTCGACCCGGCGCAGGCGGCCATCCACGTGGACGGCATCCGCCTGCAGCTCAACGAGCACCTCAAGTACTACGTCTTCAACAAGCCCCGCGGCGTCGTCTCCACCATGGAGGACCCGGAGGGCCGTCGCTGCATCAGCGACTTCCTGAAGAACAAGGACAAGAGCGAGCGGCTCTTCCACGTGGGACGGCTCGACGCCGAGACGGAGGGCCTGCTCCTGCTCACCAACGACGGCGAGCTCACCAACCGGTTGACGCACCCGTCCTACGAGGTGCCCAAGACCTACCTCGTGCAGGTCCGCGGGCCCATGGCGCAGGGTGTCGGCGCGCAGATGAAGGAGGGCATCGAGCTCGAGGACGGCCTCGCGCAGGTCGATTCCTTCAAGCTCGTCGACTCCACCCCCGGTCACATCCTCGTCGAGGTGGTCCTGCACTCCGGCCGCAACCGGATCGTCCGCCGCCTGTTCGACGCCGTCGGTCACCCCGTCGAGCGCCTCGTGCGTACCCAGGTGGGCCCCATCCGCATCGGTGACCAGCGCCAGGGCAGCATCCGCGTGCTCGGGCGTCAGGAGATCGGGCACCTGCTCGCATCGGTGGGCCTCTAGCCGATGACGCAGCGCACGGAACAGGGCACGCACCTCACGGGCCCCGTCCTCGTCCTGGGGGCGGGCCTGCTGGGGGCCAGCATCGGGCTGGGCCTGCGGGCGCGAGGGCTCGACGTCGTCCTGTCCGACAGTTCGCCCTCCACCGAGGCGGTCGCACGTGACATCGGTGCCGGGCGGCTCCTCGCCGACGCGCAGGCCGCGGGGGAGCGGGTGTCCCCGGAACTCGTCGTCGTCGCGACACCTCCCGATGTCACGGCCCGCGTGGCCGCCGAGGCCCTGCTGGCGTACCCCGACGCCGTCGTCGTGGACATCTGCAGCGTCAAGGAGGCCATCCTCCGCGAGCTCCTCGCGACACCCGCCGCGGCCGCGCACGCGTCCCGCTACGTGGGCACCCACCCCATGGCGGGCCGCGAGAAGTCCGGTCCGGTCGCGGCACGCGCCGAGCTGTTTACCGGCGCACCCTGGGTGCTCTGCGCCCACGCGGGCAGCGCCCCCGAGGCCGTCCTCCGCGCCGAGTCCCTCGCCGTCGATCTCGGCGCCGTCCCCGCGCGGATGTCCGTCGAGGAACACGACGCTGCTGTCGCCCTGATCTCGCACCTGCCCCAGGTCGTGTCGTCGCTCGTCGCGAGCCGGCTGCAGGACTCCCCGGCCCACGCGCTCTCGCTCGCCGGGAACGGCCTCCGCGATGTCACACGCATCGCGGCCAGCGACCCCCGCCTCTGGGTGCAAATCCTCTCCGCCAACGCGGGCCGGCTCGTCGAGATCCTCTACGGGGTGCGCGATGACCTCAACCGGCTGATCGGCACCCTCGAGGACCCGACCGCCGGCGGCGCGCGGCTCGACATGGCGCAGCTGATGTCCGAGGGCAACTCCGGCCAGGCCCGCGTGCCGGGCAAGCACGGGACCCCGCCGAACTCCTTCGCCCGGCTCACGGTGCTCGTCGACGACGTGCCGGGGCAGATCGCGAAGCTCCTGACCGAGATCGGGCACACCGGCATCAACGTCGAGGACTTCAGGCTCGAACACTCACCGGGCCGCGAGGTGGGCCTCGCCGAACTCTCGGTGCTGCCCGGCAGACGGCAGGAATTGACGGAGTCCCTCACCCGGCGGGGCTGGAAGGTAGTGCAGTGACGCAGGCTTCAGCGCAGACCACGCAGATCCACACAGCGGGGGACCCGGCGTCGTCGAGCCCCTTCTCGGGGTTCCGCCTCGGCAAGTCCCTCGTGGTCGCCATCGACGGACCCTCCGGCTCCGGCAAGTCGAGCGTGAGCCGGGAGGTCGCGCGCCGTCTCCGCGCCGCCTACCTCGACACCGGGGCGATGTACCGGGCGGTGACGCTGCACTGCATCGCCACGGGCGTCGACCTGCACGACGGCGCTGCCGTGGAGGCCGCTGCACGCGACATCGAACTCTTCATCAGCACCAGCCCCGACCGCGAGACCGTCACCGTCGCGGGCGACGACGTCACCGCCGCCATCCGCGAACCCGAGGTCTCCTCCGCGGTGAGCGCGGTCGCCACGACCCTGGGCGCCCGCGCGGAACTCATCCGCCGCCAGCGTGCCCTGATCGCCGGTGCCGGCCACCGCATCGTCGCGGAAGGACGCGACATCACCACCGTCGTCGCCCCCGACGCCGAGGTGCGCATCCTCCTCACCGCCAGCGAGGAGGCACGGCTGCGCCGCCGCGGCGACCAGCTCGGCGGCACCCAGTCCGACGCCCAGCTCCGACGCCAGGTCACCGAGCGGGACGCCAGGGACTCAGCGGTCGTGAACTTCCAGCAGGCGGCGGACGGCGTCGTCACGCTCGACTCCTCCGACCTCAACTTCGAACAGACCGTCACGGCGGTCCTCGGCATCGTGCGCACCGTGGCGCACTAGCCGGACCGGCACACCCAGCAGTCCCAGCACCCGAAGGATTCCGGGCCCCGCGCCCACCAGGCCAGCCGTCGGGAGACGGCCCCAACCAAAGGACAGAACAATGAGCGAGAACCTTTCGCCGGACGCACCCGAGAACGGATCGGGGGAGGACTTCGAGCCCACGGGTGAGGACCAGGTCAGCGAGCTGCTGGAAGGCCTCGACGACGCCGAGGCCGAGCAGCGTGCCGCCTCCCTCCGCGCAGGCCTGGAGGACTATGAGCTCGACGAGGAGGACGCCGCGCTCCTCGCCCGGCAGGACGAGGACTTCGACGAGGAGGCCGAAGGCCGCCTCAACCCCGTGCTCGCGATCGTCGGCCGCCCGAACGTCGGCAAGTCCACCCTCGTGAACAGGATCCTCGGACGCCGCGAGGCCGTCGTCGAGGACACGCCCGGCGTCACGCGTGACCGGGTGTCCTACCCTGCGCAGTGGTCCGGCCGGAACTTCACCCTCGTGGACACCGGCGGCTGGGAACAGGACGCCAAGGGCATCGCCGCGCGGGTCGCCGACCAGGCGGAGATCGCCGTCGACATGGCCGACGCCGTGCTGTTCGTCGTCGACGCGACGGTCGGTGCCACCGCCACCGACGAGGCCGTGGTGCGGATGCTGCGCCGCAAGAAGCGGCCCGTCATCCTCATCGCCAACAAGGTGGACGACATCCAGAACGAGGCGGACGCCGCCGCGCTGTGGGGGCTCGGCTTCGGTCAGCCCTGGCCCGTCTCCGCCCTGCACGGCCGCGGCACCGCGGACATGCTCGACCACGTCAACGAGATCCTCCCCGAGTTCTCCGAACACGGCGGGATCGAACGGTCCGGCGGCCCGCGCCGCGTCGCGCTCATCGGACGCCCCAACGTGGGCAAGTCCTCCCTGCTCAACAAGCTCGCGGGTTCCGAGCGCGTCGTCGTCGACCCGCTGGCCGGCACCACGCGCGACCCGGTGGACGAGATGATCGAGCTCGGCGGCCGCACCTGGCGCTTCGTCGACACGGCGGGCATCCGCCGCCGCGTGCACATGCAGCAGGGCGCCGACTTCTACGCCTCGCTGCGGACCCAGTCGGCGCTCGAGAAGGCGGAGGTCGCCGTCGTGCTCCTCGCCGTCGACGAGGTGCTGAGCGAGCAGGACATCCGCATCCTGAACCTCGCCATCGAATCCGGTCGGGCGATCGTCCTGGCGTTCAACAAGTGGGACCTGCTCGACGACGAGCGCCGCCGCTACCTCGAGCGCGAGATCGAGCAGGACCTCGCGCACGTGGAGTGGGCGCCCCGCGTGAACATCTCGGCGCTCACCGGCTGGCACAAGGACCGCCTCGTGCCCGCGCTCGACGTCGCGCTGGAGTCCTGGGACCGCCGCATCCCCACCGGCCGCCTCAACGCGTTCCTCGGCGAACTCGTGGCCGCGCACCCGCACCCCGTGCGCGGAGGGAAGCAGCCGCGCATCCTCTTCGGCACCCAGGCCTCCAGCCGCCCGCCGAGGTTCGTGCTGTTCACCACCGGATTCCTGGACCCCGGCTACCGCCGCTTCATCACGCGCCGCCTGCGGGAGACCTTCGGCTTCGAGGGCACGCCCATCGAGGTCAGCATGCGCGTCCGCGAGAAGCGGAGCCGGAAGCGCTGACGCCCCCGGGCGTGTGCGGCCCCACCCGGAGAATGCTGTAGAGTTATCCGAGTGGTTTGGCCCGCGCCGCGGGCCGATCGGGATGTGGCGCAGCTTGGTAGCGCACTTGACTGGGGGTCAAGGGGTCGCAGGTTCAAATCCTGTCATCCCGACACTGCAGGGCCCGTTCCCACCGGTATTACGCCGGAGGGGACGGGCTTTTCGCATTCCCGGGAGCGGTGGTCCGGGGACCGTCGGTGGCCATGAGAGCCGCGTCACGGCGGAGCCCGCTTATGCCTATACTCGACCAGTACCCGTACCGGACGGCCCCTGACGCCGCCGGCGACCGCGCGTTCGAAAGGCAACCATGAGCAACATCCCCGATGGCCTGTACTACACCGCGGAGCACGAGTGGGTCAGCGAGCCCGCCGTCGACGGCACGGTGCGCGTCGGTATCACCGACTTCGCCCAGGACGCTCTCGGCGACGTGGTCTACGTGCAGATGCCCGAGGAGGGCACGGGCGTCACCGGCGCCGACGTGATCGGCGAGGTCGAATCCACCAAGAGTGTCAGCGACATCTACGCGCCCGTCACCGGGCAGGTCGTCGCCCGCAACGAGGCGCTCGACGACGATCCCTCGCTCATCAACTCCGACCCGTACGGCGAGGGCTGGCTGCTCGAGATCAAGGTGTCGGATCCGTCCGTGGTGCAGGGTCTGCTGAGTTCAGCCGACTACTCCCAGCAGGTAGGCTAGTCCTACCGGCAGCGGGGGTGCGGTTCGCAGTGGTCAGGCCGTACCGCGCAGTAGGGGAGGGAAGTCCGATGGTGTCCAACGTGAATACTGGCGTGAATGGGGAAGAGCCGAACATGACGTCTCCTGAGACAACGACGATCGGTCTGCCGCCGCAAATGGCCCTGGGCGACTCGGAGCGTCACCTGACGCGGGAGGAGCAGGCGTCCGTCGCCGCGCTCCCCGCCGGGTCCGCGCTGCTGATCGCCCACTCCGGCCCGAACGCGGGTGCGCGGTTCCTCCTCGACGAGGACGTGACGAAGGCCGGACGCCACCCCAACGCCGACATCTTCCTGGACGACGTGACGGTGTCCCGCCAGCACGCCGAGTTCCGCCGGACGCCGAGCGGGTTCATGGTGGTGGACACGCGCAGCCTCAACGGCACCTACGTGAACAACGACCGCGTGGACAGCGTGACGCTGCGCAGCGGCAACGAGGTGCAGATCGGCAAGTTCCGGCTCACCTTCTACGCTGCCCGCACCGTGCCCGGCCAGTCCGCCCAGCACACGACAGCACAGGCCTAGCCCGCTCCATGCCAGCCTCCCACCCCGCCCGCCGTCCGGCCGGCGTCGCTCCAGGTCTTTCCCCCACCGGTGTCCTCAACATCGGCGAGGTCCTGCGCGAACTGGCGGGGGAGTTCCCGCAGGTCACGGCGTCGAAGATCCGCTTCCTCGAGGAGAAGGGGCTCATCTCGCCGCAGCGTACCCGCGCCGGGTACCGCAAGTACGCGGCGCACGACGTCGAGCGCCTGCGGTTCGTCCTGTCCCTGCAGCGTGACCAGTACCTGCCCCTGAAGGTCATCAAGGACTACGTCGAGGCGATCGACCGGGGCGAGCGTCCGGAATCGCTGCCGGGCGGGATGACCCTGGCACCCCGCGTCGTCTCCGATCAGCTCTCGCGGGAACTGAGCTCCCACGGCCGTCGGCTCACCGCCGAGACCCTCGCGGCCGAGGCCGGAGCGCCACGCAGGCTCGTCGACGACCTCGTGAGCTTCGGACTGATCACCGCCGTCGAGAACCGGTTCGACGAGCACGCCCTCAAGATCACGAAGGCCTGCGTCCAGCTGGAGGCCCACGGCATCGAACCCCGACACCTGCGGCCCTTCCGCGCTGCTGCGGACCGCGAGCTCGGGCTGGTCGAACGCGTCGTCGCGCCGGTGGCGTCCCGCAAGGATGTCGCCTCGAAGGCGCGCGCGGCGGAGACGGCACGGGAGATCAGCGAATTGTGCCTGGGGCTCCACAGCGCCCTCGTCCACAGCCACATAGCCCGAATGGACAGTTAGGCGGCTTCCCGTGATCGAAGTAGAAGTGGTGGGCGTGCGGATCGAACTGCCCTCCAACCAGCCGCTGGTCCTCCTGCGCGAGGCCGCTGGGGAACGCCACCTGCCCATCTGGATCGGAGCCCCCGAAGCCAGCGCTATCGCGTTCGTGCAGCAGGGCATCGTGCCGCCGCGCCCCATGACGCATGACCTCCTGGTCGACGTCGTCGCAGCGGCCGGCAAGCAGATCACCGAGGTTCGCATCACCTCCGTGGAGGACACCGTCTACCACGCCCAGCTGGTGTTCAGCGACGGCGTGACGGTCAGCTCGAGGGCCTCCGACGCCCTGGCCGTCGCCCTGCGCGTGCCGTGCCCCATCTACTGCGCGGAGGAGGTCCTGGCCGTCGCGGGCGTGGAGATCGCCGACGCCGACGCCGAGGACCCGGAGCAGGGCGACACGGAGGAGACGGCCGAGAAGGAGGTCCTCCAGTTCAGGGAGTTCCTCGCCGATGTGGAGCCCGAGGACTTCGAACGCTGAAGTCCGCCCGGGTCGAGCCCTGTCGCGCCGCGTGGTTCGGCGGGCCGCGGGCGACACGCCGAACCTTGGGGGGCAGCATCTTTGACCTCGACCCTCCCGCGATCTAACGTCGAAGAATACAGTTCCCGTTGCGTGTGTGGGGGGCTCGGGGCACACTTGAGTGCACATCCTGAGGTTCCGCCCAGTTGAGCAAACTCCCCGGGAACCCTACGAGGAGGCAGCACGTGAGTCCGAAGGGTGACGCCGGCAAGGCAGCCAGCCCGCCAGGCGCTGGCGTCCCGGCAAGCGCCCAGGGCTTACTGTTCACCGAAGACCTCCCCGTCCTCGACGAGGACGCCGGGTATCGCGGCCCCACGGCCTGCAAGGCCGCCGGCATCACCTACCGCCAGCTCGACTACTGGGCCCGCACCGGGCTCGTGGAGCCCGCCGTCCGGAGCGCTTCCGGCTCCGGCACACACCGCCTCTACGGCTTCCGCGACATCCTCGTCCTCAAGGTCGTCAAGCGACTGCTCGACACCGGGGTCTCCCTGCAGCAGATCCGCACCGCCGTGGAGCACCTCCGTGAGCGCGGCGTCGAGGACCTCGCCCAGATCACCCTCATGAGCGACGGCGCGAGCGTCTACGAGTGCACGTCGGCGGACGAGGTCATCGACCTCGTCCAGGGCGGGCAGGGCGTCTTCGGGATCGCGGTCGGCCGGGTGTGGCGCGAGGTCGAGGGCAGCCTCGCCGCCCTGCCGAGCGAGCATGCCACCGATCAGGACTTCCCCGGCGACGAGCTCAGCAAGCGCCGCGCCACCCGGAAGATCAGCTGATCCAGGGGGGTGTCCCGGTGCGCGCCGCCCGCCGGCAGCACCACCCCTAGGCGGCCCTGCCGGCGCTTCTCGGTCCGGTATCAGCGCCTCGCGGCGCGGCTGCGCAGACGGCCCGAATCCGTCACGCTCCTGAGCAGCTCGTCGAAGTAGCCCGCTGCCTGCTGCGCTGGCTCGCCGGGCCAGTGATGCACCGAGTAGGCAGCGCCCTGGATCTGCTGCCAGTTGGCCTGGTCGGGGATGGTGGGGCTGAGCAGTAGCTCACCGAACATCTGCTGCATCTCACCCAGGCGGAACGCGTGCTCGTGCGACGCCGACCGCACGCGGTTCGCCACGATGCCCGCCGTCTGCAGATCCGGCGCGAATTCCCGGCGGAACAGTTCGAGTGCACGCATGGTCCGCTCCGTCCCCGCCACGGAGAACAGGCTGGGCTCGGCGACGAGCAGCACCCGGTTGCTCGCCGTCCAGGCCATCCGGGTCAGGCCGTTGAGCGAGGGCGGGCAGTCGATCAGGACGAGACCGTATCCCTCGACGCGGGACAGGAGCCGGGACAGCCGCTGCTGGTCACGACGCCCGAGGTCGGGCCTGTCGTAGATGCCGGAGTACGCGGACCCCATGGCGACGTCGAGGGTACCTGCCTCACCGGCCGGCTGCGCCGCGGTGGCCACCCAGCCGCTGGGGACGGTGTTCGCCGTGAGATCGCCACGCCGCGCGTTCTTCAGGAGACGCCCGATGTCCGTCTGCCCGGACGGACGCACCCCGAGCCCGGTAGTCGCGTCGGCGTGGGGGTCGAGGTCCACCACGAGCGTGGGGATGCCCGCTGCCAGTGCGGCCGAAGCCAGCCCCAGGGTGACCGACGTCTTGCCCACGCCGCCTTTGAGACTGCTGATGCTCACTACCTGCACGTGTTGGACCTGTACCTAACTCTGGCTGCCGCCGGGGCGCGACTGAATTCCCCGACCAATCATAGAGTGACGCGGCCATCGGCCCGGACGGCGTCACCGGTCCTCCCGGTGGCAGGGATGGCGCCGGGGCCGGTCCGGGGGGAACCCGTGGACGGGAAAGAGCAGCCGGGTAGGATCAGTCCAGCGTGCAGGACCCGACCCGCAAGGATGCAGGAGTGCGATGTTCTCGAAGATTCTGGTAGCCAACCGTGGTGAGATCGCGATCCGGGCCTTTCGGGCCGGGTACGAGGTGGGCGCGAAGACGGTCGCCGTGTTCCCGCAGGAGGACCGCAACTCCATCCACCGGCAGAAGGCGGACGAGGCGTACCTGATCGGGGAGGAGGGCCACCCCGTCCGGGCGTACCTCGATATCGAGGAGATCATCCGGGTGGCCCGCGAGGCCGGCTGCGATGCCATCTACCCCGGATACGGGTTCCTGTCCGAGAACCCCGGCCTCGCCCGCGCCGCCGCCGAGGCGGGCATCACGTTCGTGGGACCGCCGGCCGACGTCCTCGAGCTCGCCGGCAACAAGGTCAAGGCCCTCGACGCCGCCCGCGAGGCAGGGATCCCGGTGCTCGCCTCCTCACGTCCGAGCGCGGACGTGGCGGAGCTCATCGCCGCGGCGGACGAGATCGGCTTCCCCGTCTTCGCGAAGGCCGTGGCCGGCGGCGGCGGGCGCGGCATGCGCCGCGTCGACACGCGGGAGGCGCTGCCGGAGGCGCTCGAAGCGGCGATGCGCGAGGCCGAGTCCGCGTTCGGAGATCCGACCATGTTCCTGGAGCAGGCCGTGCTGCGGCCCCGGCACATCGAGGTGCAGATCCTCGCGGACGCCGACGGCAATGTCATGCACCTGTTCGAGCGGGACTGCTCGCTGCAGCGCCGCCACCAGAAGGTCATCGAGATCGCCCCCGCCCCGAACCTCGACGAGGGCATCCGGCAGGCCCTGCACCGGGACGCGGTCAAATTCGCGACCGCCCTCGGATACGTCAACGCCGGCACGGTCGAGTTCCTCGTGGACACGGTCGGGGAGCGGGCGGGCCAGCACGTCTTCATCGAGATGAACCCGCGCATCCAGGTCGAGCACACGGTCACCGAGGAGGTCACCGACGTCGACCTCGTCCAGGCGCAGCTGCGCATCGCCGCCGGGGAGACCCTGGCGGACCTCGGCCTGTCCCAGGACACGGTGTACCTGCGCGGCGCGGCCCTGCAGTCGCGGATCACCACGGAGGACCCGGCCAACGGGTTCCGGCCGGACGTCGGACGGATCTCGGCCTATCGGTCCGCGGGCGGCGCGGGTGTGCGGCTCGACGGCGGCACGGTCTACGCAGGGGCGGAGATCAGTCCGCACTTCGACTCCATGCTGGTCAAGCTCACCTGCAGGGGCCGCGACTACCCGACCGCGGTCGCGCGGGCACGCCGGGCGTTGGCCGAGTTCCGGGTCCGCGGCGTCTCCACGAACATCTCCTTCCTGCAGGCGGTGCTCGACGACCCGGACTTCATCGCGGGGAACGTCGCCACCTCGTTCATCGACGAACGCCCCGAACTGCTCACCGCGCGCATCCCGGCCGACCGCGGCACGAAGCTGCTGACCTGGCTCGCCGACGTGACCGTCAACCAGCCCAACGGCGCCCGCCCGGCGCACCTGGACCCCCGGGAGAAACTGCCGGTGATCGAGGAACCGGAGCGGGAGACGGAGACGGACAGTGCACCGGCCCCGGCGAAGCCGGGGAGTCGCCAGCGGTTGCTGGAGCTCGGACCGGAGGGTTTCGCGCGTCGGCTGCGGGAGCAGACCGCCGTCGCCGTCACGGACACCACGTTCCGGGACGCGCACCAGTCGCTGCTCGCCACGCGGGTACGGACCCGCGACCTCGTGGCCGCCGGCGCGTCCGTGTCACGGCTGATGCCGGAGCTCCTCTCGGTCGAGGCCTGGGGAGGTGCCACGTACGACGTCGCACTGCGCTTCCTCGGTGAGGACCCGTGGGCGCGGCTGGACGCGCTGCGCCGTGAGGTGCCGAACATCTGCCTGCAGATGCTGCTGCGCGGACGGAACACGGTCGGCTACACCCCGTACCCGGAAGCGGTGACGGCGGCGTTCGTGCAGGAGGCCGCGGCCTCGGGGATCGACATCTTCCGGATCTTCGACGCCCTCAACGACGTCACGCAGATGGAGCCGGCCATCCGGGCGGTCCGGGCGACGGGTACCGCGGTCGCCGAGGTGGCCCTGTGCTACACCGCGGACATGCTGGACCCGGCCGAGACGCTGTACACCCTGGACTACTATCTCGACCTCGCCCAGCGCATCGTGGACGCAGGCGCCCACATCCTCGCGATCAAGGACATGGCGGGCCTGCTCCGCCCCGCTGCGGCGGCGAAGCTCGTGACCGCCCTGCGGGAACGCTTCGAGGTGCCCGTGCACCTGCACACCCACGACACCGCGGGCGGGCAGCTCGCGACCCTCCTCGCCGCCGTGGAGGCAGGGGTCGACGCCGTGGACGTCGCCAGTGCGGCGCTGGCCGGGACGACCAGCCAGCCGTCGGCGTCAGCTCTCGTCGCGGCCCTCGCCCACACGCCCCGGGACACGGGTCTCGACCTGGGGAACGTGTGCGCGCTCGAGCCCTACTGGGAGGCCGTCCGGCGCATGTATGCCCCATTCGAATCCGGTCTGCCCGGACCCACGGGGCGCGTGTACCGGCACGAGATCCCCGGCGGGCAGCTCTCGAACCTGAAGCAGCAGGCCATCGCGCTCGGCCTCGGCGAGAGGTTCGAGGCCATCGAGGACATGTACACCGCGGCGGACCGGATCCTGGGCCGGCTCGTGAAGGTCACCCCGTCCTCCAAGGTCGTCGGCGACCTCGCCCTGGCCCTCGTCGGGAGGAACGCGGATCCGGTCGAGTTCGAGGAGAATCCGCAGGACTTCGACATCCCGGACTCCGTCATCGGGTTCCTCAACGGGGAGCTCGGCAACCCGCCCGGAGGGTGGCCCGAACCGTTCCGTACCAAGGCCCTCCAGGGCCGGGAACTCAAGCCGCGCGACGCGGAGCTCAGCTCGGAGGACGAGGCGAAGCTCGCCGGGTCCTCGACGGAGCGCCGGAACGCGCTCAACACGCTCCTGTTCGCCGGACCGACGAAGGACTTCCAGTCCACGCGTGACACCTACGGCGACGTGTCCCTCCTCGGCACGGCCGACTACCTCTACGGGCTGCAGCCCGGCACGGAGCACGTGATCGAACTCGAGAAGGGCGTCCGGCTGATCGCCACGCTCGAAGCGGTGTCCGAGCCGGACGAGAAGGGGATGCGCACCGTGATGTGCACCCTCAACGGGCAGATGCGCCCCGTGAGCGTACGCGACAGGAGCATCAAGGCCGACGTGGCAGCCGCCGAGAAGGCCGACCCCGGCACCCCCGGGCACATCGCCGCGCCCTTCGCCGGATCCGTCACCGTCACCCGCGCGGAAGGGGATACCGTGGCCGCCGGCGACACCGTCGCCACGATCGAGGCCATGAAGATGGAGGCCAACATCACCACGCCGGTCGCCGGTACCGTCCAGCGCGTCGCCTTCACGGGCGCAGCACCCGCCCAGGGCGGTGACCTCCTCCTCGTGATCAAGGCGTCCTGAAGCACCCGCACCGAGCTGCGGGTGCCCGGCCCCGAGGCAGGCCGGCAGGCTAGAGTAATGCGCTGAGAAGCAGTCGGACAGCTCCCGACCCCGCGGGAGAGCGGCCGCAGAACGATGTGGAAGGAACCATGGCAAGCGACCCGACCAACCCCTCGGGGATCACGGACCCTGCACCGAATCCCACCCCTGACGCCAGCCCGGATCCCTCCGATCCCACCCCGGACCCCACCCCGGACCCCGCCTCGGACTCCGCCCCGGACCCGACACAGGGCGTCGCCATCCTGCCCGGCGTGCCGTTCCTCGCCGGCTCCGGTCCGGCCGCCGTGACGTCTGCCACCGCTGTCCCGGCCGGCGCGTCCGCCGGCGACGCGATCGGCGCGGAGTGGGAGCCGTCCCGGTCGCCCACCTCCGCGCTCTCCGCCTCCACGTCCGGCAGCGCGCCGTCCGGAGCCGGAACGACAGGCACGACCGGAACCGCGGGCCAGGCGGCCGCGGGCGGCAAGGACCCCGCCGGACCGGCCGGCGAGCATGCCTCCCGGCGCGGGAAGGACCTCGGGCCGGAACCGGCGTCGTCGCTCACGGCCGACCGCCTCCTGATCGGCACCGCCCGTCCGCCCGTCGCCGGCTGGCGACGGTGGTTCTACACCGTCACGTTCGGGCGCGTGAACCTGGGCGACTCCGACGCCGTCCGCGTGCAGCGCGCCCTCGAACACCGCATCTCCGCCCGGCTGGGAGGCCGCACGCGGTACCTCCCCGTGCTCTCCCGCAAGGGCGGGGTCGGCAAGACCACCGTGACCACCCTGCTCGGCATGGCGCTCGCCGATACCCGCGAGGACCGCATCATCGCGATGGACGCGAACCCGGACCGCGGCACGCTCTCCGACCGGTCGCCCGGCCGCGCGGACCGCACCGCGCGGCAGCTCGTGCAGAACCGCTACAGCATCAACTCCTTCGCGCAGCTCGCCGAATACGTCACGAGGGACGGCTCCCGCCTCCACGTGCTCGCCTCCGACACCGATCCGGCCGTGGCCCAGGCGTTCGACGACTCCGACTACCGCGCGGTGACGGACCTCCTCGGCCGCTACTACTCGATCGTCCTGACGGATTCCGGCACCGGTATGGTCCACTCGGTCATGAGGGGGACGCTCGACAAGGCGGACTCGGTGGTCCTCGTCTCGGGTGGCAGCGTCGACGAGGCGCGGCTCGCGTCCGAGACGCTGAGCTGGCTCGAGGCACACGGACGGCACGACCTCGTGGCCAGGGCGATCGTGGTGGTGAACCTGTCCTCCGGCAACGGCACCCAGGTGGACATCGCGCAGATCGAGCAGCATTTCCGCTCGCGCGTGGGCACCGTGGTCAGGATCCCGTACGACCGCCACCTGGCGGAGGGCTCCCGCATCGAGCTCGCCCGGCTGAAGCCGGCCACGCGCCGCGCCGTGACCGAACTGGCGGCCCTCGTGGTGGACCAGCTCGCCGACTGAGCGCGGCTACACTGCGGGATGTGACCCACTACGACCTCGCGATCATCGGCTCCGGCTCAGGCAACACCCTCGTCTCGCCGGAGTGGGACGACCGGCAGGTGGTGCTCGTCGAGGGCGGCACGTTCGGCGGGACCTGCCTCAACGTCGGCTGCATCCCGACGAAGATGTACGTGTACCCGGCCGGACTGGCGTCCGCGCCGGGGGAGTCGGCCCGGCTCGGCGTGGACCTGTCGCTGGAGGGCGTGCGCTGGAAGGACATCCGAGACCGCATCTTTACCCGGATCGACGCCATCTCCGCCGGCGGGAGGGACTACCGCGCCAAGGAGCTCGCCAACGTGACCCTCATCGAGGAGCATGTCCGCCTCACGGGGGAGAAGTCCTTCCGCACCGCCTCGGGGGACGAGGTCACCGCCGACCAGCTGGTGATCGCCACCGGCTCGAGGGCCGTCCGTCCGCCGATCCCCGGCATCGACCTGCCGCAGGTGCACACCTCCGACACCGTCATGCGGCTCGACGAGCTCCCCGCGCGGCTCCTGGTCATCGGCGGCGGCTACATCGCCGCCGAGTTCGCGCACGTGTTCGCAGCCTTCGGTACCCGGGTCACCATCGCGGTCCGCTCCAGCGGGATGCTGCGCGAGCTCGACGAGACCGTTTCCGACGCGTTCACCGAGCAGGCCGCACGCCAGTGGGACCTCCGGCAGCACACCGAGGTCGCGCGGATCACCGCGAACGACGACGGCAGCGTCACCGCACGCCTGGGCGGACCGGCGGGGCCGGAGGACCTCGAGGTCGACGCCGTGCTCGTCGCGATCGGGCGCACACCCACCACCGATGCCCTCGGTGCCGCCGAGGCGGGCCTCGACCTGCACCACGACGGCCGTCTCGTGGTCGACGAGTACCAGCGGGTGCTGCGCGGCGGCCGGCCCGTGACCGGCCTCTGGTCGCTCGGCGACGTGAGCAGCGACTACCAGCTGAAGCACGTGGCGAACCACGAGGCGAAGGTCGTGGCCCACAATCTGCTGCACCCCGAGGCGCTCCGCGCTGCCGACCACCGGTTCGTGCCCGCCGCCGTGTTCTCCTCGCCGCAGGCGGCCTCGGTCGGCATGACCGAGGAGCAGGCACTCAGCCATGCGGACGTCACCGGCACCCCGATCGTGACCGCGGTGCAGCACTACGGGTCGACGGCGTACGGGTGGGCCATGGAGGACACGCAGGGATTCGTGAAGCTCATCGCCGAGCAGCAGACCGGGCGCATCCTCGGCGCGCACATCCTCGGCCACGAGGCCTCGATGATCATCCAGCCGGTCATCCAGGCCATGTCCTTCGGCCTCGACGCGCAGACCATGGCCCGCGGGCAGTACTGGATCCATCCGGCGCTCACCGAGGTGCTGGAGAACGCGCTGCTCAGCCTCAAAACGGGCTAGGGGCGACCCGGGTCGCCCCGGGTCCCCCGGGTCGCCGGGGAGCCTAGACCTTGGCCGTCGTGTAGATGGACTCCACGATCTCCGCGTAGTCCTTGAGGACCTGGGCGCGTTTGATCTTGAGCGACGGGGTGAGGTGGCCGGTGGACTCGGTGAAGTCGGTGGGCACGACCCGGAACATCTTGATGGCCTCCGCGCGGGAGACCGTGGTGTTGGCGCTGTCCACGAGCTCCTGGATCTCGGCGAGCACGAGCGGGTGGTCCGCTGCCTCCCCCGTGGTGGTACCCGCCGGCAGGTGGTGCCGTTCGAGCCAGCCCGGCAGGGCCTCCTCGTCGAGGGTGATCAGCGCCGAGATGAAGGGCCGCTGGTCGCCGACGACGACGCACTGCGAGACCAGCGCATTGGCGCGGATGGCGTCCTCGAGCAGCGCGGGGATGACGTTCTTCCCGCTCGCCGTCACGATGATCTCCTTCTTCCGGCCCGTGATGCGCAGGAAGCCGTCGTCGTCGAGCTCGCCGATGTCACCCGTGCGGAACCAGCCATCCACGAAGGCGTCCTCGGTGAGGTCGGGGCGGTTGAAGTAGCCCTTCATGACGCACACGCCCTGGGTGAGGATCTCGCCGTCGTCTGCGATCTTCACCGCATTGCCGGGCAGCGGAGCGCCCACGGTGCCGATCTTGATCCGCTTGGGTGTGTTGACCGTGATGGGCGCCGTCGTCTCGGTCAGGCCGTAGCCCTCGAGCACCATGAGCCCGATGCCGTGGAAGAAGTGGCCGAGCCGGTCGCCGAGGGGCGCGCCGCCGGAGACGGCGTGCTGCACGCGTCCGCCCATCGCGGTGCGGATCTTCCCGTAGAGCAGCCGGTCGAACACGGCGTGCTTGACCTTGAGGCCCAACGGGATCTTCCCGGCCTGCTCCGCCTTCGACCAGGCGATGGCGACATCCGCGCCTGCGTGGAAGATCTTGCCCTTGCCGCCGTCCTCGGCCTTCAGCATCGAGTTGTTGTACACCTTCTCGAACACGCGCGGCACCGCGAGGATGAAGGTCGGCTGGTAGCTCTGCAGGTCGGGGAGGAGGTTCTTCACGTCCGGCGTATGGGCCACCGTGGCACCCGCGGCGACGCACAGCACGGAGATGAAGCGGGCGAAGACGTGGGCCAGGGGCAGGAACATGATGGTCTGGCCGCCCTCGCGGGCGACCTCCGGCAGGGCCGCGGCTGCGTTCTCGGACAGCTCGACGAAGTTGCCGTGCGTCAGTTCGCAGCCCTTGGGCTTGCCCGTGGTGCCCGAGGTGTAGATGATCGTCGCGACGTCGTCGAGGCCCGCGTAGGCGCGACGGTCGGAGAGGGTCTGCTCGTCGGTGCCCGCGCCGGCCGTGCGCAGCGTGTCGAGTCCGTCGCCGTCGAACTGCCAGACGTGGCGCAGGGACTCGATGCCCTCGAGCGCCACGGCCTCACGCACCACGTTCTCGTGGCGGGCGGATTCGACGAACGCGCCGACGGCGCCCGAATCGCTGAGGATCCAGGCCACCTGGGCGGGGGAGGAGGTCTCGTACACGGGGACGGAGACGGCGCCCGCGAACCAGATCGCGAAGTCCGCCAGCGACCACTCGTAGCGGGTACGGGCCATGATGGCCACGCGGTCTCCGGGCTGGACGCCCGAGGAGATCAGGCCCTTCGCGATGTCCTCGACCTGGCGCCGGAACTCGGTGGCGGAGATGTCCTCCCACTCACCCGAGGCTCCCTTCACCGCGAACAGGGCGGGATTGGACGGCTTCGCCGCCTGCCGCACCACGAGGTCCGTCGTATTGGTCTGGCGGGGGACGTCCACGAGGACGGGAACGCTGATGTCGCGCACGATAGCTCCTTCGATATCACCTCGGCCGTGAGGTCGTTTCAGCCTATAGGTTCGGTCCACCGAATTACTGTCCAGTAATGTACGAATCGGTAACGGTGGCGTGCGGGCGCGCCCCGACAGGACGGAGGAGGGACCGCATGCCGATCATTCCCGACCCGGCCGGCCGGCGCACCCGACGCCCGCGCACCGACACCTGGCATGCGGGTCGCGGTGCCCCACCGACCGGGCGCACGGCCCGCACCACCTTCGCCAACCCGGCACGCCGCGGTCTCTCCGTGGGCGTGGACATCGGCGGTACGAAGGTCGCGGCGGGTGTCGTGGACGTCCATGGGAGGATCCTCGCCGAGGCACGCAGGGCGACCCCCGGCCAGGACCCCCGCGCCGTGGAGGGGGTCATCACCGAGCTCGTCCGCGAGCTGTCGCAGGAATTCCGGATCCGGTCGGTGGGGATCGGGGCGGCGGGGTGGATGGACCTCGCCAACAGCACGGTGCTCTTCAGCCCGCATCTCGCCTGGCGCAACGAGCCGCTGCGGAGGAACTTGGAGAAGCTGCTCCACCGGCGCGTAACGGTGGTGAACGACGCCGACGCCGCCGCCTGGGCGGAGTGGAAGTTCGGCGCGGGGCGGGGTGAGTCCCGCCTGGTGTGCGTCACCCTGGGCACGGGCATCGGCGGCGCGATGATCATGGGTGGACGCGTGGAGCGCGGGCGGCACGGCGTCGCGGGTGAGTTCGGGCACCAGATCATCGTGCCGCAGGGGCACCGGTGCGAGTGCGGGAACCGCGGCTGCTGGGAGCAGTACGCCTCCGGCAACGCGCTCGGCCGCGAGGCCCGCGAGCTCGCCGCCGCCAATTCCCCCGTGGCCAGGGCCATCATCGACGCGGCCCCCGGCGACGGGGCCCTGATCACCGGCGCGCTCGTGACACGCCTCGCGATGGAGGGCGACCCGGCGTCCCGGGAACTGGTCGACGACGTCGGGCAGTGGCTGGGACTGGGACTGGCCAACCTGGCTGCGGCGCTCGATCCCGGGACATTCGTCATAGGCGGAGGACTGAGTGCGGCGGACGAACTCCTGCTCGAACCGGCGCGGCGCGCGTTCGGGCGCAACCTGACGGGGCGGGGATTCCGGCCGGCCGCGCGCATCGAGAGGGCGGCTCTGGGCCCGGAGGCGGGACTCATCGGGGCCGCCGACCTGTCGCGGCTGCTCTCACGCAGCGCCACCTAGGCGCGGGGCCGCCGGGAGCGCGCGCTAGACCTCGGCGCCGTCGTCCCCGATGTCCCGGTGCTTGGGCAGCTTGGTGACGAGGTAGCCGGCGCCGGCGAGGAACAGGGCGAGGACCCCGAGCGTGGCGGCCAGGGGGGCGTCGCGCCAGAACATGGCGAACAGCAGCAGTGTGATCGGCCCGCCCGCGGCGCCGACCCACGCCAGCACCGTCAGCGGGTCGCCGGCGCCGAGCGGCGGCGGTTCGTCCGGGACGAAGCCCTCGTCCTCCTCCGGCTCCTCCGGGGCGGCGTAGTCACGGGGTCCGGTGGCGCGGAACGGCTGGTCGCGGAAGATCGCATCAGCGCGCTCCCGGTCCGTCAGGTCCTCGGCGTCGTGTGCTCCGGACACGTCCGGGCGGGGTTCCCGGCCGTCCGTCGGGAGTGCCACGGGCGCCGGCGGGATCCCGGTTTCGCTTCCGGGAGTCACGGGGGAAGCGGTGGAGGTCCCCTCCAGGCGCGCGACGAGGTCCTGCCATACGGCGTCGTCGGTGGATTCGTTCGGTTCCTGACCTCGGGGGCCCATACTTTGCTACCTGCTGTCGCGTGCTGCGGTCCGGGTCCGAAGGACCCCGCCCGGCGTCCTGGTCATCAGAGGGCGTGCTCGTTCAATCGTGGACACCGCGGGCCGCCACGTCAACCGGTCCGCAGCGTGTCGGTGCCCCCTCGCGTCGGCCTGCGCGGGCCCGGTCCAGGCGCCGTCCGTGCCGCCGACGCCCTTAGAGTAGGCTTCCACAAGAAAAAGCGGGCGGCATGCAGAGTGCCGTTCCGTCCATGCAGGGAGGACGAGCAGCGTGTTCTATTGGGTGATGAAGCGGATCATCGTCGGTCCGATCCTCAACCTCCTGTTCCGGCCCTGGGTCAAGGGACTCGACAACATCCCGGCGACGGGGCCCGCGGTGCTCGTCAGCAACCACCTGTCCTTCTCCGACTCGATCTTCCTCCCCATCGTGGTGCCCCGGACCGTCGTGTTCCTCGCCAAGTCGGAGTACTTCACGGGCAAGGGGGTCAAGGGCAGGCTGACGGCCCTGTTCTTCCGACTCTCGAACCAGCTGCCCATGGACCGCTCGGGCGGCGCGGCATCGTCGTCCTCCCTGACGGCGGGCATGGACATCCTGAACGAGGGCGGTGTCCTCGGGATCTATCCCGAGGGGACGCGCAGCCCTGACGGCCGCCTGTACCGCGGGAAGACGGGTGTCGCGAAGCTGGTGCTCGCCACAGGCGTCCCCGTGATCCCCGTCGCGATGATCGGGACGGACAAGGTCCAGCCCATCGGGCGGCGCATCCCCAACATCCGCCGCGTGGGGATCATCATCGGCGAGCCGCTCGACTTCAGCCGCTACGAGGGGCTCGAGGACGACCGCTTCGTCCAGCGCTCCGTGACGGACGAGATCATGTACGAGCTCATGCGCCTGTCGGGGCAGGAGTACGTGGACGCCTACGCGAGCACGGTCAAGGAGCGGCTCGCCGCGGAGAAGGCCGCCGGACGCAAGACGCCGAAGCCGGGAGCCGACACCCGCCGCGCCGCCGTGCGCATCTCCACCGAGGCGGGCAGCCCGGCGCCGGGCTCCGTCACGGAGATCGGCCGGGCGCCCTCCGCCGACAAGGGTCCCGCCGCCGGAGACACGAGGAGTGGCGCGAACGGCAGCACCGCGCAGCCCGACGCGGGCTGATCATCTCCGCCGCCCGGGCCGCCGGGCTGTGTGACATGCGGGGCGGTCGCGATGACGGGCCGAATCGAGCCACCCCACGCTGAGCCCGTAGAATTCTCCTGTGACTGATTCGCTAGCTCCCGCCCTCCCGCGCACCGCGGTTCCTGCCCCCTCCACCGCCGGCCTCGATGCCTGGCGCTCCATGACGGCGGTCCAGCAGCCCTCGTGGCAGGATCCCGGAGTGTATTCGGCGTCGGTCAAGGAACTCTCGACTCTTCCCCCGCTGGTCTTCGCTGGTGAGGTGGACGTGCTGCGCGAGCGGCTCGCCGCCGCCGCGCAGGGCAAGGCCTTCCTCCTGCAGGGTGGCGACTGCGCCGAGACCTTCGACGGTGCGACCGCCGACAAGATCAGCGCCCGGGTCCGCACGATCCTCCAGATGGCCGTCGTCCTCACGTACGGGGCGTCCCTCCCCGTGATCAAGATGGGTCGGATGGCGGGGCAGTTCGCCAAGCCACGCTCCTCGAACGACGAGACGCGCGACGGCGTGACCCTTCCCGCCTACCGAGGCGACATGGTCAACGGCTACGACTTCACCCCGGAGAGCCGCGGCCACGACGCCTCCCGCATGGTGAAGGCCTACCACACGTCGGCGTCGACCCTGAACCTCATCCGCGCCTTCACCCAGGGCGGCTTCGCGGACCTCCGCCTGGTGCACCACTGGAACAAGGGTTTCATGGCCAATCCTGCGCACTCCCGCTACGAGTCGCTCGCCCGCGAGATCGACCGTGCGGTGCGGTTCATGGATGCCTGTGGCGCGGACTTCGAAGCTCTGAAGCGTGTCGAGTTCTTCGCCAGCCATGAAGCGCTGCTCCTCGATTACGAGCGGGCGCTGACGCGGATCGACTCGCGCACCTCCCTGCCCTACGACACCTCGGCGCATTTCCTGTGGATCGGGGAGCGTACCCGCGACATCGACGGTGCGCACGTCGATTTCCTCTCCCGCGTGCGGAATCCCATCGGCGTGAAGCTCGGCCCGTCCACCTCGGCGGACGACGCCCTGGCGCTGATCGACAAGCTCGACCCGAACCGTGAGCCAGGGCGCTTGACGTTCATCACGCGGATGGGGGCCTCGAACATCCGCGAGAAGCTGCCCACCCTCGTGGAGCGCGTCACGGCGTCCGGTGCGCAGGTGCTCTGGGTCACCGATCCGATGCACGGTAATACCGTCACGTCGCCCAACGGCTACAAGACCCGTAACTTCGACGACGTCATCGACGAGGTGCGGGGGTTCTTCGAGGTGCACAACTCGCTCGGGACGTTCCCGGGTGGGCTGCACGTGGAGATGACGGGCGACGACGTGGCCGAGTGCCTCGGGGGTGCCGACCCGATCGATCAGGAGGCCTTCCTGGAACGCTACGAGTCGGTCTGCGACCCGCGCCTGAACCACATGCAGTCGCTCGAGATGGCCTTCCTCGTCGCCGGGGCCCTCTCGAAGAGCTGACCGCCCCGATGCAGGGAGGGGAGGGTGGCCGCCGCCGGCCACCCTCCCCTCCCTGCATCTTCGGTATCCTCCGCGCTACTGTCTCACCGCGTCTTCACATTGTTTTCACAGCGTCGCGCGTCCGACCAGGGCCGGTCAGGTGACCGTGATCCGGATGGTGGTCCCCTCGGGCTGCTCGCCCGTGGGGCTCTGCCCGGCCACGAGCCCGAGGACGGCGCTGCCGAAGGTGTAGTCCACCTGCACGGCGAAGCCCGCCTCCTCCAGAACGGCGACCGCGCGTTCCTCCGGCAGCGAGAACACGCTGGGGACCTTCACCATGCGCGGCCCCTGCGACAACGTCAGCGTCACCGTGGTGCCCCGCTGCACGGCGACGCCGGAAGGGTTCTGGCTCGCAACGGAGCCCGCGGGTACGGTCGCGCTGAATTCCCGTGCCTCCTCGACCTCCACCTCGAGACCTGCACGTTCCAGTGCTGCGACGGCCTCCTTCGCGGGTAGCCCGGACACGTCGGGGACGGTGATCGGCGCCGGACCGAGCGACACGACGAGGTCCACGGCCGAGTCGCGGCGGCGTTCCGCGCCCTGGCCGGGGACCTGGCGGATCACCTCGCCGGCTGGGACCGATTCGCTGTACTCCTCCCCGAGGCCGCCGACGGCGAGCCCTGCGGCGCGCAGGTCCTCCGTCGCCTCCGCCTGTGTGCTCCCGACGACGTCGGGGACGGCGAACAGCTCCGGTCCCTTCGACACGATCAGCTCGACGCGCTCGAAGCGGCGGACCGGGGACGCGGCGGCGGGCTCGGTGGCGATCACCAGCCCTTCGAGGACCTGCTCGTCGAAGACCTCCTCGGTGGACAGGGACTCGAGTCCTTCCTGTTCGAGGACGGCGCGGGCCTCAGCGAGCGGGGCGTTCGCCACATCGGGGAGGGACACCATGCCGGCCGGGCCTGCTCCGAAGAGCCAGCCCACGCCGGCCACCAGGCCGGCCAGGAGCACGAGGAGGACGGCGAGCACCCGCACGGACCGGCGCGCCGTCGTGCCGTGGAGCGCCTTCTGCGGTCGCTGGGCCTGCCGCGCCTGCTGTCTCCTGGACGGCAGGCGGACGCTGCTGCCTCCCGGCCGGCCGGCCGGGAGCGTGCCGTAGACCTCGTGGAGCCGCCGGCCGTCCTGACCCGTAGCGCCGTGGGTGACGCCGTCGTGGATCTCGGTATCGCCGCGTCGCTCCCCGTCGTGCGTGTCCCCGGCCGGCGCTGTGGCGCCCGTGAGGGGAGCACTCCACGACGGCGGCTGCTGCGGCATGGCCCCGAGGACGCGTGTGGCGTTCCGGTCGCGGTCGAAGACGCGCGTGGTGGCCTGCAGTGCAGGGGCGGAGAGCACCTCGGTCCCTCCCGGAACCGTCGCCGCGTCATCATCCTGGAAGTGGTCGTGGAGGCGGTCGTCGTACAGGCGGTCTGCGGCGCCGGTCCGGGCCCCGGTGAGTGCTTCGGTGAGTGCATCGGTCGGTGCGGCTGCTGGTGCGGTTGCCGGCGTGTCGCCGTGCACGAGGCGAGGGACGACGACCGCGGTCAGCGTGTCCTGATCCGACGCCGGGGCGGGTGGCTCGGCCGGAGCGAAGTCGAGCTCGTCGTCGCCGAGCGTGGCGAGGATGTGCCGGAGTTCACCGAGGAGCGCGGAGCCGTCCACGGGCCGGTCCTCGGGGTCCCTCGAGGTGCACCACTGCACCAGTTCGTCGATGTCGACGGCCAGTCCGGGCAGGAAGACAGAGGGGGGCGGTACCTCGGACTGCGCGTGCTGCACGGCTACCTGGATGGGGGACTCCCCGGTGAAGGGCTGCCGGCCCGTCAGGAGTTCGAAGAGCATGACGCCGGTCGAGTAGATGTCGCTCTGGGCCTCGGCGGGCCGCCCGAGGACCAGTTCGGGGGAGAGGTAGGCGACGGTCCCGACGAGCGTCGCGGTGCCGGTGCTCGCCGACACGGCGCGAGCGAGGCCGAAATCGGCGATCTTCACGGTGCCGGCGTCCGACAGCAGCACGTTCTCGGGTTTCACGTCGCGGTGGATCAGGCCCGCCTCGTGTGCCGCGGCGAGCCCTTCCACCACGGCGTCCAGGAGGGTCAGCGCGTGGCGTGGAGTGAGCCGCCCGTGCTCACGCAGCAGGTCACGCAGCGTCCTGCCGCGGACGAACTCCATGACGAGGTAGGCGACCGGCTGCCCGTCGATCTCGTCGACGCCCTGGTCGAGCACGCCGACCACGTGCGGGTGGGACAGGCGGGCGGCCGACTTGGCCTCCTGCTCGAAGCGGTCGATGAAGCCGGGCTCGTCGGCCAGGTGCGGGTACAGCACCTTGAGAGCCACGCGGCGGTCCAGGCGCCGGTCGGTGGCCAGGTAGACGGTGGACATGCCACCGCGCGCCACCCGTGAATGCACGACGTACCGACCGTCGACGATGGCGCCCTCGAGGGGATCCTTCCGTAGCTGGTGCACCCTTCGATGATAGTGGGGTACGCCGAAAGGGGGCAGGACCACCACTCGGTCCCGCCCCCTCGACCGATCCGGCACCGGCCGGAGCGGCGCCTACCGGAAGTTCTTCTGGTGTGCCTTGATCGATGCCACGTACCGCTTGGTGTCCTCGAACATGCCACGGCTCTGGACCGAGTACTGGCCCTGGTAGTAGGAGGCGATGGCGATGTCGAGCGAGGGACTGGTGCGTACGAGCGAGCGGATGATCGCGACACCGGCGGTGGCGTTGTCGTACGGATCCAGCAGGTTGAGCTTGCGGCCCACGAGGTCGCCGGCCCACTGGCCGGAGGAGGGGATGACCTGCATGGTGCCGATCGCGTTCGCCGGGGACACCGCGCGCTGGTTGAAGCCGGACTCCTGGTACGCGAAGGCGAGCGCGAGGCTCGGATCGACACCCATGGAGCGGGCCGTGTCCGCGACGATCTGCTTCATCTCGGCCTGCGAGGGAGCCGGCATCGAGTTGAGCAGCGCCTTGTTGGAGTTGGCGTCGGCCACCACCTTGTCGGGGTACTTGTAGCCCAGGAAGGTCGAGGGCACGAGGTTACCGGGGGCAGGAGCCGGGGCGGGGGCCGGAGCGGTACCGGCGCCGGGGAGAGTGAGCTTCTGCCCGGGGTGGATGACGGAGGTCATCGTCATCTTGTTGGCGGCGAGCAGGTTGTTCAGCCCGATGCCGTTGCGGGAGGCGATGGCGCCGAGGGTGTCACCGGCCTTGACCGTGTACGAGCCGGCCGCCGGGGCAGGGGCGGGGGCCGGCGCAGGGGCGGGGGCCTGCGGAGTCACGCTCCCCGCGAGCTTCAGCTTCTGCCCGGGGTAGATGATCGACGTCATGCCGAGGTTGTTCGCCTTCAGCAGGGCGTCCAGCCCAATGCCGTTCCGGGAGGCGATAGCGCCGAGGGTGTCACCCGACTTCACCGTGTAGGTGCCGCCGCCGGGAGCGGGAGCGGGAGCGGGGGCAGGAGCGGCTGCGGGCTTGCCCGGCGCCGGGGCGGGAGCGCCGCCGAGGGCGAGCTTCTGCCCGGGGTAGATGATCGAGGTCATCGAGAGTTTGTTGGCCGTCAGCAGGTTCGGCAGGCTCAGACCGTTGCGGGAGGCGATGGCTCCGAGGGTGTCACCCGGCTTGACCACGTACGTGGCCGCGGACGGCTTCGCGGCGGGCGCCGGAGCGGCAGGTGCCGGGGCTGCGGCCGGGGCCGCGCTGCCTGTCAGCTTGATCTTCTGCCCGGGGTAGATGACAGTGCGCGCGTCCAGCTTGTTCAGCTTCAGGACGGCGTCCGTCGCGAGACCGAAGCGCTTGGCGACGGCACCGATGGTGTCGCCCGGCTTGATGGTGTACTCGCTCGGCGTGATCGCGGAGTGGACCGCGATCTTCTGCGCCGGGATCTGGGTCGCCACGAGGGCGGCGGGGACGACTGCCCGGGCGGGGGCCTGCATGGCCGGTCCGGTGAGGTGCCGGACGGCGGGCGCCTGCGGGGCGGGTGCTGCCGACGCCGGGTGGGCGAGGGCGACGGAAGAGAGAATCACCGCGGGCAGTGCGGCGGTGGTCACGGCGACGTTCAGGCCGCGACGGCTAGCGCCGGCAGCCTTCCTGCGGGTGCCGTTCAGCGGTGCGTTCGATCGCTGGGCAGTCATGTTTCGTTCCTCGTCTGTTGGCGGCTGAGTCCGCGCGGACATACGTACCCGAGATGATGCTTCCCGGCTGGGTACGTACAGGTGCTGATGATGCTGTTGGGTCACGTGTTGTTATTGTGACTTGTGTGACTTCTGTGAACTTACACGAAATCGCCGCTAGCACAAGAGCCCTCCGGGCGACGTGAAGCGCAGCTTCGGCGTGTCGCGCCCGGAGCCCGATCCTTGCGTTCTTCCTTCGTCCGTCCTGCGCCGACACTGCGTCGGTTCTGAGCCGGTTCTGAGCCGGTTCTGCGCATGCAGCCGCCCCGTCCTGCAGACCTCCTGTGCCTGCGGGGACCCCGCCGTTCCCCCAGGGCCGCCGGGGGACGGGGTCCGGCCTCCCGAGTGGAGTTGGGTGCGGGACCATGGCACGCTTGGACCGTGACTGAACTCGAACACCTCGTCCCGGCCTGGCTGAACCTGCCGGACGTCGCCGCAGCCCTCGATCTGCCCATCACCCGCGTCCATTCGCTCATCAGCGACAGGTCGCTGGTCAGCGTGCGCATCGGTGAGCGCAATATCCGCAGCGTCCCCGCCGACTTCCTCGTGGACGGCGCCGTCCTCGACAGCCTCAGGGGGACCGTGGTGGTGCTCGCGGACTCCGGGTACGGCGACGAGGACATCATCCGCTGGCTCTACACGGAGGACGAATCGCTGCCGGGCCGCCCGATCGACGCGCTGCGCGAGGGTCGCAAGACGGAGATCCGCCGTCGCGCCCAGGCAGCCGCCTGGTAGGAGGAGGACCGACAGGCGTCGGGCAGCGCGGCCGTCAGGCCGCAGTGCCCCCAGGGTCACGGCGGGCGGGGAGTGTCAGGCCGACCGCGTGACCGCCGCTTCGGCGAGCAGGCGGAGCGCGTGCCGGGACGTCCCGTCGATCTCGAGCCGCTCGAGCGCCGCGAAGGCGGCCTCGGACTTCCCGGCAATGAGCTGCTCGGTGTGGGCCAGGGCTCCGGTGTCGACGATCATCCCCCGCAGCAGGCCGACGGCGTCCTCGTCCAGTGCCGTATCGCCGAGCATCGCGTTGATCCGCGCGCGGACCGCGTCCGATGCGGACCCGAGCGCCCGGGCGATGAGGAACGTGCGCTTGCCCTCGCGGAGATCGTCGCCCGCCGGCTTGCCGGTCACCTCCGGATCGCCGAAGACACCCAGGACGTCGTCGCGGAGCTGGAACGCCTCGCCCAGCGGCAGGGCGAACGCCGAGTAGGCCGACAGCAGTGCGTCGCCGGCGCCCGCCAGCGCGCCGCCGAGCATGAGCGGCCGCTCCATCGAGTACTTCGCCGACTTGAAGCGGAGGATGTTGAGCGCGCGTTCCTCGGCGACCTCGGGCGTCTGGTCCGGGCCCACGGCCTCCTCGAGCAGGTCGAGGTACTGGCCGGCCATGACCTCGGTGCGCATGCGGTTGAAGATGGTGCGTGCCGCGTCGCCGGACGTGCCGGAGCAGGACGTCGTGAACAACTCCTCGCTGAAGGCGAGACAGAGGTCTCCGGCCAGGATGGCGGCCGAGACCCCGAAGCGCTCGGGGTCGAGGTGCCAGCCTGCGTCCGCGTGGCGCACCGTGAACTGCCGGTGCACGCTGGGTCGGCCGCGCCGGGTGTCCGACCGGTCGATGATGTCGTCATGGATGAGCGCGGCCGCCTGGAAGAACTCCAGCGCGGTCCCCGCGACGACCGGCGCCGACCCCGTCGGAGAGCCGCCGGCCGCGCGCCAACCCCAGTAGCACAGGAGGGCGCGCATCCTCTTCCCCCCGCGCGTCAGGGCGGCGATGCTCGAGATGAGCGGCAGCGACTCGGCGGAGATGTCCGCGAGGACGACGCGCTGCTCATCGAGGAACGCCTCGATGCCGAGGGTGAGCGAGGACCGGAACCGATCCTGCTCCTCCTGGATGGTATCGGGAACGGGGCCGTCCTGATCGGGGGTGGCGGGTGCGGGCAGCATGGATCTCCCGGGCGGGTCGGCTGGACGGTGTGCTCCCACTCTATCCGTCGGCGCGCGCCCTCCGACCGACGGCTCCGGCCCGGCGGACGGCCCCGGCCAGCCCGCGGCCATGATTCCCCGCGTCGTCCGGGCGAGGGACGTCGGTGGCACTGAGTACGATGTGTGCGTGTCAAGGGTTGAAGATTCGAAGCCGGTCGAGCATGCGGAGTGCCACATCCTGCACATCGACATGGACGCGTTCTTCGTCTCCGTCGAACTGCTCGATCACCCCCATCTGCGCGGCGTTCCCGTCGTCGTCGGATCGCCGTCGGGGCGGTCCGTGGTCCTGTCCGCATCCTACGAGGCACGCCGCTACGGAGTGCGGTCGGCGATGCCGATGTCCGTCGCCATGCGGCAGTGTCCCACCGCCGTGATCCTGCCTCCTCACCAGCGACGGTACTCGGAGGTCTCGCGCGAGGTCATGAGGATCTTCCGAGCGGTCACGCCCGAGGTGGAGCAGCTGAGTGTGGACGAGGCCTTCCTCGACGTCGCCGGATCCATGCGCCGCCTCGGAGGCCCCCGCGAGATCGGGGAGCAGGTCCGCGCGGAGATCCAGGACACCCTCGGCATCACCGCGAGCGTGGGCGCCGCGACCACCAAGTTCGTCGCGAAGATCGCCTCCACGCGGGCCAAGCCCGACGGTCTCCTCCTCATCCCCGGCGATCAGACGATCGCCTACCTCCACACCCTGCCGGTGTCCGCGCTGTGGGGGGTGGGCGCCAAGACACAGGAGGTTCTCGCCCGGATCGGCATCCACACCGTCCAGGACGTCGCGCAGACACCGGTGACCACTCTCAGGCGGCTGCTCGGAGCATCCGGTGAGCACGTGCACCAGCTGGCATGGGGACGCGACCCCCGGCGGGTCGTCGTGTCGCGGGCCGAGAAGAGCATCGGCGCCGAGGAGACGTTCTCTCGGGACATCGACGATTCCGAGACCCTGCGGAGGGAACTGCTGAGGCTGGCCCACCGCACAGCGACCCGGCTGCGCGCCTCGGGCTACCGCGCCGGGGGAGTGGCCCTCAAGCTCCGCTACGCCGACTTCTCCACACTGACCCGCTCGAAGAAGCTCGACGAGCCGGTGGACAGTGCGAACGCGCTGTACGGTGCGGCGACGGCACTCCTGGCAGCCCTGGGTGAGCGGCCGATGGCGGTCCGGCTGATCGGCCTGCGTGCCGAGTCCCTCGAGACGACGGGAGACGGGTCCACGCAGCTGACCATCGACCGGAGGGATGACAACTGGCGGATCGCCGAGCGGGCGCTCGATGACGTGAACCGGAAGTTCGGCGACGCCGGCGTGGTCCCCGCGGGCCTGCTCCGTCCGAAGGTACGGGACAGGGGTGCAGTGGGGCCGGAGGATCCGCCGGCGCAGGGCCCCGACGGCGGGACCCGAGGGCGCCTGACCGGACCGTCCGGGACTCGGCGTGACCGGGGCGCCGTCCGCCCGCCGGACCGGCCCTGAGCGGCGGGCGATCGGGACGGTTAGCATCCCGCGGACGGCCCGATCAAGACCGCATTGTGACTTTCCACGTACTGCGTAGCAAACTAGTCTTTAAACAGGCAGCCCGCCTGTCGCACTGCACGTTATTCCGTCCTCCGGAGCCCGAGGTTCACGACCCTTCCGCCGGGAACCCGGTTCGCGTGCGGGTCGTTGGTCGGGTACGGGAATGTTGGTATCCACATCAAGGAGGCGGTCATGGCACTCTCGGAACACGAGCAGAGGTTGCTTGATCAGCTCGAGCAGCAGTTACACGCCGACGATCCCAAGTTCGCCCACTCGATGGCGTCGGACACGAGCAAATCGATGTCCACACGTCGACTGGTCATCGGTTCCCTCATCACGATCGCAGGCATCCTCGTCCTCCTCGCGGGCATCGTCTACCAGCTCACCATCGTCGGTGTCGCCGGTTTCCTCATCATGGGGGCAGGGGTGTATTTCGCTACCACCAAGTCGCGGCAGGCGGATACCGGTCAGCCCCAGGGCAGGCCCTCCAAGGCTCCGTCCCCGGGGAAGAGCGGCTTCATGTCGAACCTCGAGGACAAGTGGGACGAGCGTAAGCGAGACCAGACCTAGACTGCAGTACCAGGACAGCTCCAGGAAGAACCCGCCACGGCGGGTTCTTCCTCTTTAACAGCACCCGATTTATCAGCACCCGAGCGCATACCCTCCCCGACAAGCCGGGCTCCGACCCGTGTCGTCGTCCTCGTTCCCGTCAGCCGATCCCGTCCGCCGATCCCTTCCCCTGGTCGCGCCACCGGCACCCGCCGCCCTTCCGGCCCTCCACTTCGCTCCCCACTGCCCGACCACTGCCCGATCCCGCCATACTCGCGAGGTGACGCGGGCGGCGGCCCGGGGGAGCGCCGCGCCGGTGGGCGCGCCGCGCGCCGGTTGCATTGACCGGGGAGAGTTGTGGAGTAAAGTGGGGAATATAAGAGCAAGGCAGCGAAACGCTGGGCTTGGCGGACTCAGAACAGGCGGTCAGGGATGTTCCTCGGAACGCACACCCCCCGCCTCGACGAAAAAGGCAGGCTCATCCTCCCTGCGAAATTCCGTGAGGAACTGAGCGAGGGGCTGGTCCTGACCAGGGGCCAGGAACGCTGCATCTACGTCTTCAGCATGAGTGAGTTCGAGAGGGTGCACGAGCAGATGCGGGCGGCTCCGATCTCGTCACGCCAGGCGAGGGACTACAACCGTATCTTCCTGTCAGGGGCCTCGGACGAGGTCCCCGACAAGCAGGGCAGGATCACCATCCCGCCCGCCCTGAGGACCTACGCCGGCCTGGACCGGGAGCTCGCAGTGATCGGAGCGGGAAGCCGCGCCGAGATCTGGGCGGCCGACGCCTGGGAGTCCTACCTGACGGAGAAGGAGACCGCCTTCTCCGAGACGGACGAGGACGCGTTCCCGGGCATCATCTGAGACGGGCAAGCACCAGCACGACTAGCGCCAGAAGCACGACGACACAGCAGCACGCACGACGCGGGTGGCGGCATCTCTTGGATGAGATCTCCAGCCGCCGGACACGGTCCGCCACCTGGCTCCACTTCCCCGGAGCCAGGCGAGGACCGTCCGGCCGGATGGGGGTCTGACTCAAGAGCATGACACCTCCGCCCGCCAGCCTGCAGAAACACCGAGACGATGAATGGCGAACTGCAGGAGGGAGAGGGCGTATGGGCGGAGACCGGCCCACCGATGAGCGACATGTCCCCGTCCTCCGCGACCGCTGCGTCTCCCTGATCGCCCCCTCCGTGGCCTCCGCCGAGAGCGCCGGCCGCCGGCCCGTCGTCGTGGACGCGACGCTCGGCATGGGCGGGCACTCCGAGACCATGCTCCAGCGCTTCCCGACCGCCCACCTCGTCGGGATCGACCGCGACACCGAGGCGCTCGACCTGGCGGGGGAGCGGCTCGCCCCGTTCGCGGACCGCACCGACCTGGTTCACGCCGTGTACGACGAGCTGCCGGAGGTGCTCGAGGACCTCGGCATCGACGGCGTCGACGGCGTGCTCTTCGACCTCGGTGTCTCCTCCCTCCAGCTCGACGAGCGCGACCGCGGCTTCGCCTACTCCTACGACGCGCCCCTCGACATGCGGATGGACACCAGCAGGGGCGTCACCGCTGCCGACGTGGTCAACACCTATGCGTCGGAGGACCTCCTGCGCATCATCCGCACCTGGGGCGAGGAGAAGTTCGCCGGACGGATCGCATCAGCCATCGTGCGGGCACGGGCTGCCGAGCCCTTCCGGACCACCTCCCAGCTCGTCGAGGTCATCCGGAGCGTGGTCCCGGCCGGGGCAGCCCGCACCGGGGGGCACCCTGCCAAGCGGACCTTCCAGGCCCTCCGCATCGAGGTCAACGAGGAACTCTCGGTCCTGGAGCGCGCGGTGCCCGCTGCCGTCGACTCCGTCGTCGTGGGCGGCCGCGTCGTCGCGATGTCCTACCACTCCCTCGAGGACCGCATCGTGAAGAGCGCCTTCACCGCGGGCACGAAGTCCTCCGCTCCCGTCGGCTTCCCGGTCGAACTCGAGGAGCACAAGGCGTACCTCCGCTCGCTGACGCGCGGCACGGAAGCGCCGACGGCAGCGGAGATCGAAGAGAACCCCCGTGCGGCATCCGCCAAGCTGCGCGCGGTCGAACGCATCAAGGCCGCACCCGTCGACAGGAAGACCAGATGAGCCAGGTATTGACTGCTGAGAAGCGACACCGCGCCACTGCCTACGCCGGGCACGGGGCCCTCGCCCTCGCCTCGGACCGCCTGCCGGAAAGGCTCACCGGAGGTACTCCGGGGGTCACTGGTACCCGGCAGAAGCCGCGCACGCCGCTCTCGGTGGTCCCCGCGCGGCCCACGCGCCGGCGCGTGCCCTTCGCCGTCTTCAGCCTACTCGTGCTCGGCGCCGCCCTGGCCGCCGTGCTCATGCTGAACATCTCGGTCTCCGGGACGCAGTACGAACTCGTGCAGCTCCGCAACCAGCAGGTCGCGCTGAGCCAGCAGAACGACGCCCTGGTTCTCGAGATCGAGGGCAAGGAGGCCCCGCAGAACCTCGCGGCCGCCGCCACGAAACTCGACATGGTCTCCTCCCCGACGTTCGGGACCATAGACCTGGATTCGATGAAGGTCACGGGCACCCCGGAGCCCGCGAAGGAGGGGGCCAAGCCCGAGGTCCTCATCGCCGCCCCCAGCCTCGTCACCGGGCAGGCAGGACCCGTGGCGGTCGAGGCGCCTGCAGTAGACGCGGTCGAGGCGCCCGCAGTAGAAGCCGTCGAGGCGCCGGCCGAGGAGTCCGCGGACGAGCAGGTCGCGGCGGACGCAGCGCCTTCCGGCGCCGCGGCGGTGGACGGGCAGGGAAGCTCGGCCTCGGGCACCATCCCCGCTCCCGAGCAGCTCGGCTCCGCCCGCTAGCCGAGCGACACGCCCGCGCCCGCCGCTTCCCGCACCGCACGCACCTGATCGACAAGGATTCCTCCGTGACCCCTGCACGCACCGGCAGCCCCGACAGCCTCCGTCTGGCCCTGGGCTCCACGCGTCTGCGCGTGGGGCTGGCGTTCGTCCTGGTGCTGCTGATGGTCCTCGGCGTGCGCCTGTTCCAGCTCCAGGCACTCGACCTCGACGGCATGGCGCAGGCGGGGCTGTCCAAGCGGCTCACCAACACCGCGGTGCAGCCGGTTCGCGGCTCGATCGTCGACACGAACGGCAAGTACTTCGCGCGGAGCGTGGAGCGCTACGACATCGTGGTGGACCAGCGGCTGAGCGCCGTCGACGACTTCCGGCGCTACAACGAGGAACTCGAGGACTGGGAGATCATCCCCATGGACCAGGGGCTCTCCGAACTCGCCGCCGTCCTCGGCATCGACGAGGAGACGCTCCGCGCAGCGGTCCTCGGTGAGAAGACCTTCAACTACGTCCTGAAATCCGTGACGCCCGACGTGAAGAACCGGGCACTGGCCGTCAAGGTCCCCGGCGTGTACGCGGACCAGACGAGCGTGCGCACCTATCCGGCGGGACCCGTGGCCGGCTCGATCGTCGGCTACGTGGGAACCGACGGCAAGGCGCGATCAGGGCTCGAGGTGTCGCTCGACGACCAGCTCACGGGCGAGGCGGGCAGCCGCACCTTCGAGATCGGCGGCGACGGCATCAGGATCCCCTACGCCACGAACGAGGATGTGCCAGCCGTCGACGGGCAGAGCGTCAAACTGACCATCGACCAGGACCTGCAGTGGTTCGCGCAGCAGACCATCGCCTCCCAGGTGAAGGACTACAAGGCCGAGTGGGGCAACATCGTGGTGGTCGAGGCGAAGACCGGTGCCATCCGGGCCATGGCGGAATCGACGACCCTCGACCCGAACGATCCCGAGGCGACCCCCGCGGACAAGCGCAGCCCGAACTCCGTCAGCGCCTCCTTCGAGCCGGGATCCACGACCAAGGTCATCACCCTCGCGGCCGCACTGGAGCAGAAGCTCATCGAGCCCACCTCGAAGTTCGTCCTGGACAACCGCTACACGGTCGACGACCAGACGTTCAAGGACTCCTCGGAGCACGAGACCGAGCACCGGACGGCCGCAGGCATCCTCGCGAAGTCCATGAACACGGGTACGGTCCAGATCGGCGAGAAGCTCACGAAGCAGGAACGCTACGACTGGTTCAAGAAGTTCGGGATCGGCGAGCCGCTCGGCACGGGTCTCGGCGAGGAGAACCAGGGCCTGCTGACCACCCCCGACAAGTGGGACGACCGCCAGCAGTACACCGTCCTCTTCGGGCAGGGGCTCACGCAGACCGCACTGCACACCGCGATGGTGTACCAGACCATTGCGAACGACGGCGTCCGCCTCAAGCCCCGCCTCATCGACGCCTACATCGATCCCGACGGCACCGAGCACAAGGTGCCCCAGGACGAGGGCACGGAGGTCGTCTCCGACGAGACCGCCGCCGAGATGCGCAAGATGCTCGAGACCGTCACCCAGGAGGGATCGGGCAAGTCGGGCGAGCTCGAACAGTACCGCGTCGGTTCGAAGACCGGTACCGCGGAGGCGCCCAGCGCCAGCGGCGGGTACGACGGCTACACTCTCTCCTACGCCGGGATCGCCCCGATCGAGGACCCGGAGTACGTCGTCGTGATCACGCTCCAGCGGCCCAAGGGCGACCTGTACTACCTGATCCCCGGCGAGTCCTTCCAGAAGGTCATGAAGCAGGTCCTCAACTCGAACAACGTCCCCGCCTCGACGAGCAAGCCGGATATCTACCCGGTCGAATACTGACCCGGAGGCCAGAGCACCGTGCACCCGAATACGCCGCAGGGGAGTCCCGCTTCCCTGATGCGGCCGCATGCCCCCCGACCCGTCAGCCTGTCCGCGGCCCTCGCCGCCGTCGGCGTGCCGGCCGGTCCGTCCATCCCCCCGGACCTCCCGACGGTCACGGGGATCACCCTCGACTCACGCGCGGTACTGCCCGGTGACGTCTACGCCGCCCTTCCCGGAGCGGCGCGGCACGGCGCGGAGTTCACCGCGCAGGCCGTCCGTGCCGGAGCCGTCGCCGTCCTCACCGACAGCACGGGCGCACGGATCCTGGCCGACCGCGCGGCAGCAGCGGGCGACGCCCTGCCGCCCGTCGTCGTCGTGCCCGACCCCCGCCGCGTGGTGGGTCCGCTCGCGCGGGTGGTGTTCGACAGCCGGCCGGACGGCGGCACGGCTCCGACCCTGTTCGGGATCACGGGGACGAACGGCAAGACGACGTCCACCTACTTCCTCAACGCCCTCCTCGAGGCGCTCGGTCGATCCACGGGACTCATCGGCACGATCGAGATCAGGGCCGGCCACGAGGCCATCCCCAGCGCGCTCACCACGCCGGAATCGCCCCAGGTGCACTCCCTCCTCGCGCTCATGCGCGAGCGCGGCCTCGGCGCGGCCTCCATGGAGGTCTCCTCGCACGCGCTCGAGTTCGGACGCGTCGACGGCGTCCTCTTCGACGTCGCCGGGTTCACCAACCTGACCCAGGACCACCTCGACCTCCACGGCACCATGGAGGACTACTTCGCGGTCAAGGCGACGCTCTTCACCTCCGCGCGGTGCCGCCGCGCCGTCGTCCTCGTCGACGACACCTGGGGGCGCAGGCTCGCCGATGCCGCGGATGTCCCCGTCCTCACGCTGCGCACTGTTCCCGGGGCGGGCCCCGGCAACGGTGCGGGGTCCGACGCCGACTGGACCGTCACCGACGTCGAGCCCAGCGGACTCGGGCACACGTTCGTGCTCCGCGGGCGCGCCGGGGACCGGCTTACCGTCCGTAGCGGACTGCCGGGAACGTTCAACATCTCCAATGCCGCCCTCGCGGCCATCATGGTCCTCGCCTCAGGCGTCTCCGTGGCCGACCTCCAGCGTGCACTCGACGCCTCCGACCCGTTCACCACCGAGGTCCCCGGCCGCATGCAGCTCATCGGTGAGGAGCCGGCGGCGATCGTCGACTTCGCCCACAACCCCGACGCCCTCGAACGCACGCTGGCCTCCGTGCGCCGCCCCGGCGGTCGGGTCATCGCCGTGTTCGGCGCGACCGGCCAGCGCGACGAGTCCAAGCGCCCCGTGATGGGCGCGGTGGGCGCGCGCCTGTCCGACGTCCTCATCGTGACGGACGACGACCCCCACGACGAGGACGACGCCGTCATCCGCCGCGCCGTCCGCGCGGGTGCCGACGCCGCGGTCCGGGACGAGGGCCTCACCTGCGAGGTGCTGGAGGTCTTCCCGCGGGCGGACGCGATCGACCGCGCCGTGGCCCTCGCCCGCCCCTCCGACACCATCGTCATCGCCGGCCGCGGGCACGAGGTCTGGCAGGAAGTGAAGGGCATCAACCTGTCCCTCGACGACCGCGTGGAGCTGCGCTCCGCGTTGACAAGGCACGGATTCTCTGGGCTTTCACCGGCCGGGATAGAGTCCTGAACCGACATGATTGAATTCAGCGCAGCCGAGATCGCGGCACTCACAGGCGGTACCCTCGTCGGCACCGATGCCGGCCTCCCCGCCGTCACCGTCACCTCCGCAGCCACCGACTCCCGCGAATGCGTCCCCGGGTCCCTCTTCGTCGCGAAGCCCGGCGAGGAGTCGGACGGGCACCTGTTCGTCGAGGGCGCCTTCGCACGCGGGGCGGTCCTCGCGCTGGCGGAACACGAGGTCGCCCGGCCGGACGGCACGCCGTTCCCGTCCGTCGTCGTGCCCGACGCCGTCCTCGCCATGGGAGCCCTGGCCGCCGAGACCGTCCGGCGGCTCCGCGCCCACGGTGACGTGACCGTCATCGGCATCACCGGCTCCGCCGGCAAGACCACCACCAAGGACCTCCTGGCCGGCATCCTCGCCGCCGAGGCACCCACCGTGGCGCCGCGCGGCTCCTACAATGGTGAGGTCGGCGTACCCCTGACCGTCTTCGAGGCGGACTGGGACACGCGCTACCTCGTCATCGAGATGGGCGCCACCAAGCCCGGCCATATCGCGTACCTCGCCTCGCTCGTCCAGCCGGACATCGGAGTGGTCCTCGGGGTCGGATCGGCGCACGCCGGCGAGTTCGGCGGTGTCGAGAACATCGCCCGGGCGAAGGGCGAGCTGTTCGAGGCCTTGCCCGCCGCCGGCACCGCGATCATCAACGCCGACGACGAACGCGTCCTCGCGATGCAGGCCCGCACCTCGGCGCGCACCGTGTTCTTCACGTCCTCCGACGACTTCACCGCAGACGGCTCGGACGTGGTACGCGCCCGCAACAGCACGACGACGGCGGACGGCAGCCCGTCCTTCACCCTCGTCTTCCCCGACGGCAGCGAGCACGACGTCGTCTCCCCGCTGCTCGGCCTCCACCACACCACCAACCTGCTGGCAGCGGCGACCGCGGCCTACGCTGTGGGCTGCGCCCCGTCGGGCATCGTCGCCGGCCTCCGCACCCAGGCGGCCGCGAGCCGCTGGCGGATGGAGCGGACCGAACGCGCCGACGGCGTGACCGTGATCAACGACGCCTACAACGCCAACCCCGAGTCCATGCGGGCCGCTCTGCGGACCCTCGCCGAACTCGGACGCGCGGGCCACCGGCGTACCTGGGCCGTCCTCGGCGAGATGCTCGAGCTCGGCGACCGCTCGATCGAGGAGCACGACCTCCTCGGCCGCGTGGTCGTCCGGCTCAACATCTCCAAGCTCATCTGCGTGGGACCCAACACCCGGGCGCTGTTCAACGGCGCCGTGCTGGAGGGTTCGTGGGGGAGCGAAGCCGTGCACGTGGACGACGTCGAGGCTGCCGAGCGGATGCTCGCCGCCGAGCTCGCGCCCGGCGACATCGTGCTCTTCAAGTCCTCCAACGGCGCCGGTCTGCGTTTCCTCGGCGACCGTGTGGCACGCCACCCCTCTGCAGAATCTGAGGCGGTCAGTGAACCTGACGCCTCCGGAAAGGCCCCGCAGCCGTGATAGCACTCCTCATAGGCTCCGCGTCGGCGCTCATCTTCGCCTTCGCCGGTACACCCCTGTTCATCCGGCTCCTGGTGAACAAGGGCTACGGCCAGTTCATCCGCGACGACGGCCCGACCGCCCACCACACCAAGCGCGGGACACCCACCATGGGCGGGGCCGTGATCGTGGGATCGGTGCTGCTGGCCTACTTCATGACGCACCTGGTGATGATCATGGTGGGATCCCCGGTGGGCGGACCCAGTGCCTCGGGACTGCTGCTCCTGTTCCTGGCCGCCGGCATGGGGCTCGTGGGCTTCGCGGACGACTACATCAAGATCTCGAAGCAGCGCAGCCTCGGTCTGAGCGCGCCGGCGAAGATCGCCGGCCAGACCGCGGTCGGCGTGACCTTCGGTGTCCTGGCCCTCCAGTTCCCGAACGCGGAGGGGAGGACGCCGGCGTCGACAGCCATCTCCTTCATCCGTGACACGCCGATCGACTTCGCGTTCGCGGGGACGGTCCTCGGGGCCATCCTGTTCGTCATCTGGTCCAACCTCATCATCACCGGCGCCAGCAACGGCGTGAACCTGACCGACGGCCTCGACGGTCTCGCCGCCGGTGCGTCCATCCTCGTGTTCGGCGCGTACATGCTGATCGGCATCTGGCAGAGCAACCAGAGTTGCGGCTCACCCGGGGCCGGCGGCGTCTGCTACGAGGTCCGCGACCCCCTGGACCTCGCCCTGATCGCCGGTGCCATGAGCGGCGCCCTCGTGGGCTTCCTGTGGTGGAACACGTCACCCGCGAAGATCTTCATGGGCGACACCGGATCGCTGGCGATCGGCGGGGCCATCGCCGGGTTCGCGATCCTCTCCCGCACCGAACTGCTCCTCGTGATCCTGGCCGGCCTGTTCGTGGTGATCACGCTCTCCGTCATCATCCAGGTGGGCTACTTCAAGCTGTCCGGCGGCAAGCGCGTCTTCAAGATGGCGCCCCTACAGCACCACTTCGAGCTCAAGGGCTGGCAGGAGGTCACGGTGGTGGTCCGGTTCTGGATCCTCGCCGGGCTCTTCGTCGCCGCGGCACTCGGGATCTTCTACGCGGAATGGGTCGTCGGATGAGCGGCACTGACGGACACACTCCCCTTCGGGAGACGGCGCGCCTGAAGGGCCTGACCACCTGGGATGCCGACTGGGCGGGCCTGAGGGTCGTCGTGGCCGGGATCGGTGCGTCGGGCTTCTCCGCCGCGGACACGCTCATCGAACTCGGCGCGGTCGTCGTCGTCGTGGACGCGGGCGCCACCGAGGAGAACGAGGCGAAGGCGGACACGCTGCGCATCGTCGGGGCCCGGGACGTGCTGCTCGGGGCCGATCACGCCGCCGCTCTCCCGCTCGTCGACGGCGACCTGCCCGACCTCGTGGTGACCTCCCCCGGCTGGCGCCCCACGCAGCCGCTGCTCGCCGACGCCGCCCGCGCCGGCGTCCCGATCTGGGGCGACGTCGAACTGGCCTGGCGCGTCCGCATCCGGGAAGGACGCCCCACCGCCGAGTGGCTGACCATCACCGGCACCAACGGCAAGACCACCACGGTCGGCCTCACCGAGTCCATGCTCCTCGCCGGAGGCAAGCGTGCGGTGGCGGCGGGCAACGTCGGCACCCCCATCCTCGACGTCATCCGCGACCCGCAGGGCTACGACTTCCTGGCGGTGGAACTCTCCAGCTTCCAGCTGCACTGGGCGCATTCCGTCTCACCGCTCGCGAGTGTCTGCCTCAACGTCGCCGAGGACCACGTGGACTGGCACGGCAGCTACGAGGCCTACCTCGCGGCGAAGGCCTCCGTGTACGAGCGGACGAGGATCGCCTGCATCTACAACGTCGAGCAGCGCGAGACCGAGGCCATGGTCGAGGAGGCCGACGTCGTCGAGGGCTGCCGGGCCGTCGGCTTCACCACCGGCATGCCGTCCGTCAGCATGATGGGCGTCGTCGAGGACCTCCTCGTGGACCGCGCGTTCATCGAGCAGCGCAAGGACTCCGCGGCCGAGCTCGCGTCCATCAGCGAGCTCGGCGAAGTCGTCCCCCGCCACCTGGTCGCCAACGCCCTGGCCGCGGCCGCCCTCGTGCGCGCTGCCGGTCTCCCGGCGACCGCCGTGCGCGACGGCATCCGGGCGTTCCGGCCCGGCGACCACCGCATCCAGGTGGTCGCGAACGAGGACGGGGTACTTTGGATCAACGACTCGAAGGCCACCAACCCGCACGCCGCCTCGGCGTCCCTCGCCTCCTTCTCGTCCGTGGTGTGGATCGCCGGCGGACTGTCCAAGGGCGTGTCCTACGACGACCTCGTCAGGGACCACGCCCGGCGGCTGCGCGCCGTCGTCCTGCTCGGCGAGGACCCGACGCCGCTCCAGGGCGCCCTCGCCCGGCATGCCCCCGACGTCCCGGTCTCCCTGAACCCCGGCGCCCGGACCGGGGACGGGCACGACGGCGGGCCGACCGGCCCGGCGACCGGCGAGGCCCTGATGCAGTGGGCGGTCGCCGAAGCAGCCCGGCTCGCGCGGGACGGCGACACCGTCCTGATGGCGCCGGCCGCAGCATCGATGGACCAGTTCTCCTCCTACGCGCACCGGGGGTCCGCCTTCATGGCGGCCGTCGGTGCACGCGGGGGCCAGGGGCCGAACGCGAAGGAGTCGTGATGAGCACGCCTACCCGTCCGGGCGGACGCAAGCCCTCCGTACGGCCGGCGCGCACCACGGACCCCGGCCGGTCCGCCGGCCCTCCTGCGGCGACCGGGCGCGGCCCCGCCGCGACGAGTGCCGCGGCCAAGGCCCACACCGTCAAGGCGGTCGGCACGACGGCGGCGCCCCCTACCGCCGGGCCGGAGGGTCGGCCCGCGAACGGCCTCCGCGCGCGGCTGCGGCGCGGCTGGATGCTCCTGGAGGGCACGGACCGGACGCCCTCGGGCTCCAGCTACTACCTGATCCTCGGCTCGGCGCTGGCGCTCACGGCCATCGGCCTCATGATGGTGCTCTCCGCGTCCTCCGTGGAGGCCATCTCGGAGGGCAAGGACACGTTCGACCTCTTCCTCAAGCAGGCCGTGTGGGCCAGTGCCGGACTCGTGCTCATGGTGGTGCTCTCCCGGCTCGGCCCCCGCGCGTACAAGGCACTCGCATGGCCCAGTCTTGCGATCGCCGTGGTGCTGCTGATCCTCGTGCTCGTGATCGGCGTCGAGATCAACGGCAACAAGAACTGGATCCAGATCGGCAGCCAGACCTTCCAGCCGTCCGAGCCCACCAAACTCGCGCTGGCCCTCTGGTTCGCGGCCGTCCTGGAGCGCAAGAAGGCGCTCATCCGGGACTGGAAACACGCCATGATCCCGGCCCTGCCGTTCGGCGGCCTGCCCATCGGCCTCGTCCTGATCGGCGGGGACCTCGGCACCGGGCTCGTGCTCATGATGATCGCCGGGGCGGCCCTGTTCTTCGCGGGAGCACCGATGAAGCTGTTCAGCCTCGCCGGACTCGCCGCAGTGGCCGGGTCCCTGCTGATGGTCGCGACGAGCTCCAACCGCGGTGGGCGCATCAGCGCCTGGCTGGGACTGAACTGCGACGACGGCGCGGACCTCTGCCTGCAGTCCGACAACGGGCTGTTCGCCATGGCCTCCGGCGGATGGTTCGGTGTGGGCATCGGCCAGAGCCGACAGAAGTGGAATTGGATCCCCGAGGCCCACAACGACTTCATCTTCGCCATCATCGGCGAGGAGTTCGGGCTCCTCGGCACCCTCATGGTGATCCTCCTCTTCGGCATCCTCGCGGTGGCCACCATCCGGGTGGCGCTGCGCTACACCGACCCCTTCGTCCGGATCCTCATGGGATCGATCCTCGTCTGGCTCATCGGGCAGGCCTTCGTCAACATCGGCATGGTCACGGGACTGCTCCCCGTCATCGGTGTGCCGCTGCCCTTCATCTCCTACGGAGGGTCCGCCCTCACCTTCACCCTCGCCGCCGTCGGCGTCCTGCTGTCCTTCGCGCGCAAGACGCCGCACGCGCCGGTCGCCGGACCCCCGGCGCCGTCCTCCACCCCGAGAAGAGATCCCGCACTTCCATGACGCACCCCTCCACTCCTGAACGCACCGTGTCGGTGGTCCTCGCGGGCGGCGGTACGGCCGGCCACATCAGCCCCCTGCTCGCGATCGCCGGGGCGATCGTCGACCAGCGGCCCGGTACCCGCATCACCGCCGTCGGCACGGAGGCGGGCATGGAGACGCGCCTCGTCCCGGCCGCCGGGTTCGACCTGCGGACCATCGACCGCGTGCCCATGCCGCGTCGGCCCTCCATCGATCTCCTCAAGCTGCCGGTGCGCCTCGTCCGCGCGGTCCGGCAGGCGCGCGCCATCGTGGCGGACGCGGCGGCCGATGTCGTCGTCGGCGTGGGCGGATACGTCTCCACCCCCGTGTACCTCGCCGCGTGGACGCGGCGCATCCCCGTGGTGATCCACGAGGCGAACGCGCGGCCCGGGATGGCCAACCGGCTGGGTGTCCGCATCGCCGCACGCGTCGCGGTGGCCTTCGACGGCACCGGGCTGGCAGGCGCCGTGCTGGTGGGCATGCCCATGCGCCGGAGCATCGCCGAGCTGGACCGCGCGGCCGGCCGTGCCGACGCGCGGGTGTCCCTCGGGCTGGACCCGGACCGTCCCACCCTGATCGTCACCGGTGGGTCCTCGGGAGCGGCGAGCCTGAACCGCGCCGTCGCTGCCGCCGTCCCCGACCTCGTCGCGGCCGGCGTCCAGACCCTGCACATCACCGGGCGGGGCAAGCAGGTGACGGGGCAGGACGGTGCGCCGCTCGCCGCTGCCGGCTACCACCAGGTCGAGTTCGTCGACGGCATGGAGCGTGTCTACGCGGCCGCCGACCTCCTGGTCGCGCGTGCCGGGGCGGCGACCGTGAGCGAGCTCAGCGCCGTGGGTCTTCCCGCCGTGCTCGTGCCGCTGCCCCACGGCAACGGCGAACAGCGGCTCAACGCCGCAGGACTCGTCGAGTCCGGCGGTGCCCTCCTCGTGGACGACGCCGGCTTCACCCCCGAGTGGGTCCGCGCGACACTGCCGGCGCTCGTCACGGACCCCGCGCGGCTCGCCGTGATGTCCGCGGCGTCCTACGCGCAGGGCGTCCGGGACGCGGACCGGCGGATGGCGGACCTGGTCCTCGACGCCGCAGGGGACGCGCGATGAACGCCGGGCCCCAGGACACGGAGGGCGCGCGCCTGCGCGAACCCGTCCACTTCATCGGCCTCGGCGGCGCCGGCATGTCCGCCGTCGCGCGCGTGCTCCTCGGCCAGGGCGTGCGCGTCTCCGGTTCCGACGCCGCGGACTCCCGAGGGCTCCGCGCCCTCGCGGCCCTCGGCGCGGAGGTCCACGTGGGCCACGCCGCCGGCGCCGTGCCCGACGACGGGACGGTGGTGATCTCCTCCGCGATCCGCGGGACGAATCCCGAACTGGCGGAGGCGCGCCGGCGGGGCCTGCCCGTGCTGCACCGCTCCCAGGCCCTCGCCGCCGCCATGCACGGGCTGCAGGGCGTCGCCGTGGCCGGTACGCACGGCAAGACCACGACGACGGCGATGATCACCGTCCTGCTGCGCGAGGCCGGACTCGCGCCGTCCTTCGCGATCGGCGGCGACGTGGCCGCGCTCGGCGTCAACGCCGCATGGACCGGCAGCGACATCTTCGTGGCCGAGGCTGACGAGTCCGACGGCTCCTTCCTCAACTACGCACCCCGGATCGCGGTGGTCACCAACGTGGAGGCGGACCACCTCGACCACTACGGCACCGCCGAGGCCGTCCACGCCTCGTTCCGGCAGTTCGCACAGCGGCTGCCCGAGGACGGTCTCCTCGTGGCCTGCGCCGACGATGCCGGTGCCGCGGCCCTCGCCGCCGGAGTGCACGAGCCGCGCCGGATCCGCACCTACGGCTACGCCGCGACCGCGGACCTGCGCATCTCGGACACGCGGGCCGTCGGGAGCACCACCAACAGCCTCCTCTCCTTCGCGGTCGACGGGCTGGACGCCCAGCAGGAGCTGCAGCTCGGCGTGCCCGGCCGCCACAACATCCTCAACGCCGCCGCGGCCTTCGCCGTGGCCCTCGAACTCGGTGTGGACCCCGCCGTCGCGGCCTCCGCGCTGTCGCTGTTCTCGGGCGCGGCCCGCCGCTTCGAGGCCCGCGGCGAGGGCGACGGCGTCCGCGTGTTCGACGACTACGCCCATCACCCCACCGAGGTGCAGGCCGCGCTCACCGCCGCCCGGACCGTGGCGGGGGAGTACCGGGTGCATGCGCTCTTCCAGCCGCACCTGTTCTCCCGCACCCGGGAGTTCGCCGCGGGTTTCGCGTCGGCGCTCTCGCTCGCGGATTCCGTGACCGTCCTGCCGGTCTACGCGGCGCGCGAGGATCCCGTGGCCGACGTCGGGGGGTGGACCATCACCGATCTGCTGTCCGGCGCCGCCTACGTCGAGGACCCGCAGGAGGCCGTGCGCGCTGTCGCCGCGAACGCGCGTGCCGGGGATCTCATCCTCACCATCGGTGCCGGCGACGTCACGCAGTACGGACTGCAGCTCGTCACACTGCTCCGCGAGCGGGCAGGCCGGGACCGGGCGGGGGACGGGGCATGACGCCGCGGAAGCCGCCCGTCACCCGCGCGGCGGTTTCGCGTGCCGCGTCCGCGGAGGCCGGGAAGATGCGGCAGGGCGCGACGACGTCGAAGAACGGGGCGACGTCGAAGAACGTGACCGGGCCGGGCGCGACCGTCTCGCAGCTCGACCGCAGCGGCGGCGGGACTGTCGCGCCCGGTAAGGTCATCGACTTCCCGACCCCGCGGAAGTCGCACAGGCTCCGGACCCTGCTGCTCACCATCACCGCGCTGGTGCTGGTGCTCGGCGGGGTGGTGGCCTATGCGGTCTTCTCACCCGCCCTGGCGCTGCGGACCGTGGTGGTCGAGGGCAATGTCCTCGTCCCCACGCAGGAGGTGGACGCGGCACTGGCCCCGCTGACGGGTACCTCGCTCACGCGCATCTCGCCCGACCGGGTCCGGGGACTCCTCGCCGACAAGGCGCCCATCGAGGACGTCGAGATCGCCGCGGAGCCGCCCTCCACGCTCGTCGTCACGGTGCGGGAACGCGTGCCGGTCGCGGTGCTGCAGAGCGGGCGGGAATTCGTGCTGATCGATGCCGAGGGCCGCCAGCTCGCGAGCGTCGCCCAGCGGGACCAGGTCAAGCTGCCCCTGATCGACGGCGGGACCAACGCGGTGAACTCCGAGGTCTTCTCCTCCATCACCACGGTGCTGGCCGAGCTGCCCGTGGGTGTGCTGTCCCGGCTCAACAACGCCTCGGCGGCGAGCGTGGACTCCATCCAGCTGTCCCTCTCCGGCGACCAGCGCATCTTCTGGGGCAGTTCCGAGCGCAGTGCCGAGAAGGCGCGGGTGCTCGAGGCAATGCTGGCCATGCCGGCGAGCGATCCGCCGGTCCGTGAGTTCGATGTCAGCACGCCCGACCGTCCGGTGACGCGATGACGCGCGCCGGCAGGGAAGGGGTGCCGGACACACGCGGATCCCGGGTGATCATGGAGCCGATCAGACACCGGGCCGGGAGGCAACACGCGGCGACACGCCCGACACACTGGGTCCGGTCTTTGCAACGCGCAGCGTATGCACCTAGCGTCAAGGATAGAAGTTACCTGACATAACGTTAACTCTCAACCTGAACGTTAACGTTTTTTCACGTGAAGGTTCGGCCGAACCCTCGGCAGCCCCCGTACAGCACACAGATTCGAACAAGGGACACAGGACGTGGCAGCACCTCAGAATTACTTGGCCGTCATCAAGGTCGTCGGCATCGGCGGCGGCGGCGTCAACGCCGTCAACCGGATGATCGAGGTCGGGCTCCGCGGCGTGGAGTTCATCGCCATCAACACGGACGCCCAGGCGCTGCTGATGAGTGACGCGGACGTCAAGCTCGACGTCGGGCGCGAGCTCACCCGCGGCCTCGGCGCAGGAGCGGACCCCGAGGTGGGCCGGCGTGCCGCCGAGGACCACTCCGAGGAGATCGAGGAAGTCCTGCGGGGAGCGGACATGGTTTTCGTGACCGCCGGAGAAGGCGGCGGCACCGGGACCGGCGGCGCGCCCGTGGTCGCGCGCATCGCGCGTTCGCTGGGCGCGCTGACGATCGGCGTCGTGACCCGCCCCTTCACGTTCGAGGGGCGCCGCCGGTCCAATCAGGCCGAGAGCGGCATCGACACCCTCCGCGAGGAGGTCGACACGCTCATCGTCATCCCGAACGACCGCCTGCTGTCCATCAGCGACCGCAACGTCTCGATGCTGGACGCGTTCCGCTCGGCGGACCAGGTGCTGCTCTCCGGTGTCCAGGGCATCACCGACCTCATCACCACGCCGGGCCTGATCAACCTCGACTTCGCCGACGTCAAGTCCGTGATGCAGGGCGCCGGTTCGGCGCTCATGGGCATCGGTTCCGCACGCGGCGAGGACCGGGCCGTCAAGGCAGCGGAACTGGCCATCGCGTCGCCGCTCCTCGAGGCCTCGATCGACGGCGCGCACGGCGTCCTGCTGTCCATCCAGGGCGGCTCCGATCTCGGCCTGTTCGAGATCAACGAAGCCGCCCGCCTGGTCCAGGAGGTAGCGCACCCCGAGGCGAACATCATCTTCGGTGCCGTGATCGACGACGCGCTCGGCGACGAGGCACGCGTGACGGTCATCGCGGCCGGGTTCGACCAGGTCGATGCCACCTCGCAGCCCGCGGCCGCAGCGGCACCCGCGTCGCGGCCTACCGTCGCACCGAGCGTCGGCGGCGACCACCAGCGCGTCCCCGCCACAGCAGGCCTCGGCGCCTGGTCGCAGCAGCGCGCGCAGAACGTCCAGGCCGTGCCCGCCGACTCGGGCTTCGACGTGGACCTCCCCGCGATCGTGGAGCCCGACCTGTCCGCAGGCCGCTCCGACGACCTCGACGTGCCCGACTTCCTGAAGTAGTCGGTGCACGCACCCGCGCATCCCGGACTGGCCTCCCCGTTCCATTGGAGCGCCGAGGCCCGTCCGGGACTCCGCGTCGCCTTCACGAGCGCTGCGGCGGGCAACCTCGCGCTCCACGTCGGGGACGACGCGGATGGCGTGCGGGCGAACCGCCGCCGGCTCGAGGCCTCGATGGGCGTGGCCGAGGGATCCCTCCGTTTCATGAGCCAGACCCACTCGGACCGCGTCGCCGTGCTCGATGACGGCCCCGCGCCCGGTACCGTGCCCGGCGGCGCGCACCGAGGCTCCGATCCGGACGTCGCCCCCTGGGTTCCCGACGCCGACGGCATGGTCTCCCGGACCGGTCTCCATCCGCTCGCGGTCCTCGTGGCCGACTGCGTGCCCGTCGTCCTCGCGGACGCCTCCATCGCCGAGGGCGGCACGGGCGCGACGGCCGTCGTGCATGCCGGCCGTGCCGGCGTCGGCAACGGGATCGTCACGAATGCCGTGCGCACGATGGTCCGTGCCGGCGCACGGGACCTCGCCGCATGGATCGGTCCCTCGGTGTGCGGTTCCTGCTACGAGGTCCCGGAGGACATGATGCGCGCCATGGTCGACACCATTCCCGAGGCCGCGGCGCGGACCCGCACGGGGACCCCCGCCCTCGACCTGCCCGCCGCGGTCCGCCGCCAGCTCGAGGACGCAGGCGTGGTCGTCGGACGGGTCGCCGGGAGCGGCTCGGCCTGCACGCTCGAGAACACCGGGCTGTTCTCCCATCGCCGCGAGCCGGGCGCGGGCCGCATCGCCGGCCTGGTGTGGCGCACGTGACCCCCGACGAAGGAACCGGACCGGTCGGAGGAGCCGGGGGACCCGGGCGTACGGCCCGTGCCCGTGAGCTCGAAGCGCGCCTCGATGCCGTCCGCGCGCGCATCGCCGCTGCCTCCGCGGGCCGGACGCAACCGGACCTGATCGTGGTCACCAAGTACTTCCCTGCGTCCGACGTGCGGATCCTCGCGGACCTCGGGGTGACCGACGTCGGTGAGAACCGCGACCAGGAGGCCGCGGCGAAGGCGGCGGAGCTCGGGGACCTCGCCCTGCGCTGGCACTTCATCGGACAGGCGCAGACCAATAAGGCGAAATCGGTGGTCCGATATGTGCACAGCATCCACTCGGTGGACCGCACCGCGCTGGTCGGCGCACTCGGGAAGGCGATGGCCGCCGAGCAGGCGCGGCGGGATGCAGCCGGCCTGCCCGGCCGCCCCGACCTCGACTGCTTCCTCCAGTTCACCCTCGACGGCGCGGACCAGCCCGGAGGCGAGCCCGGACACCGGACGGGTGGCCGCGGCGGGGCGCTCCCGGCCGAGGCGGGCGACCTGGCACGCGCCGTCATCGCCGCATCGGGCCTGCGCCTCGCCGGCGTCATGGGCGTGGCTCCGATCGGAGCGGACCCCGCGGAAGCGTTCGCCCGGCTCCTGCGGATCAGCGGGACGATACGTTCCGTGGAGCCGTCCGCATCGGCCGTCTCCGCCGGCATGAGCGGGGACCTCGAGGCGGCCGTCGCGGCCGGCGCGACACACCTGAGGATCGGCTCTGATGTGCTCGGTCCCCGTCCGGCCGTGGGGTAGCGTCTGAAGCTAGAACGGCGGCAGGGTGTGCTGCCGGGCGTGGCGCACGCGGCACGCCGTCCGACCCCATCAATCCACTCATTCAGAACAGGAGTCACCATGGCTGGCGCACTGCGCAAGACGATGATCTACCTTGGGCTCGCCGATGGTGATGAGCACTACGAGCCCGAAACGAAAAGCGCGCGCAGCAGGAACGAGGACTACTCAGTGGATTACGACCGCGACGAACGCCACCTCGAGCCCGCTCCAGCAGCCACCCGGGTCGCTCCCGCCGAGGAGTACCGCGCACCCGTGACACCGATCAAGCGGGCACCGTCGTCGCGTGAGGACTCCGCGGCGCTGCGCCAGATCACCACCATCCACCCGCGCTCGTACAACGATGCCAAGCTCATCGGCGAGAGCTTCCGCGACGGCATCCCGGTGATCATGAACGTCACGGACATGGGCGAGTCCGACGCCAAGCGGCTCGTCGACTTCTCGGCCGGCCTCGTCTTCGGCCTGCACGGCAGCATCGAACGGGTCACCAATAAGGTGTTCCTGCTGTCGCCGTCGTATATTGAAGTCCTCGGCGAGGACCTGAAGGCAAGCGAAGCACAGACCAGCTTCTTCAACCAGAGCTGACCGGCGCGGCCGCCACGGCCGCAGCGGACCCTCCGATGGCCCGAAGGACTGGAACTTCTCCGTGAGTTTGGTATTCGCCCTGATCTACCTGGTACTGATGCTGTTCCAGCTCGCCCTGATCCTGCGGATCATCTACGACGCCGTGCAGGGCTTCGCACGTGACTGGCGTCCCCAGAAACTCGCCCTCGTGGTCGCCTCGGGCGTGTACTCCGCGACGGACCCGCCCATCAAGGCGCTCCGCCGGCTGATCCCCCCGCTGCGCCTGGGCGGCGTGCAGCTCGACCTCGCGTTCCTGGTGCTCTTCATCGTCGTGCTGATCCTGATGTCCGTGTCGGCGGGACTCGCAACCTAGCGTCCGAGTCCGTTTCGTGATGCAGTTCCAGAAGATATACGCTGATTCACAGTTCGACGTGAGTCCCGTGTTCATGTCCACAATTCGGTACCACAGCCATGCCCACCTCCCGGTGGGAGGCTCTATCAGTATGAGGTGACCAGATGGCTTTGACGCCAGAAGACGTTGTCAACAAGAGGTTCCAGCCGACGAAGTTCCGGGAGGGCTACGACCAGGACGAGGTGGACGACTTCCTCGACGAGATCGTCGTCGAGCTCCGCCGCCTGAACTCGGAGAACGAGGAACTGCGCCGCCGGTTCGCCGGAGGCTCGACCGACACGTCGTCCGACACCTCATTGAACGCTTCATCGAACACTTCATCGGACACCTCGCAGACGGCCGTCCCCGCCCCGGTCGCCGCCAGCACCCAGACCGAGAAGGCCGGTGACAAGTCCTCGGTGAAGGCAGCGGAGGCTGTCGCGGACGTCGAGGAGCCCACCCCGGCCCCGGCTGCCCCCGCGGCCGCCGGTTCCTCTGCCGAGTCCGCGGCCGGCGTGCTCGCCATGGCGCAGCGCCTGCACGACGAGTACGTCAACGCCGGTGTGGAACAGCGCGACAAGATCATCGCCGAGGCGCAGATCGAGGCCAGCGGCCTCGTCAACGACGCCCAGGAGAAGAGCCGCAAGACCCTCGGGGACCTCGAGGAGCAGAAGACCGTGCTCGAGCGCAAGGTCGAGCAGCTGCGCGGCTTCGAGCGCGACTACCGCGCCCGCCTGAAGGCCTACATCGAGGGTCAGCTCCGCGACCTGGACGCCCGCGGCTCGCTCGCGTCCGACGCCTCGGCCTCCTAGCAGGACGCCCGGCCCGGCCGCGGGTCGGGCAGGCAGAAGGGCCGGTTGCCGGGGCGTGGTCCCCGGCGGCCGGCCCTTCCGCCGTTCCAGCCACCGCGTACCGTGGTGGACACATCAGCGAGTAGACCTTGGACGCACCGTGAACGAGCACCAGCCACCCGATCCCGCCCCCGCCGGGGACCCCGCCCACGCCCGGAGGTCCCCCGTGCAGTACGGCGCGGTCATGCTGCTGTGCACCCTCGTGGCCTACACCCTCGACCAGCTCACCAAGTGGTGGGTCGTCGCGACGATGAGCGAGGGGCAGGTCACCCCGGTCCTGCCGCCCCTGCTCCACTGGCGCTTCATCCGCAACCCCGGCGCCGCCTTCTCCATCGGCACCGACTACACGTGGGTGTTCACGATCGTGATGGTCGTCGTCGCCGTCGCCATCGTGCTGCAGGTGCGGAAGGTCGCATCGTGGGGCTGGGCCGTGGCCCTCGGGCTCGTCCTCGGCGGCGCCCTCGGCAACCTCACCGACCGGCTCTTCCGGGAACCGTCCTTCGGCCAGGGCCACGTGGTGGACTTCATCGCCCTGCCCAACTTCGCCATCTTCAACATCGCCGACTCCGCCGTCGTGAGCGGGGTGGTGCTCATCTGCATCCTGACCCTGCGCGGCATCGGCATGGACGGCACACGCAGCACCGACGAGCAGTCCGCTGCGCCGGGCGACGACGCGCGTCCGACAGGTGGGGAGCGGGGCGACGATGACCGCTGAGCACCAGCGGCTCGCGGTTCCCGACCCGGAGTCCGGGAGCCGCGTCGACGCCGCCCTCGCCCGGCTGCTCGACGTCTCCCGCTCGGCGGTGGCCCAGTGGTGCGCCGACGGCCGGGTGCTGCGCGGCGGTGCACCCCTCGCCAAGTCGGACCGCGTCCACGCCGGTGACGTCCTCTACGTCGACGTCCCGGACCCCGGGGACAAGCACCGCATCATCCCCGAGGCCGTCGACGGCATGGGGATCCTGCTCGACGACGAGGACTTCGTCGTCGTCGACAAGCCCGTGGGCGTCGCCGCCCACCCGTCGCCGGGCTGGGTCGGCCCGACCGTCGTCGGCGCCCTCGCGGCCGCCGGCTACCGCATCTCGACGTCGGGCGCGCCCGAGCGCGTGGGGATCGTCCACCGGCTCGACGTCGGTACCTCGGGGGCGATGGTGGTCGCCAAGACCGAGCCCGCCTACACGGCCCTCAAGCGCGCCTTCAAGGAGCGCACGGTCGACAAGGTCTACCACGCGGTCGTGCAGGGGCTGCCCGAGCCGCTCAAAGGCACCATCGACGCACCCATCGGCCGCCATCCCCACCACGAGTGGCGCTTCGCGGTCATGGAGGGCGGCCGGGACTCCGTGACGCACTACGAGGTGCTCGAGGCCTTCGGGCGGGCGAGCCTCGTGGAGGTGCACCTCGAGACCGGCAGGACCCACCAGATCCGCGTGCACTTCTCCGCGCTGCGCCACCCCTGCGCCGGCGACCTCACCTATGGGGCCGATCCCCGGCTCGCCGCCGAACTCGGCCTCACGCGGCAGTGGCTCCATGCCCACCGCCTGGGCTTCGCGCACCCGCGCACGAACGAGCCCGTCAGCGTCACCAGTCCCTACCCGGTGGACCTTGCGTACGCGGTCACGGCGCTCTCCCGCGGCCTCGTCTGAGCCGTCCGACCGCCCTCGCCCGACACGCCGGACACACCGGACGGCTCTGGTGCGACCCGCCCGACGAGGTTCGTCCGACACGCCGGTCCGACCTCGGACGGGGGCCCGGGCGGCCGCCGGAGGGGTAGGGCAGCACTAGACTTGGCGGGTGGCTACTCCTGCATCGACAGACTCGTTCGTCCATCTCCACAACCACACCGAGTACTCGATGCTCGATGGCGCGGCCCGACTGACGGACCTGTTCAGCCACACCGAGGAACTCGGCATGAAGGCCCTGGCGACGACGGACCACGGCTTCGTGTTCGGTGCGTTCGACTTCTGGAGCAAGGCCAGGAGCGCCGGGATCAAGCCGATCATCGGCGTGGAGGCGTACCTCACCCCGGGAACCGCGCGCAGCGACCGCACGCGCGTGCAGTGGGGCGGCGGCGGGCGCGACGACGTCTCCGGTGCCGGCGCCTACACCCACATGACACTGTGGTCCGAGACCACCGAGGGCATGCACAACCTCTTCCGCATGTCCTCGCTGGCCTCCCTCGAGGGCTACCTGTACAAGCCCCGCATGGACCGTGACCTCCTGCAGACCTACGGCAAGGGCCTGATCGCGACGACCGGCTGCCCGTCCGGCGAGGTGCAGACGAAGCTCCGGCTCGGCCTCTACGACGAGGCGCGGCAGGCGGCGTCGGACTTCCGGGACATCTTCGGCGCGGAGAACTACTTCTGCGAGCTCATGGATCACGGCCTCGACATCGAGCGCAACGTCAAGGCCGACCTCATCCGGCTCGCCAAGGAGCTCGGCCTGCCGCTCGTGGCCACCAATGACCTGCACTACACGCACGCCGAGGACTCCAAGGCCCACGCCGCGCTGCTCTGCGTGCAGTCCGGCTCCACCCTGGCCGATCCGAAGCGGTTCAAGTTCGACGCCGACGAGTTCTACCTCAAGTCGCCCGCCGAGATGCGCGCCATCTTCCGCGACTACCCGGAGGCCTGCGACAACACGCTGCTCATCGCCGAGCGGTGCGACGTCGAGTTCAACACCAAGGCCAACTACATGCCGCGGTTCCCGGTCCCCGAGGGTGAGAACGAGCAGTCCTGGTTCGTGAAGGAGGTCGAGACGGGCCTGCAGTACCGGTACCCGGGCGGTGTGCCCGACGACGTCCGGAAGCAGGCGGAGTTCGAGGTCGGCGTCATCACGCAGATGGGCTTCCCCGGCTACTTCCTCGTCGTCGCCGACTTCATCAACTGGGCCAAGAACAACGGGATCCGCGTCGGACCCGGCCGCGGTTCCGGCGCCGGGTCGATGGTGGCGTACGCCATGCGCATCACCGACCTCGACCCGCTCAAGCACGGGCTGATCTTCGAGCGCTTCCTCAACCCCGAGCGCGTGTCCATGCCCGACTTCGACGTCGACTTCGATGACCGCCGCCGCTCCGAGGTCATCCGCTACGTGACGGAGAAGTACGGCGACGAGCGCGTGGCCATGATCGTCACCTACGGCACCATCAAGGCCAAGCAGGCCCTCAAGGACTCCTCGCGCGTCATGGGCTACCCGTTCTCCACCGGGGAGCGCCTCACGAAGGCCATGCCGCCGGACGTCATGGGCAAGGGCCTGGCCCTGGCGGACGTGCACAACAAGGACGCCAAGCGGTACTCGGAGGCGGAGGAGCTGCGCGAGCTCCTGAAGACCGACGCGGACTCCGAGAAGGTCTTCGAGACGGCCCTCGGACTCGAGGGACTGAAGCGCCAGTGGGGCGTGCACGCGGCCGGTGTCATCATGTCCTCGGACCCGCTGATCGACATCATCCCGATCATGCGCCGCGAGCAGGACGGCCAGATCATCACGCAGTTCGACTACCCCACCTGTGAGGGCCTCGGCCTGATCAAGATGGACTTCCTCGGCCTGCGGAACCTGACGATCATCACGGACGCCGTCGAGAACATCAAGGCCAACAAGGACACCGACCTCGTCCTCGAAGACCTCGAACTCGACGACAAGGAGTCCTACGAGCTGCTGGCGCGCGGCGACACCCTCGGCGTCTTCCAGCTCGACGGCGGGCCCATGCGATCCCTGCTGAAGCTCATGCGCCCCGACAACTTCGAGGACATCTCCGCCGTCCTCGCGCTGTACCGGCCGGGTCCCATGGGCGTGAACTCGCACACCAACTACGCCCTGCGCAAGAACGGCCTGCAGGACATCGAGCCGATCCACCCCGAGCTCGAGGGTCCGCTCGAGGAGATCCTCGGCGGGACGTACGGCCTGATCGTCTACCAGGAGCAGGTGATGAGCGCCGCGCAGAAGCTGGCGAACTTCACGCTCGGCCAGGCGGACATGCTGCGCCGCGCCATGGGCAAGAAGAAGAAGTCGGAGCTGGACAAGCAGCAGGCGGACTTCTTCGCGGGCATGAAGGCCAACGGGTACTCCCAGGCCGCGATGGACAAGCTGTGGATCGTGCTGGAGTCCTTCTCGGACTACGCGTTCAACAAGGCCCACACCGCCGCCTACGGCCTCGTGTCCTACTGGACCGCGTACCTGAAGGCGCACTACCCCGCCGAGTACATGGCAGCCCTCCTCACCAGCGTCGGCGACGACAAGGACAAGCTCGCCATCTATCTCAACGAGTGCCGCCGCATGGGCATCACGGTGCTCCCGCCGGACGTCAACGAGTCCAGCGTGAACTTCACCCCGGTCGGCAAGGACATCCGCTTCGGCATGGGCGCCATCCGCAACGTGGGCGCGAACGTCGTCGGGGCCATGGTGGGTGCGCGCGAGGAGAAGGGCGCGTTCACCTCGTTCAGCGACTTCCTGCAGAAGGTCCCCGCCGTCGTCTGCAACAAGCGCACCATCGAATCGCTCATCAAGGCCGGTGCGTTCGACTCGCTCCGGCATCCGCGACGGGCGCTGGTGATGATCCACGAGGAGGCCGTGGACTCCGTGATCGTGTTGAAGCGCAACGAGGCGGCGAACCAGTTCGACCTCTTCAGCGCGTTCGACGACGCGGGAGGCTCCGTGGGCGGCCTGTCCGTCGAGGTGCCGGACCTGCCCGAGTGGGACAAGAAGGACAAGCTGTCCTTCGAACGCGACATGCTCGGCCTCTACGTCTCGGACCACCCGCTGCAGGGGCTCGAGGGCATCCTCGGCCAGCACGCCGACTCGTCCATCCCGTCGATCATCAGCGAGGAGGGTCCTGCTGACGGCGCGATCGTCACGATCGCCGGTATGATCACGTCCCTGCAGCGTCGGATCGCGAAGAACAGCGGCAACGCCTACGCGCGGGCGGAGGTCGAGGACCTCTCCGGTTCCATGGAGGTCATGTTCTTCGGCCAGGTCTACGGGCCCATCTCCGCGGTGCTCGCGGAGGACCTGATCGTGGTGGTCCGCGGGCGCCTGCAGCGGCGCGACGACGGCGCCGTGATGCTCAACGCCCAGGAACTGACGGTCCCCGACCTCAGCGAGGGGCACTCAGGCCCCGTGGTCATCTCGATGCTGCAGCACAAGGCTACGGAGACGGCGGTCACGGCCCTCGGCGACGTCCTGCGGACCCACCCCGGGACCAGCGAGGTACTCATCCGGCTCAACGGCTCACGCAAGGTCGAGGTGATGAAGCTCGGCGTCGACCTGCGGGTCAACCCGACGCCGGGGCTCTTCGGTGACCTGAAGGTGCTCCTCGGGCCCGCCTGCCTCGACGCCTGACGGGACCCGGCGCGGTCCTCCGACCCGCCGGCTCAGATGACGTAGTCGGTGGCCGCCGGCGTCCCGTAGCTCCCGCCGTGGTAGAGCAGCGGCGCGCCGTCGGGACCGATGCTGCCCGTCACCACCTCGGCGACGACGACCGCGTTGTTCTCGAAGGACAGGCGCATGCTGATCCGGCCCACGAGCCAGCCGGCCACGTCCCTCAGGATCGGCACGCCCTCCGGGCCCGGCTCCCAATGGTCGCCGGTGAACCGGTCCTTCGTCCGGGCGAACCGGTCGGCGAGCGCCTCGTTCTCCGTGCTGAGCATGTGGACGCCCACGAAGTTCGTGTTCGCGACCGCGGGCCACGAGGAGGACGTCCTCGCCATGTTGAAGGTGAAGCGCGGAGGTTCCGCGGACAGCGAGGCCACCGAGGTGGCGGTGAAGCCGTAGGGGACGCCCTGGTACGTCACCGTGAGGATGGACACGCCCGCAGCGTGGCGCCGGAAGACCTCCCGGAAGGACTCACCGTGCAGCGGGGGAGGCGGGAGCGGGTCTTCCGGTGCGGTGCTGGGGTGGGTCACGGGTTCCTCCGGGAGGTCTCGGCAGCAGCATGATCAGCATCATGGGCGGCATGGGCGGCATTGGCGGCAGGGTGGCAGAAGGATGAGCAGCAGGATCGGCGGCGCGTACCGCAGCCGCGGACCCTTCCACCCTAGGCGCGGTCCCCGGGTGCCGGAGGGTTTGTTAATGTAGAAGTCATGCGCGCCAGCCAGCAGCCGGACACCGGATCGAGCAAGTATCCGCCGCCGGTCTATGCCGTCGCCGAGGACAGGCGGGCCGTGCCCCCGGCCGGCGTCCTCTGGTGGCTCGGCTCCACGATCCTGCTCGGCGCCGTCCTCGGCGCCGCGTGGTGGCTCCTCGCTCCGACGGGCCGCCTCTTCGGCGACCCGGAGATCACCGCGGACTGGGTGCTGCGGGACCTCACCCTCGCCGGGCTGGAACTCGCCGCGGGCATCGCCGTCGGCACCGTGGTCGCGCTCCGGCTGACCCTGCCGGGCGTCGTTCCCCGCATCGCGGCGGCGGTGGGCGGGTCGATCCTCGGCTCCCTGCTGGCCCTCGGTGTCGGCGAGGGCCTCGCCTTCCTCCTCGGGCCCCACGGACGGGACGGGGTGCCCGGCTCCTTCTTCATGCTGCAGTCCTACGGCGCCCTGGCGATCTGGCCCGGGGTTGCGGCGATCATCATCTTCGTCACGGCCCTCGTCGGGCTCGCCCGCCGCCGGACCTGACCTCCCATCCGGGTATCCGGTGTCCGTGCCCGCCCTGCGCCGGTGCGGCTCCCGGTAGACTTCGCGGGTGACTTCAGCGCCCGAGACCTCCTCCTTCGTCAGCTTCCGGACCATCGACCTGCGCGGCCGCGCGCTGTCCCCCCGTGAGCTGCGCGAGGCCATGCCGCGGGCCGCGGGCAGCGCGTCGTCCTCGGAGGCCGCCGTGCAGGCCATCATCGACGACGTCCGTACCCGCGGCTTCGACGCGCTGAGCGATCTCGCCCGGCGGTTCGACGGCGTGGAGCAGGACCACCCGCGCGTGCCCGCCGAGGTCATCGCTGCGGCCGTGGCGGGACTCGACGGCGACGTGCGCGCCGCACTCGAGGAGGCCATCCGGCGGGCCCGGGTCTTCGCCCGGGCGCAGGTGCCCGCCGACGTGCAGGTGGACATCGCCGACGGCGCCCGCCTCACCCACAAGTGGGTCGCCGTGGACCGCGTCGGGCTCTACGTGCCCGGCGGGCTCGCCGTGTATCCGTCGTCCGTGGTGATGAACGTGGTCCCGGCGCAGGCCGCCGGTGTCGGGTCCATCGCCCTCGCGTCTCCGCCGCAGAAGGAGTTCGGCGGCTGGCCGCACCCCGCGATCCTCGCGGCGGCCTCCATGCTCGGCATCACCGAGGTGTACGCCATGGGCGGGGCGCAGGCCGTCGCGGCTCTCGCGCACGGCGTCCCCGACAGTGCGGGGCCCGGCACGGGGATCGATCCGGTGACCGTGATCACCGGGCCGGGCAACGTCTTCGTGGCGACGGCCAAACGCCTGGTCCGCGGGCAGGTGGGTATCGACTCCGAAGCCGGCACCACCGAGATCGCCGTCCTGGCCGACGCGACTGCCGACGCCGACCTCGTGGCGGCCGACCTCGTCAGCCAGGCCGAGCACGACCCCCAGGCGGCGTCGGTGCTGGTGACCGATTCCGAGGACCTCGCCCGCGCCGTGGTCGCAGCGCTGCAGGTGCGCGCGGCCGCCACCCGCCACGCCGACCGCGTGCGGACGGCGCTCTCCGGCCCGCAGTCCGGGGTGATCCTCGTCGAGGACGTCGACCACGGCATCGCCGTGTGTAACGCCTACGCGGCGGAGCACCTGGAGATCCAAACGGCCGACGCCGGCGCCGTGGCGGCGCGGATCCGCAACGCGGGCGCCATCTTCGTCGGCGCGTACAGCCCCGTCAGTCTCGGCGACTACTGCGCCGGGTCCAACCACGTGCTGCCGACCGGCGGCACCGCGTCCTTCGCCTCCGGCCTCAACGTCACCACGTTCCTGCGCGCCGTGCAGCTCGTGGACTACGACCGCGCGGCGCTGGCCGACGTGTCCTCCTCGATCCTCGCCCTGTCCGCCGCCGAGAACCTCCCCGCACACGGCGAGGCCGTCTCGGCCCGCTTCGCGGGGCCGACCTCCTGATCACCTCCTTCGGCCGCCGGAACACAACATCTGGTAATTACAGTGTTGTTCTTTCACCACATCTAGTTCTAGACTGGGCGTAACGGTTGCCGAGCAGGGAGGGGGGCGCATGTACTGCCCGTACTGCCGCAACCCCGACTCCCGCGTGGTGGACAGTCGCCTCGGAGACGACGGGTCGGCGATCCGCCGACGCCGCCAGTGTCCCGAGTGCGGACGCAGGTTCAGCACGGTGGAGACCACGAGCCTGAGCGTGATCAAGCGCTCGGGTGCGGGGGAGCCGTTCAGCCGGTCGAAGATCATCAACGGCGTCCGGAAGGCCTGCCAGGGTCGGCCGGTCACCGAGGACGATCTCGCGCTGCTCGCGCAGGAGGTCGAGGAGAACGTCCGTGCGAGCGGCGTCGCCGAGATCGATGCACACGAGGTGGGGCTCGCCATCCTCGGGCCGCTTCGGAAGCTCGACCAGATCGCGTACCTGCGCTTCGCCAGCGTGTACCAGGGCTTCGAGTCGCTCGAGGACTTCGAGGCTGCCATCGACACCCTGCGGGAGCAGGCGCACGAGAACGAGCGCGTGCCGAGCGGCGCGCAACGCCCCCTGACGGCGCGGTAGCGCCCATGAGACCCCGGTGGTGGCTGCGGAGGGGAAGCCGACGCCACCACCGGTTCCACGTCCGCCCCTGACGGCAGGACGGCTGCAGACGCAGGAAGCCCGGTACGGAGACCATCCGTACCGGGCTTCCTGCTGTGCGGGATGCGCCGTGGGCTCGGGCGCTCCTGCTCAGGTCCTCGTGCTCAGGTCTTCGTGCTCAGGCCTTGGACGCGAAGAGCAGCGCCGCCTGCAGCGCCCCGCCGACGATTCCCGCATGGTTCCGGAGCTCCGCCGGGATGATCGGGGTGCGCAGCTCGAGCGAGGGCAGGTACTCGCTGCTGCGCTTGGAGATGCCGCCGCCCACGATGAACAGTTCGGGGGAGAAGAGGAACTCCACGTGCGAGAAGTAGCGCTGCAGGCGTACTGCGTACTCGTCCCAGTCGATGCCGTCGCGCTCGCGTGCCACGGCCGACGCCTTCGTCTCGGCGTCGTGCCCGTCGATCTCGAGGTGGCCGAGCTCGGCGTTGGGGACCAGCCTGCCGTCGAAGATGAACGCGGAGCCGATGCCCGTGCCGAGGGTGATGACAAGGACCGTGCCCATCTTGCCCTTGCCGGCGCCGTAGCGGACCTCGGCGAGCCCGGCGGCGTCGGCGTCGTTGATCACGTGCACGTCGCGGCCGAGGACCTTCGTGAACAGGGCGTCGACGTCGGTGTTCACCCAGCTCTTGTCCACGTTCGCCGCCGACCGCGCGACACCGTGCTGGATGATGGCAGGGAACGTGACACCGACGGGGACGTCGGCAGCCGGCCCTCCGGGTCGTGACGACAGCTCGGCGACGATCTGCGCGACGACGTCGGCGACCGCCTCCGGTGTGGCCGGCTTGGGTGTGGGGATGCGGTACCGCTCACCGACGATGACACCCTTCTCGAGGTCGACGATGCCGCCCTTGATGCCGGTACCACCGATGTCGACACCGATGACTGTTGCGGGGAGCTTCTTCGATTTCTTCTTGTCGGTGTCCTTGGCCATGATTCTCCGTCGAAGTGGGGCCGGCGCGAGCCGGAAGGGGGCAGGGTTCGGGTGGCGTGCGGGTGGTACGGGCAATGCGTGCAGTCATCGGGCAGTGATCGGGCAGGGTCCGCGGGGGCGGGCTGCACTAGGGCAGGGTCAGGATCTCCGCACCGCGGTCGGTGACAACGAGTGTGTGCTCGAACTGCGCTGTCCTCTTCCGGTCCTTCGTGACGACGGTCCAGTCGTCCGCCCACATGGTCCAGTCGATGGTGCCGAGCGTCAGCATCGGTTCGATGGTGAAGACCATGCCCGGTTCGATGACGCGGTTGTAGGCGGGGGCGGCGTCGTAGTGCGGGATGATCAGGCCCGTGTGGAACGCTTCTCCGACGCCGTGCCCGGTGAAGTCACGGACAACACCATAACCGAAGCGCTTCGCGTAGGACTGGATGGTGCGCCCGATGACGTTGATCTCCCGGCCGGGCGCCACCGCGCGGATGGCCCGGTTCAGCGACTCCTGGGTGCGCTCGACGAGGAGGCGGGACTCCTCGTCGACGTCGCCGGTGCAGAACGTGTAGTTGGTGTCGCCGTGCACGCCGTCCTTGTAGGCGGTGATGTCGATGTTCAGGATGTCCCCGTCCTGGATCACCGTGGTGTCGGGGATGCCGTGGCAGATGACCTCGTTGAGCGACGAGCACAGCGACTTGGGGAAGCCGCGGTAGCCCAGGGTCGACGGGTAGGCGCCGTGGTCGAGCAGGAACTCGTGGCCGATCCGGTCGAGCTCGTCGGTGGTGACTCCGGGCGTCGCATGGCGGCCCACCTCCACGATGGCCTGCGCGGCGATCCGGCTGGCCACCCGGATCTTCTCGATGGTCTCGGGCGTCTTCACCTCCGATCCGGTGAACGGCGCCGGTGCCTTGCGGCCCACGTACTCGGGCCGGGCGATGCCCGGGGGAACAGGGCGGCGGGGTGAGACAGTGCCGGGTGTCAGCGTCCCGAGGGGGGCCGTGGCGGAGGACTGGGGCATACCCTTGATCCTATAGCGGGCCCGGGGAGACGGAGACGAGGCGTCGTCCTGAAAACCCGGCTGACAGTCCGCGCAACCCTGATCCGGGAGGTCGACATGACGGAGTACTGGTACAACGTGCGGACGCACGAGGTCGAGGAGGACCGCCAGTCGGACTGGTCGCAACTGATCGGGCCCTACGCGACCCGCGAGGAGGCGGAGAAGGCCCTCGAGAAGGTCCAGCAGCGCAACGACGCCTGGGACAAGGAGGACGACTAGCCCCTGCGGCCGGACCCCCTAGAAGGTGTGCTCGGGCCCGGGGAAGGTGCCGGCGCGGACGTCGTCGGCGTAGGCACGGGCCGCGTCGGCGAGGACGGACCGCACGTCGGCGTACTGCTTCACGAACCGCGCCTGCCGTCCGCCGCGCAGGCCCGCCATGTCCTGCCAGACGAGGACCTGCCCCGTGGTCGCCGGACCGGCACCGATCCCGATCGTCGGCACCCGGACGGCGGCGTCGACCGCGCCCGCCGTCGCGGCGGGGACCATCTCCATCAGCACGCAGAACGCACCGGCGTCCGCGAGGGCCACGGCGTCGTCGATGATCCGCTGCGACGCGTCCCCGCGGCCCTGCACCCGGTAGCCGCCGAGCGCGTGCTCGCTCTGCGGGGTGAATCCGACGTGCGCCATGACGGGGATCCCGGCGCGGACGAGGGCGCGCACGGTGTCCGCGTAGTCGGCCCCGCCCTCCATCTTCACCGCGTGCACGAGGCCCTCCTTGAGGAGCCGCACCGACGATTCCACGGCCTGCTGCGGCGACACCTCGTAGCTGCCGAAGGGCAGGTCGGCGACGACGAGCGCCCGCTTCGCGGCCCGGCTCACCGCACGGCTGAGGAGGATCATCTCGTCGAGCGTGATGGGCAGGGTGGTGGCGTGCCCGAGGACGTTGTTCGCCGCCGAATCGCCGACGAGGAGCACCTCGATGCCGGCCTCGTCGAACACCTGCGCCGCGTACTGGTCGTACGCCGTCAGCATCGCGAAGCGCGTCCCCTGGTCCTTGGCCTGCTGCAGGTGATGGATGCGGATGCGCGTGATCGGTCTCGCGACGGCCGGCGTGTCCGTCGGAGCCGGTGCGGTGCCCGCTCCCTCTCCGTAGGGTGCTGGCTGTTCGGCGGAAGTCATGCAACGAGACTATCGGACGGCGTCAGCGACCTCCCGCGTCGGCACCTCGCACGGCACCTCTGCTGACGGCGCACAGCACGGCACGCCGGACCAGGGCCGCCGGCGCACCGATCTTCTCCCGCGGGTCAGTAGAGTGATCACGGCAGGCGTCCGCATCCGGGCGCCCCATGCCGCGGAAGCGGCGGCACCGGACGCGCACGACGTCGGGCGCGGCCCGCCGCCTGACCGGGCGGCCGGGCGACGAGGAACGGGAAGAGGTGGTCATGGACCGGCAGCAGGAGTTCGTACTGCGCACCATCGAGGAGCGGGACGTCCGCTACGTGCGGCTGTGGTTCACCGACGTCGTCGGCTCCCTGAAATCCGTGGCACTCGCTCCGGCCGAGGTGGAAGGCGCGTTCGCCGAAGGGCTCGGCTTCGACGGGTCCTCCATCGAGGGACTCGCCCGGGTGTACGAGTCGGACATGCTGGCGCAGCCGGATCCGTCGACGTTCCAGATCCTCCCGTGGCGCGGGGAGAAGGAACAGACCTCGCGCATGTTCTGCGACATCCTGACGCCCGACGGCCGGCCCTCCACCGCCGATCCGCGCGGCGTCCTCAAGAAGACCCTGGCGAAGGCCGCCGACATGGGCTTCACCTGCTACACGCACCCCGAGATCGAGTTCTACCTCCTCAAGTCCGCCGACCTGGGCGCGGACGGCCAGCCCGTGCCCGTCGACCACGCCGGCTACTTCGACCACGTCCCCGGTGGCGTGGCCCAGGACTTCCGCAGGACCGCCGTCGCGATGCTGGAGTCCGTGGGCATCTCCGTGGAGTTCAGCCACCACGAGGCCGGGCCGGGGCAGAACGAGATCGACCTGCGGTACGCGGACGCGCTGCAGACGGCGGACAACATCATGACGTTCCGCACCATCATCAAGGAGGTCGCCCTGACCTCCGGCAGCTACGCGACCTTCATGCCGAAGCCGTTCTCCGAGCACCCCGGCTCCGGCATGCACACCCACTTCTCCCTCTTCGAAGGGGACACGAACGCGTTCTTCGAGGCAGGGGCCGAGTTCCAGCTGTCCAGGACCGCACGCCAGTTCATCGCCGGCATCCTGCGTCACGCGCCCGAGTTCACGGCCGTCACCAACCAGTTCGTCAACTCGTTCAAGCGCCTCTGGGGCGGCGGCGAGGCGCCCAGCTACCTCTCCTGGGGCCACAACAACCGCTCCGCCCTGGTCCGTGTGCCGCTCTACAAGCCCAACAAGGGACAGTCCGCACGCATCGAGTACCGCGGCATCGACTCCGCGAGCAACCCCTATCTCGCCTACTCGGTGCTCCTCGGCGCCGGCCTCAAAGGTATCGAGGAGGGCTACGAGCTCCCGCCGGCCGCCGAGGACGACGTGTGGAGCCTGACGGCCGCCGAACGCCGCGCGATGGGCCATGACCCGCTGCCCGCGAGCCTGCACGACGCCATCCGCGTGATGGAGGAGTCGGAGCTCGTGGCGGACATCCTCGGGGAGCAGGTCTTCGAGAACTTCCTGCGCAACAAGCGCGCCGAGTGGCACGACTACCGGATCCAGGTGACACCGTACGAGCTGCGCAGGAACCTCAACATCCTGTAGTGCCTGCCGGAACCGGAGCCGGAGCCGACATGGCTAGGGTTGGAGGATGAGCCTCAACCGCAAGCTGATCAGTTACGGCTTCACGGACCTCGAGAAGAGCCGGCGGTTCCTGGACGCGCCCGAACTGGTCGGGCTGAACGACGACGACCTCTTCGCCGGCCTCGCCGTGGCTGCCGACCCCGGTCTGGCGCTGCAGTCCTTCGTGCGCCTCCTGGCCGGCAGCCGGAAGGCCGTGCTGACCGTGTTCTCGGACGAGGGCCGACGGGCACCCCTGTTCCGGCTCCTGGGGGCGTCCGAGGCGCTCGGCGAGTTCCTCATGCGCCGCCCCGAGCACCTCGACGTGGTCCGGCCGGGCCCCGCGACGCCTGCCGTCGTCCTACCGGAGTACCTGAGGTCCGAGCTGTTGCTCTCCGTCGACGCCGATCCGTCGGAGGACAACCCCGTGGCCGGTGTCACCGGCCCCGACGCGTACCGCAGGCTCCGTGTGGCGTACCGGCGCCACCTGACGGACCTGGCGGTCCGCGACCTCGGCCATTGCGTGCCGGTGGACTACCTGCCCGTCGTCGCCCGCGAACTGGCGGACCTCGCCACCGCCGCGCTCGAGGCCTCCCTCGCCGTCGCCCGGGCCGAGCTGGGGCAGGTGCACGGGCCCGACGTCGTCGCGCGCGTCCGGCTGGCCGTCATCGCCATGGGCAAGTGCGGCGCACGCGAGCTCAACTACATCTCCGATGTCGACGTGATCTACGTGGTGGAAGGCGAGGACCTCGACGAGACGACCGTCACGAGGATCGGGACGGGCCTGGCCTCCGGCATGGCCCGCGGCGTCTACTCCACGGGAGCGGAGCCGGCTCTCTGGGAGGTCGACGCCAACCTCCGCCCCGAGGGCAAGGACGGCCAGCTCGTCCGCACGCTGCAGTCCCACATCTCCTACTACGAGCGCTGGGCGAAGACCTGGGAGTTCCAGGCGCTCCTGAAGGCCCGCGCCGCCGCCGGCGACCCCGGGCTCGGCCGCCGGTACGAGGAGGCCATCGCCCCGTTCGTGTGGGCGTCGTCGCAGCGCGAGGGCTTCGTGGAGGCCGTCCGGGCGATGCGGCGCCGCGTCACCGACAACATCCCGCGCGAGGAGGAGGCCCGGCAGCTCAAGCTCGGACCGGGCGGGCTGCGCGACGTCGAGTTCACCGTCCAGCTGCTGCAGCTCGTGCACGGCCGGCTGGACGAGTCGCTGCGGATCCGGGACACCGTCACCGCGATCGGCGCGCTCAGCTCCGCGGGGTACATCGGCCGGTCCGACGCCCTCGACCTCGACGACGCGTACCGCTACCTGCGGGTCCTTGAGCACCGCATCCAGCTCGTGCAGATGCGTCGCACGCACCTGATGCCGGAGGACGAGAGCGCCCTGCGGGCCCTCGCCCGATCGTCCCAGGGCTGCCTGGTCACGGTGCGGCCGAGCCCGCAGAGCCTCAACGACGCGTGGCAGCGCACCCGGAAGCTCGTCCGGCGGCTCCACGAGTCCATCTTCTACCGGCCCCTGCTCAATAACGCGGCGACGCTGCGGCCCGAGGACGTCCAGCTCACGGCCGAGGCGGCGCAGGCCCGCCTCGCCGCCCTCGGCTACCTCGACCCGCGCGGCGCCATGCGCCACATCGAGGCGCTCACCGGGGGCCTGCGGCGGCGCGCGATGCTGCAGCGGCAGCTCCTGCCCATCCTCCTGGCATGGTTCGCCGACGGCGTCGATCCCGATGCCGGCCTCCTCGGCTTCCGCCGGCTCAGCGAGTCACTGGGGGAGAGCCACTGGTACCTGGGGATGCTCCGCGATTCGAACGCGGCCGCCGAGCGACTCTGCGCCGTCCTGTCGAGCAGCCGGTTCATCGCCGACCTGCTGGAGGTTTCGCCCGAATCGACGCAGTGGCTCGGCTCCGACGCGGCGCTGGTACCCGACACGTTCGACGCGCAGTGGCAGGAGATCCAGTCGAAGATGTCCCGGCACCCCGAACCGGGGGAGGCCATCCGGCTGATCCGGCTCATCCGCCGTCGGGAGCTGCTGCGCATCGCCATCGCCGACAGCTCCCGCCTGCTGTCCCAGGCCCAGGTGGGCAGGGCCCTCGCCGATGCCGACCGCGCCGCGATCCTCGGGGCCCTGCACGTCGTCGAGAGCCAGGTGTTCGGGCAGGAGGAGCAGCTGACGCACGTCGTCGTCATGGCGATGGGACGCCAGGGCGGGCGCGAGATCACCTATGGCTCGGATGCCGACGTCATCTACGTCCACCGCCCGTTCCCGGGCGCCGACGAGGCGGCCGCGCAGAAGCAGGCGGAGGCGATCGTGGCGCGCCTGGCCGCGCTGCTCACGCAGCCGTGCAAACCGCCCGTGCTCGCGGAGCGCGTCCTCGAGATCGACGCGGCGCTGCGGCCCGAGGGCAAGCAGGGGGCGATGGTGCGGTCCATCGACTCCTACCGGGAGTACTACCGGCGCTGGTCGCTCGTGTGGGAGGCGCAGGCGCTCCTGCGGGCACGTCCGCTCGCGGGCGACGACGGGCTGGCCGCCGAGTTCCTCGAGGTGATCGACCCGGTGCGGTACCCGGAGGAGCTCGGCGAGACGGATATCCGGGAGATCCGCCGCATCAAGGCCCGCGTGGAGTCCGAGCGGCTCCCGCGCGGCGCGGATCCGTCCCGCCACCTGAAGCTCGGCCGCGGCGCCCTGAGCGACGTCGAGTGGCTCGTGCAGCTGCTCCAGCTGCAGCACGCCCGGGCGATCCCGGCCCTGCGCGTGCAGTCCACCCTCACCGCCCTGGACGTCATCGCCGCGGAGGGCCTGCTCCCGGTGGACGACGTCGCCCTGCTCCGCGAGAGCTGGAACCTGGCGACGCGCATCCGGGCGGCGAACGTCATCTGGAGCGGCCGCGGCTCCGACCTCCTGCCGTCGTCGCGGCGGGACCTCGAGGCGGTGGCACGGTGGTGCGGGTACGGGCCGGACAGCGGCTCGGCCCTCGAGGAGGACTACCTCCGCATGACACGGCGCAGCAGGGGCGTCTTCGAGCGGCACTTCTACGGGTACTGATCGGCCCCGACGCGAACTGACCGGTCCCGGGCCGGCCTGGTTGCCGCATAGGAGCAGAACATGGCCGGACACGACGACGGCGGCCGTCCCGGTTGGGAGGGCCGCCGTCGCCGGTGGTGCGGTGCCGGATGCGGCTAGACGCCGTAGTAGAGCTCGAACTCGTACGGGTTCGGGCGCAGTGAGAGCGGCTTGATCTCCATCTCGCGCTTGTACTCGATCCACGTGTCGATCAGGTCCTGCGTAAACACGTCGCCGGCCTGCAGGAACTCGTTGTCCGCCTCGAGGGCCAGGAGGGCCTCCTCGAGGGAGCCGGGAGCCTTCTGGATGTCCTTGGCCTCCTCGGCGGGCAGCTCGTAGAGGTCCTTGTCGATGGGCTCGGCGGGTTCGATGCGGTTCCTGATGCCGTCGAGGCCCGCCATGAGCTGCGCGGCGAACGCGAGGTACGGGTTCGACGACGGGTCCGGTGCGCGGAACTCGATGCGCTTGGCCTTCGGGTTCGAGCCCGTGATGGGGATGCGGATACCGGCGGAGCGGTTGCCCTGCGAGTACACCATGTTGACCGGCGCCTCGAAGCCCTTGACCAGGCGGCGGTAGGAGTTCACGGTCGGGTTGGTGAAGGCGAGGACCGCGGAGGCGTGCTTGAGCAGGCCGCCGATGTACCAGCGGGCGGTGTCCGACAGTCCTGCGTAGCCGCGCTCGTCGTAGAACAGCGGCTGACCGCCGGTCCACAGCGACTGGTGGCAGTGCATGCCGGACCCGTTCTCACCGAAGACGGGCTTCGGCATGAACGTGGCCGTCTTGCCCCAGGCGTCGGAGACGTTCTTCACGATGTACTTGAACTTCTGCAGGTCGTCCGCGGCGTGCGTCATCGTCGTGAACTTGTAGTTGATCTCGGCCTGGCCGGCGCCGCCGACCTCGTGGTGCGACCGCTCGACCTCGAGGCCCGCCTTGTCCAGCTCCACGCAGATGGCGTCGCGGAGGTCGGCCTGCTTGTCCACGGGGGAGACCGGGAAGTAGCCGCCCTTGAAGGGCGTCTTGTTGCCCAGGTTGCCGCCCACTTCCTCGCGCCCGCTGTTCCAGGGGGCCTCGATGGAGTCGACCTTGTAGAAGCTGCCCTGCGGGGAGGACTCGTACTGCACGTTGTCGAAGATGAAGAACTCGGCCTCGGGTGCGAAGAACGCGGTGTCGGCGATGCCGGTCGAGGACAGGTAGGCCTCGGCCCGCTCGGCGACGCTGCGGGGGTCACGGTGGTAGGGGTCGCCCGTGCGCGGGTTGACGATCGAGAAGTTCAGCGCGAGGGTCTTCTCGGTACGGAACGGGTCGATGAACGCCGTCGTGACGTCCGGGATGAGCTGCATGTCGGATTCCGCGATGCCCTGGAAGCCTCGGATCGAGGACCCGTCGAAGAGCTGGCCGTGCACGAAGAAGTCCGCGTCGACCGACTTCGCAGGTACGTTGAAGTGCTGCTGCACCCCAGGAAGATCGGTGAACCGGACGTCGACAAACCGGATGTCTTCGTCGGCAATGAATGTGAGGACCTCGTCCGCATTCTTGAACATCGAATCATGCTCCTATCGCATGGCTGGTGAAAGACCCGGCGCCAGCGCGTGTCCCTGCTCCGCACGGTGATCCCGAGCTCTGACAGGTGGAACGCTGCCGCCGACTCGTCCCCACTGTAGGAGCGGGCAGTTTCTCGCTGGTGTCGCCTTTGTTTCGGGGACGTTACGTGAGAAGGACTGCGCTCTCCACCCTAGCGCGTCCCGACGGGCGGAGGCATAATGCGGGCCGGTCCCTGCCGGTACGCTGGAGGGGTGGTGAACAGGAATGATGTGGGCTCGTGGATGGAAGGCCCGCCGCCGTCGGGCGGTCAGGACTGGCCCGGCCAGCGGCTCGGCCGGCCCGCCGCGGGCCCGGGATCCCTGGCGCGCTTCGGGCCCCGGGCGGGAGCGCTCCTCATCGACTGGATCATCTGCTCCCTGATCTCGGCCGCCTTCTTCGGCTACGACGGCTTCGCGACCCTGTACATCTTCCTCGTGGAGCAGGTGCTGTTCGTGGGGTTCTTCGGTTACAGCATCGGTCACAGGTTCCTGCGGATGCAGGTGCAGACGCTCGACGGGCGGCCGGCCGGCTTCCTGACGGCCCTCATCCGCAGCGTCCTCCTGTGCCTGGTCATCCCCCCGCTCGTGATCGACGCCGATCAGCGCGGCCTCCACGACCGGGCGCGCGGCACGGGCCTCTTCCGCATCTAGGCGGTACGCACCTGAACATCCGGGCGTACGCCCTGAACACAGAACGAGCCCCTCCCGGTGCGGGAGGGGCTCGTCGTGTGTCCGGACGGAGACGTGTCCGGGGGCGGGGACCGGACACCGTGATGGTGCGCGGTCGGCGTCCGCGGGCTCAGCGTCCCCGCATGGCCTTGCGGTCCGGGCGGGCCTTGAAGGGATCCACGCCCTTCGGGATCGGGAGCTTGGTGCCGAGCGCGCTCAGTCGCTTGTCGACGGCGTGGACCTCCTGCTTCGTCAGCGTCTTCTTGAGCTTCTGCACGGCCTTCGGCACCTTGGCGAGCGGGACCTGGCGGTCGTCACGGCCCGTCTCGATGACGTGGACGGGGACGTTCGGGATGATGCGTGCCATCTTGCGCCTCTCCCCGTCGATCAGCTGCTTCACGCGCGACGACGGCCCCTCTGAGACGAGGATGACGCCCGGCCTGCCGATGACCCGGAACACCGCGTCCTGCGTGCGCGGGTTCACGGCCACCGGCTGCTCCTGCAGGATCCAGCCGCGGCGCAGCACGCTGAGGGCCGCACCGGCGGCGCCGGGCTTGCCCTCGATCTGGGAGAACGCAGCGCGCTCCGCCCTCCGCGACAGGATGAAGATCGCGGCGAGGAACGCGAGCGGGATCGCGATGATCATCAGAGTGATGACGTTGCCGATCAGCAGACCGATCAGCAGGCCCAGGGCGATGATGCCGATGAAGGCCAGCAGCATGAACCAGACGGCGCTCGGATCGTTGCGCCGGGTCATCTGGAAGACCTGGGCGATCTGCTTCATCCGGCCGGTCTTCTTCGGTCCCTTCCCGGCTTTCGGCTTGCGCGAGAAAAGCCGGCGTCTGGGCGGGGGACCTGAAGGATCGATCGTGTGCGACATAGTGCTTCGATTCTACGGGATAGCTGAAGCACGCCCTCCGGTCCGGACGGACGACGGCGCGCCCCGCCGTCGTCCGCCTGTCGCCTGCCCTGCCTCAGCCCGCGAGGAGGGAGGATGCCTCCTGGGACGCCGATCCGGAGTCGTCGAGGTGCGCGAGCTCCGGCGGGAGCTCGAGGCCCTTCTTCCGCATGGCGCGGGCCCAGAGGCGGCCGGCACGGTAGGAGGAGCGCACGAGAGGGCCGCTCATGACGCCGAGGAAGCCGATCTCCTCCGCCTCCTCGCTGAGCTCGACGAACTCGCCGGGCTTGACCCAGCGGTCCACGGGGAGGTGGCGCTCGCTCGGCCGGAGGTACTGCGTGATCGTGATAAGGTCGCACCCTGCCGCGTGCAGGTCCCGCAGGGCCTCCGAGATCTCCTCGCGCGTCTCGCCCATGCCGAGGATGAGGTTGGACTTCGTGACCATCCCGAGGTCACGGCCCTGCGTGATCACGTCGAGGGAGCGGTCGTAGCGGAACGCGGGGCGGATGCGCTTGAAGATGCGCGGCACCGTCTCGACGTTGTGCGCGAAGACCTCCGGGGCGGCGTCGCAGATCGCCGCGATGTGCTCCGGGCGCCCGGAGAAGTCGGGGATGAGGATCTCCACGCCGGTGCCCGGGTTCATGCTGTGGATCTGGCGGATGGTCTCCGCATACAGCCAGACACCCTCGTCGGGGAGGTCGTCGCGGGCGACCCCGGTCACGGTCGCGTAGCGCAGGTTCATCGATTGCACGGACTGCGCCACCTTGAACGGCTCGCTCCTGTCCAGCGGCTGGGGCTTGCCGGTGTCGATCTGGCAGAAGTCGCAGCGCCTCGTGCATTCGGAGCCGCCGATGAGGAAGGTCGCTTCGCGGTCCTCCCAGCACTCGAAGATGTTGGGGCAGCCCGCTTCCTCGCAGACGGTGTGCAGCCCTTCCTTCTTGACGAGGTTCTTCATCGCCACGAACTCGGGGCCGATGTTGACCTTCGCCTTGATCCAGTCCGGCTTGCGCTCCACTGGTGTCTCGGCGTTGCGCGCCTCGATGCGCAGCAGGCGGCGACCCTCGGGTGCAAGGCTCACAGTAAGGCTCCTTCTGACGGGGTGTGCTGGGCCGGGCCGGTCGGTCCGGCAGCGGCGATGCCTGCCGGGGGCGAGTCGGTCCCGACGCCGCCCACGAGCACTGCCTCATTCTCGCGCAATCCCGCCTCGATCAGCGACACGAGCTCATCCGGCGTCACCGTCCGTCCGCACTCGGCCGAGATGGAGGTCACCCCGGCGTCGCTGATTCCGCACGGCACGATCTGCTGGAACGGGGCCAGGTCGTTGCTGCAGTTGACCGCGAAACCGTGCATCGTGACGCGGTCCTTCACCCGGATGCCGATCGCCGCGATCTTCCGGGCGGGCCGTCCGCCGGCCGCGGCGAGCCACACGCCGGACCGGCCGTCGATCCGGATGCCGTCGATCTCGAAGCGGCGCAGCGCGACGATGATGATCTCCTCGAGGGTGTGGACGTACTCGGCGACGCGCGCAGGATCGCGGAGTGCGAGGATCGGATACCCGACCAGCTGCCCCGGCCCGTGCCAGGTCAGCTTCCCTCCGCGGTCCACGGGCACGACGGGGGTCCCGTCGAAGGGCCGTTCGTGGTCCTCTGTGCGTTTACCCGCTGTGTAGACGGCGGTGTGTTCGAGGAGGAGCACGGTACTGGGCGCGGAGCCGAGGACCACCTGCTCGTGCAGGGACTTCTGCATCTCCCAGCCCTGCGTGTACTCGACGAAGTCCGGAGCGAGGCCGACGCGCGACAGCACAAGAGTCATGGGGCAAGCCTAGTCCTGCCCGCCGACACCTCCTGCCGGGACGGCGCTTGCACATCCTGCTGCGATGCCGCCGGAGGCTGTGTCAGCGGCCTCGGGGGCCGGCAGATCGAAGGTCGCGCCGAGTCTCACCAGTCGCCAGCCGCTGCCGGCCCTTCGGACCTCGAAATGCAGGATGGGCGAGACGGGGTTGGACTGGGCCTGGAATCTCCAGAAGTCCGCCCTGAGCCCGCGGCTGGGCGGGTGATCCTCGGGGTGGCGGGGTTCGACGGGAAGGGCCCGCCAGGTGGACCAGTGGAGGCTCTCCCCAACGACCCGCCAGAGCGATCCCCGCCAGCGGAGGGCGAGGGGCTGCGGTCCGCTGGTGGCGGCGCCGAAGGTCACGGCGACCGGCTCGTCCAACGGCCGCCAGCCGCCGGCCGCACTCGATGGATCGATGGTCATGGCACACCTGTTCCGCGGGGATCTGGGACCTTAAAATTAGAACACGTGTTCTAGCAAAGCAAGCAGTTCTCCGCCGGCGACCGATCGGGGTGTGGATAACGGGAGGGCGGCCGCTCGCGTGGCCTAGAACTGATGCATGAGAGAGGTCACGCGATCACCGCATCCCGGGGAGGACCGGACGACGCCCTCGGTCGGAGCAGGGTCCGCGCCCAGGTCCGCGCCCGGCTCCGCGCCGATGCCCGAGGATCCTCCGGAGGCCGCGGACAGGCCTTCCGTCGCGGGCCTGCGCGTCGGAAGGCTCCTGGGGCGCGGCGGCTCCTCCAACGTATGGCTCGTGACCGACGACGCCGAGCGACCTTTGGCGCTGAAGGTGGCGCGGGCACGGCGCCCGGGGGACGATGCGTTTCCCTCCGGGCCGGTGCCGGACGGGCGGCGACGTGGCCGGCGGGCCGCCACTCCCGGGGGCCCTGCATCGCCGTCCGGAGCGCCCGAATCCCCTCCCGGTCCCGCTGGTCGCGGTGAGGACCGGTCCGTGGCGGCGGAGGCACTGCCGCGACAGGAGGCGTCGGGCGGCAGTGCGGGGGGCATGGAGCAGGAACTCCGCCTCCTGCGGCGGTTCGCGCACGAGCACCTGCTCCGGGTGCACCGGGTCGTCGACACGGACCGCGGGCCCGGCCTCCTGATGGACCTGGCCAAGGGAGGATCCCTGCTGGGCCTCGTGACGAGCCGCGGTCCACTTCCCATCCCGGAAGTCGTGACGGCACTGGTCCCCGTCGCCCAGGCGCTCGACTCCCTGCACGGCGCCGGTGCGCTGCACGGCGACGTGACGCCCGCCAACATCCTCTTCACCGAGGAGGGGAAGCCGCTGCTCGGTGACTTCGGGACAGGGAGGGTGCTCGGATCGGCACCGGGCGCCGTCGCGGGTACGCCGGGATTCCTCGACCCGGCTCGGCGGCGCTCCTTCGACGCGGGAGCGGACGTGTTCGCCCTGGCCGCCGTGGCATGGTTCGCGCTGACCGGGCGCGTCCCCGGTCCCACGGAGCAGAGACCGCCGCTCGCCCTCATCGTGCCGGAGGTGCCACCACAGCTCGTGCAGCTCATCGAGGACGGGCTCGACGCCGACCGGGACCGCCGCCCGACCGCTGACCAGTTCGCCCGCACGCTGCTGGCGAGCGCCGTGCCGGCACCGGTGGACCTGGTGTCCTCGGTCCACGCCAGTGTCCTGCCCGAGTTGCTCACACGCCGTGCCGACCTCCCGGATGCCGACACGTCGCGGTGGCAACGGGTGACCCGCCGGGTGGCGTTCCCGAGGACGCGACCCGCCGGTGTCCTGTCCGCTGCGCGGCCCGGCAGGTCCCCGGGCCGCGAGGTCCGGCCCGGGGGCCCCCGGCCCGGTCCCCGTTCTGATCGTCGCGACGGAAGGGCACGGAAGGCCGTTCCGGACGGACGGCGGGCGCGTGGCGCGGTCGCGGTGATCGCCGGGCTGGTGGCCGTCGTGCTCCTCGTCGCAGGGATCGTGCTCACCCTCGACGGGACGGGTGTATCGCAGGTGCTGTCCGGCGGCTCGGTGCCCACGCGGCAGGGCGACGGGAGGGGACCGGAAGGCCTGATGCCCGGCGGGGTGCCGGGCGGGGTGCCGGACCCGATGCCGGACCCGATGCCCGGCGGGGTGCCGGGCGGGGTGCGGGAGCCGGTACCGGACGGGGCAGCCGGCGGAGGCTCGCCGCCCGTCGATGCTCCGCCGACCGAGGATCGGGTGACCGACCCTGTGACTGCGCTGGGCCGGCTCGCGGCTCGTCGTGCGACGGCGTTCGGGACGGCCGACCCCGTGGTTCTCGCGGACGTGGACGCCGCGGGGTCACCGGCGATGAGCGCTGATCTCGACGCCGTGGCAGCGCTCGCCGACACGGGCAGGGTGCTCCGGGACCTCTCGATCGACATCCGGGATGCCGCGGTGCTGACCGGCGCGGATATCGCGGGACTGCCGGAGGTCGGATCCCTCCCGGCAGTGGCTGCGCCGCCCGAGGGCACCGAGGTGGCCGTCGTCCGGGCGACGGCGGCCCTCTCCGCCTACACGGAGACGGCGGTGGGATCACTGCCGTCGGATACCGGACCGGACCCGCTCACGGCCGCCGGGCAGCAGGATCTCCTCTTCGTCCTCTGGCGGACGGAGCCCGGCTGGCGGATCCACTCCGTCGTGTCGCCACCAGGGTGACCGCGCGGGCGTGACTACGGGGGGCAGGAGGACGACGGAGGTACCTGCACGCTCCGGACGGCGGTGACGCGAGGTCAGGCGGTGACGCGCTGCGTCACGGTACGGTGCACCCAGTCGGCGAGCGCCTCGGGAGTCGGCTCGTCGAAGGCGAAGCCGGCGCCCGTCAGCGCGCGCGGTTCCATGCGGGCGCTCGTGAGGAGGAGCTCCTGGCCGAGCTGCCCGATCACGGCGGTGAGGACGGGGCCGGGGACGCGGAACCAGACCGGCCGGTGGAAGACCCTGCCGAGTTGCAGCGTGATCGTGTCCAGGGTCGCCGGTGCCGGGGCGCTGACGTTGACCGGACCGGACAGGGGCGCGGTGAGGAGGAACTCGAGGGCGCGGACCTCGTCGTTCAGGCTGATCCACGGCCACCACTGGCGCCCGGAGCCGAGGGCCGTCCCGGCGAAGAGACGAATCGGGATCAGCAGGTTGGGCAGGGCCCCGCCTTCCTTCGCCATCACGATGCCGGTCCGCGTCAGCACCACTCGGACGCCCTCGGGCGCGCGGAGTGCTTCCGCTTCCCAGCGCCGGCAGATGTCCGCCATGAGGGTGTCACCGGACGACGACCCCTCGGTCAGCAGCTCGTCCCCGCGGTCCCCGTAGTAGCCGGACGCTGATTGGCTGATGAAGACGGTGGGCGGGTCCGATGCCCGGCGCATCGCCTCGACGAGCGTCCTGGTCGGCATGATGCGGGACGCGTAGAGCGTCTCCTTGTAGCTCCTGGTCCAGAGACCGCCGGCGATGCCCGCCCCGGAGAGGTTGATGACGGCGTCCGCCCATTCCACGGCGGAGACGTCGAGCTCGCCGGCCGAGGGATTCCAGCGGACCTGCCCGGGGCCCTTGGGCGCCCTGCGGACGAGCCGCCTGACCTCGTGGTCCTGCTCGAGATGGCGGGTGAGGGCTGTTCCGATGGTCCCGGACGCGCCGGCGAGGAGGATGCGCATGGAACCATCGAACCACCTGCGACCCGCGAAGGGTACCGGAGGGGTGCGTGACCGGCCGGACGGCGGACCCGCCACGCGCAAGGAGCACGCCGTTCCCCATCCCGGGAGACGGCGGGTGACGGCGGGAGACGGCGGGAGACGGCGGGAGACGGCGGGAGACGACGCGGCCCCGCCGGGTAGGGGCGCGCGGCGCGCTCCCCGGCAGCAATGGTGCCGTGGCTAAGATCGACGGATGCGCTCCGATTATCTCCGCTTCCCGCACCTCCACGGCGATCGCATCGCCTTCGTCGCCGAGAACGACGTCTGGGTGGCCCCCCTCGGCGGAGGACGCGCATGGCGTATCTCTGCGCTGCAGCTCGCCGCGAGGAGCCCCCGTTTCTCGCCCGACGGGTCGACCCTCGCGTGGACCGTGGTCCAGGGAGGGGCGCCCGAGGTGGTGGCCGCCGACGTCGAGGGCGGGAACTTCCGCCGGCTCACGTACTGGGGCCACCAGAGCACGCGCGTGAAGGGATTCACCGCGGCCGGCGAGGTGCTGGCCACGAGCGCCTTCCGGCACGAGGACGCGCGGCTGGGATGGGCCTACCGCGTACCGCTCGACGGATCGTCGCAGACCGTTCTTCCTTACGGTCCCGTGGATGTGATCGCCGAGGGCCCTGCCGTCGGTGGCAGCAGGCCGCTGCTCATCGGCAGCGTCCTCATCCGGGAGCCGGCGTGGTGGAAGCGCTATCGCGGCGGGACGGCCGGCAAGTTCTGGCTGGACGCCGACGGGAGCGGGGACTTCCGGAGGTTCCTGCCCGAGCTCGACGGCAACCTGAGCGACCCGATGTGGGTCGCTGGTCGTGTGGCCTTCCTCTCCGACCACGAGGGCCACGGCAACCTCTACTCCGTCGACCGCCTCGGCGGCGACCTGCGCAGGCACACGGACCATGACGACTTCTACGTCCGCCATGCGAGCACCGACGGCACCGGGATCGTCTTCGAGTCGGCGGGCCGCCTCTGGCACCTGCCGTCGCTCGACGCGGAGGCCGTACGGCTGGACATCACGCTCGGCTCCGCGTCCACCGCCCGCCGGCCGTTGCCCCTCCCGGTGAGCCGGCACCTCGCCGCCGCCGTGCCGACCGCCGACGGTTCCGCGTCCATCGTCGAGACGCACGGGACTCTCCACTGGCTGACCCACCGTGACGGACCGTCGCGCATCGTCGAGGCCGTGCCCGGCGTGCGGGCACGCCTCGGCCGCCCCGTGGACAGCTCCCGCGTCGCGTACGTCGCGGACCTGGACGGCGAGGAAGCCCTCTACGTCCGGGACGTCTTCGCCCACGTCCCCGGCGGAGGACAGGCGGACGCAGCGGACCGGGACGGCGAGGCCCGGCACGCAGTACAGACCGGGCACGCAGTACCGACCGGGCAGACCGGGCACGCAGTGCCGACCGGGCAGACCGGGCACGCAGTGCCGACCGGGCAGACCGGGCACGCAGTGCCGACCGGGCAGACCGGGCAGCACGGGCTGCACGGTGGCCCGGAGGCGGACGGGGAGGCCGCGGTGCTCCAGGCCCAGGCATCCGGGACCGTCGCGGACCTTCAGCGCATCGGATTCGAGGGCCGCTTCCGCGCCTCCGCGCTCGCCGTCAGCCCGGACGGCACCCGTGCCGCGGTGGCATCGGAGACTGGTGCCCTGGAGCTCGTGACCCTCGCCGGCGGCGAGCGCCGGCGGATCGCGTCCACGGAGCACGGGCCGATCGACTCCGTCACCTTCTCGCACGACTCCGCGTGGCTGGCCTGGGCCGAGCCCGTGGCGCAGGAGGGGACACGCAGCCGCATCCGCCTCGTCGACGTCACGGCGGGAGGGTCCGCCGAGGTCCACGCCGTCACCGACGGGCGGTTCCGCGACTGGTCGCCGGCATTCACCCGCGACGGCCGATACCTCGCGTTCCTCTCGGACCGCAGCTTCGACCCCGTCTACGACACCCATCGCTTCGACCTCAGTTTCCCGGCCTCGACCAAGCCCTACCTCGTAGCGCTCGCCGCAGCCACGCCCTCACCCTTCGGGCCCAGCGTCGCGGGCACGCGAACCGCGGAGGCGCCGCGCGACGCACGCGGGACGGCGGACGGCGCCTCGGCTGCCGGAGCGCCCGCGCCCGTCGTCGTCGATCCTGCCCTCCTGATGGCGCGCACCATCGCGTTGCCGGTCGCCCAGGGCACCTACGACCACCTGCGCACGGTGGACGGTGGCCTGCTCTGGAGCGCCGGCGAGATCGGGGGTGTCACGGGGGACGGACGCGCGTCGTCCTCCGCCGAGGCGCCGCCCCGACGGCTCGAGCGCTTCGATGTCGCCCGCAGGACCGTGGAGGTCCTGACGACGGAACTCGATGCCTACGAGGTCAGCGGGGACGGGACGACGGCGGTGGTGAGGGCAGGCGGGAAGGTCACGGCGATCCCCACCGACGGCAGGACCGACGCCGACTCCCCGAAGCGCACGGAGGTGGCCCTCGAGCGCATCCGTGTGACCCTCGACCCGGTCAGCGTGTGGCGGCAGGCGTTCGAGGAGGCCTGGCGGCTGCAGCGCGACTTCTTCTGGACCGAGGACATGGCGGGCGTCGACTGGGACGGCGTGAGGGAGCGGTACCTGCCGATCGTCGACCGGCTCGGCTCGCATGACGACCTCGCCGACCTGCTGTGGGAGCTGCACGGTGAACTCGGCACGTCCCACGCCTACGTGGCACCCGCGCTCACCACCGAGCAGGGTGGCCGCCAGGGCTTCCTCGGTGCCGACCTGGCGCCTGCGGACGACGGGTGGCGCGTCACACGGGTCTTCGACACGGAGTCCTCCGACCCGCAGGCGGTCTCGCCCCTCAGCGCCCCGGGCGTCGGGGTCCGGGCAGGTGACGTCATCGAGGCGGTCGACGGGGTCCCGGTGCCGGCTGCCTTCGGCCCGTCCGTCCTCCTGACGGGGGCGGCAGGGATCGCTGTCGAGCTCACGGTCCGCTCCGGGAGCGACACCGCCGACGGACCCGAGGGGTCCCGCCGCCGCGTCGCCGTGGTCCCGCTCCGCAGCGAGGAGCGCCTGCGCTACCAGAACTGGGTCGCGGCGAACAGGGCGGCCGTCCAGCAGGCCTCCGACGGCCGGTTCGGTTACCTCCACATCCCCGACATGGTCGCCCACGGCTGGGGCCAGCTGCACCGCGACCTCGACCGCGAGACCGCGCGGGACGCCCTCGTGGTCGACGTCCGCCGTAATCGGGGCGGCCACACCTCGCAGCTCGTGGCCGAACTCATCGGACGGCGCGTCACGGCGTGGTCCATGCCGCGCGGCGAGGCACCCGGCACCTACCCGGCGCACGCCCCCCGAGGGCCCGTGGTCGTCCTCACCGACGAGTTCGCAGGGTCCGACGGCGACATCATCACGCAGGTCGCGAAGCTGCGGGGGATCGGACCGGTCATCGGTACGAGAACGTGGGGCGGGGTCGTGGGGATCGACGGGCGGTTCACGCTCGCGGACGGCACCGGGGTCAACCAGCCGAGGTACGGCTTCCACGTGACGGGCGGCGTCGGCTGGGGCATCGAGAACCACGGGGTGGACCCGGACATCGAGGTGCCGTTCCCCCCGCACGCCTACCGCGCCGGCGAGGACCCGCAGCTCGAGCGGGGAGTGGCGGTGCTGCGGGAGATGCTCGCCGAGATCCCCACGGACGTGCCCCCCGCGAAGGAGGGCTACCCGTCCCGCCGGCCCGCGCCGCTGCCGCAGCGACCGCAGGAGCTGCGGGACTGATCCGGCCCCGGCCCTCCGGGGCGGATCCCGGATCTGCGGGCGCGTCCGGTCGGGTGAACCTGACGCGACGGAAGGCCCCGGACGATGTCCGGGGCCTTCCGTCCTCTCCGGCATGTCCCGGCCGGGTCGGCTCAGCCGTGCAGCGTCGCCGTCAGTGAGATGTCCTTCACGGCCGCAAGGGCCTGCGAGACGGGGCAGCCCTCCTTGGCGGCCTGAGCCACGCGCTGGAAGTCCTCCTCGGACAGGTCCGGGACCGTCGCATCGAGCGTGAGCCGGATGGCGGTGATGCCCGTGCCCGGCTGGAAGTCGACCTCGGCCTTGGTCTCCACGCGCTCGGGAGTCCTGCCCTCCTCACCGAGGGCGGCGCTGAACGCCATGGAGAAGCACGCCGAGTGGGCGGCAGCGATCAGCTCCTCGGGGCTCGTCTTGCCGCCCGACTGCTCGGCGCGCGCCTTCCACGTGACGTCGTAGGTGCCGAGACCGGACGAATCGAGCGTCACCTGGCCCGAGCCGGAGGGGAGGTCCCCACTCCAGACGGTGTGGGCTGTACGAACGGTAGCCATGGTTCTCCTTGCTGTCGGACGGACGCGGCGATCGCACCCGTGTCCCCATCCTAGGGAGGGCCACCGCCGAGTTCCATCGGGCCCCGGAGGGGTTGCGCACCCGCGTCGACGTGGGCGGGAATCCGGTGTGCCCGGACGCACAGGAGCCGCTCCCCTCGCGGGGCGCGGCTCCTGGTGGTGCGGTGCGGTACCGCTTGCGGTACGGGTGCTACAGGCCGAGGTCCGCCTCGAACGCGCCGCCCTCGAGTCGCGCCTTGAGCGTCTGCAGGAAGCGGCCCGCGTCGGCGCCGTCCACGAGGCGGTGGTCGTAGGTCAGGCTGAGGTACATCATCGACCGGATGGCGATGGTGTCGTCGCCGTCGACACCCGTGATCACCACGGGGCGCTTGACGATGATGCCCGTGCCCAGGATGCCGACCTGGGGCTGGTTGATGATCGGGGTGTCGAAGAGTGCTCCGGCGGATCCGATGTTCGTGATCGTGAAGGTACCGCCCGAGAGCTCGTCGGGGCCGATCTGGCCGTTGCGGGTGCGCGCACCCACGTCGGCGATCTTCTTCGCGAGGCCGCCGAGGTTCAGGGTGCCGGCGTCCTTGATCACGGGGACCAGGAGCCCCTTCTCGGTGTCGACCGCGATGGCGAGGTGCTCGGCGTCGTGGTACGTGACCTCCTTCTTCTCCTCGTCGAAGGACGCGTTCAGCTTCGGGTGCTGCTTCAGCGCCTCGGTGACGGCCTTCGAGATGAAGGGGAGGAAGGTGAGCTTCGCGCCGTTCTGCGCCTGGAAGGAGTCCTTCGAGGCGGCCCGCAGCTTCGCGATGCGGGTCATGTCCACCTCGATGACCTGCGTGAGCTGCGCGGAGACCTCGAGGGACTCGCGCATGCGCTTGGCGATGGTCTGGCGGATGCGCGGGGCCTTCTCGACCGTGCCGCGCAGCTTCGAGGGCTCGACCGCGGGAGCGGCGGGCCTCGATGACGCTGCCGGCGCTGCCGGTGCAGGGGCCGAGGGGGCTGCCTGCGGTGCGGCTGCCGGAGCGGCCTGCTCTGCCTTGCGCGCCTCGGCGGCCTCGAGGACGTCCTGCTTGCGGATGCGTCCTCCGACGCCGGTGCCCTTGACCGTCGCGAGGTCGACGTCGTTCTGGTTCGCCAGGCGGCGGACGAGCGGCGTCACGTACGAGGTGTCCGAGCCTGCGGAGCCGTCCGACTGTGCGGATTCCTGCGGTGCGGATTCCTGGGCTGCGGGCTTCTGCTCGGCGGGAGCGGGTGCCGGGGCGCCACTGGCGTCGTCGTCGGTCTCGGATGTGCCCGAGGCGCGGCCTGCTTCCTTGTCGGCACCGGGCTTCTCGGTCGGGGCGTCGTTGCGTTCCTCGGCGGGCGCGGCCACGAGCGGCTCCCCGGAGGCGGCTTCGACCTTCTTGGGGGCGGCCGCCCCGGAGCCGATCACGGCGAGGACGGCGCCGACCTCGGCGGTCTCGTCCTCGTTCACCCGGATCTCCTGCAGCTTGCCCGCCACGGGGGAGGGGATCTCGGTGTCGACCTTGTCGGTGGAGACCTCGAGCAGGGGCTCGTCGACCTCGACGTCGTCGCCCACGGCCTTGAGCCAGCGCGTGACGGTGCCCTCGGTCACGCTCTCGCCCAGGGCGGGGAGGGTGACCTCGGTGCCCTCGGAGGAGTCCCCGGAGTCATCGGACTCACCGGACGCGTCGCTGGACTGCTCGGACCCGCTTGCGGCGGGGGCGGCGGGAGCCTCGTCCGCGACGTCCGGCTCGGGAGCCGTCTCCTCCGCGGCGGGAGCCGCGGTGCCGGAGTCGCTGTCGTCCGAGCCGCCGCCGGAACCGTCGCCGATCCGCACGAGCGGGGCGCCGACCTCGGCGGTCTCGTCCTCGGCCACCAGGATCTCCTCGATGACCCCCGCGATGGGCGAGGGGATCTCGGTGTCGACCTTGTCGGTGGAGACCTCGAGCAGGGGCTCGTCGACCTCGACGCGGTCCCCGACGGCCTTCAGCCAGCGGGTGACAGTGCCTTCGGTGACGCTTTCACCGAGAGCGGGCAAGTTCACGGATTCAGACATAATGCGCCCGTTTCTCCTTCGTAGATCATTCCTTGGCAGCTGGTCGACGAGCGTGGCCCGCTCAGCTGGACGTGCTTTGAATTCCTGCTCCCGAGCTTAGTCCACGCCCTCATGGCGTGGACCGGGCCCTTCGGTGACACCCGGGCTCCCGCCTCAGCCGTGCAGCGGCTTGCCGGCGAGGGCGAGGTGGGCCTCGCCGAGGGCCTCGTTCTGGGTCGGGTGTGCGTGGATGAGCGGGGCGACGTCCTCGGGGTACGCCTCCCAGTTGACGATGAGCTGCGCCTCGCCGATCTGCTCTCCCATCCGGCTGCCGAGCATGTGGACGCCGACGATGGGGCCGTCCTTCTCGCGGACGAGCTTGACGATGCCGCCCGTGCCGATGATGGAGCTCTTGCCGTTCCCGGCCAGGTTGTACTCGTGGGTCTCGACGCGGTCGTCGCCGAACTTCTCGCGGGCGGCCTTCTCGGTGTACCCGACGGAGGCGATCTCGGGATCGCTGTAGGTGACCTTGGGGATGTTGATGTCGGCGACGACGACGGGCTTGAGGCCGGCGATCTCCTCCGCCACGAAGATGCCCTGCTGGAAGCCGCGGTGGGCGAGCTGCAGGCCGGGGACGATGTCGCCGATCGCGTAGATGGTGCCGACGCCGGTGTGGAGGCGCTCGTTCGTGATCACGAAGCCGCGGTCCATGGTGAGGCCGGCCTCCTCGTAACCGAGGTTCTGCGTCACGGGTCCACGGCCGACGGCGACGAGCATGAGGTCCGCCTCGAAGGTCTTGCCGTCCTCGAGGGTGACCACGACGCCGTCGTCGTTCTGCTGGACGGCCTTGAAACGCGTGCCGGTGTTGAACTTGATGCCGCGCTTCTTGAACGCCCGCTCGAAGTTCTTCACGATCGAGGCGTCCTCGTTCGGCACGAGCGAGGGGAGGGCCTCGATGATGGTGACGTCCACGCCGAAGGACTTCCACACGGACGCGAACTCGCAGCCGATGACGCCGCCGCCGAGGATGATTGCGGTCTTGGGGACGAAGTCCATCGTCAGGGCCTGGTCGGAGGTGATGACCTTGCCTCCGATCTCCAGGCCGGGGAGGCTGCGGGAGAAGGACCCCGTGGCGAGGACGATGTGCTTGCCGGTGTAGACGGTGCCGTCGACGTCGATGGTGTTCTGCGAGGCGAGCCGGCCGGCGCCCTCGATGACGGTGATGCCCTTGGACTTGATGAGGCCCTGCAGTCCGCGGTACTTGCCGGCGATGATGCCGTCCTTGTAGGCGTTGACCGCTGCCATGTCGATCGACTCGAAGCTGGCCTTCACGCCGTACTTCTCGGAGTCCCGGGCGCCGTCTGCGATCTCCGCCGAGTGCAGGAGGGCCTTGGTGGGGATGCAGCCGTTGTGGAGGCAGGTGCCGCCGAGCTTGCCCTTCTCGATGAGTCCCACCGTGAAGCCCAGCTGTACCGCGCGGAGGGCCGCAGCGTACCCGCCGCTGCCTCCACCGAGTACCAGGATGTCGAATTCTTGCGCAGTTGCCGCTTCGGCCATTTGAACGCTCCCTCGCGTGGTCTGTCGACGCGCACGGCGCGTCGATGGATGGATCGGTTGCTGATGCGGTCGCGGTGCGGCCCTCAGGTGCTGATGCTCTCGTTTTTCACCCTATCCCCACAGGGGGCCGTCATCCACCCGAACACCATGTCGTGTACGCCATAGTGTCCGGATGTGCGCAGAGTCACGTGCCTGCTGTCGGCCGTCTGCTGTCGGCTGCGGGCGGGGACGCGATCGGGGCGATCGGGGGCACCGTGCCCGGCACGGTGCCCCCGATCGCGCTAGAGGGCACGGGCGAGGACGTCCTCGACGTAGGCGAGCAGCGTGCGCACGCCGACGCCCGTCCCGGCCTTCGGCGTGTAGCCGTAGGGCGCGCCCTCGTTGAACGCGGGTCCGGCGATGTCGAGGTGCGCCCACGGGATCTTCTCGCCGTCGACCTGGCCCACGAATTCGCGGAGGAACACCGCGGCGGTCATCATGCCGCCGTTCCGCTCGCCGATGTTGGCGATGTCCGCGACCTGCGACTCGAGGCTCGGGCGCAGCTCCTCGGGCAGCGGCATGGGCCAGAACTGCTCACCGGCGCGGTCGGCGGCAGCCTTCACGGCGTCGCGCACGCCGTCGTCGCCCATGACGCCCGAGACCCGGGTGCCGAGGGCGATCATCTGCGCGCCCGTGAGTGTCGCGATGTCGATGATCGCATCGGGTGACTCCTCGCTCGCGGCGGCGAGACCGTCGGCCATGACGAGGCGGCCCTCGGCGTCCGTGTTGAGCACCTCGACGGTGCGACCGCCGTAGATCGACAGCACGTCCTCGGGGCGCTGCGCGGAGCCCGACGGCATGTTCTCGGCGAGGCAGAGCCATGCCGTGACCTTCGCGGGGAGGCCGAGTTCGGCGACGGCGAGGAGTGTGGTCAGGACGGCGGCGGCACCCGCCATGTCCAGTTTCATGGTCTGCATGCCGGCGGCGGGCTTGAGCGAGAGCCCGCCCGAGTCGAACGTGATGCCCTTGCCCACGAGGGCGAGGTGCACGGCGGACTTCGCGGGGGAGTACTCGACCTTCACCATGCGCGGCGGGCGGGACGATCCCTTGCCGACGCCGAGGATGCCCCCGTAGCCGTCGCGCTCGAGGCGCTTCTCGTCCATCACCGTGATCTTCACCGGGAGGCCGCGCGAGAGGTCCTTGGCGGCCTGCGCGAACGTCTCGGGGTAGAGGTGGCTCGGCGGCTGGTTCACGAGCGAGCGCGTGGCGTTGACGTTCTTGCCGAGGATGACGGAGCGCCGCAGCGCCGGGGCGAGGTCGGCGTCGTCGGCCACGCTCGTGTGCACGACGACGTTCCGGACCGCGTCCTTGTCCTTGGCGGGGGCGACGGTGCCGTCCGGCTTCAGGCCGGACTTGTGGCCCTCGTAGCTGTAGGCGCCGAACGCGGCCCCCTCGGCGACGGCGGTCGCGGCGTCCACGGTCTCGGCGGGCAGGGCCAGGACGACCGTGTCGAGGCCGGTCAACTGGCGGACGGCGGCACCCGCGGCGCGGCGCAGCGTCTCCGGGGCGAGCGCGTCGCCCGGCGTGGCGGGGCCGACGCCGGTCAGCACGAGCGAATCGGCGCCGGTCTCGGGGAGGCCGGGCAGTCGACGCACCTCGTCGGCGGCACCGGTGATCCCGAGGACCTGGAGGCTGTCGCCCAGCGCGCGCGCCGCCTTCGGGGGCAGAGGGCTCTCGAGCAGGACCGGCCCGTCCGTCCCCTTCGCCACCGCGATCACGAGGGCGTCGCTGGGGATCTTCCTGAGCTCCGCGGCGGAAGCGGTCAGGTGTAGTTCGGTCGTCTTGATCACGGAATCTGTCTCCTCGTGTCCGGCTGGGTGGTCCAGATGCATTGCTTTTGGTCCCCGGTATCTGGTGGTCCGGGAACCGTCCTGACGATCGTAGTCCGTGCGCCCGGTGCATTCTTGTTCCGGAATGAAGCCGGCATCGGCGGTGTTGAGTACAGCAGGACCCAACCGTCAGGAGAGAGCCATGCTGGATCCACGCACCCTGTACAACATCGACGCCGAGGTCTTCGAGGACCCTGCGAGCCGTGGCCTTCCCCTGCTCGTGAGCGTCACGGGCTTCATGGACGCGGGCCATGTCGTCTCGCAGGTCAGCGAGGAACTGCTCGAGATCCTCGACCACGACCTCGTGGCCGAGTTCGACGCCGACCAGCTCATGGACTACCGCGGCCGGCGCCCGAAGATCACCTTCGCCGAGGACCACCTGACGGACTACCAGCCGCACCGCCTGGAGCTGCACCGCCTCTACGACGGGCTGGGGGAGCCGTTCCTGTTCCTCACGGGCGTGGAGCCGGACCTCCAGTGGGAGCGGTTCGCGAGCGCCGTCGTCGGGCTCGTGGAGGAGCTGGACGTGACGATGACCTCGTGGGTGCACGCCATCCCGATGCCCGTGCCGCACACGCGCCCCATCGGCGTGACACTGCACGGCAACCGGTCGGACATCATCGACGGCATGAACGCGTGGCGCCCCACCGCCGAGCTGCAGGCGTCGATCGGCCACGTCCTGGAGCTGCGCCTGATCGAAGCCGGGCACGACGTCGTCGGGCACGTCATCCACGTGCCGCACTACCTGGCCGACGCCGAGTACCCGCCTGCCGCGGTGGCCGGGCTCGAATACCTCGGCGCGACCGCGCGCGTGGTGCTGCCGACGGACCGGCTGCGCGAGACGGGACGCGACGTCGAGCGCCAGATCGCACGGCAGGTCGACAACTCCGCGGAGGTGCAGTCGGTGGTCGCGTCCCTCGAGAAGCGGTACGACGAGTACGCGGACGGTGCCGAGCGCAGGTCGCTGCTCGTGAAGGACAACAGTGAACTGGCGAGCGCGGAGGAGCTCGGTGCCGCCGTCGAGGCGTACCTCGCGAGCCCGCAGGCCGAGGAGGAGTCGACTCTCCTGTGGGACACGGAGTTCCCCGGCACCTCTCCCATCGACTACTCGGGGCACGGCGAGGGGCACGGCGAGGCGCACGGCGGAGACCATGACGAGCCGGCCGGGCAGAACGCCCCGGACGCCCCGGACACCCGGGACGACGGCACGTCCCGACGCTAACCCGGCGCCCGTCCGACCTCGACGCCGGGCGCCACGCCGGCCACGCGATAATGGGGACGTGAATTCTTCGAGGGCACTCCTGGTGTGGGTCGCAGGGGTGGTGGCCTACCTCGTCGCGGTGACGCAGCGCACCACCTTCGGGGTGGCCGGGCTCGAGGCCACCGACCGCTTCGGCGCCTCGGCCTCGCAGCTGTCGGTCTTCACCGTGGTGCAACTGCTCGTGTATGCGGGCCTGCAGGTCCCGGTGGGCGTGCTCGTGGACCGGTGGGGGCCGCGGACCCTGATCGTGGCGGGCGGCGTCCTGATGGCGTTCGGGCAGGCGCAGCTGGCCTTCGCCGATTCGGTGGGAGCCGGCATCGTGGGTCGCCTGCTCGTGGGCGCGGGCGATGCGGCGACCTTCATCAGCGTCCTGCGGTTGCTGCCGGCCTGGTTCGAGCCCCGGCGCATCCCGATCCTCACGCAGTGGACCGGGATCATCGGGCAGCTCGGGCAGGTGGTCTCCGTCATCCCGTTCGTGGCCCTGCTCGCGGCCTATGGGTGGCAGTCCGCGTTCCTCGCGGCCGCGGCGCTGTCGGTGGTCGCCGTCGTCCTCGCCGCGACCGTCATCCGGGACTCGCCCGTGGCGGGCAGCGGGCGCAGGGCGCAGACGCTGAGGCAGACCGGCACGTCCCTCGCGCAGGCGTGGAAGCAGCCGGGCACGCGTCTCGGCCTCTGGTCGCACTTCACCATCCAGTTCCCGGGGACGGTCTTCGTGCTCATGTGGGGCTACCCCTACCTGGTGCGGGCCGAGAAGATCGGGGAGGGCGCCGCGTCGGCCCTGATGACCCTCTTCGTGGCCGTGGGCATCATATGCGGGCCCTTCCTCGGCCGGTACGTAGGGCGGCACCCGCTGCGCCGGTCCACCATGGTCCTCGCGATCGCCGGGCTGATCGCGACCGCCTGGCTGGCCGTCCTGCTCTACCCGGGGCCCGCGCCGCTGCCGCTGCTGGTCCTGCTGGTGATCGCCCTGGCCGTCGGCGGGCCCGGGTCGATGATCGCGTTCGACTTCGCCCGCACCTTCAACCCCGCCGCGCGCATGGGCACCGCCACCGGCATCGTGAACATCGGCGGCTTCGTGGCCTCCCTGGTGTCGATGTTCGTCATCGGCGTGGTTCTCGACCTCCTTTTGGGCAGCGGGTTCTCGCGGGGCGACCTCTACGCGCTCGAGTCGTTCCGCGTCGCGATGGCGGCGCAGCTCGTGGTCCTCGCGGCGGGGGTCGTCGCCGTCCTGATCGCGCGGCGGAGGGTCCGACGGCGCATGGCGGAGCAGGGCGTCGTGGTGCCGCCGCTGCGCGAGGCCCTGGCCCGCGAGCGGCGCCGCCGGCACGAGTCGAGGGCCGGCCGGAGGAGCCGGGGCGGCCAGGGCGGCTAGGGACGCAGGAAAGGTGGCGGCCGCCTCCCTGCGGCCCGGCGCCGCGGTTGTCCACATACGGCCGGTGCAGCGGGCGGGGCGGCAGCACGGCGAGCAGGCTGGCCTGCATGTCATCCTCCTCGAGCCCCACGCCGGGCAGCCGGCAGTCCCCGTCCTTCGCCGTCTCCTCGCCGGCGGACATCCTGTCCTACGTACCCCACGCGCTCGGCTTCTTGCCTGCCCGGAGCCTCGTCGTGCTGACCACCACGGGCCGGCGCCTGGGAGCCACGCTCCGGGTTGATCTGCCACCGGGCGGCACGGACCCGCTCGGATTCGCCGAGGGAGTGCTCTCGTTCCTGCGCGGCGACGCCGACGCGGACGGGACTCTCGTGATCGTGTACGGCGGTGAGGAGTGGCCGCGGCTCGGGCCGGCACCGCACGAGGCGCTGGTGTCCGCCCTCGACGCCGCTCTCGAGGTCGCCGGCCTTCCGATCCGTGATGGCTGGTTCGTCTCCGCGGCCGGGTGGCGCAACTACTTCTGCAGGGACGACGACTGCTGCCCCTGGCCGGGCGAGCCGCTCGACGCCGTGGCGTCCAGCGCCCTCGGCGCGGAGCTGGTGTTCGGCGGGAGCGCCTTCGACGCGTCGGCGCCCGAGGCCGTCCTCCGCGCTGCCCCGGCGGTCGCCGCGGGAGGCACGACGAGCGAGGGGGAGCTGCGGGCCGTCGAGGACGCGCAGGCCCACTTCGCGGCGTCCTGCTCCGGTCGCTGGACGTGCGCCGCCCAGTTCCTCGCGACCTCCGCCGTCTGGGACGCCGTCCTGCTGCTGCCGCACGGGTTCGAGACCGCCGCCCACCCGGAGGTGACCGGATTCCTGCTGGCGAGCATCGAGTCGCGGACGATCCGCGACTTCCTGCTCGCCAGCGCCTGCCTCGGTTCCGCCCGGGCGCTCGACGGCGCGGCGGCCTGCGGCGTGTTCGGCAGCGGCGTGTCGGGAAGGGACACCGGCGGGATCCCTAGGGGAGCGGAGGAGCCTGCGGGCACTCCACCTCCGGTGCTGCCCGAGGCATGCGATGCCGGGGGTCGGAATGCGGGCCTGAAGGAGGCCGTGGAGGGAATCCCCGCCGCCCTCTCCGCGAACACCATGCCGGCCGGCCCGCGGGGCCACCCGTCCCCGGGACGGGAGGCGGACGAGACCGCGCTGCTGTACGCAGATGTCCTCGCCGGGCGGTTCACGGGCATGATCGCCTGGCAGCGCGTGGACGCGCTGGCGCAGGTCCTCGCGCGGCTCGCTGCGGTGTCCGACGGCGAATCACGGGCAGCGGCCCTGACGATGTGCGCCTGGTTCGAGTACGCGCGCGGACGGGGGTCCCGTGCGGCGGTGTTCCTGGAGGCAGCCGAGCTGACGGTGCCGGGGTACCGGCTCGCCCGGCTGCTCTCGGAACTCCTGCGCCGCGGCGGGCTGCCGGCGTGGGCCCGGAGGCGCTCGACGGCCTGGACCGCCGACGCCGGGCGGACCTGCACGGGCGCGGCGTGATCGTCGCGCACGCATGACGGGGCCGCATGCGGTGCGGAACGGCGCCGTCATGATTTCCGGCGCGGCGGGCAGCCGTGAGACAATGGCAGTTGAGACCCGGTTGGGTCCGTGCATCAGACAACGCCCAGCATTCCCCCGAGCGGTCCCGCCTTCCGGCGGATCGGAGGGGAATAGCGAAGGCGGCGGGATCGTTCCATAAGGGACCTGGCCCCGCCGGATATTTCTGATAACCAGCGCGGACTTGACAGGGTCATAGTGGTGTTGTCCCTCTGATTGCACCACACGCCGCCGTATGAAAGGTTTTCTGTGCCGGTCAAGAAGACAGCAGCACCGGTGTCGCCAGACGCCGGTACCACCACCACGAAGCGACGGGTGGCGGCCAAGAAGCCTGCCGCCAAGGCTGCTTCCCCGGCCACGAAGGCCTCGACCTCCGACGCCCAGGGTTCGGTGGACACGCTCGACGCGGCCGAGCCCGTCGTCGACGCCGCCGTCGACGTCGACCCCGAGGACCTCAAGCCCGAGGCCGCCGAGGTCGGGACGACCACGGGCTTCGTCTACTCGGACGCCGACGACGACGACGCCCCCGCCCAGCAGGTCGTATCCGCCGGTGCCACCGCCGATCCGGTCAAGGACTACCTGAAGCAGATCGGCAAGGTCGCCCTGCTCAATGCCGAGCAGGAAGTCGACCTGGCCCTCCGCATCGAGGCGGGCCTGTTCGCGGAGGAGAAGATCGCCGCGGACCCGGACATGGACCCGAAGCTCAAGCGCGAGCTCGAGTTCGTCATCCACGACGGCAAGCGGGCCAAGAACCACCTCCTCGAAGCGAACCTCCGCCTCGTGGTCTCCCTCGCCAAGCGCTACACCGGGCGCGGCATGCTCTTCCTCGACCTGATCCAGGAGGGCAACCTCGGCCTCATCCGTGCGGTCGAGAAGTTCGACTACACCAAGGGCTTCAAGTTCTCCACCTACGCCACCTGGTGGATCCGCCAGGCCATCACCCGCGCCATGGCGGACCAGGCCCGCACCATCCGCATCCCCGTGCACATGGTCGAGGTCATCAACAAGCTCGCCCGCGTCCAGCGGCAGATGCTGCAGGACCTGGGCCGGGAGCCCACGCCCGAGGAACTCGCGCTCGAGCTCGACATGACGCCCGAGAAGGTCGTCGAGGTGCAGAAGTACGGCCGTGAGCCCATCTCGCTGCACACCCCTCTCGGTGAGGACGGCGACTCCGAGTTCGGTGACCTGATCGAGGACTCCGAGGCGGTCGTCCCGGCCGACGCCGTGAGCTTCACCCTCCTGCAGGAGCAGCTCCACTCGGTGCTGGACACCCTCTCCGAGCGCGAAGCAGGCGTCGTCGCGATGCGCTTCGGTCTCACCGACGGCCAGCCGAAGACGCTGGACGAGATCGGCAAGGTCTACGGCGTGACCCGCGAACGCATCCGCCAGATCGAGTCGAAGACCATGTCCAAGCTGCGCCACCCCTCGCGGTCACAGGTCCTGCGGGACTACCTGGACTGATCCGCGACCTGGACCAGTCCGCCAGCTGGCGCGTCCGGCAGGGCCCTTCCTTCGGGAGGGGCCCTGCTGCGTCTGAAGCGCTTGCCTTCTGCCATTCCGTGTCGGACCGACAGGAGGCCCGGCAGGCGGTTCTGAACGCGGAAAGGCCCCCTCCGGCGGAGGGGGCCTTTCGCTGAGCTTCAGCGCCTGTACACGGGGCGCCTGGTAGGGGGGTTGCGTGCCTCTGGGTCAGTCGACGACGACGGTGGGCTTCTCGTGAAGCCGCTGCGTCTCGTCCTGCCACTCCGAGGTGAGAGGCTTCAGGTTTGCTTCGACGGCGCGTGCATGGTGGCCGCAGAACAGAAGCTCTCCACCGGATGACTGAAGGACGGCCCGCACGTAGGCCTGGGCGCCGCATCGGTCGCAACGGTCCAGGGCAGTCATTTCGCGAGTTGCTACTGCAGTGGTCATGGGGTCTCCTCCTGTGGATCGTGTACTCATATAACCACTATTCGTCGGCGGCGCTTCCCAGGCTGGGTCTCCTTTCGCTCCGGGCGTACCAGGGGGTATGGGCCTTGCCGGAACATCGGTCGGGACATCGGTCCCGCGCCTGACCGATGCTGTCGGTACCCGGCAATAGACTGGAGGTCCCCTTCCCTTTCGAACACACCACCCGGCGCCTGTCCTGGTACGTGCCTGTTCCGCCAAGGAGATCGCATCACCGTGACACCCCCCACCTCGGACTACACCGCCCGGCACCTCTCGGTCCTCGAAGGCCTCGAAGCGGTGCGCAAGCGTCCCGGCATGTACATCGGGTCCACGGACTCGCGCGGCCTCATGCACTGCCTCTGGGAGATCATCGACAACTCCGTGGACGAGGCGCTGGCCGGCTACGGGCAGAGCATCACCGTGATCCTGCACGCGGACGGCTCCGTGGAGATCCACGACGACGGCCGGGGGGTCCCGGTGGACATCGAGCCGAAGACGGGCCTCACGGGGGTGGAGGTGGTGTTCACGAAACTGCATGCCGGCGGCAAGTTCGGCGGCGGCTCCTACACCGCCTCCGGCGGCCTGCACGGCGTCGGGGCGAGCGTCGTCAACGCGCTGTCCTCCCGGCTGGACGTGTTCGTCGACCGCGGCAGCAAGACCTACGCCATGTCGTTCCGCCGGGGCGAGCCGGGCGTCTTCAAGGACGGCACGACGCCGTCGCCCACCTCGTCGTTCGAGCCCTTCCTCGACGGCTCCCGCCTCGAGATCGTGGGCAGGGCCAAGCGGGGCGTCACGGGGACGCGCATCAGGTACTGGGCCGACCGCCAGATCTTCACGCCCGACGCGAGCTTCTCGTACGAGGAACTGCAGACCCGCGCACGGCAGACGTCGTTCCTCGTCCCGGGCCTGCGCATCACGCTGCGTGACGAGCGGAGGCTCCCGGGCACCCCGGGGGAGTCCGGGGCCGTGGAGGAGGTCTTCCAGCACGACGGGGGCATCTCCGAGTACGCCGAGTTCCTGGCGCTCGACACCGCCGTCACCGATGTCTGGCGTTTCCAGGGGTCGGGCCGCTTCAAGGAGTCGGTGCCCGTCCTCGACGAGCGCGGCCACAGCCGGATGGCCGAGGTGGAGCGCGACTGCGACGTCGACATCGCCCTGCGCTGGGGCATCGGTTACGAGACGACGGTCCGCAGCTACGTGAACATCATCGCCACCCCGAAGGGCGGAACGCACCAGACCGGCTTCGAGCAGGCCCTGCTGAAGACCTTCCGCAAAGTCGTCGAAGCGAACGCCCGCAAGCTGAAGGCGGGCAGCGACAAGATCGAGAAGGACGACGTCTTCGCCGGACTGACCGCCGTCCTCACGGTGCGCCTGGCCGAGCCGCAGTTCGAGGGGCAGACCAAGGAGATCCTCGGGACGTCCGCCGTCAAGGCCATCGTGGCGAAGGTCGTGGAGAAGGAGCTGCAAGCCCGTCTGTCCTCCTCGGCGCGGAACGACAAGGCCCAGTCGGCCCTGCTGCTCGAGAAGGTCGTCGCCGAGATGAAGTCGCGTATCTCCGCACGGGTGCACAAGGAGACGCAGCGGCGCAAGAACGCCCTCGAGACGTCCACCATGCCGGCCAAGCTCGCGGACTGCCGCATCGACGATCCCGAGCGCTCCGAACTGTTCATCGTCGAGGGTGACAGTGCGCTCGGTACCGCGAAGAACGCGCGGTCCTCCGACTACCAGGCGCTCCTGCCGATCCGCGGGAAGATCCTCAACGTGCAGAAGGCCTCCGTCGGTGACATGCTGTCCAACGCCGAATGCGCGGCCCTCATCCAGGTCATCGGGGCAGGCTCCGGGCGGAGCTTCCAGCTCGACGCTCGGCGGTACGGCAAGGTCATCCTGATGACCGACGCCGACGTGGACGGCGCCCACATCCGCACGCTGCTCCTCACCCTCTTCTTCCGGTACATGCGCCCGCTCGTCGAGGCCGGCCGGGTCTACGCCGCCGTGCCGCCCCTGCACCGCGTCGAGGTCATCAACGGCGGCGCGAAGGCCAACGAGATGATGTACACGTACTCGGAGGCGGAACTGGCGCGCCTGCTGGCCGCGCTCGAGAAGCAGGGCAAGCGGTACAAGTCCCCGATCCAGCGCTACAAGGGTCTCGGCGAGATGGACGCGGACCAGCTGGCCGAGACCACCATGGACCCTCGGCACAGGACCCTGCGACGCGTGCGCATCCAGGAGGCCGAGTCCGCCGAGCGCGTCTTCAGCCTCCTGATGGGCAGCGATGTGGCACCGCGCAAGGATTTCATCATCGCCGGAGCGGCGTCCCTGGACCGGGACCGCATCGACGCCTGACGGCCGGCTGCGCCCGGTCCGCGGGAGGTCCTGACCTCGTCAGCCGAGCAGTTCGGGCGCCACCAGCAGCGCCGGCGGCACCACCAGGAGCATGCCCGCCGTGGACAGGGCCAGGCCCTGCTGGAAGCGGCTCAGCGGCGGCAGGGGAGTGAGCAGGCGGCGTAGCCGGTGGGCCGTGGACCGCGCGTCCCCGGTCCCGCCGGTCACGTCGGCCGCGCCGGGCGTCCCGGGCAGGCCCTGACGGGTTCCAGGCTCGGCGCGGGGCCCGGTGAGCGGGTCCGCGAGCGGATCGTCGAGCTCGTCACGTGAGGGCGGCAAGGCGCCGGAGCCGACGATGGCGATGGCGCGCACGAGCGTTGGCTCGTCCACGTGGCGCAGTGCCTCGTCGTCGGCCAGCATCTCGATCAGCTCGCTCACGGCGCGCTGCGCGAGCTGCGAGGTGGGCAGCCACGGCAGGGCCGCACGCCATGCGGCGAAGGCCCACAGCAGCAGGTGATGGCGCTGGTGCAGGTGCGCGTTCTCGTGCGTGAGGACCGCATCGAGTTCGGCGCGGCTGAGGAGGTCCATGAGGCCGTCGGACATCACCGTCACGGAGCGGGCGCCGCCCGGGAGGCAGTAGGCCACGGGCGCGGGATGGCTGATCACGAGCGTGGCGGGCTGGTCGGCGGCGGGGGAGCTCAGCAGGTCGAGCATGTCCCGGTGGCGCCGGCGCTGTCGGCGGATGCGGACGAAGGTCAGCGCCAGGGTGAAGAGGAGGTGTGCGAACAGCAGGGTCGCGGCACTGATCGCGAAGACGTGGATCACGCCGAGGGTCGCCGCGGAGTCGTCATCGACCAGGATGCGGAAGAAGCCCACCGACGCCGAGACGAGGTTGTCGCCGAGCGGTTCGAGGCCCCAGACGAGCATCGCGCCGATCATGGACAGCCCTCCGGCGAGGGCGATCGACTGCCAGAGCACCATCGCGGTGAAGGGTGCGCGGGCAGGCCAGGGGGCCCGGGAGAGCGCGATCGGAGCGGGCCACGCGAGGATGATCGCGAGTGCCGCGAGCAGGTAGGAGGCCCAGAACACCGAAGGGTCAGCTGCCGCCGAGCAGCTTGCGGAGGGTCTCGGCCTCGGCCTCGGAGACGCTGCCGATGAAGCGTGCGAGGACGGCTTCGCGGTCCGGCGCCGTCACGAGCACCTCGTGCATGAGTTCCGCGGTGTGGTCCTCACGGCTCGTCACGGACCGGTACCGATGCGGGCGGCTGTCGCGCTCCCGCTCCACGAGGCCCTTCTTCTCGAGCCGGGACAGCACCGTCAGGACCGTCGTGACGGCCAGTTCGCGCCCCACCTGCCCCGTCGGCGCCTCGGCGATCGCGTCCCGGAGCGCGTTCGCGTTCATCGCCTCCGGTGTCGCCCACAGCAGGTCCATCACCGTGCGTTCGAGGTCTCCGAGCGTTGCCATGTTCTTCCTTCGATCAGTGCAGGACCGGATCCCGCCTGGGGTGCCGGTCCGCTCCCGGGAGGGAGCGATGAAGCGTGATGCATCTAACCTACCGCGTAAGCCCGGACATTTCTACTCCACGTAGAAATACGTGGACATTTGTTCTACGATGTGTAGAAGAGCTTCTTCTACAGCTTGTAGAAGTTCCGCGTCGCCGGCGTACGGCACTTCCGAAAGGGTCCGATGGAAGCCTTGGAGATTGCCCGCTGGCAATTCGGGATCACGACCGTCTACCACTTCCTCATGGTCCCGCTGACCATCGGGCTCGGTCTCCTGGTCGCGATGATGCAGACCATGTGGCACCGCACGGGCAAGGAGCACTACCTCAGGATGACGAAGTTCTGGGGGAAGCTCTTCCTCATCAACTTCATCATGGGCGTGGCCACCGGCCTCGTGCAGGAGTTCCAGTTCGGGATGGCGTGGAGCGAGTACAGCCGGTTCGTCGGAGACGTCTTCGGGGCACCGCTGGCCATGGAGGCGCTTCTCGCGTTCTTCGTCGAGTCGACCTTCCTCGGCCTCTGGATCTTCGGCTGGGACCGCCTGCCCCGGCTGGTCCACCTGCTGAGCCTCTGGGCTGCCGTCCTGGCCTCCGTCTTCTCCGCCTACTTCATCCTCGTCGCCAACTCCTGGATGCAGCATCCCGTGGGCGTCGAGATGGTCGACGGCAGGCCCGTGATGGTCGACGCGTGGGCCGTCTTCACCAACAACACCGCCCTCGTCGCCTTCCCGCACACGCTCTTCGGGGCCCTCGCGGTGGCCGGGGCCTTCCTGCTCGGTATCAGCTGGTACCACCTGTGGAAGCGGCGCCACGACGGGCTCGACACCCTCGCCGCGGACGGCACCCTCACCGTCGGCGGCGAGGGTGCCCGCGACGCCGTGGACCACCGGGTGTGGCTGCGCTCCGCGCGGGCCGGCGCCGTCGTCGCCATGATCGCGTTCGCCGGCACCGGCATCACCGGCGACCTGCAGGGCAAGCTCATGTTCGACCAGCAGCCCATGAAGATGGCCGCCGCGGAAGCCGCCTGCCACGACGGCACCGGCTTCTCGATCCTCTCCGTCGGCAACCTCGGGGCCCAGAGCTGCGACGACATCACCGCCGTCATCGAGGTGCCCGGCGTGCTCTCGTTCCTCGCCAACGGCGACTTCACCACCGAGGTCAAGGGCGTCAACACCCTCCTGCCCGAGTACCAGGACAAGTACGGCACCACGCTGCCGGACGACCCCAGGTACGGCGAGCGCGCGGGCACCGAGATCGACTACCTGCCCGTCATGGAGGTCACCTACTGGGGCTTCCGCATCATGATCGGCTTCGGCGCGATCGCGGCGGCCGCCGCGGCGGCCGCCCTGTGGGTCCTCCGTCGGGGCACCGTGCCGCAGTCCCGCTGGCTCATGCGCCTCGCGGTGTTCGGCATCCTCGCCCCGTTCGGGGCCAACGCCGCCGGCTGGATCTTCACGGAGATGGGACGGCAGCCGTTCGTCGTCGCGCCCAACCCCGATCCCTCGGGCATCGACAGCGTCTTCATGTTCACCGCCGCGGCCGTCTCCCCGGGCGTCACCGTCGCCGAGCTGGTCGTCTCGCTCGTCGCCCTGACCACCGTGTACGCCGTCCTGCTCGTGGTCGAGGTGAGACTGCTGTTCACCTACGTGCGTGGCGGCACCGCCGCGGCCATGCCCGAGCTGGCGCACCACGACGACACACCCGGCGCCACCGGGGGGAAGGACGACGGCGATGTCCTCGCGTTCGCCTACTGACCCGGCCGGAGTACTCCTCCGGCCCCCGATGCGCTGTTTCCCCCGCTCCCGTCCACGCCCGACCGGAAGGTCCCCCCGATGACCGAGGCACTGCCCACCCTCTGGTTCGTCCTGATCGCCGTGCTCTGGTCCGGCTACCTGTTCCTCGAGGGATTCGACCTCGGGGTCGGCATGCTCATGAAGCTCATGGCGCGTAACGACAGGCAGCGACGCGTGCTGCTCAACACCGTCGGCCCGGTCTGGGACGGCAACGAGGTGTGGCTGATCACCGCCGTCGGGGCGACGTTCGCCGCCTTCCCGTCCTGGTACGCCTCGCTGCTGTCGGCGCTCTACCTGCCCTTCCTCTGTGTGCTGCTCGGTCTGATCTTCCGGGCCGTGGCATTCGAGTGGCGCGGCAAGCGGGACAGCGACACGTGGCGTGGCCGCTGGGACTGGGCCATCGCCGTCGGCTCCTTCACCGCCTCGGCCGGGATCGGTGCCGCCCTGGCGCTGACGACGACGGGCCTGCCGCTCGACGCCGGCGGCAACCGCGTGGGCGGCGCGTTCGCCTGGGCCACCGCACCGGCTCTGCTCGGGGCCGCCGCCGTCGTCCTGTTCTGCCTCGTCCATGCGGCAGCGTTCATCGCGCTCAAGACGGAGGGCGGCGTGCGGGGCCAGGCCGAACGCCTGTTCCGTCGGCTCCTGCCCGTCGCGCTGCTCCCGTTCCTGGGCTGGGCCCTGCTCGTCCAGCTGGACACGGGCTCGGTGATCACCTGGCTGGCCGTGGTCCTCGCCGTCGCGTCCGCCCTCGCCGCCTACCGCAGCTCGATCGCCGGCCGCGACGGGCGGGCCTTCGCGGCGCTCGGAGTCGGGATGCTCGCACTCGTCGGATCGATCTTCGGTGCCGTGTTCCCGGTCGTCCTGCCCTCGACCCTGGATACGGCGTTCGACCTGACGGTGCAGAACGCCTCGTCATCGCCCTACACGCTCGGGCTGATGAGCATCGTGGCCTGCTTCGGACTTCCGCTCGTCCTCGCCTACCAGGCATGGACGTACTGGGTCTTCCGCCGGCGCGTGTCGGAGGCCAGCATCCCCGCGGCGCATGCCGTGGCGGCGCTGTGAGCGCCACCCCTACAGCCACCCCTGCAGCCGCCCCTGCAGCCGCCCCTGCAGCCGCCCCCGCAGCCGCCCCCGCAGCCCGACGCGGACCCCTGGCCGTCCTGACGACCGCCGGACCGGCCGGCACGGGCCCGACGCCGGCCGTGTACCTCCTCGGCGTGCTCGCCGCCGCCCGCGCCGCGGGACTGGTCCTCATGGCCCAGGCGCTCGCACTCGGCATCGCGTCCCTCGCCGCCGGCACGCCGGATGTCCGTGCGGTCCTCGTGCAGGGGATGCTCGGGGCAGCACTGCGCACCCTCGCGGCCTGGGGCCAGGACGCCACCGCCGCGCGCCTGGCCCTCGGCGCCAAGGAGGGGATGCGCGAGGCCGCCCTGCTGCGCGTGCTCGACGACGGCGGCACCACACGCGCCGCCACTCCCGGCGGCGGGCAGGGCTCCCTCGCGGTGCTGCTGACCCGCGGTCTCGACGGACTCGACAAGTACTACACGCAGTACCTGCCCGCCCTCATCACCTGCGCCGTGGTGCCCCTGCTCATCGGCGCACGGATACTCCTCGCGGACTGGGTGAGCGCCCTCATCATCGTGCTCACGGTGCCGCTGGTGCCCGTCTTCATGGCGCTCATCGGCCTCCACACGCAGGAGCGCACCCGGCAGGCCGCTGTCGCGCTGGGCCGCCTGTCCGACCACCTGCTCGAGCTCGCGCGGGGGCTCCCGGTCCTCGTGGGCCTCGGTCGCGCCGCGGAGCAGACACGCGCGCTCCGCGATATCGCCGGCACGTACACCTCGCGCACCATGACGACGCTGCGGACGGTCTTCCTCTCCTCCCTCGCCCTCGAACTCATCAGTACTATCTCCGTCGCCGTCGTCGCCGTGTTCGCGGGGGTCCGCCTCATCCACGGCGACCTCGGGCTCGAGACGGCCCTGATCGCCCTGATCCTCGCGCCCGAGTGCTACGGGCCGCTCCGCGACGTCGGCACCGCGCACCACGCCAGCGAGGACGGCCAGGAGGCCGGCGCCCGGGTCCGCGCGGTCATCGATGCCCCCGCGGCCGAGGGTGTCGCGGCGCGCGCCTCATCTGCGCCTTCCACGTCGTCCGCGTCGTCCGCGTCGTCCGCGTCGTCCGCGTCGTCCGCGTCGTCCGCGTCGTCCGCGTCGTCCGCGTCGTCCGCGTCGTCCACCGGGCGCGTGGACCCGTTCGAGGCGCCCGGCGTCATCCGTGTCGAGGAGCTCGGCGCCCGGTACGACGGCGTCCTCGAACCGGTGTTCGAGGGCGTCTCGTTCGTCGTCGCGCCCGGTTCCGTCCTGGCACTGCGGGGTCCGAGCGGATCGGGGAAGTCGACGCTCATGCGGGTACTGGCCGGGGGAGCGGCGCTCCCCGTGGGCCTCCGGTCGGAGGGGCGCATCGGCGGTCTGCCCGAGGACGGCATCGCATGGGTCCCCCAGCACCCGGAGCTCCTGATGGACACTGTGCGCGGCGAACTGGCCCTTTACGCACGGCTGTTGGACGATGCCCCCGTCATCGAGGAGCAGCTCGCCGCGGTGGGGGCCGCGGACCTGGCGGACCGGCGAACGGGTGAGCTCAGCCCCGGCGAACTGCGCCGCGTCGCCGTCGCCCGCGCCCTCCTCCGGGCGCAGGACCCCGCGGTCCGGCTCCTGCTCCTCGACGAGCCGACCGCCCACGTGGACGAGGACGCCTCCCGTGCCATCCGCAGGGCCATCGCGGTCCGCCGGCCGGGACTGGCGGTCGTCCTGATCGCGCACGACGACGAGACGGCCTCCCTGGCGACGGACGAGGTCCGCCTCGAAGCCCAGCGCGTCCTCGCACCGAGCGGTGCGGCATCACCCGCCCGGTCCGCCGTCGGCCGCGGTCCCGAGGCCGGTGTCCGGTCGGTCGGCTCCGCCGGTGCCGCCCGGTCCGGCACGTCCACCGTGTCGGCCGTGCCACGGCCTCCGTCGACCGGATCCGTGGCGCCCGGATCCGTCGCACCCGCCGGCAGCGCGCGCGAGGACGACGGCATCGGGACCGACCCGCACGCGGCGGCTCCGCCGAGCCGGGGCAGGGCATCGTGGTCCCGGTCCGCGCTCGACGTGCTCGCGCTCGTGCGCCCCTGGGACCGCCGCTTCCTCGCCGCTGCAGCGCTGGGACTCGGTGCCTCGGTCTTCGCCGTCGCCCTCACCGCCCTCAGCGGCTGGCTGATCGTCCGCGCCGCCGAGCAGCCACCGATCCTCTACCTCCTCACCGCCATCGTCGGTGTCCGGTTCTTCGGTATCGGCCGGTCCCTCCTGCGTTACGAGGAGCGGCTGTGGCTGCACCGCGCGGTGTTCCACCGGGCCGACGACACGCGCCTCCGCCTCTGGGCGGGCCTGCTGCAGGCGGGGCGCTCGTGGCGGACGATCGCCCGGGGGTCGGGCGGCATCGAACGACTCGTGGGGGACATCGACGAGCTGCGGGACCTCTCGGCGCGGGCGCTGCTGCCCTTCCTCACCTCGGTCCTCACGGCTGTCGCAGCCCTGATCACCACGGCAGTGCTGCATCCCGCGGCCCTCGGCTGGCAGGCCCTCGCGGTGGGCGCGGCCGTCGTCGTCGCCCCGATCGTGGCGGTCGCGCGTGAGCGGGCCGCCGGAGCCGCCGCCGTGCAGTTGCGCGCGGACGCGCTCGAGCGCGTGACGGGCCTCGTGCGGGCGGCCCCCGATCTCCGCGTGAACGGCGCCCACCGCGTGGCGCTCGGGCTGACGCGACGCCTGGACAGCAGGGCCGTGGCAGCCTCACGCCGGTCCGCCGCCGCGGCCGGAGCGGCGACGGCGGTGATCGTCGCCGCCTGTTGCGCGGCGTCGCTCGGCATCCTCGCCTCTGCGGGGCGGCCGGCAGAGATCACGGCGGTGCTGGTGCTGATGCAGCTCGCGCTGATCGAGCCCTTCGTCGCGGGTGCTTCCGCGGTGCAGACCTGGGGTGCGCTCTCCGCCGTCGTGCGCCGCCTCCGGCCGCGGCTCGGACCGCCACAGGACGGGGACCGTCCCGGAGCCGGCGCCGGAAGCGGCCCCGCCGCTGTCCGACGGCTCGAGCTGGAGGACGCCGCCGTAGGGTACGAGCGCGGCCGGCCGGTGGTGACAGGCGTGCAGCTGCACCTCGAGGCGGGCCGCTGGACGGGTCTCACCGGACCGTCCGGCAGCGGGAAGTCCACCCTGATCGGCGCCCTGCTGGGGTTCCTGCCGCTCGAGGAGGGCAGGCTGCTCGTCGACGGCGTGCCGCACGACGGCGGTCCTGCGCCGCGCGTCGCGTGGTGTCCGCAGGAGAGCCACCTGTTCGCCTCGAGCCTTCGATCCAACCTGCAGCTCGCCCGACCACCGGGCGATCCGGCCACGGACGACGAGCTCGAGGGCGTCCTCCGGGCCGTGGGCCTCACGGAGTTCGTGGCCGGCCTCGAGCACGGGCTGGACGCGCAGGCCGGACCGGGCGGCTCCCGCCTGTCCGGCGGGCAGCGGCAGCGGCTCGCCGTTGCCCGTGCCCTGCTGACGCGGTCCGGCGTCGTCCTCCTCGACGAACCCACCGCCCACCTCGACGCCGACGGCGCCCGCTCGCTGCTGGAGGACCTGCGCCGCGGGCTGCCCGACACTGCAGTGCTCCTGGTGACGCACGACCCCGACGAGGCCGCGCTGTGCGACGGGGCACTGACCCTCCCGGGCCCTGAGCCCGCAGCCCGGTCCGAAGGCGACCGGTGCGCGTGACGCCCGTCGCGAGGCCGTGCGTCGCATCCGGACGAGCCGGTCCGCCCTGCAATACGCTGGCATCATGAGCACCCGCGACCAGCCCGGACAGCAGCCCGGACAGCAGCCCGGACAGCGGCCTGCCGGCAGACCGGCCGAGACCGAGGCACCGCCACTGCCCGCCGCGCTGCGGTGGCGTCCGCTCAACTACGCGGACATCGACGCCTGGCTCGCCCTGACCCGACGCATCGCGGCCGTCGACGAACCCGACTGGGTGGAGCAGCGCGCCGACCTCGAGCAGGCGCTCCGCGCCTCGAAGAACGACCCGCGCCGTGACACGATCGTCGGGTTCGACGACGCGGGCGTACCCCGTGCCTTCGGGCGCCTGTCCATGAACTCCGGTTCCTCACTCATCCACGGCGCGGGCGGCGTCGATCCGGAGTGGCGCGGTCGCGGGATCGGCCGCGCGGTGCTCGCCTGGCAGGCATGGCGCGCCGTCGGACGGCTGCGCGAGACCGGCCAGGCCGAGGGTACGTTCCGGAACTACGTCGAGGAACGCAATCTCTCGCACCTGGCCCTGCTCACGGCGAGCGGGAGCACGATCGTCCGGTACTTCACGGAGATGACGCGGCCTCTGGACCAGCCGATCCCGGAGCTGCCCTTTCCGCCCGAGCTGGAGCTGGTGAGCTTCGCCGACGGCGCCGACCGCAACATCGTCGAGCTGGTCCGCCTCGCGCACAACGACGCCTTCCAGGACCACTGGGGGAGCGAGCCGCGCGACCAGGAGTCGTGGCAGTTCACCGTCACGCACCCCGAGTTCCGCCCCGACTGGAGCCTCGCGCTCGTCGACGCGGCCAAGGGGGAGGTGGCCGCCTACCAGCTCGCGAGCTACGACCCCGATTCCCGCGAGCTGCTCGGGCACTCCGAGGGCTACACGGACCTGCTGGGTGTCCGGAGGTCATGGCGTGGCCGCGGCCTGGCGCCGGCGCTCCTCGCCGAGGCGATGAAGCGGTACCGGGCAGCCGGGATGGAGAACGCAGGGCTGGGGGTCGACACCGAGAACCCGTCGGGTGCGCTCGGGCTGTACGAACGCATGGGGTACATGCCGACGCAGCGGGCGATCGTCTTCGACCTGCCGCTCGTCGTCCCGTCGGACTGAGCTCTGCGGCGGGCTGCTGCGGAGCAGCTAGAGCAGCGTGCCCTGACCGTCGCCGGCATCCTTCGCGCGCCTCGACGCCGCAGGTGCTGAACCCTCCACGAGCCGAACACCCGCCGTCGACGCACCCGGCCCTGCGGCACCGGACCCTGCCGGGTCAGAGGGGCCCGATTCATCGGTTCCGGACCCCGACACGGGCGGGGCGACAGGACCGGAGGACTCGATGAGCCCTGCCAGCGCGGGCCCGACGGCGTCGATCTGCTGCGTCAGCGGCACACCCGAGCCGTCACGCCGCCCGTGCTCCGTGGGCAGCGCCCGGGCCACGCCGTTGGCCGAGGCCGCTCGAGCGGGTCCGTGACCTGCCCAGGCGAGCGACAGGGTCTCCTCCCCGCGCAGGAACCGGTGCGCGCGCACGCCCGCCGTGGCCCGGCCCTTGACGGGATACTCCGAGAACTCGGTGATCTTCGCCGACCCCGCGGCCGTGCCCGGCAGCGCGTCCCCCGGCGCGGCGACCGTCACCACCACGCCCTGTTCGTCGCCGTGCGCCACCGCACCGAAGTGCAGGACGGCGTCGCCCGCCGTGAGCTTGATGCCCGCCATGCCGCCGGCCGTCCGGCCCTGCGGCCGCACCGCGGAGGCCGGGAAGCGGAGCAGCTGCGCCAGGCGCGTGACGAACACGAGGTCGTCGGCGTCGGCGGCGGACGCCACGCCCACCACCCGGTCCTTGGGCTTGAGCGTGATGACCTCCCAGTCGTCGCGGTTCAGCGGGTATTCCGGCTGCACGCGCTTCACCACGCCCTGCGCCGTCCCGAGGGCCACGACGCCGTTCAGCGGTGCCAGCCCCACGAGGCTCTCGCCGCGCTCGAGCGTGATGAACTCCGACGACGGCACCCCGCCCGCCAGGTTGGGCACACCGGCGGTGGGCGGCAGGGCGGGCATGTCCATGACCTGGAGGCGGATCATGCGCCCGGCCGAGGTCACGGCCCCCACCTCGCCCCGGGCGGTGGAGGGCAGGACGGACCGGAAGGCGTCGTGCTTGATGCGCTGGCCGTCGCCGAGGGGCTGACGGTCCGAGGTGCGGGCGAGCTGCCCCGACGCCGAGAGCAGCACCCAGCAGGGGTCGTCCGCGATCTCGAGCGGCAGGACGGCCTTGACGCCCTTGCCCGCGGCCGGAGCGGGAAGGGCCGATCCCTTCAGCGGGGCGGCGGCCTCGGACTCGAGCAGGACGGTCCGGCGCGGTGTGGCGAACTGGTCGGACAGTTCGGCGAGCTCGTCGGACACGAGGGTGCGCAGGCGTTCCTCGGAGCCGAGGATCGCCTCCAGCTCGGCGATGTCGAGGCGGAGCTGCTCCTGTTCCTTCTCGAGCTCGATGCGCGAGTACCGGGTGAGCTGCCGGAGGCGCAGTTCGAGGATGTAGTTGGCCTGGATCTCGGTGAGGTCGTAGATGGACATCAGGCGCTCGCGGGCGGCGGAGGACTCGTCCGAGGATCGGATGATCTGGATGACCTCGTCGATGTCCACGATCGCGACGAGCAGGCCCTCGACCAGGTGCAGGCGGTCGCGCTTGCGCTGCAGCCGGTAGGAGGTGCGGCGGCGCACCACGAGGATCCGGTGGGTCACGTAGACCTGCAGGAGCTCCCGGAGCCCGAGCGTACGCGGCTGGCCGTCCACGAGCGCCACGTTGTTGATGCCGAACGAGTCCTCCATCGGCGTGAAGCGGTAGAGCTGCGCGAGCACGGCGTTCGGGTTGAACCCGTTCTTGAGCTCGATCACCAGGCGGAGCCCGTGGGTGCGGTCCGTGAGGTCCACGATGTCCGAGATGCCCTGCAGCTTCTTCGAGGTGACGGCGTCCTTGATCCGCTCGATCACCTTCTCCGGGCCCACGGTGTACGGAAGCTCGGTGACCACGAGCCCCGTGCGCCGGGCCGAGAGCTGCTCGACCGTGACCTTCGCGCGCGTCTTGAAGGAGCCGCGACCCGTCGCGTACGCGTCGCGCACGCCGTCGAGCCCCACGATCTTGCCGCCGCTGGGAAGATCCGGTCCGGGGACGAAGCGTGTGAGGTCCTCGAGCGAGGCATCCGGGTTCGCGATGAGATGGCGTGCCGCCGCGACGACCTCCCCGAGGTTGTGGGGCGGCATGTTCGTGGCCATGCCGACGGCGATCCCGCTGGCGCCGTTGACGAGCAGGTTGGGGAACGCCGCCGGGAGGACCTCCGGCTGCGTCAGCTGGTTGTCGTAGTTCGGCACGAAGTCGACGACGTCCTCGTCGAGGTGGTTCGTGAGAGTCAGTGCGGCGGCAGCGAGGCGGGCCTCGGTGTACCGGGCGGCCGCGGGGCCGTCATCGAGCGAGCCGAAGTTGCCGTGGCCGTCGATGAGGGGCAGGCGCAGCGAGAAGTCCTGGGCCATGCGCACCATGGCGTCGTAGATGGCGGTGTCACCGTGGGGGTGCAGCTTGCCCATCACCTCGCCGACCACGCGCGCCGACTTCACGTGGCCGCGGTCCGGGCGCAGGCCCATGTCCGTCATCATGTACAGGATGCGGCGCTGCACGGGCTTCAGCCCGTCGCGCGCATCGGGGAGGGCACGGGAATAGATCACCGAGTACGCGTACTCGAGGAAGGAGTCCTCCATCTCGGCTTCGACATCGATGTCGATGATCTTCTCGGTGAAATCCTCCGGCGGTACGGAGTTCTGGCGCCTGGCCACGTGGCGGTTCCTCAACAACTCAGGGGTTCGGATGGGGCGGATCGCGGGCATCCGCGCGTCCGGTCGCGGCCTCGGGCCGGGGACGGGGGGATGCCGACTACCCTGAGTCTATGGCGACGGACGGACAATACCCGGAATATTGGGAGGCTGATGTCGTCCTGCGCGACGGCGGGACAGGCCATCTGCGCCCCATCTCACCCTCCGACGCCGACGCCGTCCAGGCGTTCCACGTGAGCCAGTCGCAGAACTCCATCTACCTGCGGTTCTTCACCTACAAGGCCACGCTCAGCGCCAAGGAGCTCAAGCGCTTCACCGAGGTGGACCACCGCGACCGCGTGGCCTTCGTCATCACGCGCGGCGACGACATCATCGGCATCGGCCGCTACGACCGGCTCGACGACCCGCTCGAGGCCGAGGTCGCCTTCAACGTCTCCGACCACCACCAGGGCCGCGGCGTCGGCTCCATCCTGCTCGAGCACCTGGCGGCCGCGGCCCGCGAGAACGGCATCCGCCGCTTCTCCGCCGAGGTCCTCCCCGAGAACCGCAAGATGATCACGGTCTTCGCCGAGGCCGGCTACGAGGTGGAGCGGCACTTCGACGACGGCGTGGTGATGCTCAGCTTCGACATCGACCCCACGCGGAAGTCCCAGGCCGTGATGGAGGCCCGGGAGCACCGCGCGGAGGCCCGGAGCATGGCGGAGCTCCTCACGCCGTCGTCGGTCGCCGTGATCGGTGCGAGCCGCGAATGGGGCACCGTGGGGTACGCCCTCCTGGAGCACCTCATCGACGGCGGCTTCACGGGCCGCGTGTACGCCGTCAACCCGGAGGCCTTCGAACTGAACGGCATGATCTCGCACGCCTCCCTGGCCGAGGTCCCCGAGCCCGTGGACCTCGCCGTCGTCGCCGTGCCCCACGACCAGGTGGACGCCGTGGTGGACGAATGCGCCCGCGCCGGCGTGAAGGGACTCCTCGTGGCGACGGCGGGCTACGCCGACGACGGCGACGAAGGGCTCGCGCGGCAGCGCGCCCTCGTGCACAAGGCCAGGGCGCACGGCATGCGCGTGGTCGGCCCGGCGTCGCTGGGCCTGGTGAACACCGACCCCGCGGTCCGCCTCAACGCCTCGATGGCGCCTGCCCTGCCCCGCCGCGGCGCGCTCTCGCTCTTCAGCCAGTCCGCGGGCCTCGGCGTGCTCCTCTACGCGAGCGCCCACCGGCGCGGGCTCGGGGTGTCGTCCGTGATCTCGGCGGGGAACCGTGCCGACGTGTCCGGGAACGACGCCATGCAGTTCTGGGAGGACGACCCCACCACCCGCGCCGTCGGGCTGTACTTCGAATCGATCGGCAACCCGAGGAAGTTCTCGCGGATCGCCCGGCGCCTGGCCCGGACGAAGCCGGTCATCGTCGCGAAGTCCGACGTCACCGGACTGCAGCTGCCGCCGGGCCACGCGGTGCGCACCTCCCAGGCACCGCCCGGGGCCCTCGACTCCATGCTCCGGCAGTCGGGTGTCATGAGGGTGGAGACGACGGAGCAACTGATGGACATCGCGCAGATCGTCGCGAGCCAGCCCCTGCCCCAGGGCCCCGGCGTCGCGGTCTTCAGCAACTCGTCCGCGCTCGGGAAGGTGGTGGCCGACGGCGTCGTCTCGCAGGGCATGACCGTCGCACGGCTGGAGGCCGGTCTGCGGCTCGACACCGGGCAGTCCGTGGCCCTGCCCGCCCTCGCCGCGGCCGTGCTCGACGCCCTGCGAGCGGACTCCGTGCACGCCGCGATCGTCACCACGCTGCCGGCCCGCGGGCTGACCGCCGACGCCGTGGCCGCCTGCCTGCAGGAGTGCGCCGAGCGGGCCGGCAAGCCGGTCATTGCCTCCTTCACCGGGATCCTCGACGCCCGCCTGCAGCTCGACGGCCTCGTGTGCTCGCCGGCGACAGGCTCCCGCGCGGAGGGGACGGTCGGCACCGGCGCGGGCGGGGCGACGGACGAAACCGTCACGGCGCCGCTCGAAGCCGCCCGGACCACGGTCGGGCACGCCGAGCGCCCGACCGCCGCCGGGCCGGCCGAACGCGAGACCGCTGCCGCGGTGCTGCCCCTCCAGCGCGGACTGCCGTGCTTCCCGAGCCCGGGGGCCGCGCTCGCCGCGCTGGGCGCCGTCGTCCGCTATGCGCACTGGCGTGCCCGCGACCACGGCGAGTTCCTGGACCCCGCGGGCGTCGACGTCGACGGGGCCACGCAGGTCCTCGGGCAGGTCAGGGCGCGCGTCGCGGACATCGAACTCACGCGGCTCACGCCCGAGGAATGCGCGGCGCTCATGGGCGCCTACGGCATCCGGCTCCTGCCCTCCGCGCGTTTCACCTCCGCCGACGAGGCGGTGGAGCAGGCCGGACGGCTGGGCTGGCCGGTCGCGCTGAAGACCATGGACGAGCACCTCCGGCACCGCCTCGACCTCGGCGGTGTGCGGCTGAACATCGACGACGCCGAGTCCCTGCGGCGCAACATCACCCGGATGGAGAAGGTGCTGGCGCCGTTCGGCCACTTCGGCATGGAGGTGCAGTCGATGGCGCCGTCGGGCCAGGCCTGCAGCATCAGCGCCATCGAGGACCCGCTCATGGGCCCCGTGGTGTCCTTCGGCCTCGCCGGCGACTCCGTGAACCTCCTCGACGACTGGGCGCACGCCGTCCCGCCCTTGAGCACGGGGGACGTCGCGGACCTCGTCCGCGCGCCGCGCGCCTCCCGCAAGCTCTTCGGCTACCAGGGCCTCCCGCCGGCGGACGTCGCGGCCCTCGAGGACCTCGTGGCGCGCGTGGCCCTGCTGAAGGACAACCACCCCGAGATCGCGCGGCTCGAGTTCAATCCGGTCCTCGTCGCGTCGTCGGGCCTCGCCGTGCTCAGCGCCGTCATCGACGTCGGGAACCCGCAGCGGCGCACCGACAGCGCCCGCCGCGCCATGCGCGACTGACGGACGTCGGCGCGCCCGCACCGCCGCCCCGGGTTAGGCACAACACGGTCCGGTGGGGGAAACTGGGCATATGACCCCATCGCTTTCCGCGCAGTGGCGCGACCTCGATGCATCCCTCGAGCGGGCGGGCTTCTACCCGCGCCTCGTGGCCGACGTCGTCCACGACGCGCTCGACGGGCGCGAGCCGCTCTCGCACGTCGCGCACCTCGAGACGCACTTCGAGCGCACCGAGGTGCACCGGCACATCACGGTCCTCGTGCTCACGGAGGACATGCTCGTCATCACGCACGTGGACGACCAGCAGCTCGACGACGCCGGCGAGCAGGTCACGGCGCAGATCTCCACGGAGTCCGTCCCGGTCAGCCAGATCCGTTCGGTGGTCCTCAGCTACCTCTACGCCCAGCCGCAGGACTACAAGCCCAGCGACCCCGTCCGCGAGATGACGCTCGCGATCGCCTGGTCCGGCGGCCAGCGCCTCGACATCGGCCCCGCGAGCTGCGGCGATCCCCAGTGCGACGCCGACCACGGCCTCACCGGCACCATGGCGCAGGAGGACATCGTCCTGCGCGTCAGCGCCGAGGCGGACGGCGCACAGGCCGTGCAGAACGCGAAGGGGTTCGCTCGCGCACTGCGGAAGGCCAACACGGCCAGCCCCGCTGCCGGTGGACACATCGCCGCCCCGGACGTGGCGGCCCGCCGCCAGCCGGGGTTCGGCGCACGGTTCACCCGGGCGCACCACCAGCAGTAGCGGTGGTCTTCGACAGGGAGCCCCTCCCGGTTCCGCCCCTCTACGGTGCCTCCACCGTGGCCGACGTGATGACGAGCGCGGCCGCAGCGCTCGGCGTCGACGGCTTCACCAACGCCCTCGCGCTCCCGAGCGCCCGGCGGGTCGCCGTCGTCATGGTGGACGGTCTCGGCATGCCGCTCCTGCGCAGGTACGCCGCGCACGCGCCCTACCTGCGCGAGAGCCTCGACTCGGCCCGCGTGCTCTCCTCCGCCTTCCCGTCCACGACCGCGGCGTCGCTCGCGAGCCTCGGCACGGGGCTGGCTCCCGGGCAGCACGGCATGGTGGGCTACGACGTCCTCGATCCCGCCCAGGGCCGCGTGGTGAACATGCTGGGCCGCTGGGACGCCGACGTCGACCCGCTCGCGTGGCAGCCCCACCCGACGGTCTTCGAGAGGGTTTCCGCCCACCTGCCCGTGGTCACCGTCAGCCAGCCGCGCTTCGAGGACTCGCCGATGACGCGGGCGGCACTGCGGGGCGCCACCTTCGTGGGCGCCGGCACCATCCAGGCGCGGATCGACGCAGCAGCGGTGCAGCTGGCGGCGGCACCCGGAATGCTCGTGTACTTCTATGTCAACGACCTCGACAAGGCCGGCCACCGGTACGGCGTCGACTCCCCGGAGTGGGTGCGCGCCCTGGAGGACCTGGACGCGGCACTGAGGCTCCTGGCCCGCCGGGTGCCGTCCGACACGCTCCTGCTCCTCACGGCCGACCACGGCATGGTGGACGTCCCGCCGACCCAGCGCATCGACTACTCCGAGCGTGCGGATCTCGTGGACGGCGTGGCGCACACCGGCGGCGAGCCGCGCATGGTCCACCTCTATCTCGAGCCGTCGCTGTCCGCGGCGGACCGGGACGCGCTGGCCCTGCGCTGGCACGATGCCTTCGGTGCCCGCGCCTGGGTCCTGACCCGCCAGGAGGCCGTGGCCCGGGGCTACTTCGGAACGGTGAGCGACGTCGTCCTGCCGCGCATCGGCGACCTGCTCGTCCTGGCGCGCGAGGGGATCGCCCTGATCGACGGACGGCGCGCGGACCCGGCGGCCTTCGACATGGTCGGGCAGCACGGGTCCCTCACGCGCGCCGAGCGCGACATCCCCCTGCTGACCCTGGCCATGCCCCGGGCTCCCAAGCGGCGGGGCAGCGGCAAGGGGGCCGGGCGTGGCTGAACTGCTGTTCTTCTCGGGCACCATGGACTGCGGCAAGTCCACCCTCGCGCTGCAGATGGACCACAACCACAAGGCCCGTGGCCGCCGCGGGGTGCTCTTCAGCTCCCACGACCGGGCGGGGGAGTCCATGATCTCGAGCCGGCTCGGGCTGCAGGTCCCGGCCGTCGAGGTCTTCCCGGACACCGACTTCTGGGTGGAACTCACCGTCCGCCAGACCATGGGGGCGCGGATCGACTACGTCATCTGCGACGAGGCCCAGTTCTACACCGTCGACCAGATCGACCAGCTGGCGCGCGTCGTGGACGAGATGGACATCGACGTGTTCGGCTTCGGCATCACGTCGGACTTCCGCACCCGGCTGTTCCCCGGGTCGCAACGCCTCATCGAGCTCGCCGACCGCGTGCAGGTCCTGCAGGTCGAGGCCCTCTGCTGGTGCGGCAAGCGTGCCACCCACAACGCCCGCACCGTCGACGGCGTCATGGTGGTCGAGGGTGACCAGATGGTCGTGGGCGACGTCGACCAGCCGCTCGACCCGGACGCGGGCACACCGGTCGAGGCGGAAGGACCGGCGGCGGGGCCCGAGACGTCGGGGGAGAGCCGTGGTCCAGTGATCGGCTACGAGACGCTGTGCCGGCGGCACCACATGCGCCGCCAGACCACCAGGACGTCGCCGTCGCTCTACTCCAACCAGGTGCCCCTGCCCTTCGAGCCGAAACAGCGGGAGTCTGGCAGAATCTGAGCATGCCGCACACCGGAGGACATACCGAGAACGGAGCACACGGCGACCAGGACACCCTGCGGGTGCCGTTCTGGATCGTGCTGGCGGGGGTCGGGGCGGGTGCCTTCTGGGCCTTGGCCGGGGTCGCCGTCGGAGCCGCACTGACGCGCCGCCGAGGAGCGGGCGGACCGCCCCGGAGGACGGGCCCGCCCTGGCCGGCCGGGCGGCGCTAGTCGCCCTTGCGGCCGAAGACGATATCGTCCCAGCTCGGCACGCTGGACCGTTTCGGCTTCGCACGGCGCTCCGCAGCCGCGTCGGCGGCGGGCTTGTCCGCGGCGGGCTTCCCGGCGCCTCCCTTGCCCGGGTTCGCGTCCCTGCTGGCCTCCCGCACAGACTCGTCGGCTGCGCCGCGATCCGCTCCCGCTCCCGTCGGACGGGGAGCGGACGGTGCGGCTGCGGGCGGGTGCTGCGGGCGTGAGGGCTGCGCGAACACGCTGATCTCGCGCGTATCGGTGCTGACGCCGTCGTACAGCCGGGGCGTGCCGTCGTCGTGCTGAGCCGGGTCCGGCGCCGGATCGAGGAGATCGGCGTGATCGGCCGCACCGGGGGCGAGGGCCAGACCGGGTACCTGGACGTCCTGCTCCTCGGGCGTGTCGTCGTTGCGCGGGTGGGCGGCCGGGATCCCGCCGCGGCTGAGGAGCTCCGCGAGGGCATCGTCGCCGGTCTCGTCCGCCCCGAGGCGCTGGCCCCGCCGTGAGCGGAGTACGTCCAGCAGGCCGTCCTGGTCGGCGGACGCCTCGTCGGCCTCGTCGGCCTTCTCCGCCTCGAAGTCGAAGACGCGGTCCGCCACGGCGCTGAGCCTGCGGGCCGGCAGCGGTCCGTCGAGCGGTTCCAGTTCGCTGAGCACCTGCGCCCACCGGTTGCCGTTGGTGACGGTCTTCCGCGTCGGGTTGTAGGTCCACCGGGCAGGCGGCTGCTCGCCGAGATCCACCTGCGAGCCGTCGGGCAGGTCGAACGACGCCTCGACGTGCCAGGAGCCGTCCTGGCGGCGCCAGGAGTCCCACTCGACCGACGCCGGGTCGATCCCGTAGTTGCGGACCCGGAACGCCACCATGTCCCCCAGCGACGCCGGGCTGTCGCCGAACGCGGAGCGGTACCCGTCGTGGCTGGGCAGGGGAGTGGCGACCTCGACGCGCTGCGCGAGGTAGGCCACGTAGTCGCGCTCGGCGCGGACCGGGCCTTCGTAGCGCTCCACGTGGGCGAGGTCGAGGCCCGACTCGGCGGACACCTGTTCCGCCGTGGCTCCCGCACGGATGCGCGCCTGGATGTCCCGCGGGGTCAGCTGGACCGGGGGCTTCGCCGGCTTCCGCCGGGGCTCCTCCCGAGCCGGCGACGCCGTCGCCGACGATGCCGGCGCCTCCCCGGCCCTGGTGCTCGCGGTGCGCAGCGCGTCGTCGACGGGCAGCCGGTAGGACGTGCCCTCCTCGCCGCTCAACAGCAGATGTTCGCCATCCACACCCACCAGGCGTAACTCCTGCATCGATTCCTCCAGCCGACAATAATTCCTAGGTGAAACTGTGCCACTGAATGGCGGCCATTCCTACTACGCGGCACCGCGTGGCGGACGCCGCACCGGCGCCGGGCACAAAACGCGGGCGGTCGGCGTTATGCGATGTCGATGATGCTCGCCCGTCGGGTGAGTGGTGATGAAGGGGGAAGAGGCGGGTATGACACTCGAGAGCACAGCGGATGGTGCGGACACGGGCAACGACGGCGAGGCCACGGGGCTGCACGGGCGGCAGGGGGACGGTGCGGCGCCGGCCGGCATGCCGGGCACGGGCGCAGCATCGGCGACGGCGCTCCTGGCGCCGCTGGTCGACGAGGACGAGCTCGAGGCGGCCGACTCCTTCGACCTGCCGGGCGCCGATCTCTCCAGCGAGGAGATCTCGGTGCAGATCCTGGCGGCGCAGGCCGACGAGTTCACGTGCGCCTCGTGCTTCCTCGTGCGCCACCGGTCGCAGATCGCCGACGAGCGGGGCGGGCTCCTGTACTGCGTGGACTGCGAGGGCTGAGGCGCCCCGATCGGCGGGATCAGCCGCCGAGGGCCGCTGCGAGCCGCTCGGGGTTACGCGAGGATGCGAGCCAGTAAGGGGTTCGGTCCTCGGGGTCGGTGACCTCGATGCGCACCACGGGGGAGATCCACCCGCGGATGCAGAGGTAGGCGAGGCCGTTCAGGCCGGGCCCGCGCTGGTACGTGGCGTCGTCACCGGAGAACCACTCCACCGCGCCGAGGTAGGACCGTTCGATGCTCGCGCGCCCGACGGTGAGGGTGGTCGCCGTGACGGTGATGCGCGGCGTCGAGAGGATGAGCAGGGTGAACACGATGATCGCGACGACGACGGCGACACCGATCGCCACCTCGACGGAGATGGGCGCGAACATCACGATCGTGGCGGCCGAGAAGCCCGCCGCGATGAGCCACACCCAGGGCGTCGGCCACAGGCGTTCCTGGTAGAGGACGGCCTGGTCGGATGTGTTCCGGGGAGCTTCCCCTGGCGCGCTGGACATGACACAAGCATTCCACCAATTCCCCGGCTCCTCATCCCGACCGCCGCCTGCCCCCGGACAAAGGCGCTAAAGTGGGGGGCTGGTAACCGGATAGCGTGCTTGGGAGATGCGGTCGATGAGTACACAGCAGGACCTCCCGGTCCAGATCTCGATGCTCGACGACGGTCTCGATCCTCCCGCCTACGCCACCGACGGTGACGCCGGGGCGGACCTGCGCACCGCCGTCGACCTCGTGCTCGAGCCCGGTGAGCGTGCACTCGTCCCCACGGGAGTGGCCGTGGCCCTCCCTGCCGGCTACGTGGGCCTCGTCCACCCGCGCTCCGGTCTCGCGGCGCGGCACGGCGTGACCATCGTCAACGCCCCCGGGACCATCGACGCCGGCTACCGCGGCGAGATCAAGGTCTGCCTCCTCAACACGGACCGGACCGAGTCCGTCCGTCTCGCCCGCGGCGATCGCATCGCCCAGCTGCTCATCCAGCGCGTCGAGCACGCGGCGTTCACCGTCGTCGACGAACTGCCCGAAAGCATCCGCGGAACAGCCGGGTTCGGCTCGACCGGTGGGTTCGGACAGGACCCGGCCCTGGCCGCCGTGGGCACTCCTGCGGAGGGCTGACCGCAGCGCGGTACGTATCCGCCCCCGGCGACGACCGCACCTACTCGACACCTACTCGACCACGGAATCAGGAAAGGACCCCGGAGATGGCTTTTGGGCGCCTCAGGAAGAAGAAGAACGACGACGCGGCCGCGTCGCAGCAGGACGCCGCAGCGGCCGATGACGCACCGGCGGCCGCGGAGGGCACGCCCGTAGCTGCTGACGCCGCGACGGGCGCCGTACCCGAGGGCACCGGTTCCGAGGCCGCCGCCGCGGACACTGCGGGCGAGGATGCCGCCGCGGTCCCGGCGGCGCCGGTCGCCCCCGTGCCGGCGGGTCATGTCTCGAGTGCCGACTACGACCGGTCCGCGCTCGGCCCGTTCGACCTCTCGGAGCAGGAGACCGAGAGCGGCTACATCGATCTCGGGGCCCTCCGCATCCACGCCACCGAGGGACTGCAGCTGCGCCTCGAGGTGGAGGAGCGCAGCAAGCGCGTCATCGCCGTGACACTGGACCTCGGCGGCTCGACGCTCCAGCTGCAGGCCTTCGCAGCCCCGAAGACCGAAGGGCTGTGGGACGAGATCCGCGAGCAGATCGGCGCGTCGGTGGGCTCGCAGGGCGGCACCGTGGAGGAACGGCCCGGCCGCCTCGGCACGGAACTCCTCGCGAAGCTGCCCGCCCAGACGCCGGACGGCCAGCCGGGCTACCGTGTGGCCCGCTTCGTCGGCGTCAACGGCTCCCGCTGGTTCCTCCGCGGCGTGTTCGGCGGGCCTGCGGCGCTCGACCAGAACGCCGCGGCCCCCATGGAGAAGCTCTTCCGCAGCGTCGTGGTGGTCCGCGGCGACCACCCCCTTCCGCCGCGCGAGCTCCTCCCGCTCAGGCTGCCCAAGGACGCCGCGGCGGGCCCGCCGCCCCTCACACCCACCCGCCCGGACCTGAACCCGCTCGAGCGCGGTCCCGAGATCACCGAGACCCGCTGACTTCCGTGCCGGATCGGCAGTACGCACCAGGTTCCGCCGACCCCGCAGGCCGGCCCACGACCGCTGCGCCGGCCGGATCAGCGGCGCTGCCCGGACGCCCCGGCCCGCCCGGCGGATCCGGGCAGACCGACTCCGCGGCCCTGCCCGGACGTGGCAGGATCAAGGCGCACGGGGTCATCGTGAGGATCACGATCACCCCGGTGACGGCGCCGCCGTCGTTCGCGGCCCTCGCGAGGATCGACTGGAACGGGACGCACGAGGACGTGCGGATCGTCTGGATGGGCCAGCGCCGTGTCCCGGGCGTCGAGGCCGGGGTCGCCCTGCGCTTCGAGGGGATGCTGAGCCTGGTGGGCAGCATCCCCACGGTGTACAACCCCCGCTACGAGATCATCGGCCGCCCCGACGAGTTTGAATGAGGAACAGCACATGAGCCACCCGACGAACGAGCCCGGCGCCGACCGCCCGGAGAGTGCACGGGCAGTCCCCGGCCACGCCGCGGCCCCCGGGCGGTCTCCCGCGCCGCAGGCAGCCCCGACGGCGGCGGAGCTGGCGTCGCAGTACGCGGCGAAGTCCGGGGTCCGGCGCAACCACGACGGGCAGATCGACGTGCTCGCGTCGGTCGGTGGGGTGCAGGGGCTCGCCGAGAGCGTGGCTCCCGGACTCGTGTTCACGATCCTCTTCACCCTCACGAGGGACCTCCAGGTGTCCCTGATCGCGGCATTGGCCGCCTCGGCGGTCTTCACCGCCGTCCGGCTCGTCTCGCGCACCCCGGTGACCCAGGCCCTCGCCGGGCTGGTCGGCGTCGCGTTCTGCGCCTTCGTGGCACTGCGCACCGGCAACGCCGAGGACTTCTTCCTGCCGGGCTTCTTCATCAACGGCGCCTACATCGTGGCGATGACCGCCTCGGTGCTCCTCCGCTGGCCGTTCGCCGGACTCCTGTTCGGGTTCATCCGCAACGAGGGCATCGAGTGGCGCAAGGACCCGGTGCGCGTCCGCGCCTACGCCCTCGCCACCTGGATCATCGTCGCGGTCCTGGCCCTGCGGCTCGTGGTGCAGGTGCCGCTCTACCTCGTGGAGAACATCGCGGCCCTCGGCTCCACACGCGTGGCCATGGGCCTGCCGCTGTACGCCCTCGGCCTCTGGCTGGCGTGGATGGTCTCCCGCCCGGCGGGCGCGGTGCCCGCGGCCGGGTCCGACGCCGACCCGAAGGGCTGACCCCTCAGGACGGTTGGCCGGCGCCCCGGTCGGTCCGCGCGGAGAGTGCGGCACGCAGATCGTCCTCCGCGGCGATCGCGGCGAGGAAGAACATCTCGTCGCCGTCCTCGACGACGTCGTCCGGGCTCGGTGTGATCGGGGAGTCGTCCCGCAGGACGGCGACGACGGCGCAGTCCTCGGGGAGGCGGATCGAGCCGATGGTGCCGCCCACGAGCGGGGAGTCCGCGGGCACTGTGAACTCGACGATCGAGGACACCCCGGTCTGCAGCGTCAGCAGGCGCACCACGTCGCCCACCTCCACGGCCTCCTCGACGAGCGCCGTCATGAGGCGCGGGGTGTTGACGGCCACATCCACGCCCCAGGAGTCGTCGAACATCCAGTCGTTCTTCGGGTTGTTCACCCGGCCCACCGTGCGGCCCACACCGAACTCGCTCTTGGCGAGCAGCGACACCACGAGGTTCACCTTGTCGTCGCCCGTGGCGGACACCACGACGTCGGCCTCCTCGAGGCGGGCGTCCTTCAGCGTGGTGAGCTCGCAGGCGTCGCCGATCAGCCACTTGGCCCCCTTGAGCCCGCTGCGGCCGATCACCTCCGGCTTCTCGTCGATCAGCAGGATCTCGTGGTTGTTGCCCAGCAGCTCGCGGGCGATCGAGGACCCGACGCTCCCGGCCCCGGCGATGACGACCCTCATCGGTTCTCCTCCTTCGGGGCGGCGGCGAGGATGCGGGTGATCTCGTCGGTCGCCGTCGTCTTCATCATGGCGTGCAGGATGTCACCCTGCTGGTAGCTCGTCTCGGCGGTCGGGAGGATGCCCTCGCCGAAGCGCGTGAGGTAGGCGATGCGGACGCCGCTGGCGGCCTCGATGCTGCGGAGCGACCGCCCGAGCCAGGCGTCCGCGAGCGCGAGTTCGGCGAGGATCAGGCGGCCGGAGGTCTCGCGGAAGTCGCCGTTGATGGTCTGCTCGGGCAGGATCCGCCGCAGGACCTGGTCCGCGCTCCAGCGGACCGCCGCGACCGTGGGGATGCCGAGGCGCTGGTAGATCTCGGCGCGCCCCGGGTCGTAGATGCGCGCGACGACGTGCGGCACGTGGAAGGTTTCGCGGGCCACGCGCGTGGCGAGGATGTTGGAGTTGTCGCCGCTGGACACCGCCGCGAACGCGTAGGCGTCGCCGATCTCCGCGTACTTCAGGGTCTCCCGGTCGAAGCCGACCCCGGTCACCTTGCGACCGCCGAACGAGGACCGCAGCCGGCGGAACGCGCGGTCGTCCTGATCGATGATCGCTACCGAGTGCCCGGAGTCGTCGAGGGTGTGCGCCAGACTGACGCCCACCCTGCCGCACCCCATGATCACGAAATGAGCCACCGAGGGCACCCCTGATTCTTGGTGTAGATCCTGCTGTTCCGTGCCGTACCAGCACCAAGCCTAGTGGCTGCCCGGGGGCGCGGACGCGCTAGTGTTTGGGCTGTGCTGACTTTTCTCGAGGCTGTCAAGAGGGTGCTGGTGGGCAAGCCCTTCGCCAGTGACAGGTTGAGGAGCAGGACCCTGCCGAAGCGCCTCGCCATGCCCGTCTTCTCCGCGAGCGCGATCTCGTCCGTCGCGTACGCGCCGGACGAGATCCTCCTGACCCTCGCTCTCGCGGGAGTGGCGGCGGTGGCCATCTCGCCCTGGGTGGGCCTGGCCGTGATCGCGGTGCTGCTCGTCGTCGTCGCCTCCTACCGTCAGGCGATGCGCGCCTATCCGTCGGGCGGGGGCGACTACGAGATCGCCAAGCGGAACATCGGCCCGCGGGCCGGGACCACCGTCGCGTCGGCGCTGATGATCGACTACGTCCTGACGGTCGCGGTCTCGGTCTCCGCGGCCGCCCAGTACCTCGTCTCGCTCGCCCCGGCGCTCGAGGGCGTCCGTGTCGGGCTGGCCGTCGTGGGTGTCGCCGTGCTCGTGCTGCTGAACCTGCGCGGCATCACCCGCGGTGTCCGGGCCCGCGCCGTCATCACCTACGCCTTCCTCGCCGGGATCCTCGCCCTCTGTGCCACCGGGATCGCCCAGGCCCTCGCAGGCACCCTCGCCGAGGCGCCGAGCGCACGCTTCGAGATCATGCCGGAGGCGGCGCTCGACGCCGGCCTCGTGGGCCTGGCCGGCGCGCTGTTGATCCTCAGGGCCTTCTCGGCGGGCGCCGCGGCCCTGACCGGGCTCGAGGGGCCCGTGTCCAACGTGCCGCGCTTCCAGGCGCCGCAGAGCCGGAACGCCGCGACGACGATCCTCATCCTCGGGCTCGTGTCCTCGGCGATGCTCGCGGGCGTCATCTACCTCGCCAACGCCGCCCGCGTCCACGTGGTGCAGGACCCCGCGGCGCAGCTGCGCCTCGACGGCGGGCCGATCCCGGCGGACTACATCCAGGCGCCGGTGGTCAGCCAGCTGGCCCGGACCGTGTTCGACGCCGGGTCCCCGGCCTTCTACGGCGTGGTCGCCGTGACGGCCCTGATCCTCCTGCTCGCCGCCCATGCGGCCTTCGCGGCCTTCCCCGTGCTGGCGTCCACGCTCGCCACCGACGGCTACCTGCCGCGGCAGCTGCGCACCCGCGGGGACCGCCTGACCTTCAGCAACGGCATCCTCCTGCTCGGCCTCGGCGCCGTGGTGCTCATCGTCTTCTTCCGGGCGGACGTCACCGCGCTCGTCCAGCTGTACATCGTGGGCGTGTTCGTCTCCTTCACGGGCGGACAGCTCGGGCTGGTCCTGCACTGGACCCGCGCCCTGCGCAGCACCGTCGGCACCCAGGAGCGCTGGGCCATGCGCAAGTCGCGGGCCATCAACACGCTGGGCTTCGCGCTCACCGCGGCGGTGCTCGTCGTCGTGCTCGTCACCAAGTTCGAGTACGGGGCGTGGGTCGCCGTGCTCGCCATGGCCGTGCTCGTCGTCGTCATGCGCAGCATCAAGAAGCACTACGACGTCGTGGCCGCCGAACTCGCCATCGACGACGCCGTCCACCTCCGGGCGCTCCCCTCCCGGGTGCACGCCGTGATCCTCGTCTCCCACGTCCGGAAGCCGGTGCTGCGCGCGCTGGCGTTCGCGCGAGCCTCCCGGCCGTCCCGGCTCGACGCCATCACGGTGGACGTCGACCCCGAGCAGACACGCCGCACCCTCGCCGACTGGGAGCGATACGAGATCCCCGTGCCCATCACGGTCCTCGCCTCGCCCTACCGCGACACCATCACCCCGATCCTCGAATACATCACCACGATGCGCCGGGACTCCCCGCGCGACCTCGTGGTGGTCTACATCCCCGAGTACGTGGTGGGAAGGTGGTGGGAGCAGCTCGTGCACAACCAGACGGCCCTGCGCATCAAGGCGCGCCTGCACTTCGTGCCCGGCGTGATGGTCGCGAGTGTGCCGTGGCAACTCGCGTCCTCCGACGCGGCCCGCATCTACCAGGACCTGAAGTAGGAACCATGACCGCCCCTGAACCATCAGCAGCACCCGCCACCGACGCCACCGACGCCAACGACGCCACCGCGGCAGAACCGGCGCCGACGGCGGAACTCACGATCGAGCGGCCCGCGCACGGCGGCCACTTCGTGGCCCGGCACGAGGGCCGCGTGGTGTTCGTCCGGCATGCGCTGCCGGGCGAGCGCGTGCGGGTCCGCTTCACCGGGACGGACGACGACGCGAGCTTCTGGCGAGCCGACGTCGTCGAGGTGCTCGAGGCCTCGCCGCACCGCGTAACGCATCCCTGGCCGCTCGCGGACGCCCTCTTCACCGCGGCCCGGGGGCGCGCGCCCGTCGGCGGCGCCGAGTTCGGGCACATCGCCCTCGACGAGCAGCGGCGCCTGAAGGCCGCGATCTTCGAGGAGCAGCTCACCCGCCTCGCCAGGACCGAGAGGACGGTGACCGCGGAGCCCGCACCGGGTGAGGCCGCCGACGGGCTCGCGTGGCGCACCCGGGCGGCCTTCGCCGTCGACGCCGCCGGCCGCCTGGCGATGCACCTGCACCGCTCGCACGCCGTCGTCCCCGTCCGGGAGATGCCCCTGGCCGTCCCCGCGATCAACGCGCTGCGGCTGTGGACCCTCGACTTCTCGGGCATCGAGCGGGTGGACGTGGCCGCGCCGTCCGGCGGGGGAGAGCCGCTGGTCCTCCTCGTCGCCGCCGCGGGCACCTCCCCGCGGCGCATCGCGGCCGTGGCGTCCTCGATCGACGGCGCCTCGGTGGGGGTCCTCGAACCCGAGTCCGGCCAGGTGCGGAGGCTCAATGGGCGGACCTGGCTGCAGGAGAGCGTGCTGGGCGTCGACTACCGCGTCACGGGGGCCGGTTTCTGGCAGATCCACCGCGGCGCTCCCGAGGCCCTCGTCTCTGCGGTGCTCGACGGCCTCCAGCCCGCCGCGGGCGAGCGGATCGCCGACCTCTATGCGGGGGCCGGGCTGTTCACCGTGCCGCTCGCGCACGCCGTGGGCCCGGCCGGGGCGGTGCTGTCCGTCGAGGGGTCGGCCGGGACGAGCCGCGACGCGAAACGCAACCTCCACGGCCAGGACCACGTGGCCATCGTGCAGGGCCGGGTGGACGCCGTGCTCGGCCGCTGGAGCGAGCCGCTCGACGCCGTGCTGCTGGACCCGCCGCGCGCGGGCGCCGGGAAGAAGGTGGTCCGGCAGATCCTCGACGCCGGCCCCCGCGTGGTCGGGTACGTGTCGTGCGACCCGGCGTCGTTCGCCCGAGACCTCGGTTACTTCCTCTCGGCCGGCTGGACGCTCGACACCCTCCGCGTGTTCGACCTCTACCCCCACACACACCACATGGAATCGTTCGCGCGTCTCCTGCCGCCGTCGGCCTGAGGATCGGGCGGGCGCGGATCGCCGGGCCCGATGGCACCGGGCCGGAGGCCCGAACGTTAGAGTTAAGACCAATCAGCGGCGATTCCTTCGCCACGCCTAACGAACCGAGGAGGCGCCGATGGGACTTCTGGAGACTATCCAAGGCCCGCAGGACCTGAGCAAGCTCAGCGACGTCCAGCTGACGGCTCTCGCCAGGGAGATCCGCTCGTTCCTGGTCAGCAACGTCTCGCGCACGGGCGGTCATCTGGGGCCCAACCTCGGGGTGGTGGAACTGACCCTCGGCATCCACCGCGTGTTCGACTCGCCCCGCGACAGCATCATCTTCGACACCGGCCACCAGTCCTACGTGCACAAGCTCGTGACCGGGCGCCAGGACTTCAGTACCCTCCGCCAGCAGGGCGGGCTGTCCGGTTACCCGTCCCGCGCCGAATCGGTGCACGACGTCGTCGAGAGCTCTCACGCCTCGTCCTCGCTCTCGTGGGCCGACGGCATCTCCCGCGCGCGGGTCCTGAACGGCGAGGGCGACCGGTACACAGTCGTGCTCGTGGGCGACGGTGCCCTGACCGGCGGCATGGCCTGGGAGGCCCTCAACAACATCGCCGCGGACAAGCGGCGCCGCGTCGTGATCGTGGTCAACGACAACGGCCGCTCCTACGCGCCGACCATCGGCGGCGTGGCCGACTACCTCGCGTCCCTCCGCCCCACCCTGGATTCGGTGCGCACGCACCGCGTGTACGAGCGGACCCTCGACTGGGTGAAGCAGCGCATGCAGGACGGCGGCACGATGGGCGAGTTCAGCTACAAGAGCCTGCACGCCATGAAGAAGGGCATCAAGGACTGGTGGGCGCCCCAGGGCCTCTTCGAGGACCTCGGCATGAAGTACGTGGGTCCCGTCGACGGCCACGACCAGAGCGCCGTCGAGCAGGCACTGCACCTGGCCAAGAACTACGAGGGGCCCGTGATCGTCCACGCGATCACGGAGAAGGGCCACGGCTACGCCCCGGCCCGCGCACACGAGGCCGACCAGTTCCACGCCGTCGGCGTGATCGACCCCGAGACGGGGGAGCCCGTCGACGCGGCGGGCCAGCAGTCCTGGACCTCCGTCTTCGCGAACGAGATCGCGGACATCGCCGACGAGCGCCCCGACATCGTGGGCATCACGGGCGCCATGCTCATCCCCGTGGGCCTCCACCGCTTCGCGGCACGCCACCCCGACCGGGTGTTCGACGTGGGCATCGCCGAGCAGCACGCGCTCACGAGCGCGGCCGGCATGGCGTTCGGCGGTCTGCACCCCGTGATCGCCCTGTACGCGACGTTCCTCAACCGCGCCTTCGACCAGCTGCTCATGGATGTCGCCCTCCACAAGGCGGGTGTGACGGTGGTCCTCGACCGGTCCGGCGTCACGGGGCCCGACGGCGCGAGCCACCACGGCATGTGGGACCTCGCCCTGCTGCAGGCCGTTCCCGGCCTGCACCTCGCCGCTCCGCGCGACGCGTCCCGGCTCCGGGAGGAGCTCCGGGAGGCCGTCGCCATCGGCGACGCCCCGAGCGTGGTGCGCTACTCCAAAGGGTCCGTCGGCGCGGAGGTCGAGGCGATAGAGCGCCTCGACGACGGCGTCGACATCCTGTCCCGCCGTCCGGCCGGGTCCCGCCACAACGACGTCCTGATCGTGAGCGTCGGTGCCATGAGCGAGCTCGCCCTGGATGTGTCCAACCGGCTCGGCGCGCAAGGGATCAGCTCGACCGTCATCGATCCGCGCTGGCTCCTGCCGGTGCGCCGGTCCGTCATCGACCTCGCCGCCGAACACCGCATCGTGATCGTCATCGAGGACGGGGTGAGGGCCGGCGGCGTCGGCTCCAGGATCCGCCAGGAGATGCGGTCCGCGGGTGTCGACACCGCACTCAACGAGGTGGGCCTCCCGGTCGAGTTCCTCGACCACGGCACCCGCAATCAGGTCCTCGAGCGCGTGGGCCTCACCGCACAGCAGATCACGCACGACGTGGTCGCGCAGGTGCTGGGCACCAAGGTGCCGGTCGCGCGGCCGCTCGCCGGGGACCACGCACCCGCGACAGGTCAGCTCCCGAAGCTCTGAGGACCCCCGGCGTCCAGGCCGCGTCGTCGTCGGCCGGTGGCGGGGACCGTCGGGCCCGCCCTGCCGGGGAGCACGATCCGCGATAGGGCGGGCTCGCCGTCACACGGGAACCCTCTCGAGGAGGTGTGGTGTGAGATAATGACGAAGGCTGGCGAAGGAACCACATTCCTCCGCCGGTCCAGTGACAGGCTTCCGTTCAGCCAGCGATGCTTCCGTCCTACCGAGTCCGCCCCGTCGGCGGAAGTAGGTGGAATCCGCTGGAGGAACCCACCGTCGACAAGGACGGCTGAGGTGGAAAAGCGCCACTGGTCTCCGAATGATTCCGCACCCCAATGACGGTGTGACCTCGGACGACATGACAACGACTTCCGGCCGGCCGCCGGGCGAAAGGCCCGCGGCCGGCCGACATACCGCCCTGGAGGGCGTTGGAATGTGGCCGACGCCGCAGGGGCTTGGAGCAAGCACCCATGGATCAGTCAGAACAGCTGGGGAACGACCAGAACACAACCGTTGCACCGGAGACCGTGCAGCCTCCGGAGCCGGCCGGGCCGGTGAAGGCGCCGCGCAGGCGCCGCGCGGCCAGCGCCCCCGCGGGGGCCCCACCCGCCGTGCAGGCGCCGGCCGTCGACACCACCGCCGAGGGCGCACCCGTCCCTGCGGCGTCCTCCGATGCAGCTGTCGCCGACTCTTCTGCCGGCGAAGCGCCCGCCGCGCCGGTCCGCAAACGGGCCACGCGCGCACGCAAGCCCGCCGTCGTCCCGACCGACGCCACGCCGACGGACAACGCGTCGGACGCCGCCCCTACCAGTGCCGCCGCGACGGATCCGGTGACCACCCCGGATGCCGGCGCCGATGCAGCACCCGCCGCCCCCGCGCGGGCACCACGGACGCGGCGCCGCGCGGCCACGGCCGAAGCCGGCCCCGCCCGGCCCGTCGAACAGCTCCCCGTCGCCGAGACCACGACGGCCTCGGCCGCGGAGACCATCACGACCGCAGCCCCGCAGGAGGCCGCGGCACCGGCCGACGCCGGTGACGGCACCGACACCGCCGCCGAGACCGGGGAGAAGCCGGCGCGCGCGCGACGCACCTCCACCCGGACCCGCAGCCGCCGCGCCTCCGAGCCCGTCCAGGCCGTCGAGACAGGGCCCGCCGACACCTCGGGCGCCGACACCTCGGGCGCCGACGCCCCGAGCGACGCCGTGGCGGGCGCGTCCGCCGGACAGCCGCAGGCGGGGCCGACGTCCGGCGCCGCAGCCATTCCGGATGCCGGCGCCGAGCAGGACACGGACGCCGCCGCGGCCCAGCCCGTCGACGGACACCGCGGCGACCCCTTCGCCGTCCCGGAGTCACCCCTGTCGCTCCTGTTCCACGCACCCGATCTCAGCGCCGTCACCGTGCCCTCCGTCAAGGTCACCCCGCCCCGCGAGGAGGACACGGAGGACGACACCGAGAACTCCGCGAGCTCCGAGGACTCCAACCGCCGGTCACGGCGGAGCCGCCGCACCCGCAGCCGCCGCGGCGACGCCGTGCAGGCCGGATCGGCCTCGGATGACGCCGAGGCCTCGGACGAGCAGCCCGCCACCAACGGACCCGACGACGGCGCGGCCGTCACCTCACGCCGCCGCCGCCGTCGCCGCCGTGGCGACCAGGACCTCGAGCTCTCGGGCGGCGACGACGACGACCCGCCCAACACGGTCACGCGCGTCCGGGCTCCCCGGCAGTCCAGCGAGCCCGTCTCCGACCGCGTCACCAGCGTGCGCGGCTCCACCCGGCTCGAGGCGAAGAAGCAGCGGCGTCGCGAATCCCGCGACACCGGTCGCCGCCGCCAGGTCATCACCGAGGCCGAGTTCCTCGCCCGTCGCGAATCCGTGGACCGGCAGATGATCGTCCGCCAGCGCGACGACAGGATCCAGATCGGCGTGCTCGAGGACGGCATCCTCGCCGAGCACTTCGTCTCACGGACCCAGCAGGACTCCCTGATCGGCAACGTGTACCTCGGCAAGGTGCAGAACGTGCTGCCGAGCATGGAGGCCGCCTTCGTGGACATCGGCCGCGGCCGCAACGCCGTCCTGTACGCCGGCGAGGTCAACTGGGATGCCGCGGGCCTCGACGGCCAGCCGCGCCGCATCGAGCTCGCACTGAAGTCCGGCGACCCCGTCCTGGTGCAGGTCACCAAGGACCCGGTGGGTCACAAGGGCGCCCGGCTCACGAGCCAGATCTCCCTGCCCGGCCGGTACCTCGTGTACGTCCCGGGCGGCTCCATGACGGGCATCTCCCGCAAGCTGCCCGACGTCGAGCGCAACCGCCTCAAGCGGATCCTCAAGGACCGCCTGCCCGAGAACGCGGGCGTGATCGTCCGCACAGCGGCCGAGGGCGCCAGCGAGGAGGAGCTGACCCACGACATCAACCGGCTCCGCGCGCAGTGGGAGGAGATCGAGCGCAAGTCCGGCTCGACGAAGACGCTCGCACCCGAGCTCCTCTACGGCGAGCCCGACCTGACCATCAAGGTGGTCCGGGACGTCTTCAACGAGGACTTCTCGAAGCTGGTCGTCTCCGGGGAGGACGCCTGGGACACCATCGAGGCCTACGTCATGTACGTGGCGCCGGATCTCGTGGGACGCCTGGAGAAGTGGACGGGCGAGGAGGACATCTTCGCGGCGTCGCGCATCGACGAGCAGATCGCGAAGGCGCTCGAGCGGAAGGTGTTCCTCCCGTCGGGCGGATCCCTCGTGATCGACCGGACCGAGGCCATGACCGTCGTCGACGTCAACACCGGCAAGTTCACCGGCAGCGGCGGCAACCTGGAGGAGACCGTCACCAAGAACAACCTCGAAGCCGCGGAGGAGGTCGTACGGCAACTCCGCCTGCGCGACATCGGCGGCATCATCGTGATCGACTTCATCGACATGGTGCTCGAGGCGAACCGCGACCTCGTCCTCCGGCGCCTCGTGGAGTGCCTCGGGCGGGACAGGACCAAGCACCAGGTCGCAGAGGTCACGTCGCTCGGCCTCGTCCAGATGACGCGCAAGCGCATGGGGACCGGCCTGCTGGAGGTCTTCGGGGAGGACTGCGAGCACTGTGCGGGCCGCGGCGTCGTCACGCACATGGAGCCGGTCGAACACCGCCGCTCCCTGCCCCTGCCCGAGAGCCAGCCGATGCGTCAGGACAAGCCGTCCCGGAGCGAGCGCAAGCGGAACCGGGGCCGGAGCGGTCAGCCGGTGGACGAGGTGCCCGTGCAGCTTCCCGCCCCCGTGGCCGAGAGCCCGGAACGCGCGGCGAAGGCCGAGGCCGCCCGTGCCGCCCTGGCGAGCATCGCGGCCGCGACGCACCACGCGCATGAGGACCAGGCGCACGAGGACCACGCGGAGGAGGCGGTCGCCGAGGCCGACATCCAGGTGACCGAGGCCGTCCTCACGATCAACGGCGAGACGGTGACCCTGCCCCGCGCCGAGAGCCGGCCGCAGGCCCGGCAGGAGCGCGACGCAGCGCCGTCGACCCGCCTGACGCTCGACAGCCTCAGCGAGGCCTTCAACCGGAGGCCCGCGGCGGACGAGGCGGAGCGCCCGGCTGCGTCGACGGACGACGGCGGACCCGCCACCGGGGGACCGGCGTCGGAGGCACCGGAGGCACCAGAGGCACCTGTTGCTCCGGCGACGGCACCTGTGGCACCGGAGGCTCCCGCGACGGCACCGCCCGTGGCGTCGGCTCCCCGTACCCGTCCGCGTCGTCGGGTGGCCCGCAGCGCCCAGGGTGCGGCGGACACCACGATCGAGACGCAGGGCGCCGAGACCGTCGCCGGGCAGTCCGGCACACGGCACGTCGCCAAGGCCCCTGTGGCCGTGCGCACGCCCGAGCCCTCAGGCGCCGAGCCGCTGATCTTCGGCGTCGGCGTGCCGGCGTCGGAGCTGTAGCGCCACAGGACCGCCCGGCCGGCCCGGCTGCACGCTCCGCGGTGGAAGGCCGGGGTCCGCGAGGACCCCGGCCTTCCACATCCCCGGTCCGGGGGGCCGTGCACCTGCCCCTGATTTGCGGGAAGGTGCCGTACTGCCGTAATCTTGACCCTCGGTGCACTCGCCTGTTAACCGGCATGTCCGGTGCACGCAGATGTCCTCCCGACACCAGCAGCCGCAGGCAGCGGTGCCGGGGACGCGCAGCGCGGATCCGGTACGAGGAGCAACCTTCAGGATTGCTGCGGAGGCGCACCCAGGTTTTTTCATCAGAAGTCAGATAGTCGAGAGAAGTGAGTTCCCAAGTGGTGTACGCGATTGTCCGCGCAGGCGGCCGCCAAGAAAAGGTTTCTGTAGGAGACCTCGTTACCCTTGACCGCGTCACCGGTCAGGCCGGAAGCACGTTCAAGCTTCCCGCCCTCCTTCTGGTAGACGGCGCCAAGATCACATCCGCAGCGGAGGACCTCGCGAAGGTCACCGTCACTGCCGAGATCGTCGAGAATCTTCGTGGACCGAAGATCGTCATCCAGAAGTTCAAGAACAAGACCGGCTACAAGAAGCGCCAGGGTCACCGTTCGGAACTGACCCGCGTCAAAATCACAGGCATCGCGTAGTCCCCTCGGGCTACCGTTCGGTCACGTAGACACTTCAGCGAAGGCAGGCATAACTCATGGCACATAAGAAGGGCGCAAGCTCCACTCGCAACGGCCGCGATTCGAACGCGCAGTACCTCGGCGTGAAGCGCTTCGGCGGTCAGGTCGTCAAGGCCGGCGAGATCATCGTCCGCCAGCGCGGCACCCACTTCCACCCGGGCGCCAATGTCGGCCGCGGCGGGGACGACACCCTGTTCGCACTCGAGGCAGGCGCCGTCGAATTCGGCACCCGCCGCGGACGCAAGGTCGTCAACATCGTGGGAGCAGCAGCAGAGTAATTCTGCCTGTACACGGTGCGAGAAGCATTCGGGTGGGGTGAGCCTCTACGGCTCGCCCCACCTTCTTTTAAGCCGATTAGACTCGGCACAGCGAGAGATTTGTAGAAGGAGACCACCGTGGCGAGCTTCGTTGACCGCGTAGTCCTGCACGTATCCGGAGGCACCGGTGGCCACGGCTGCGTCTCCGTCCACCGCGAGAAGTTCAAGCCCCTGGGCGGGCCCGACGGCGGCAACGGCGGCGACGGCGGCGACGTCATCCTCCGGGTCGACCACCAGACCACCACCCTCCTCGACTACCACCACGCTCCGCACCGGCACGCCACGAACGGCGGCAGCGGCATGGGCGACTGGCGCGGCGGCAAGAACGGGGAGACGCTCATCCTGCCCGTCCCGGACGGCACCGTCGTCAAGACGAAGGACGGCGAGGTCCTCGCCGACCTCGTGGGCGAGGGCACGGAATTCGTCGCCGCGGCCGGCGGGCAGGGCGGGCTCGGCAACGCCTCGCTGTCCTCCCAGAAGCGCAAGGCCCCGGGATTCGCCCTCCTCGGCATCCCCGGCGACGAACGCGACGTGGTCCTCGAGCTCAAGTCCATCGCGGACATCGCCCTCGTGGGCTTCCCGTCCGCCGGCAAGTCGAGCCTCATCGCCGCGATGTCCGCTGCCCGCCCGAAGATCGCCGACTACCCCTTCACCACGCTGGTGCCGAACCTCGGCGTCGTCGAGGCCGGTTCCACCCGCTTCACCATCGCCGACGTCCCCGGCCTCATCGAGGGCGCGAGCGAGGGCAAGGGCCTCGGCCACCACTTCCTGCGCCACGTGGAGCGCTGCGCGGCCCTCGTGCATGTCCTGGACTGCGCCGCGCTGTCGACCGACCGCGACCCGCTGGCCGACCTCGAGATCATCGAGCGTGAGCTCGAGAAGTACTCGGTCGACATGAGCTTCGCGGGGCCCGACGGCGACGTCGTCCCCCTCAACGAGCGCCCCCGGCTGATCGCACTCAACAAGGTGGACGTACCGGACGGGCGCGACATGGCCGACTTCGTCCGCCCGGACCTCGAGGCCCGCGGCTACCGCGTCTTCGAGGTGTCCGCCTCGAGCCACGAGGGACTCCGCCAGCTCGGTTTCGCCATGGCGGAGATCGTCGAGAACGCGCGCAAGGCCGTGGCCGCAGCACCGCCGAAGGTCGCACCGCCCGTGCTGCGCCCACGCGGCGTCAACGCCGCCTCCTTCAGGATCCGGCACGAGGAGAAGGACGCCCTGCCGCTCTTCCGTGTGCTCGGCGAGAAGCCCGAGCGCTGGGTCATGCAGACCGATTTCACCAACGACGAGGCCGTCGGCTACCTCGCGGACCGCCTCGCCAAGCTCGGCGTGGAGGAGCAGCTGTTCAAGACCGGCGCCAAGCCCGGCGACACCGTGGTGATCGGCGAGGGCGACGGCGTCGTCTTCGACTGGGAGCCGACCATGATGGGTGGCGCCGAGCTGCTCGCCGGCCCCCGCGGCTCCGACCTCCGCCTCGCCGAGTACGTGCGGCCCACGCGCGAGCAGAAGCGCGAGGAGTACCAGGAGCGCAAGGAGGCGAAGGCCGCGGCCCGCGCCGACCTCGAGGCCGACCGCAAGGCCGGTGTCTGGACTGAGTCCGTGCAGAACCGCACGCGTCCGGCCGGCGGCCAGCAGGACACGGACGGCGAGACCGGGGACTGACGCGTGGCGCTGGAGCGGGCCGGGCAGCCCTCCGTGTCCCGGGCGGGGCTCGCCGCTGCCGGGCGGATCGTCGTGAAGGTCGGCTCGTCGTCGCTCACGTCCGTGTCCGGAGGCATCTCCGGTGAGGCCCTCACGGGCCTCGCCGACGTCCTCGCGGCGCGGCGCACGGCGGGCACCGAGGTCATCCTGGTGTCCTCCGGGGCGATCGCCGCAGGGCTCGCGCCCCTCGGCCTCGCCCGCCGGCCGTCCCAGCTGTCCACCCAGCAGGCCGCCGCGAGCGTGGGGCAGAGCCTCCTGATGGCGCAGTACGCGCAGGCCTTCGCTGCCCACGGCGTCACCGTGAGCCAGATCCTGCTCACCGCCGATGACCTGATCCGGCGCTCCCACTACGCCAATGCGCACCGCGCCATGGAGCGTCTCCTGAACTTCGGCGTCGTTCCCATCGTCAACGAGAACGACACCGTCGCGAGCCACGAGATCCGTTTCGGCGACAACGACCGCCTCGCGGCGCTCGTGGCGCACCTCGTCAAGGCGGAGGCACTCGTGCTCCTGTCCGACGTCGACTCCCTCTACGACGGCCCCCCCAGCGAGGGCGCGCGCCGCATCCCGCTCGTCGGGTCGCCGGCTGACCTCGACGGCGTCACGATCGGCCGCACCGGCAAGGCAGGCGTGGGGACGGGCGGCATGGTCACCAAGGTCGAGGCCGCGACCATCGCCGCCTCCTCCGGCATCCCCGCCCTCGTCACCTCCACCGCGAACGCCGCCGCCGCCCTGCGCGGCGAGGACGTGGGCACCTGGTTCACGCCCACCGGCAAACGCCAGCCCATCCGCCTGCTCTGGCTGGCGCACCTCGCACGTGTCCTCGGCACCCTCGTGCTCGACGACGGCGCGGTGCGCGCCGTGGGGGAGCGGCGCCGGTCCCTGCTGCCCGCCGGGGTGGTCGACGTGTCCGGTGTCTTCGAGGCGGGCGATCCCGTCCAGCTCGTGAGCGGCGACGGGACCGTGGTGGCGCGCGGCCTCGTGAACTACAGCTCGGCCGAACTGCCGCGGATGCTCGGGAGGTCCACGCACGACCTCGCCGACGAGCTCGGCGCCGAGTACGAGCGTTCGATCGTGCACGTCAACGATCTCGTGGTGCTGCGGGCCGCCGCAGCGTCATGAATGGCCCCGGACGCCGCGGGCGGGCGGCTCCTCGCTAGACTGCTGGGATGACCGATGTGCAGGCTGAGACGACCCCCCGGACCGACGACGCCGACGCGCTGTCCCCGGATCAGCTCACGGCGGCCGTCCACTCCATCGCGGACCGGTCCCGTGTCGCGTCCCGGACGCTCGGGCGCGCCAACCGCGCCCGCAAGGACCGTGTACTCCTCGCTGTCGCCGACGCCCTCGTCGCGCGCCGCGACACCGTCCTCGCGGCGAACCGGTCCGACGTCGAGCGCGGCCGCGCCTCCGGCACCTCCGCCTACCTGCTGGACCGGCTCAGCCTCGATGCCGCGCGCATCGACGGCCTCGCCGACGCCCTGAGGGAGCTCGCAGCGCTCCCGGACCCCGTCGGGACGGCGGTCCGCGCCGAGACCCTGCCCAACGGGCTGAGGCTGCGGCAGGTCCGCGTGCCCCTCGGCGTCGTCGCGGCGATCTACGAAGCGCGCCCCAACGTCACCGTGGACATCGCGGGCCTCGCCCTCAAGAGCGGCAACGCCGTCATCCTGCGCGGCGGCAGCGCGGCGGCCGGCACGAACGCCGCGCTGGTCGGGATCATCCGCGACACCCTCGAGGACCACGGGCTGCCGGACGACGCGGTCCTCACCATCGACGAGTTCGGCCGCGAAGGCGCCCGCGTCCTCATGGAGGCCCGCGGACGCGTGGACGTCCTCATCCCGCGCGGCGGCCGGGACCTCATCCAGTCGGTCGTGACGTCGGCGCGGGTCCCGGTGATCGAGACGGGGGAGGGGAACGTGCACATCCTCCTCGACGAGAGCGCGGACGAGGAGATGGCGATCGACATCCTCCTCAACGCCAAGACACAGCGGCCCAGTGTCTGCAACACCGTGGAGACGCTTCTCGTCCACAGCCGTTCCCGCGCCGCTGCGGGCGTTCTCGCGGCGCTCGTGCGCGCCGGGGTGGTCCTGCACGTCGATGACCGCTCACGCGCACTGCTGCCCGCGGGAACCGACGCCCAGTCGGCCACCGAGGAGGACTGGGGCCGTGAATACATGCAGCTCGATCTCGCCGTGCGCACCGTGGACAGCGTCGACGAGGCGCTGCAGCACATCCGTCGCTGGAGCACGGGGCACAGCGAGGCGATCATCACCAACAACCTGGCGTCCTCGGAGGAGTTCGTCGCCGGGGTGGATTCGGCCGCGGTGCTGGTCAACGCCTCCACGCGGTTCGTCGACGGCGGCGAGCTCGGCCTCGGCGCCGAGGTGGGAATCTCCACCCAGAAGATGCACGCTCGCGGGCCCATGGGCCTGGCCGAACTGACGACCACCAAGTGGATCGTGCAGGGCGAGGGGCAGATCCGCCGCTGACGGCAGGCCGGACGCGGAGTGGGTCCGGCCTGCGTTACGCGTACCATGGGAGAAACGCCCGCGCCGGACCGGATGGACCGGCAGACCCAGAACCGACAGAGGAACCACGATGCTCTATTCCCTCGGCAGCGCACTGCTGGCGACCGAAGCCATGGAACACCATACAGAGCTGCCGATGCCCGCTCTGGCCTACGGGCTCATCGTGATGGGCATCCTGCTCCTCCTGATGCTCGTCACCGTCTCGTTCTCCAACGTGCGGAACCGCCACGAGGCCGTGGAGGAGCACATCGACCCGCACAAGCAGCACGCCAACAACCACGACCACGGTGAAGCGAACCGGCACTAGCGGTCCAGGTGGCAGCTGACAGTATCGTGCGGGACGTCATGGGCGGCCGGCGGCATCGGGACGGATCACCGTGGCGCCTCGGCGTCATGGGTGGCACCTTCGATCCCATCCACCACGGCCACCTCGTCGCCGCGAGCGAGGTCGCCTCGGTGTTCGACTTGGACGAGGTGGTGTTCGTCCCCACCGGGCAGCCCTGGCAGAAGGCCGACAAGGACGTGACGGCGGGGGAGCACCGCTACCTCATGACCGTCATCGCGACGGCGTCCAACCCCAGCTTCACGGTGAGCCGCGTGGACATCGAGCGCCCCGGCCCCACCTTCACCATCGACACCCTGCGCGACCTGAAGGCCCAGCGGCCCGACGCGCAGCTCTTCTTCATCACCGGTGCCGACGCGATGGCCCAGATCCTCACCTGGAAGGACGCGGAGGAGCTGTGGTCGCTCGCGCATTTCATCGGGGTCACACGGCCCGGCCATGAGCTGAACGGGCGGGGACGCGACGTCAGCCTGCTCGAGGTGCCCGCCATGGCCATCTCCAGCACCGACTGCCGCCGCCGCGTGGGTGAGGGCAAGCCGGTCTGGTACCTGGTGCCGGACGGTGTCGTGCAGTACATCGCCAAGCACCGGCTCTACCGGGGCGAGGCACCGCCCGAGGACGGTCTCACCGCGGGCACCGATGGCGAGGATGTCCTTCTCGAAGAAGGGAAGCACGGGGGCAATCCCCGCGCCGTACAACAACCAACTGGGTGAACACGCGATGGGCAAGGCAGAGGACGACGCACGGAGGACCGGGTCTCAAGAAGCGGACCGTGCCGAGTCAGGGGGACTCGAGATGACAGGCAGCAATAGGTCCGGATCCGTCGTGGGCGGATCCGACACGACCACCGACGACGGAGCACGGCGGAGCAGGAGGGCAGCCGAAGCGCCTCTCGACGCGGTGCCCGAGGCGCGGCGGGAACGTGACTCACAGGCGCGCGCCCGGGACCGGGAGGCGCTGAGGACGTACCGTGCCCTCGCAGACGCCCAGGGGACACCGGAGGAGGCACGACTCCGCGTGGAGACACCCACCCGCCGCCAGCTGCGGTTGCAGCAGGTCGGGGGCAGGGCAGTGCTCCCCGATCGCGGTACCGCGGGTACGCCGGTCCCCGGAGGACGCCGTGACCGCCGTCGCCAGGCCGGCCCGGTGGCTGATGCCCCTATGACCGCCGTCGACGCCCCGCCGGTCCACGGCACTCCTGCGGACCGCCCGTCCGCCGACGCAGGCGAGGGACGACGGCCGGAGGACATGCCGGTCGAGGAGGCTCTCGCCGCACGGAACGCGATCGCCGCGGAGGCAAGGGACCACGTTGCCGCCCTCCAGGCGTCGGGCACCGATGATCCGTTCACGGTGGACCTCGAGGTACTGGCGAAGCAGAAGGCCCTCGCCGAGCGGGCCGCGGTCCTCAACTCCCGTGCGCGCCGGATGCAGGAGCTCTCGGAGCAGAACCGGCAGTCCACGCCGGAGCCGAGTGACCCGACGGCGGCGCACAACCTGTCGATCGTCGCCCCGCCGGAGTTCGTCACTGCACCGGGAAGCTCCGGGGCCGTCCTGCGGGTGCCGTCCACCTCCCTCGTACCGGTAGTGCTGCCGCGGCTCGCGGCAGCACCGGTCGATGCGTCTGCTGCACCCGCCGTCGGTGGGGACCGCATCGACGCCGCAGTGCCTCAGCGCCCCGCCGTGCACGAGACCGAGCCGATCCGAGCCCGCAGCGCCTTCGGGCTCGACCCGCTCGATGCGATGACCGCGGGCCTGGGACGCCTGCGTCGGGTGCGCTACCTGCAGTATTCGTTGCTCGGTGTGGGCGCGGCGGCACTCTCAACCGGAATAGTATTGACAGTCAGCTCCCTCAATGGGTGAAACCGCTGGCACCACACAAGGAGATCAGTGAGCGCTACCGAAGAGTCCATCAGCATCGCCCGCACCGCGGCCCACGCCGCAGCGGACAAGATCGCACAGGACATCACCGCCATCGACGTCAGCGACCGGCTCGCCATCACGGACGTCTTCCTGATCGCATCCGCGCCGAGCGAGCGTCAGGTCAACGCGATCGTCGACGGCATCGAGGAGGAACTCTCGAAGCAGGGCCTCAAGCCGGTCCGGCGTGAAGGGCGCAGCGAGGGCCGCTGGGTCCTGCTCGACTACGCCCAGGTGGTCGTCCACGTGCAGCACGAAGAGGACCGCGTCTTCTACGCCCTCGACCGGCTCTGGAAGGACTGCCCGTCCGTCGACCTCCAGCTCGAGGGCGCGCTGCAGAGCTCGCCCCAGGTCGCGGCGTCCGACGACGCCGAGTGACGCGGTACCCCCACGCCGACCCCGCAGCGCGACGCGTCATCTTCTGGCGGCACGGCCGCACGGAGTGGAACCGCTCCGGCCTGTTCCAGGGCCAGGAGGATATCGACCTGGACGAGACGGGTCGGGAGCAGGCGGCGCGGGCGGCCGAGGTGCTGGTCACCCGGCAGCCCGCCCTGATCGTCTCGTCCGACCTGCGGCGCGCTGCTGACACCGCAGCCGCTCTCGCGGAGCTCAGCGGCGTGGCCGTGTCCTTCGACGAGCGCCTCCGCGAGACGGACGCCGGGAAATGGCAGGGCCTGTCCTTCGCCGAGATCGACGAGAGGTTCGCCGAGGACAATGCGGCCTGGCGCGGGGGTGACCCGGACGTTCGTGCAGGCGGCGCGGAGAACCGGATCGACGTCGGGGATCGCATGCTCGCGGCGGTGACCGACGCCGTCGCCCGCATCGAGCCCGCGGAGACCCTCGTCGTGGTCAGTCACGGTGGGGCGATCAGGGCTGCTCTGGCGGCGCTCATGGGGTTGCCGCCCCAGCGGTGGGGTTCCCTCGCCGGGCTGTCCAACTGTCACTGGTCCGAGGTGCACGAGGTGGTCGGCAGGGCCGATGCCCTCTTCTCGTGGCAGCTGACGGAGCACAATGTGGGCCTCGGCTCGCTGCCGGAGGAGCCCATGGAAGGGTGAGCCGCGGCGGACCGTCGATTTGGCGAAGCCGCCAGAATTTACTAGACTGATCAAGTTGCTTCGACGGGGTGTGAATCTTCGGAAGCGACAGTACGGGGCTATGGCGCAGCTGGTAGCGCACCTGCATGGCATGCAGGGGGTCAGGGGTTCGAATCCCCTTAGCTCCACCACGAACCGCCGGACGACGGGGCAAAAGTCCCGGTCCGGCGGTTTTTTGTTGCCCCGAATCGGCCAATGCCACCGTTTTGAGCACAGCTCCTGCGACGTGTGGGGCGCGTTGCTCCATCAGGTTGGGTTGCTTCCCGACGCTGCTCACGACGAGCACGGCTTGCACTCGTTCCCGAGCCGGCTCGGAGCCCGGCCCAGTGCACCTTGGTGGCACGGGAGCCTGTCCTGATTTCCCCCACTGTCAGCCCCACACATACCGTTAGTCGTGGTGGCGCTGAGCAGTGGCGTCCCCAAGCTGCCAACGAGGCTTCTCGTTGGCGTCGATTTGGGAGCGTCCTTGGCATCCACACCCTGCATCGATCTCGACGTACAGCTCGAACAGACACTCACGGCCCTGGTCCTCGCCGCAGAGCCCCTGGATGCGTGCCTTGAAGAGCTGGCAGCCACTGTTGAGCAGGACCTGCCCGTTGTCGCTGCTGCCGGATGCGGAGTCTTCCTCCTGCGGCCGCGCAAGAAGCCTCTTGCCGTCGGCACCACGAAGGCCGCGCGTCAGGTGGCCCACTTTCAGGCTGGCATCTGGCGCCGGAACGACGTCGCATCACGCCGCTCGGTGCCCGGCTCCCCAGTTGGACAAGCTGTCGCCCTCCAGGTGTATCGGCTCGCCGAGCAGGTGGAAGTCGGCTTGTGCCTTGTCTCGCCCAACCCTGATTCCTTCACAACCAGGGCTGCAGCTCGCCTCGATTCCCTCTACGAGGCATCCCGGAGGCCCCTGGCGATTGCGGTCCGGCTGACCGCTGCCGTCGAAGAGCGAGACAATCTCGCTCTCGCCTCCGCGAGCAGGACCCGCATCAACTTGGCAGCAGGCATCCTCATGGCGTGGTCGAATCGGTCATCAGCAGCGCCGAGGGACCAGCCATCAGCGGCTAGGAGAAGCCGGGCCCCGAAGTTCGTTCTCGCGTGCCGATCAAGATCAGCCGCGCAGGAACCAGGATCGGCCACGCCGCAGGGCTACGCGCAGACGGTCAACGGCGTGCCCGGCAGCCTCGTAGCCCACATCCTGGAACGAGCCCATCCCACCGCGGTACAGCGTCAGCGCCTGAGCTGATGCTTCGCGGAGGCCGCGTCGATCCGTGACGCCGGCGAACAGTCCGTCCAGCCAGTCGGCAGCATGAGCTCGCTGCTCATCCTGGCCCAGCAGCGCGGCTGCGCGAAGCTCGGCGATGGCTCCGATGATTTCGTCCCGGGTGGCCTGCACAGTGTGCTGCCTACTGGTCATGAGGCGATCCCAGGGGTGGCGCGCACAAGCATTCGGCCGTGGGTACACGGGGCAGGCGGGAGCAGTGTCGGGTTATCCAGCAAAGTAGCCGCCCACGTCCAGGATCCACTCCGCAATGAGCCACTGGCCGTAGACGAAGCTCAGGGTCACCAGTGCAAGGGAGTGCACCCTGACGCGGCCGGCCTTGCCCAGGTGATGGGACTTGGGCTTCCCGGCCTCTCGCCAGAGATAGCCGAGCGGCAACGGAATCAGCAGCAGCGCGATCTGCATAGGAATCTCGTTGCCGTTGAGGGCGTATATCCCGTTGTAGGGCACCCAGGTATCCCACGGGACATTCAGGAACACGAAAAGGGCGATTCCCAAAGATGCCAAAAATGAGGCAGCGCAGGCGGTGCGGTAGCGACCTGCGGCCCTCTTGCCCAGGCGCAGGTCCTCCGTAGTGAATCTGTCTGGCACGACCTCGTCGTCGATGCCAGGTTTCGCCGTTTCGCTCGCCATGATGCCCGTCTCGGAGCTGGCCTCAGTCCAGGTGCGTCCCCGCCGGAGGACGGCATACAGTTCGTCGACCGCCTTCGAGGAAGCGGCTGTTCCCGTATCCGCGAACGATCCCATTCCGCCGCGGTACAGGGTGAGGGCTTCGGCCACAGCCTCGTGGAGGTCCTGCTCTTTTGTGACGCCGGCAAACAACTCATCAAGCCAGTCCGCAACATGGGCGCGCCGCTCGTCGTGCTCTGCGTGGGCGACCGTGCGGAGCTCGGCGGTGGCCACGATGATCTCGTGCCGGACGGCTTCGACGCTGTGCTGCGTGCTGGTCATGCGGCAATCCCCGGGGTGGTGCCCACACGCGTCGGGCAGAGAGTGCGCGGAACAGGCGAGAGTGATGTCGAGCTGTGTCCTTGTGGGGAATCACCGGTCATAGGTCGTCCCTCCATCTCTGGACCCCTCATTTCACGAGCCGATAGTGGTCGGCCGTCGGGAGATCGCCCAGGAGGTCCTTCATCACGACGCGTGAGTACCAGCCGATCTCGAAGTCGTACTCGGTGCCGGGCTCGAACGAGGCGGCGACCTCCTCCTGGTTGTCGAAGTCCACGCCCCGGTCCACGTTGATCGGCCCGCAGCTCGTGTCGACCAGGACGGAGGCGGTCGACACGGATCCCCTGGAACCACCCGAGCTCGTTCTCGGCTCGGCCGACACGACCTTGCAGCGGAACGTCTGCACGTCCCTCCTGTCCAGCAGCGGGCTGAAGAGAACGGTGAAGAAGACGCCGAACATCGCAAGAAGGGTGGCATATGTGGCAAACGTCCGGGTCCGGGCAAGCCCACGCGTCCACGGTGTCTCTGCCCGGTGTCGTGCGGAGGAGGTGCCGCTGCCTCGGGTCGGCGCTGATCCGGTCGGCACGTCGTCCCGGGACATCGGCTCGAGCCCGAGCTCGCGAAGTCGCGCCTCCGTCCGAAGTCTGCGAGCTTCGTTCTTCTGGCCCTGCAGGGCGCTGTTGCACTGCCAGGTCTTCCATCCTGCCTTCCGGTGTGCGGCCCACAGGCGGCGTGCAGGCGTCGTGACGATGAAGACGGTGAGCGCCACACCGGTGGCGAGGAAAAGGCCTGCCACCACGAACTCGAAGCCCATCCTCACGATGTTGGCGAGCATGTCCAGACCGTAGAGATCACGGTAACCGGTGCTCTCCAGCATCCCGATAAACAACCCCATGACACCGTAGGGAATCGCGAACAGGGCGTACCGCCAGAGGTAGGACCAAAGCGACCAATGGGCCGGAGCACGCTGGGGCATGGGGGCCAGGTCGCCCCCGGGCGGCTCGTAGCTCCTCTCGGGCTTCGAAGCCGAATCAACGCTCATACCAGGCACCGTCCCGCTTCCCCCATCACAGCCTCAACACTAGCCACAGCTGTACCCGCCGCTCCGGCACCTGGTCCGCGCGTCATCCGAGGCCGGTCGCGGCGGCCAGAGTCTGCAGGCCGGTGCAGGGCGCTGAGGGAAGGTCTCGCTGAGTTCATCCTTGTGGCCTTGATCGGGTAGACCAGAGTCCCGGCAATGTGTCGCGCTGGGAGATTCGCACCTAGTGGTGGCTCGCACCTTTGATGCGTGTGTGAGGGCGCCGGTGTTGGTGCGGAGTTCTGTTATCGGTCGTGGGGCGCTTCTGGGTTATCAGGGGCTTCGTTCCTGCGTTTCTCAAGGAGTTCCTTGGTGCGTACGAGCCGCAGGAGGGTGACCAGTACCAGTCCGCCGAGCATGTTGAAGAGCAGGGTGTACCCGAACCAGGCGAGCCACTGCCCGTAGCTGATGTCGGAGCCGGAGTGGATGGCGGCGAAGATCAGCAGGGAGTCGAGGATGGAGTGGAACAGCTGGAGGCCGGCCAGGAGGAAGCCGCCGATGATGGTGGCGACGATCCTGGCGACGTCGTTGTTGGTGCCCTGCTGCATGCGGCTCATGAGGGTTATGGTGCTTCCCCCGAGGATCGCGAGGGCGACGGTCTGCAGGGAGAAAGGTGCATCCACATAGTGGTGGGCACTCTCGCTGACGGTGTCGGTCCATTGCGGGAAGGCCTGCATCACGATCCAGACGAAGACCCACCCACCAGCAAGGTTGGCCACCAGGGTGCCGGCCCATAGCTTCCCCAGTTGCGCGATGCTTCCCTCTTTGGCGACGACGGCGGCGACGGGCATGAGGAAGTTCTCGGTGAACAGTTCACTGTGGGCCAGCAGGAGTGCGACCAGGCCGACGCTGAACGCGAGACCGGCGAGCAGGTGGTTGCCCGTCTCGTGCATGACGGCCAGGTAGGCCATGATGCCGAGGCCGATCTCGAATCCTCCGAAGACGCCGGTCACAAGGATGTTCCTCGTGGTGCGGTGGAGTCTCTCGGCTCCTTCTTCGATCGTCTTGTCGAAGGATTCCTTGAGTTCGTCCTCGACCGGGGCGTTCGATGCGCCCAGTTCCCGTCTGCGGTCCTCGCTCATGTCACCTTCCTGTAGCTGGGTAGAACCCGGGTGGTGAGGTTCCGGTCACCCCGTCACCAATTCTCGGGTCACCTCAGTGAAGCAGTGACCCGCGTGGTCTGCTCGCGACGGCCTGTACTTGATCTTTTCGAGACCCTCTGACGCTGATCACCCCGAAACCGGTAACCGCAAGGAGACATAGTCAGACCGGTGAAGCTTGCCAGGTCTGGATCCCGTGCAGGTCCTCGCGGAAGGCGAGCAGGTCGGTCATGTCTTCGCATGAGAGCCATGCCCCAAGTCTTCGGTGGCAACTTCACCAGCAGGCTGACGACACGTACCGGAATGGTCACGGTTTGCAGCGGAGGCGCTCAACACGTCCCGCTGACCTCGTCCCGTCAGTAACGTCTGCACTGGGGGTGAAGCAGTGCAGGGTTCTTGCCGGGCGATCCCTCGTTGTCAGACCATCACACTGCATCAGGAGCATGATTCCATGGCAAAGCTGCCCTCCGTCATCGCCCTCGCGGCCATCACCGTACTCCTCGCAGGCTGTGCAAGCACGTCCTCGGACGAGCCCGAGACGGCATCCGTTTCGGCTGCTCCTACCGCTTCGGCGTCTGCAGAAGCCTCCCCTTCAGCGACGCCGTCCCCGGTCGCGACCACCACTCCCTCAGGCACGCCGGAACCGGTGCCGACGCAGGAGGAAGCCGCGCCGGTAGAAACACCCGCGGTCATCGAGACGCCCGTCGAAGCGCCGGCCCCCGAAGCCACGGTCGAGGCGCCGGTCGAGGCGCCCGTCGTCATCGCAACTGCTGTGACCTGGGACAGTGCGCCTCGGATCACTGTCGCCCACGGGTCCTCGTTCACCGTCACCAGCACGGGTTACCAGCCCGGGCAGAACGTCCTCATGTTCATGGGCATCTACCAGACCGACTCGACGGAGGTGGACGAGCAGTCCTCCATCGCCGATGGCACGGGAAGTGTCAGCTTCACGATCGCGGTCACTCCGGACATCGCGCCGAAGACCTACGGGGTCGTCACTCTGGTTCTGGACGGGCAGACATCCGGCACCGACATGGAAGCGTCCAAGCGGTTCGCCCTCGTCGACGTCGCCGCCGGCTAGGAGGCGGGGTCCCGTTGGCCTCCTTCTGCCTGGTGTTCACGCGCGTCCGGCCTCCGGGCGGTGCCGTCGGCGGGCAAAAGCCCTGGTCCGGCGGTTTCTGTTGCCTCGAACCGGCCCATACGTCGGCAGCATCTTCAGTCCGTGTGTCTCACGTCTTACTTGCTTCCCGTCGCCAAGGGCTTCCGTTCTGCACCCGTTCGGCCTAGGGTAGTTATTGTCAGAGTGACAATAAACGAGGGGCTCGACATGAACGCGGTACTGGACTGGATGAACTCACCGGCAGCACAGCTGCTCGGAGCGCCCGTCAGCTGGATCGAGGTCATCGGCTTCGTTACTGGCGCGGCGTGCGTCTACGGCGTCGCCCGGCAGCGGGCCTGGAACTGGCCGGTCGGCATCGTCAACAACATCGCCTTCATGATCCTGTTCCTGGGCGCCGGCCTCTACGGGGAGACGGTTCTGCAGGCCGTGTTCGCTACCGTCGCCGTTTACGGCTGGTACAACTGGGTCCGCGGAGCCAGGGACACCCAGGCGACCGGCGACCTGCCCATCCGTGACGCCAGCCGCAACGAGGTCATCACCGGCATCGGCGCGGTCGTCCTCGCCACCGTCGGGATCGCCATGATCCTCACCCACGGCACCGACTCCCAGGTTCCCTGGCCTGACGCCTTCGTCCTCGCCGCCTCCCTGCTGGCCACCTACGGGCAGGCCAAGAAGATCTTCCAGCACTGGTACGTCTGGATCACCATCGACCTGGTCAGCGTCCCGCTCTACATCTCCCGCGGCCTGAATCTCACCGCCATCCTCTACATAGGCTTCACCGCCCTGTGCGTCTACGGACTCATCGACTGGAAGCGCACCCGCACCAACCAGCCAACCGCCATCGAGACCGAGAAGGTGCCGGCATGACCATCGACCAGGGCCCGATCGTCGGGAAGTTCTACCCGCCCCACGCCGGGCACCGGCACCTCATCGCCAGCAGCGCAGCCCAGGCGACCAAACTCGCCGTCGTCGTCCTCGGCAACCGCTTCGAGAACATCACGGTGACGGACCGGGTGAAGTGGCTGGCCGCCGAGTTCGACGAGACGAACGTGACCGTCATCGGCATGCCGAACGACTGCCCCGAGGACTACGCTTCCCCGGAGATCTGGAAGGCCCACGACGAGTCCCTGCGCATCGCGCTCAAGATGAAGGGAATCACCACCATCGACGCCGTCTTCAGCTCCGAGGAGTACGGCACGAAGCTGGCCGAGTACTTCGGCGCCGAGCACGTCATGGTCGACGCCGCCCGCACCGCGTACCCCGTCAGTGGGACACTCTGCCGGGACGACCTCACTGCGGCCTGGCGAAACATCATCAAGTCCGCGCGTCAGGACATGGCCGTCCGCGTGATCCTCGTCGGCGCCGAATCGACCGGAACCAGCACCCTCACGAAGGCCCTCACCGAGCACTACCGCGGCCGCTACCCCGAGCTCGTCGACGTCCCGGAGTTCGGGCGCCAGTACACCTACGACAAGCTCGACGCCGCCCAGGCTCAGAACCCCGACTCCGTCATCTCCGACCTCGTCTGGACCTCCGAGGACTTCACCGTCATCGGGGAGCGGCAGAACGAGATGGAGAACGAGGCGGCAGCGCGCTGCCCGCTGGTCATCGCAGACACCGACAGCCTGGCGACGACCCTGTGGGAGCGGTTCTACATCGGAGAGGGCAGTCACGGCTCCTACCGCGCCCTGGACCAGCTGCCGCACCGCGACATCTACCTCATCACCGACCACGAGGGCGTCGCCTTCGAGGACGACGGCTGGCGTGAAGGCGAGCACCGCCGGTCCGAGATGACCGAATGGTTCAAGGAGGAGCTCACCGCCGCCGGCCACTCCTGGATCCTCATCACCGGTGACCACGAGCGGCGTATGAAGACCGCGACTGAGATCATTGACCTGATCATCGTCCAGCGCAACCGCTTCACGTCCCCGCCGTGGGCCACCCGCACCGTCCTGACAGGAGCCTGATGACCACCGAAGAAGAGCAGTTCCTCAAGGACTACGAGCCCAAGGAGTACCCCTCCGTTGTGCTGACCGTGGACCTGGTCGTCTTCGCCGTCACTGGAAGCACCCTGCACGCGGCGTTCGTCCGTCGCGGCGGCCATCCCTTCAGGGGAGCCCTTGCCCTCCCCGGCGGTTTCGTGGAGCCCGAAGAGGACGCACTCCAGGCAGCGTGGCGGGAGCTCGAGGAGGAGACGGGACTGGATCTCGGCGCCCACCGGGCCCACGTCGAGCAGCTCGCCACCTACAGCTCCCCGAAGCGGGACCCGCGCATGCGCGTCGTGTCCGTCGCCCACCTGGCGCTGCTCGCGACCGACGGCCGGACCCTGCCCGAACTCGATCCCGGCAGCGACGCCGCTGCCGCCCAGTGGCATCCCGTCCACGACGTACTCGCCGACGAAGAGCTCGCCTTCGACCACCGCGACATCCTCACCGCCGCGCTCGAGCGCCTGGCCGGGAAGATCGAGTACACGCTCACCGCCGCCAGGCTCGTACCTGAGGAGTTCGCGCTCTACCAGCTGCGCCACGTCTACGAGGCGGTCTGGAACACTGCCAAGCTCGACGCCGGGAACTTCACCCGGAAGATGAGTGGAGCCCTTGTCGACACAGGGAAGAAGGTCACCCGCTCGAAGGGCGCGCCGGCCTCCGTGTTCACAGTGAAGAGCGAGTACCTCAGCCCGCCCATGACGCGCCCCTCGGCGGTGAGGGACCGATGAAGGATGAGGTCGCAGGCAGTCCGGAGTCGGTGCGAGATCGTCAACCCAGCGCATTTCGGGCCACGGCCTACTACCGGCGCTCCCGCTGGCGGCACCGCCGGGAGCGCGCCTTCGGCTACGACGTCCTCTGGGATGACGGCACCATTGACCAGGACATCGACCTGGTGAAAGTCATGTACCGGCGCGCACCGGCCGACTTCCAGGTCACCGAGACCAGCATGATGAAGCACACGCCCGACGTAGGCACCGGACCGTGGATCGCTTACGGCTACGGCATACCGGTCGATGGGCCTGACTGGATCCAGTTCATGGCGGAGGAGCGCGAGAAGCACGCCCGGGCGAAGGAGCCGGTCGCCGTCAGGGCCACCAGCGTCACCGACCAGTACCGGACCCTCATCCTGCGAAGGACCGTGCCCCGGTCGCACATCGCCTTCGATGTCCGGTACGCGGACGGGACGGTCCGGCATGACGTCAACCTCAACGCGGAGCTCAAGGGCGCCCGCTACCCTGCGGACTTCCAGGCCACCGAGCGGGGCGCACGGGCGGCAGTCGGCCAGTGGGTGGACTACCCCTACGGGCGGCCGCTCGGCGACCAGTAGCGGGGAGACAGGTCGGACCTCGGTCCATGACGAGCGAGGTCAAGGGCTCGGGCATGCTCTCCAGCACGAACCGCCGGACCACAGTGAAAGCCCTGGCCCGGCGGTTCTTGTTGCTCGAAACAAGCCCATGCCACCCTGGCGGACTACGGTCTGGCGAGGGATTCTCGTCCGTTAGATCCGGCGCTTGTAGTGGTCGAGGGTGAGCCTCAGCTGATCAGCCCAGAACTCGTAGCGCCGATCCTGTGAGGCGTCCGGCTCCAGGTGTCCCAGGTACTCGGCGAGAGTGTAGAAGCCGCTGCCGGGCCCGCGCTCCACGTCCGAGAGTGTTGCCACAGAGGAGAGCATGAAGCGGCTATGCAGCAGGTCGTCCTTCACTACGTCCGCCAGCAAGGTCCCGAAGGCGTTCCGCTCAGCATCGCGCGTGAAGTCGAAGGGCTCCGTATCAGCATCTTCGGCTACCTGACGGTTGAGCTCCGAGTAGGTGACAAGCTCCTGCCGGCGGGCGGTGTGAACCATGATGCTTCTGGCAGCCTCCATCATGCTTGCCCAGTCCCCGTCGCTACGGTCGTGCTGCATGGTGCCCTTCCTGTTGCCCCCGGAAAGCCTAGCCGCTTCACGTCGCCGGAGGCCTCTGGACGCATCGCACCCGGACTCCCGGTAGGCACCTCATCCACGGGTCGTGCATCACTTCGGCTCCGTGACGGGCCGCCCCGGCAGATGCCGACACGAGCCGGGATGCCTACCGCGCAGCGGAGCTGCTGCACTTCCGCCGGGCAGGTCTGGACGAGGACCTTGCAGTTGCCCTGCTTCGCTTCGACGAGCTCCCCGAATCGAGGCCGATCCACCCGGGGATCGTTCGACCCATGACGGAGCGGCGGCGGAGTCCGGCATCACCACGCTGCTGCTCCCACCACTGGCGGCTTTCGGTCCCCGCGGACTATCCCTGGTGAGCTCACTGGTCCGTGACTGACCGGACCGAGCTCACCGCCCTGATGGCTTGACACGTCCATCACAGGCGCCGATGCTTCGATTCGGCTGCGGACGGGGGTCGAGCGCCCGCTGCAATCCATGCATCAAGATCGCGTGGACGCCGGAACGACAGCACCGGAGGCATCAACGGGTCAGCGATGATCTGGTCGATCGTGTCTTTCTTCCGGCTGAAGGTTCTGAAATGCCATCGGATGATCGAGTCCTTGGCCAGAACACGGTGGAGTGTCTCCGCGTTGCCGTTGCACACTGGTTCCTTCGTCACGACCCGTCGGATCGTTCGCCGGACCAGGCGGCCGAGAGACAGCCACCGTGGATAGTCGAGGAACACGATGAGCTCAGCCCGCGTCACGACGAGGTGCCGCCAACTGGAGTAGGCACTGTCGAGCACCCAGCGGTCCTGCGCGGCAATATCGGCGGCAATCCGGTACTGATCCTCGACAGGACGGCCTGTCCATGCTGGGAGCCATCCGAGGTCATCATCGGCAGAGAACTCCGGCACACCGGTCGCCACTGCATATGCGTGCGCAGCCGAGGTTTTACCGCTGCCGGTCACCCCATGGAAGAGAACACGCTGAGCTGGTCCAGCTGTCATGGGTCTCACCGTACCGTTCATCCAATGTCTGCCCCCCGCGACGCCTGATCGGGTACCTCAAGGAAAGGTTCGACCTTGTCTGCCAGCTCTGAAACCGGCCTGCGACCATCGAGTTCGAGGGTCGCGCTGCTGCGTAGCAGCGGTTCGACGTCGAGGACATGTTGTCGGATCAGGGATTGATCTGTCTTCGACTTGCCGTAGGGGTTGTTCGTGCGAGCCGAGACGCGTTCGATGAGGACTTCCACCGGTGCACTGAGGAGCACGACAGCTGCGAAATGGTGGTAGAACCGTCCCTGGTTCTCGGCAGTCCCCGAGACAATCAAGGGTTGATCAGATGCGAGAAGCGCGGACATGCGCGCTTCATCCCAGGTGCCGTCGAGAAGTACCCGGTCGTCGTAGTCGGTGTCGACCCCTCGGTAGCCCCGCCGGGCTAGCTCGTGCAGGAGGGTCGACTTTCCGGCCCCTGACATGCCGGTGATCAGGACGTGAGGCATGGGAGCCAGCGTAGCGGCCATCGGTGCTGGCGGAGGCGCGGCAGGACGACAGCGGTCCGATGGTCACGGTCGTGATGGGGTGAATCATGGGGAACAGAGGCCAAGCGCTCATACGTACGAGCGTCATCGTGGCCGCAGTCCTGTCGCTGGCAGCGGGCACTGGCGAGACCGGGGAGACGAAACGGGACAAGCCCCCGGTTGCCGTCAGCGATTCCCCACGCGCAGCCACCTGGGGGCACTGGCGAAGCTGCCACTCTTCGAGCCGGTGTATACGCCCGCCGACTGCGCCCCGGACAGTGCTTTCACTCCACCGCCGGCGGAGCTCGAGGGGGTGCTGGGGCGCAGCGACCTCAATGAGGACCAGTCCAGGCTGCGAGCGGAGATCCACACCGCGCCGAATGAGGCAGAACCGGTCGATTATTTTGTCGGCGCCGACCCGGACGCGACGGCGCGGCCTCCTCGCTGCGTCGCTGATCCTCTCCACCACCGAGCCTGCGGACCAGGACATGACCGACGAGGATCTGCGCCTCACCCAACAGGCGGTCAGCTCTTGAGCGGATCCCTTGGTGGTCCGAAGGCCAGGGGTTTACCGTCGGGCCGTGATCAACCAGCCCCGTCCGGGAGCGTAGGGCAGATCCCGGACCTCGACGTCGATGAAACCGGCCGCCGACAAGGAGCGTTCGAATGCGTCCTGGGAGCGGAAGCGAAGCGTCGAGGTCGAGTCGATGCGCTGACCGTCAGCGAGGAAGACGGTCGGGGATTCGAACGTGACGAACTCGCCATCGACTCGTGTGACGTCCACCCAGTCCTCTACCGGCCCCTCACCCTCGATATCGACAACCTGATGGGTACGTTCCTTGGTCCACCGCTCCCAGCCCCGGTCAGCAGGCACACGGCTCTCGAACGCCAGGTAGCCGCCAGGGCGAAGGCAGGCACGGATTGCGCTCAGGTTCGCCGACCATGCCTCGTCGTCGAGGAACACCTGAGCGACGTTGGCCGTCATCGTGGCAAGGTCATACTGCTCGAGGTGTGCGGGATCTGCCGCTACGTCCAGCATGGTTCCCACAACCCATGTCGCGCGGTCTGCGCCGACCTTCGTCCGGGCAACATCGACGGAGGCCCCGGCAGGGTCCACGCCGAGCACACGGAGACCGCGCTCCGCCAAGCGGGAGCAGAAAGTCCCTGTGCCGCACCCGACGTCCACGATGGCCGCCGCCCCGAACTCATCGACAAGGTCCATATAGGTGTCCAAGTCACTACGGTCAGGGTCAAGGGGGTCATACACGCGGGCGACCCGCGGGTGATCAAAGATGGCGTCAGGCATCACACAGACGGTACTCCACACCCCGAGGACAACGATTACTACTCGGCCACCCCGATGGCGGCAGCCAACGGGATCCACCTGTTCTCGTTCAAATCGGCGGGAGGGCAATGCGGCCCGTAGTCCGCGGGTGTCCGCCGTAGGGTGGGCAGATGAATGCTGATGCCGAGGTGTTGTTGACCGGGCCTCGCGGACGACGCTTGTGCCTGGGGCTAGCAATGGAGGTCGATCCGTCGATCAGGATGGCGGCGTTCTGGTTGAGCTATGACCTGGATCCGGGTAAGGGCATATCCCGAGTGCTACTGACAGCATCGTCGGACGGGGAAACGGATGAGCCTCCGCGGCCTTCCATGACGGACCTCCTCACAGCGCTGGCCTCGCTCGACATGACGCCAGTCGACGGTGAGGCGATCGGGAGGGCTTTGTCGCTGGCGGTCGACACGTCCAGGCCGTGGCAGGAACCGGACGGAGAGGACGTCCTCGGAGCGCTCCCGGACGTGAAAGCCGCCCTCGCACCGATGGCTCAGCATGTCCTGTCGGCGTCATCGACTCAGTGGTGGCCGGAGGGCCGGCAGGTGGAGCAGTGGGCGATCGACTGGCGGCCGGCAGACGATTCAGCGCCTATTTTCAGGGAACCCTCGCAGGCGTTATCAGCGTGGGCCCGTGACACGCGCACGGAGGAGGCCCGCGCTGAGACGGAACGGCCCAGGGATCCGCGAGCCAACTGGTCCGGATCCTGGTGGTCCTTCCCGCAGGGCACGCTGCAGACTACGGGCCGGATACCGCTGGCTTTGAATCTCATCGAGGACGCCTTCAACTGGGAGCACGCCACAGTCATCCCGGTGCGCGGCGCAGGCCGCACCTACGAACTGCGGACAGGAGAAGACTGGGTGGACCTGTGCCGGAAATACCCTCTGCCGGTCACGGCATCTCGGCGCCATGATTGGTTCCGTTGCACGGGACACGACGGAGCATGGGTGATCCCCGACTGGGAGAAGGTCGCACAGCACTGGGACGCAGTACACCTGACACCCCTCGGATACCTCACGAGCGCCAACCGGGCCCTGCCCGTCGACCCTGGCACGGCCACGGTCATCGCCGGCTGGAATCCCGACACGACGATGTGGCTGACCGATGCTGCGCGCGAGTGGGAGGGCCCACGGCACCACTGGCACCGTCCACCCCACCAGGAGGCCTGGACGAAACTGCCTGGTCCGACCAGTCACCTGTGACTCTTGCCCGCTGAGGGATCCGCTACCGGAGGCTTCGTCCAGCCTTATTGAGCGCGGACCAGGAAGCGTTCTCCACTGCAACACCTGGCACGACGAACTGTCCTCGAGTCGCACCCAGGGCAGTTTCGCCGTCGGGCTCGTCCGGTACGCCCAGTACACCGCCAAGGTCCGTGAAATAGCTACTGAACTGCTTTGATCCCGAGGGCCACTGCTCACTCACGATCCGCTCCATCAATCGCACGATCACCTCCGGAGATGGTCGAGGCCCACCTGGCGGAGACGATGCGCTCATGGATGAACCCTACGCCGCGGCCCTCAGCAGGACCGGACGGGTTTGCCGGTCGCATCCGAACTTGAGCTGTTGGACGCGATCAAGGATCGGCTCGAGGACCCTTCAGGGCTGAGCAGGGTCCTCCTTGCCGTCGAAACGGGACAGGGCCACCGCGTCCTGCACTACTACGCCCACCCCTCGAACAACAGCAGCCCATCGGCGCTGCAGACCCATGTTCGGAACAATCCCCGAGTCACTCTTGAACGCGAACCGGATCCGTTCTGGACAATTGTGCGGAACCTGCGCCCGTCACAATGAATGCGTCCTGACCCGGTAAGTTGATGGGCGCTGAACCTGATGGGATTCCGTAGCAGGCACTTTCCGACCTGAGGAGTGAGCACGCACCCTTGCCAACAGCTCATCTCTTCGGGAGCTGGCATGAGGATCTACTTCTACGTTGGTGCCGGACTACTGGCAGCCGCCACAGCCCTCAGCCTCGTTCTGAAGAGGTGGGATGTGGCTAGGGAACTTCGATGATCGTTAGTCTCGGCCCATGACCGGATTTCCTCAGCTACTTCACACGGTTCTCGACACTACGGATGTGCGAGGACTGGCGGAGTTCTACCGTCGACTGCTCGGACTTCAGTACCGGTCAGGAGATGAGCCCGCGGGTGAGGGCAGGCCCGACGATGTCGCTTGGCTCGTTCTCACTGATGGACAGGGCAACCGCAGGCTTGCTTTTCAGCAGGTTGATCACCTGAAGCGGACCACATGGCCCTTGCCTGATGTGCCGATGCAGATGCACCTCGATCTGACCGTTCCCGATCGGGAAGCTCTCGAGCATCACCATTCCAGGGCGCTGGCATTAGGGGCAGAGCTCCGCTTCGATCGGACGGGCGACCCGAACGAGCCGTTGTACGTTTATGCCGATCCGGCCGGTCATCCGTTCTGCATCTTCGTAGCCTGACATCCGCTGGTCCGTTGAAGGATGGCTGCACGAGTGGTGCCTCGTAGCCTCGCGCCAAGCGACATGGCAGTGCCATCGTTCTGCCCGGGCCATCGCGGAAACTTCCGGGAGATTCGGGGCGGCCCTGATCGACTGACAGGGGTCAGGGGTCAGGGGCCAGGGGTCGGAAGCTCCTCGGCTCAACCCGCTCATGATCGGGCTGCCCGCCGAGATGGTTTTCGATACGCCTCGACGGCCGAGTGCACAGGGATTCTTCACGCGGCCCTACACTTCGAGCCTCGCTGGTGCGACGATGACCTGACACTCTTCGAGATGGGGGACATCGATGAAGCCACTACATCCGCTCGGCGTCGCGCTGAGTATCGGGGCCGTCCTGATCGGTGCATGCTCCGCCTGCACCGCGGCCACGGGAGCGCCGTCCGAACCGCCTGAGTTCGTGTCGTTGCAGCAGGCGGTCGACGCGGTCGATGAGCAGGTCGGCTGCCTCGACGAGGTGGAAGAGCCGACGTCAGTCCACGACGCGGTCGGCCTGGTCACGACGGAGTCGATCAAGTGCACGGAGACTGTCGAAGTCTTCTACTTCGACCGCGCGGAGGATCTCGATCACGTCGTCACCACCCTGTCCGCCGCGGCGGAGGCCGACGGATCCATCCGGTTCGTGGAGGGCGGGAACTGGTTCGTCGTCGACTTCACCGAGGTCGCTGCCGGCGCGTCGCCCGACGGCACCCGTGATCTCGCTGGACTTGCCGAGGCGCTCGGCGCCGACTTCAGGGAAGTCCAGTAGCGACGCCTGCCGGGGTGACCGACCGCGTGGTGGCATCGTCGCCGAACGTCAGCGACACCTGTGTGTAGGAGACGTCGTTGAGCACCTGGACGCCCTCCAGGTCGGCCAACTGTTCCGCGGGTCGACGGGCGTGGAGCACCAGGCGCCGGACCTGGTCGGCAACGCCGTCCTGACCGAGCGACTTGAGCGCCGCCCACACCGGCACCCCGCGGGCGCGCCGTGACAACTCCGGGACGGTCTCGAAGGGATCGGCAGGGCCGGTCGCGTCATGGATCAGGTAGTCGGTGTGGAAACCCATGGCAGCACGCAGCGCGACGGTGTCGCGGACCATCGTGATTCCGCAGTCGTACGGCACGTTCAGCGTCTTGTGAACATCGGTACCCCACGAGTCCGCGCCCTCCAGCCCCGCCGTCAGGGCGGCCAGTTCCGGTACGGCGGCGGCCCACAGTCCGAAGGCGCCGTTCACATGGACCCACGCGCCGTGCGCCTTGGCCACCGTGATCGCCTCCCTGAAGGGATCGAAGGCACCGGAGTGCAGGTTCCCGGCCTGCAGGCAGACCAGCAGCGGAGTGCGGCCTGACGGGCGGGATCCGCTGTATCCGGTACCGGTCAGGGCGAGATCCAGGGCGCAGTCCAGTTCGCCCGGGTCGATGCGGCCCTGCCGATCGACGGGCACCACTGCGGGTCGGCCCAGTCCCAGATGTCGCAGGCCCAGATCGATCGTGTCGTGCCGCTCCGCGCCCACGAAGCAGCGGATGCGGGGCCCTCCGGCAAGGCCGTCGGCGTCGAGATCCCAGCCGGCGTCGGTCATCAGGCGCCACCGGGCGGCGGACAGGCCCGTGAAGTTGGCCATCGTCGCACCGGTGGTGAAACCGACATCGGCACCCCGGGGGAGGCCCAGGAGATCGAGCAGCCACGCCCCGGCGGCCTCCTCGATGGCCGCTGTGGCAGGGCTCGAGAAGCGGAGCGCCGAGTTCTGGTCCCACGCACTGACCAGCCAGTCCGCAGCCAGCGCCGCGGGCAAGGCTCCACCGATGACCCAGCCGAAGAAGCGTCCGGAGGGCATGGCCATCAGTCCGGGGTCCGCCTTCGTGGCGAGGTGGTCAACCACGTCGGCGGCCGGGGTCCCATGCCGCGGCAGGGGTCCGCCGAACTCCGCGGCGAGCTCCGTGGCGGTCAGGCTCGGGCCGACACGACGGTCGTCCTGGCTTTCCAGCCACTGCCGCGTGTGCCGGTGTGCTGCGGCCAAAGCGTCGCTGTACCGCTCCTCCGGTGCTGACATAGCAGCATGCCACGCCCGCGCACGGAGTTCAGCGCCCGGAGCGCGGGCGTGAGTACCGGCGGGTCAGGTCGGTCAGGGCGAGAGTCGCGATGATGATCGACACTGCGACGGCGGCCAGCATCACATAGAGCCCGGTCAGCATGGTCATGGGCGAACTTGCGTCGCGCAGGAAGCCGATCCCGCCGACCGCGCCGACGATCCAGAACAGGGCGACGCCGGCCAATGCGACGATCGACGGCAGAGCCCCCCGATTGCTCTTCAACCACTGCGTCGGTCGTGCCGATTCGAACCCCATGAGCGCCATGCTCCAAGTGTCGGGTTCGGGAAGTAGGAAGGGCGCTGACGACACGTATCGGTTGGGTCACAGTTCGGCCGCGTCCTCACCGGGGTGATCGGGCTGCGCACCGGCACCGCCAGTACGAGCCGGACAAGCTCAGGCGCGCTCGGCCTCGGCTCGTATCCCCTCGCGTGCGGCGGCGTGCCCGGACGACTGGTCGCGCACCTCCTGGCGGCGATCGAGTTCCTCCCGGAGCTCGTGGTGCCGGCCCTCCGTCTCCGGATCCACCTCACCCTCACGGATGTACTGAAGGTCCCGCGAGCGGTGGTTCCTGCTGTTCAGGATGTCCAGGTCGTCCCGGTCCACACTCGTCAGATCGTCCGGAAACTCCTTGTCCGGATCCAACCTGCTGCTGTCGCTCATTTCGCCCCGTTCCCGTCGTAGGTTCCCCAACCGTCTCGATTCTAGGGCCGGAACCGGAGCCGATACGCACGCCCTGCCCGTCAGATGCGCCTCCCGCAGACCGGCGTCCTGAGTGTCGGGGCGGGGCACGACCGCCGGTCGGACTCCCACCTGCGGAACGCCGACACCAGCAGAACGTGACAGGAGGACCGGCTCCGGCACCGCGAGACCTCGGCTGTTAGTCTGGCGCCACCCGATCGAGGAGCGCAGTGCCACCTGATATGGACCCGCACGACCTGACGCCCGGGCAGATCGAGCTGATCAATGAGGGCCGCAAGCTCGAGGGCGTTCATCTGACGATCTTCGGTTACTTCGGTGGCCCGGAGTTGCAGGGCGCCTGCATCGGTCGCATGCAGCTCGACGAGGACGGCCAACTCCCGGCATCCAACTACGACTCGCCCGAGGACCGGTTGAGGGAGCTCGTGCTCGCTCAACTACTCCGTGGGGCGCTGCGGCAGTCCATTCCAATCGTGCTCGCGGGGATCTTCGACGACGTCTTCGCCGTACGAACCCTGGAGGCCGCGGGTGGTGATATGCAGGAGTACATCACCTCCGCCGGCGCGCGGGTGGTGGAGCTGCTGCCACCGGCGTACCGGCACCACTACACGTCCGGTTTCCTCCAGCGCTTCGCCGTGGTGGCGGCCGAGGTGGCCTCGGACTTCGAACTCGGCTGGGAGGATCCGCGCACCTTCGCCCATGCGCTCGCCGCCTACTGCTTCGCCAAGAAGGGCATCAGGAACGCCGATACGGAGTACGGGGCCAACCTCGGAGCGATGAACCTGGACCGCATGATGGCGGGGCTGCTCGAGGACCCGACCGTACTCGAGGAGGCGTATCGTGCGGTCTCCGACAACGATGCCGCACCCGCCTGGTTCGTACCCTACGACCCGGCATCCCGGGTGAACCCCTACCTCTATCCGGAAGGGATGCCCAGCACCGAGCAGGTCGACCTGCTCGAGCACCAACTCACCCACGAGATCCCGGAGAAGTACGTGGGACCCGCACGCCGGCGAGCCCTGCAGGAGGGAACCCTGCTCGACATCAGCCCGTTCGCTTCACGCCGGTACTTCCTCTGCCCCGTGGCCGTCGAGCACACCGTCGTCGCCGCCCTCGGCCTTGCCGGCATGCCTCCGGACTCCGAATGGGAGGACCTGCTGCTGCAGACCGCATGGTACGGCGCCGCCGAACACCCCACGTGGAAGAGCTTCGATTACGTGGCCACCGGCTTCGAGGGTCAGCACCTGTACGTGGCGCTCGTCGCCGGTACCGACGAGATGGAGTCACCGGTGCTGACGATCCAGTACATCGGCGAGGTCATCGAGGAACCGGACGCGGGGGATTGACACCGAAGCAGCCCGGTGCCACCCCCGCCGGCGCCGACCCGGTCGTGCCCGGTGTCAGCCCTCGCACTCGGTGCAGTACCTGTCGCCGTTCTTCTCGCGGGCGAGCTGGGTGCGATGGTGGACGAGGAAGCACGACATGCAGGTGAACTCGTCCTCCTGCACGGGGACGACCAGTACCTGGAGTTCCTCGTCGAGGATCGCGCCCGGCAGGTCGAAACCTTCGGCGGTATCGACGTCCTCGGTGTCGATCACGGCCGTCTGCGTCGTTGCGCTGCGCTGGGCCTGGATCGCATCGAGCGACTCGTTGGCGGGCTGGTCCTCTTCGCGGACGCGCGGTGCGTCGTAATCGGTTGCCATGGCGGTGTCTCATCCTTCTGTTGTGGGGGAGTCGCAACAGGTTACATGCGCAAACAGGGAGCCTGTGACGCCGCATCGGCTGCCGCGGATCGGGCGACCGGGTGTAACCTGCCCTCCTGCCGCATTGCTCGCGCAGCACGGCAGGCCTCACCTCCCTGTGCGCGGCCGTCGTCGTCCTCGGCCGCGGGCTTGAGGGATCAGGATTCCTTTTTCGTCGGCGCCTCGTCGAGCAGTTCGCAGACGTCGGTGATGTCGCGGGCGGTGTTCTTGGTGACCTCGACGGACGTGGGCTCCAGAACGGCCGGATCCGCCGGGAACTCGAGGTCGACCGCCACTCGGCCCGCCTCGAAGTAGAGCAAGCCGGGGAACCCCTCCTCGGCGAAGACCTCGGCTTCGACGGCGCTCAACGGCCAGACGAGGGACGGCGCCCTGAGCGAGACGGAGACCTTCGTCCGGTCCGCAGAGATGCGCTCCGTGTACGGCCCGGACACGTCGAGCTCGTCGAGGAACGCGTCGTCGGACTCGCGGGTGAGGTCGACCGTGGAACCGGCACGTAGTCCCCATCCGTGTCCTGCGGCGGCCCGCCGGGTGGTTCGTCCGTGGTCTCCGCTCCGGCAGGTGCGACGCCGGCGGTGAAGGTCAGTGCGAGCAGCAGGGGGAGATAGCGGTATCTACCGGGGTCTTTCACGGTGGCTCCTCGGCCATGCGGGATCGCGCGCGCCCGGTATCCCGCCTGATGAACGGGATTCATTGCCTACGAGGCGACGAGAGCGGTGGTGGTGCCGCAAGAGGCGTCGGTGTGCGACGCCACGGGCAGCGTAGTTCCGCTTTGCGCCTCAGTCAACGGGCTCTCGGTGCCCTCGTCCCGACGCTCTTCCAGGACGAGGGCCGCGGCGCAGGGCGGCGCTTCAAGCGCGTTCCCGCCTGCCCCGATGGAGCGTATCCGTCCTATGCCCGGAGACCCTTCCCGCCGTCAGCTGCAGGTCGTCGAGCGATCCGTGCGATTCCTTCTGCCCGGGGAGGCCGATGACCCTCACGAGCCCGGCGAGGCATCCGACGATCACGACCGACAGGACCGCGAGCAGTGGGACGTTCGGACCCGGTCGGGAGTCGCTCCGCTCGATGGCGACGGATTCCGCGCTCGCCGTGGCCGATGCCGAAGGACTGGCCGTCGGCGTCGGCGACGGCGTGGCACGGGGCGATAGTTCGGCAGGGCTCGTGGTCACCGGAGCCGCCTCCGTAGGCTCTTCGACAGGGACCTCGAGCGGCACTTCGGGGGCGACGTCGGGAACGACACCGGGAGCGACCGGCGCGAGGATCGAGGGCCCGACCTGCTCGACGGGCGCGACGGGAGGCGGCGGAGGAGCGGGGGTGTCGGTCGGAGGCGCGGGGTCGGTCGCCGGCGGAGGAGTGGGCGGCGGAGGAGTGGGCGCGACTGGGGTGGGCGCGATTGGGGTGGGTGTGACTGGGGTGGGTGTGACTGGGGTGGGTGTGACTGGGGTGGGCGTGACTGGGGTGGGCGCCGGCGCCGTGGGACGGCCGGGCGGCGTCGGGGGCTCGTTCCCGGGCGGAGGCGGTGGAGGGACAGGATCCTGGGGAGCTCGAGGCACCGAGGCAAGGGGAGGGGCCGGCGCCTGAGGGCCCGGACTCGGGACGACAGGAGCCGGCGACGTGGTGGGCGGCGTGGGTGGATCGTCGGCGAACGCCGCCGGCACACCGAAGGTCAGGCCGGCCGAGATGACGACGGCAGCGCAGAACGTCCGCTTCAGCGCATTGCTCATGATTCCCCCAGTCCGCGGGCCCAGCGCCCACGTCGGACAGCTTATCCTTCAGAAGCAGCGTCGTTCTGCGCGCCGGGGGAGAAAGTCCTGCCGGTCCCGGTCATCGAGCTCTGCATGGGCCGCAGGGGTCGAGGCTCGGTCAGGGTGATCCGGTCGGAGCTGTCGCCAGGGTCTGGAGGCCGGTGACCCGCAGCAGGTCCAGTCTCGCCTCGTCCTCGGAGCCGGGAACCACCGTGTAGACGACGACGCGCAGGTCGCTTCCCGGCACGGTGAGGACGTCGCAGTCGACGCTGATCGGGCCGACGGGGGTACCCGTGACGGTCTTGCGGCTCGAGCGGTGCTCGGCGACCCGCGCTTCCGCCCAGCGCCGCTCGAACTCCGCCGAAGCGGCCCGGAGCCCAGCGACGAGCCGCCCCAGCTCGGTGTCGTTCGGGTAGCGCCCTACCGCGGTGCGCAGGTCGGCAGCGAGGTCGCTCGCGAAGTCGTCGGCGTGCCGGTCGTCGAACTCCGTACCCTCGTGGCCGGAGGTGAAATGACGCCACACGAGGTTCCGTTCGAGCCCGGTCAGCGCGGAGGGGTCCCCGTTGAGGGCTGCCCAGAGCGGGTTCCAGAGCAGGATGTCGTGCGCGGCGCTGAAGACGGCAAGCGGGACGTCCCCCAGGCGATCGACGATCCGCTGCACGCCGGGCGAGATGTGCCGGGGCACCTGGCCCGACGGCGGCGCGGCGCCGGCGGCACGATAGAGGTGGTCCCGCTCGCTGTCGGACAGTCGCAGGGCGACGGCGAGCGCGCCGAGTAGCTGCGGCGAGGGATGGGTGGCCCGTCCCTGCTCCAGCCGGACCACGTAGTCGACGCTGATGTTGGCGAGGGAGGCGAGTTCCTCGCGCCGGAGCCCCACGCTCCTGCGGCCGGCACCCGCGGGAAGCCCGACCTCCCGGGGTGTCAGCCGCTCACGCCAGGATCTGAGCACACTGGCGAATTCGTCGTCGGCGCTCACGTCGGCTCGCCCTCCCTGGGTGGCACTCCCGGTCCTACCGTCCAGGGGTGCCTTGGCGTCCGGACGCGCGGGGCACAGAGTGAACTCATGACAACAACACTAATCACAGGGGCCAACAAGAGCCTCGGCCTCGAAACAGCGCGCCGCCTGATCGATGCCGGCCACACCGTCTACGCGGGGATGCGCGACGTGGCGAACGGGGACGCCGCCCGCGAGCTCGGGGCCCACGTCGTCGAACTGGACGTGCTGGACCAGGCGAGCGTCGACGCGGCGCTCGGGACCCTCCCGGCCCTCGATGTCCTGATCAACAATGCGGGGATCCTCGGCACCTCCTACGGCATCGACGACCTCACCCCGGAGGTCATGCAGGGCGTGCTCGAGACCAACGTGGTGGGCATCGTCCGGGTGACACAGGCGGCACTGCCCCTGCTGCAGGCGTCGGAGCAGCCGGTGATCGTGAACGTCGCCTCGGGGGTTGGCTGGCCCCGCAGTCTCTCCACGGAGGGATCGGACGAATTCGCGGTCCCCGTCATCCCGTATGCGGCGTCGAAGGCGGCCGTGATCGCGCTCACCGTGCAGTATGCGAAGAACCTGCCGGCGTTCCGCGTCAACGTCAGCGACCCCGGCTACACGGCGACCGACTTCAACGGCCACGGCGGGCACCAGACGGTGACGGAGGGGACGGACGCGACGGTCGCACTCGCTCTCGTCGGCGCGGACGGGCCGACCGGGGAGTTCCACAACCGGTTCGGGCGGATCACCTACTGAGTCACCGGTGAGCCGGGAGCCGTGGCCGACGGACCGCCGTCGTCCACGGCTCTCGACCGGAGCGATGATCCTGAGCGAGGACCTGCCCGAGTTCCACTGGCGGCCTCACGGCGCCCGGATGACTGAGCGCGCGCAGGTCAGGGGCCTGCGCTGGTCTCCAGCGGGTGGTGTGCCAGCTTCGCGGCGACGCCGCCCCGGACGATCCGCTGCGCCGCGGTCGAGGGCTTGCGCCCTGCCTGGTCCGTCACGCTCGCCGTGAACTCCTCGCCGAGGGTGAGGCGGGGGTAGGCGGCCAGGACCTCGCGCACCAGGCCCCCCGGCAGGACGTCTGCCCGGGCGCCGCTGATGTCCAGCCCCGTGGCGATCTCCAGCAGGTACCCCTCGACGTCCACCGACGGGTCCACGGAGGGCCAGTTGTGGCGGACGATCACCTCGAGTGCCCGGCGTCGTCGTTCGGGTGCCCAGCCTGCACCGGTGGTCAGTGCGACGGCGACGTGCCCGCCGGCCTCCTCGTAGGACAGCGCCACGTTGTCGTAGGCGGGAACCAGCCCGATGTCGTGCAGGATGGCGGAGGTGTACAGCAGCTCGTGATCGATGTCTCGCCGGTCCTCGACCCGCGCGAACGCCTCCGCCCAGAGCCACGACCGCACCACGTGGTTGAGGACGGCGGGTGAATGGTGGGAGGCCGCCAGCTCGAGTGCCGCTGCGGCTGCCGGGGTGGCGGGGGCGATGAAGTCGTGCAGATGCATGGCGCCATCATCGCAGACGTGCCGGGTGCCTCCGCCCCTGGCTGCGGGAGTTACTGCAGCAACCAGCGCACGGCCTCGTCACGGTCCAGGAAGAACCGGATGTCGGAGGAGGATTTCACGGTGAAAGCGGTCAGCACGAGGTCGACGGCATCCGAGCCGACGATCGCGATCCTCGCCGGATGCTCGTACCCGATGATCGCCTTCCGTGCATCCCAGGTGATCTCCTTCAGGCCCGTCACCTCCACCAGCAGGGGGAGTGTCGACTCGCTGGAGGCCGCCATCGCCGCGCCCACGCGCGAGATGTCCGCCTGATGGATCACGAGGCGCGGGGCCCACTGCAGCCGGAGCACGAAGGGCAGGACCGTGAGCGAGAACCGGCGCGCCTCATCGGCGGCTTCCTGCACGGTACGGCTGTCCGCCACTATCGATTCCATCCCTGTCCAGCGCCTCCCGGGCGGTCCCATCGACACGCCGAGGCGCGGGTCAGGACATCAGTTGGGCCGCCGTGGGCGGCAGGCCGCGCAGGAGGGCGACGGCCGGTCGGTATTCGGCGCTGGAACCGGGGCGGATGGGTGAGCGGGGCGCGTCAGAGCCGCCAGGCAGGCAGGCCGTCCCACAGGCCGCGCCCCGGGAGGCCTTCGATGAGCTGCCGGACGCCGGGGGCGAGGGCGGGGAGCCCGTCCACCACGGCGATCAGCGGAGCGTAGTGCCGCAGCTCAGCCATCTCGTTGGCGAAGTGCAGCGCCCTGGCATGATCCACGGTGAGGCCCACGCCGCCCGCCGCCACCGCTTCGAGGGCCGGCTGGGCCCCGCCGAAGAGCACGGCGTGCGCCAGATCGGCGGCCGTCGTGTCTGGGTCCTCGAGAGCGGCGCTGTCCCACGCGCGCAGGGCAGTCCCTTCCTTGGAACGGACGCCGAGCACTTCTCCCTCATATGCCATGGTTCCCCCGGATGGTGATTCGCTGACTGGAAGTTCCAGAGTCGCAGCCACCGGTTCCCACCTACAAGACAGCACAAGCCCGATCCGGAAGTTGTTAGCCCCCCGTTACCTGTACTCACGCGCCCGCGCCCACCGATGGCGCACGGGCCCACCTCGTCCGGCGGAGCACGCCGTGCCAGACTGGAACGCATGTGTCCCCGTTCCGCGAAGCCGCAGCCGCCCTCCACGACCCCGAGCAGTAGCCCCTCCCCGAGGGGAGGAGCCGGGCAACGCCACCTCGCCATGCGCCTCGACGACGCCTGGCTCCGGCTGCAGACCCGCCTCGCGGTGCGACGCGGCAGGGTGGAGACGGTCATCCCGTACACCGGGTACGGCACGACGTCGTGGGTGCGGGTACTCGGCCGCGTGGTTCTCAGCGACCCGCGTGACACGGGGCGGGGTTCGGAGGCCGGTCCGCTGAAGCCACTGGCCGAGGGCATGCGCGGCTGGCGCAACTTCACGAGCGCCCCGGTCCCGCACGCCGTCGTCCATGTCACCATCGGGGACACCGTGCATGACGTCGAGGCAGACCGCGGCGGCGTGGTGGATTCCCGCATCCCGGTGACCCTCGACGCCGGCTGGCACACCATCACTGTGCAGTCCGGCGAGTCGAAGGTCGTCGAGGCCCCGGTGCGGATCGTCGCGGACGGCACGGAGTTCGGCGTCGTCTCGGACATCGACGACACCGTCATGGTGACGGCCCTGCCCCGGCCGTTCCTGGCCGCGTGGAACACGTTCGTGCTGGACGAGCACGCCCGGACCCCGACGCCCGGCATGGCCGTGCTCTACGAGCGGATCGTCCGGTCGCTTCCCTCGGCGCCCGTCCTGTACCTGTCGACGGGTGCCTGGAACGTCGCGCCCACGCTGTCCCGCTTCCTCTCCCGCAACCTGTACCCGGCGGGGCCGAAACTGCTCACCGACTGGGGCCCCACCCGCGACCGCTGGTTCCGCAGCGGCCAGGAACACAAGCGGACGTCCCTGGAGCGTCTCGCCGAGGAGTTCCCCGACGTGAAGTGGCTCCTGGTGGGTGACGACGGCCAGCACGACGAGTCGATCTACTCGGAGTTCGCGCAGCGCCACCCGCAGAACGTCCGCGCCATCGCGATCCGCCAGCTCTCCACGGGCGAGGCGGTCCTCGCGGGCGGACGCTCCAAGACCGGGGTCCAGCCGACGCCGGGCATCCCATGGATCTACGCGCCCGACGGCGCGGGTATGTCCGACCGGCTCGCGGACCTCGGCATCATCCAGAAGGATCCGGACCTCGCCGACGTGCCCGATGTACCGGAGGAGCCCGAGTCGGCCTGACGGGCGGGTGGCCGCGCGTCATTCTTCCGCCGATCCTTGATGCACACAGCGGCCTGTCGTAGCGTGTGGTTCCAGGTACAGCCGGTCAGCGACTCCCGCAGGGGAGTGTGGGTGCCCCCATGCGGGCCTGACATTCGTACGCCGCCCCGCCGCGCCCCCTCGCGGTCATCCGCCTTTCGACCGATCCCATGCCCTCCGGGCGACGGACGGCACGCACGAAGAGGACCCGATGTCGTCACCGTCCTACCCCGCACTCTCCTACGAACTGTATCCACCGCGGAACGCCGAGGCGGAGGAGTCGCTGTGGACGACCATCCGCCGGCTCGAGGACACCCGGCCCGACTTCGTCTCCGTCACCTACGGCGCCGCCGGCAGCAACCACGAAGCCGCGATCGCCCTGCTGCGGCGCCTGCTCACCGAGACCACGCTGAAGCCACTGGCGCACCTGACGTGCATCGGCAGCAGCCGCGAGGAACTGACAGGCATCGTCGAACGGCTGATCGGCGGGGGAGTGCGCGGCATCCTCGCGCTGCGCGGTGATGCGCCGGACGGTCACCCCCAGGACGCGGACGGGATCCAGGCGGGCGACGTCGAGTACGCCGACGGGCTCGTACGCCTCATCCGCGAGGTCGAGACCCAGCACACCGCGCAGCTGGCCGCCGGACGGGTCTCCGTGGGCGTGGCCGCCTACGCCACCCGCCACCCCGACTCGCCCTCCCTGGAGCAGGACGTCGAGGTGCTCCTGGCGAAGGAGGCCGCCGGAGCGGACTTCGCGATCACCCAGGTGTTCTTCCGGCCCTCCGACTATGCGGACCTCGTCCGCCGTGCGCGCCGCGCCGGTGTCACCCTGCCGATCATCCCGGGCGTCATGCCCCTGACGAGCACGCGGCGGCTGAAGAGGCTCAGCGGGCTCGCGGGCATCGACGTCGACCAGGGCCTGTGGGACCGGCTGGAGGGCGCGCGCACCCCGGAGGAGCGCCGCCGCGTCGGCGTCGCGGCCACCGTGGAACTCGCGCGGGCAGCACTCGGGGACGGCGCTCCGGGCATCCACCTCTACACCTTCAACGAGCATGCCGCAGCACTGGACGTCCTCGACGCCCTCGACCTCGAGCGACCCCCGCAGGCAGGCCTCGCGGCATCCCTGTAGGGAGGCCGGCGAGCAGGCACCGGCATCGGACAAGTAGTCACCGTGGACGGCGGATTCTCCGTCCACTAGATCCATTCCACAGGGAGATGGCATCCGACCGGCTGACTCCCTGACGATGAGTACCGGCTGAGACCGCGCCACGCCACTCCGGCCCTACCGCATGGTGATCGCGGCCTCGATGACCCGAGCGGCTTTGGCCGCGCCGTCTTCTTTCGCGTACGCCTCGCGTACCTCGGAGGCGGCGGTGCGGAAGCCCGGGTCTGTGAGAACGCGTTGCACGGCGTCGACGAAGGCGGGCTTTGATACGTCTTTCGGCGACACCGCGATGGCATTGCCGCGGCGCTCACAGGCGCGAACGTGCCAGGTCTGCTCCGGCTGCAATCCCATCCCCACGAACGGCACGCCCGTCGCGCATGCCGTCTGTACCGTTCCCTGCCCGCCGTGCACGACCGCGGCATCCACCAAGCCGCCGAGCTCATGTGCCGGCAGCAGGTTGGTCAGGTGCACATTGGCGGGCACGGCGTCGCCGGGCTCCAGGTAGTGCAGAATCGGCGCGACGACGTGAACCGACAACTCCCCGAGTGCCCGCGCCGCCGCGAGCGCGAGCGCCCGATCGGCGGAGGAGCCGAGTGCGAGGTAGATCAGCGGTTCGGATGCCGAGGCCAGCTCGTTGACGATCGGCGGGACGGGTGCGTCGATATGAGCAAAAATCGGGCCGATGCGCTCGAACCCGGTGGGAATCCGAAAGCCTTCCAGTTCCCACGGCATCTCGGTGAGCAGGTTCCGGTCCGCGGTCAGCAGTGACGCGACCGTGCGAAGCGGCGGAGCGCCGTTGGTCTTCGCGACCTTGGTGAACGACCGCGGAGCGAGCGGAGCGCGCATGTAGGTCCAGCGGAACAGCGAGGTGGCGACACGGTCAGCCGCCCGCGCGGGCCGGCCACTGCCGCGGACGAGCTCCATACGCGTGGTCTGCTTCACCTGCGCGATGGTGAGCGCGAACGGCACCGGATAGAACAGCGGTACCTTTTCGGCGCGCGCCGAGATGAAGGACGTGAGATTCGATCCCGTCACCACGGCGGGCGCCGCCAGCTCGCGGATGAGTCTCCGCTCGACATCGACGCGTGCCCTGACCAGCTCGGTGGTGAACGGTGTCCGCAACGCGCGGCCCTGGTCGAAGGCGATCGCCTGTCGGCGCTCGGCTGCCGACCACGATGGTGCGCACGCACGATACTCGAAGCCGGCATCCACGATGAGCGAGACGTAATCGTCCTCGTAACCCATGAACACCGGGCGGTGAATCGGATCGAGCGCACGCGCGACCTGAATCATGCGAGTCGTCTCGGCCAGGTTGAAGGTCACCGGGCAGAAGAGGACATCGGCCATTCTAGATCCCGTCGAGCAGCTGTCGCAGCGCTGTGAGCGCGCGGTCGGAGGTGGCGACATCCGCTCCGGCGGCACAGAGAGCTCTTAGGCATCCCCGCGGCCTCGATGATGCGGTTGAGAGAGGATGCTTCGTACGCCTGCGTGACGAAGGCGTGCGCCGCGGCGTCGAAGATGCGCGCCTCTCGTTCACGCGACAAGGGCTGCGGTGTTCTGCCCATAGCGTGAGCCTATCCTTCCTGTGCCGAGGTGGTGTGTGAACTACGAGACCGCGTACGCGAGTCATCGTTGCGGAACCTGGTCGAGGCCGCCCGGCTCGTGCGCACGCCGGTTCCCGCGCCCGGCTAGAGGGCCGGTCCACTCGACCGGGGACCGGTCCCGCGGCTAGGAGCCGTCCCGAACGTCTGCGAGCGTCGCGCGGGTGAAGCGGACGTCCCGGAAGGTGGCCCAGGTGCCGGTCCCGGAGGGGGACTGCGCCACGAAACCGGCTCGCAGGGGTTCGGCCGCAGGGCGGTCCAGGGCGAAGTAGCGCACCAGGTCCCAGCGGTCGCCGTCGGAGGAGGCGTGGAGCGCGAAGGCGGAGCCGAACCGGCTCATGCGCAGGTACACGCCCGCCTCGTCGATGGGCCAGCCGTTGCTGTCGTCCGAGGCGCCGTTCCGGGTGACCACGGTAACCACCCGGGGAATCCCGGCGGGGTCCCGTTCGGCACACGCCTTGAACCATGTGTCGTCGTCGAACCAGCCCAGCAGCACGCCGGAGTCGAAGTCCGCGGTGAAGCCCGCAGCGACGCGTGCCTGCAGCTGGAAGTCGCCGTCGATCGGTGCCGTCCACCGTTCCGCGTCCGGGCGGGGGGACGCCGGCCCGCTGGGGTCGAGGAACAGGTCCGCACCGGCGCCCGCCGTCAGGCGGACACCGTCGTCGCTGATGACGGGCGCATCCGGTGCCGGTGCACCGGAGGCTTCGAGCGGGAAGGGCAGGCCGGGAACGTCGATGCGTGCAGTCATGCCCGCATCGTCGCACGCCCGGCGAGGGTCACGAGTCGCCCACCGCCCGTCGCGCGGACGCGACGACCGCGGGGACGGCCGCCTTGAGCTTGTCGCCGAAGACGACGGCGCCGACACCCACGAGCGCCGTGCCGAGGATCATCCGCTGCGCGGTGCGTCGCCGGCCGCTCCAGCCACCGGCCACCGCCGCATTCGCAGGGTCGAGCGAGGGACCGTAGAGGTTGCCCGTCGAGTCCTCCGCGGACTCCTTCTTCGACAGCTGGCTGAACTCCGCCTGCACCGCCATGCTCTTCTCCACCTTGGCGGGCATGAGCCGGTGCTGCCGCACCATGGAGCGACCGATCCGGCCGACGGCGATCTCGCGGACCGGCTTCTCGACGACCGCGAGGATCATCTTGGCCACATGGTCCGCGGGGAAGACGGGAGGCATGGCCACCACGCGCCGGCCGGTGTAGTTCGCCGCATGGTGGAAGAACGGGGTGTCGATGGTCGGTGGGAGCACAGTGGACACGTGGATGTGCTTCTTCTTCTCCAGCATCAGTTCCGAGCGGAGGCTCACGCCGAGCGCTCGCACGGCGGCCTTCGCCATGGAGTAGGCGGAATTGTAGGGCTGCGGGACCACCCCGAGGATGGAGGAGACGTTGACGAGGACGCCGGAGCCCTGCTGCTGCATCTGCCCCAGTGCGGCGCGCGCCCCGTATACGTACCCCATGAGATCGACATCGATCACGCGCTGGAAGTCGTGGAGCGGGACCTCCAGGAACGGCGAGAAGGCGGCTACGGAGGCGTTGTTCACCCAGACGTCGATCCGTCCGAACTCCTCGACGGCCCGGCTCGCGAGCTCCTGGACGGCATCGTGGTCCGAGATGTCCGTGGGGACGGCGATGGCGCGGGACCCGAGGGCCGTGCACTCCGCGACGAGGGATTCGAGGGCCTCCACGCGCCGGCCGGCCAGGACGAGGCTCGTCCGGCGGCGCGCGAACCGCAGGGCGGTGGCGCGGCCGATGCCGCTCGCCGCCCCGGTGATGACGACCACGCTGTTCCTGATGCGCATTGGATCTCCTCCTCGGCAGGTTCCGGACGGCGGGCGGATGTGCTCGCCCTGTCCGAAGCTACGGATCGACCGCCGGCGGCGCAACGGCTGATCAGCGATCGGCGGTGGGTGCGTATCCGGTGGCCGTATGCTTCGGCCCGATGCTCTGGCTCCGGAGGATGTCGGCGAGCTGGTCCATGAACAGCCGTACGCGTGCGTCGTCGGCGTCACCCGTCCGCAGCGCGAAGATGCTGCGGGCGAGGCGGATCTCCGGGACGTCGAGCGCCACGATGCCCTCGGGCCGGTTGACCATGGCGAGTTCGGGGACGAGGGCTGCGCCGAGCCCGGCGGCCGTGAGCTCCAGGCTGGCATTGAAGTCGTCGCAGTACGCGGCGATCCGGGGGTGGAGGTTGCAGCTGGCGAAGAGCCGCTCGATCACGGTGGCGTCGGCGGTGCCCGGATGATGCATGATCCAGGGCATGTCCGCGAGCTGGTCCGCCGTGACGCGGGAGCCGCTGCGGATACCCCAGCTCGCGGGCAGGATGACCCGGAAGTCGTCGTCGCCGATCCACTGGCGGCTGAGCGTGGAAGGCCAGGCGAGACCTGCCTGGCCCACCTGGTAGACGAGCGCGAGGTCGAGGTCGCCACCGCTCCGCAGCCCCTGGATGGCGTGCGCGGGTTCCCCGACGAACAGGCGCAGCGACACCCCGAGCCGCTGCCACTCCGGCATGCGGAGCAGTCGCGGCAGGGCGAAGGTCGCGAGGCTCGGGAAGATCCCGAGCCGGAGCTCGTGCGCCGGGCCGGACCCGGCGCGGGCCGTCGAGGCGAGCAGGGCGTCGATGTCCGTGAGGACCTTCGCCGCGTGCCGTGCCATGGCGAGCGCCGCGTCCGTGGGGATGGCGCTCCGCGCGGCGCGGGTGAAGAGGGTGGCGCCCGTGTCGCGCTCGAGGGCGGACATCTGCTGGGACACGGCGGACGCCGTATAGCCCAGGTTGACGGCGGCCCCGCTGAAGGACCCGTGACGGATGACCTCGAGCAATGTCCGCAGGTGGACAGGGTTGACCATCTCTCTCCCTTGCAGTCGTCCAGCGGTTTCTCCGAACGGATCGCGTCGAGCTTACCGGGGGTAGCCGGGGGACCGGCCGGCGCGCCGGTCGTCGTCGTCCCCGACCCGGCTCGTGCCCGCCGGGGACCGACACGACACGCCAGAAAAAGTGCGACACGAAAATTCTTGCGCCTGTGTGGAAGTCCTCCACAGCGTGTGGACCGGGACCGCGAAACCAGCCGAGTTCGGCGCGTTTCCGGGGTTCCGCCGGGCGCGGATCTGTGGACATCGTGTGGACTACTCACTCCCGGAATGACATACTTGTAATACATCATGTAGGGGTATGTCCCAACGGCCCGCACTAGATGTAGTATCGAGGGACAGAAACAACCGCTGCACAGCATGAGCCGCAAGGTGCGAGAAACCCCAGATTTCTTCCCCATTTCCGGGGCCGCGCCGCTCATGTCTCGACAGCACGCTGCTGGTATGAAATCAGCAGCCGAATGAGGAAAAGGGGATCAGGATATGACCGTCACGGTTTACACGAAGCCGGCTTGCGTTCAGTGCAATGCCACCTACCGCGCTCTGGACAAGAAGGGCATCGCCTACCAGAGCGTCGACATCTCGCAGGACCCGACGGCGCTCGAGCGCGTCCGGTCGATGGGCTACATGCAGGCCCCCGTCGTCATCACCGACAACGATCACTGGTCCGGCTTCCGTCCTGACAAGATCAGCGCCCTCGCGGACTCGGCCGTCAGCTCCGTAGCCTGAGCGGAACCCTCCGGGGTTCCCCAGCGTGGCATCGCCATGAGCGCTCTCGCCGTGGACGACCAGGCTCCCTCCGCATCCCCCATCGGGGATGCGGAAGGGCCGGTGACCGACGCCCCGCTGATCTACTTCTCGTCGGTCTCCGACAACACCCACCGCTTCGTCACGAAGCTGGGGGTCCGGGCCGCCCGCATGCCGCTGCTCACCAAGGAGCCGACCCTGCAGGCAACCCGCCCGTACGTCCTGGTCCTCCCCACCTACGGAGGGATCACCGGCAAGGGCGCGGTGCCCCGGCAGGTCGTCAAGTTCCTGAACAACGAGCAGAACCGCACCCTCCTCCGGGGGGTCATCGGGGCGGGGAACACCAATTTCGGTGAGACCTACTGCCTTGCCGCCGACATCATCGCGGCCAAGTGCCACGTGCCGGTGCTGTACAGATTCGAAGTCATGGGCACGTCCGAGGACGTGGACCGAGTAACCAAAGGATTGGAAGAGTTTTGGACATGAGTGTTGCAGAGACGGAGACGGGCGCACCCGCTGCCGCGGCGGACCGCTTCAAGGACCTGGGCTATCACGAGCTGAACGCGATGCTCAACCTGTACGGACCGAACGGGGAGATCCAGTTCGACGCCGACCGCGAGGCTGCGCACCAGTACTTCCTGCAGCACGTGAACAACAACACGGTCTTCTTCCACGACCTCGAGGAGAAGCTCGACTACCTCGTGAAGAACGAGTACTACGAGCGCGAGACGCTCCACCAGTACACGATGAACTTCATCCGCGACCTCTTCAAGCGCGCCTACGCCAAGAAGTTCCGGTTCGAGACCTTCCTCGGCGCCTTCAAGTACTACACCTCGTACACGCTGAAGACGTTCGACGGCAAGCGCTACCTCGAGCGCTACGAGGACCGCGTCTGCATGGTCGCCCTGCACCTGGCCCGCGGCAACGAGCAGCTCGCCGAGCAGATGGTCGACGAGATCATCGACGGCCGCTTCCAGCCCGCCACCCCCACCTTCCTCAACGCCGGCAAGCGCCAGCGCGGCGAGCTCGTCTCCTGCTTCCTCCTCCGCATCGAGGACAACATGGAGTCGATCGGCCGGTCCATCAACTCGGCCCTGCAGCTCTCCAAGCGCGGCGGAGGCGTCGCCTTCGCCCTCACCAACATCCGCGAGGTCGGCGCACCGATCAAGCAGATCGAGAACCAGTCCTCCGGCGTCATCCCCGTGATGAAGCTCCTCGAGGACAGCTTCTCCTACGCGAACCAGCTCGGCGCCCGCCAGGGTGCCGGTGCCGTGTACCTGCACGCCCACCACCCGGACATCAACCGCTTCCTCGACACCAAGCGCGAGAACGCGGACGAGAAGATCCGCATCAAGACGCTGTCCCTCGGCGTCGTGGTCCCCGACATCACGTTCGAGCTCGCCAAGCGCGACGAGGACATGTACCTGTTCTCCCCGTACGACGTCGAGCGCGTCTACGGCATGCCGTTCTCCGACATCTCGGTCACCGAGAAGTACTACGAGATGGTGGACGACGCCCGCATCAAGAAGACCAAGATCAAGGCCCGCGAGTTCTTCCAGACCCTCGCGGAGATCCAGTTCGAGTCCGGCTACCCGTACATCATGTTCGAGGACACCGTGAACCGGGCCAACCCGATCGAGGGCAAGATCATCATGTCCAACCTGTGCTCCGAGATCCTCCAGGTCTCCGAGCCCACCACGTATAACGAGGACCTGTCCTACGACCAGGTGGGCAAGGACATCTCCTGCAACCTCGGCTCGCTGAACATCGCGAAGACCATGGACTCGCCCGACTTCGGCCGGACCATCGAGACCGCGATCCGCACCCTCTCGGCCGTCTCGGACATGAGCCACATCAGCTCGGTGCCCTCGATCGCCAAGGGCAACGACGCCTCGCACGCCATCGGCCTCGGCCAGATGAACCTGCACGGCTACCTCGCCCGGGAGCGGGTCCACTACGGCTCCGAAGAGGGCCTGGACTTCACCAACATCTACTTCTACTCCGTGGTGTACCACTGCATCCGGGCGTCGAACCTGATGTCCATCGAGACCGGTCGCCGATTCGCCGGCTTCGAGAAGTCCAAGTACGCCAGCGGCGAGTTCTTCGACAAGTACACCGACCAGGTGTGGGAGCCGGCGACGCCGCGCGTGCGTGAGCTGTTCGCCGATGTGCACATCCCCACGCAGGAGGACTGGCGTGCCCTGAAGGCCTCGGTCATGGAGCACGGCATCTACAACCAGAACCTGCAGGCCGTGCCGCCGACCGGTTCCATCTCGTACATCAACAACTCGACGTCCTCCATCCACCCGGTGGCGTCGAAGATCGAGATCCGCAAGGAAGGCAAGCTGGGCCGCGTCTACTACCCGGCGCCGTACCTGACCAACGACAACCTGGAGTACTACCAGGACGCGTACGAGATCGGCTACGAGAAGATCATCGACACCTACGCCGCTGCCACGCAGCACGTGGACCAGGGCTTGTCCCTGACGCTGTTCTTCAAGGACACCGCCACCACGCGCGAGATCAACAAGTCCCAGATCTACGCCTGGCGCAAGGGCATCAAGACCGTCTACTACATCCGTCTCCGCCAGCTCGCGCTGGAAGGGACCGAGGTGGAGGGTTGCGTCAGTTGCATGCTGTAGGCAACGAATTTTGGCTTCGAAGAGTTCGATACTTGAACCGTCGAAGTAGTTAAAGGCTTGAGGGGCCATGCGGAAACATGACCCCTCAAAAAGTCCCGGTAGTGAGACTTTCCAAAGTAGACCCTTGGACTGTCGAGCTTACAGGAGTCGTTGGTCGTCAGTCGACGACCCTCCGCCCGGGCCCTCCCCAAGAAGGGAGGTGGTCGCAGTGCCAGTAGTACGACGTACTATCCGCCGCACCATCCGGATCACTGTCCGTCCTCGCTGATCGCGTTGGTCGGAGCTTGTGAGCATCGATAGACAGGAAGGAGTTTCCATCATGGCCAAAGGATCTTACCGAAGCGCGATTACGGGACGATACGTCACCGCCAAGCACGGGAAGGCGAGCCCTCGCACGACCGTGAAAGAATCGAAGTAGCGGGACATAAGCGGTGCTTTAGCCGCTGACGGGTAGGAGGGGCGGCGACAACTGCCTCCCCTCCTACTCATGTCGAGCGTTCGAAGGAACCTACTCAGGGCATCAAACGGAACATCAGAGCGACCTACAGTTGCAAACCAGACAAGGAATCAACCCATGAGCGAGAAACTGAAGCTCGTCGACCGGGTCCAGGCCATCAACTGGAACCGCATCCAGGACGACAAGGACGTGGACGTCTGGAACCGCCTGGTGAACAACTTCTGGCTGCCGGAGAAGGTGCCGCTGTCCAACGACGTCCAGTCGTGGGCCACGCTGACGCCGGAGGAGCAGCAGCTCACCATGCGCGTGTTCACGGGGCTGACCCTGCTCGACACCGTGCAGGCGACGGTCGGGGCGGTCAGCCTCATTCCCGATGCGATCACCCCGCACGAGGAGGCCGTGCTGACGAACATCGCGTTCATGGAGTCGGTGCACGCCAAGAGCTACTCGTCGATCTTCTCCACTCTGGCCTCCACCAAGGAGATCGACGAGGCGTTCCGCTGGTCCACGGAGAACGTGAACCTGCAGAAGAAGGCGCACATCGTCACGGATTACTACCGCGGCGACGATCCCCTGAAGCGCAAGATCGCCTCGACGCTGCTCGAGAGCTTCCTGTTCTACTCCGGCTTCTACCTGCCGATGTACTGGTCCTCGCGGGCCAAGCTCACGAACACGGCGGACCTGGTGCGCCTGATCATCCGTGACGAGGCCGTCCACGGGTACTACATCGGGTACAAGTACCAGCGCGGACTGGAGAGCGCGACGCCGGAGCGCCGCCAGGAGCTCAAGGACTACACATTCGAGCTGCTCTTCGAGCTGTACGAGAACGAGGTCCAGTACACGCACGACCTCTACGACTCCGTGGGCCTGGCCGAGGACGTCAAGAAGTTCCTGCACTACAACGCCAACAAGGCGCTGATGAACCTGGGCTACGAGGCGATGTTCCCGTCGTCCGTGACGGACGTGAACCCGGCGATCCTCTCGGCGCTGTCCCCGAACGCCGACGAGAACCACGACTTCTTCTCCGGCTCGGGCTCCTCGTACGTGATCGGCAAGGCCGTGAACACCGAGGACGAGGACTGGGACTTCTAGTACTCGGTCTTGGAACACTGCCGCCGTCCAGCGTGAAGCCATCCATCTGGCCTATGACGGCGGAATGACCAACGCCGAGGTCGCCGACCATCTTGGTGTCCTGATACCGACGGCGAAGACCCGCATTCATGATGGCATCAAACGGCTTAGCTCCTACCTGCACGACTCAGCATGACCTGGACACGCGGGCACGATGCACGGGCTGCCGGGAAGCGTTACGGCCGGATGCTTTCGGGCTCGGCGTCGGGCTCTAAGTTGTTCAATAGGTTGTTCACGGCACGCTGAGCTGGTCCCGGCAAGAGACCGGTCATGAAGGATGGAACAGGCAAAGGGGAGTGAACGCTTGTGGCTGCATGGTATCCGGATGAAGTTCTCTTGGCTGGCCGGGAGAACCTGGACGTGGAACATGTGGCCCGGTACGACGGCAAGATGAATTCCCGGGCAGAGGACGAGGTTTCGCTGCTTCGGGAGTACGGGCTGACCGTCGGGTCTCGGATTGTGGAGTTTGGGGCAGGGACCGGACAGTTCACGGCGGCGGCTTCACGGGCGGGCGCGCATGTCACCGCGGTGGATGTCTCAGAACCGATGCTCGAGTACCTGCGACGGAAAATCGATCACCAGCATCTGAAAAACGTTGATCTGGTCCACGCCGGGTTCCTCAGCTTCGTCCCGGAGGGTGAACCAACTGATGTCGTGTACTCGCGATACGCGTTGCATCACCTTCCTGACTTCTGGAAAGCGGTAGCGCTTGTGCGGATGGGTCAGCTCATGAGGCCGGGTGGCATTCTTCGCCTCTGGGACGTTGTTTACGATTTCGACCCGGCCGATGCGGACCAGCGCATCGAAGCATGGTGTGCCCTGGGTGGAACAGACGTCGACGGTGAGTGGAGCCGGGCCGAGCTCGAAGAGCACGTCCGCGACGAACACTCCACCTTCCGCTGGATCCTAGACCCCATGATCCTGAAAGCAGGATTCACGATTCTGGACTACTCCTACTCGCCGGAGACCTTCGATGCGCAGTACGTCCTACAGCGGACGGCTTCCTGAGCCTCAGGCGGTATGCGCGTTTGATTGAGCGATCTGATGGTGCAAGGCGAACTTCACGGTGGGCCATTCGTCATCGATGATCGAATACACAATGGTGTCGCGGATCGTGCCGTTCTCCTCGTACGCTTGTAAAGCGATTCTTCATTGCACGAATGTCTAAGGACCGTCAGTTCTTCTTCAGGTCTTCGGCGAGCATCACCAGGATGCCGCTGGGGCCGCGCAGGTACGTGAGCTTGTAGACGTCGCGGTAAGTTGCCACGCCGCGAAGTGGATGACAGCCGTGCCGGGAGGCTATCTCGAGTGCAGCGTCGATGTCATCCACGGAGAACGCGACGCGGTGCATACCGATCTCGTTCGGGAGGGTGGGGCTTGTCTCGATTGCGTCAGGGTGGAGGTATTCGAAGAGCTCGAGCTGACCGGAGCCATCCGGCGTTTTGAGTACAGCGATTTTGGCATGGTTGCCATCGAGGCCGACGGCGGTATCAGCCCAGTCGCCGCTGATCGTATCGCGGCCGACGAGTTCAAGGCCCAGGTCCGTGAAAAAGGCGATGGTCGCGTCGATGTCGCGGACGGCAATGCCGACGTTTTCTAGTTTGATCGTCATGCTTCGCATGCTACCGAGAGGTGCACTGAGGTGGCAGGGCAGCTTTTCGCTGCGCCCGTCAGCCGGTCCTTCACCGCTCGCGTCCGAGCTCGGCCTATCTCGCGGATCCGTCCCGACGGGGAGCGACGCACGCTTACCCCGAAGGGTGAAATGCACGATGAGCGGGCGCTAAGAGCAATACGTTTCCCACAGGTCCTCGACCGGATCGTGTGCCTTCTACACCCCATTCGTGAGGTGTGCACAAACGACCGGTTATGCACCGGTGTTCTGGTACTTCTTCCTGATGCGGGGTCAGCGGGCTCTAGAGAGATTTTCGCCCATCGGTGGTGAGTGAATGGAACGAGTGTTCTGCTACCCGGTTTCGCACAAACCTGTGGGCTTGGGCATCACCTGCCCTCCCAACCACTCGGGGGATTCTTTGCCTATGGGCCGCTCTACGGGCTCTTGGTGATGATCCCACCGCTATGGACGGGGCGTACTTCGACGCCTCCGGTGCTGGTGCGGACGGCCGGGTTCAGGCGAGCGATTGCGATGGCGGCGTCGAGGTCAGGGGCTTCGGTGACGTAGAAGCCCGCGACGAAGTGACTGGCTTCGACGAAAGGGCCGGCTGTCGCGTCGTCGCGTCGAATGGAAACCGCGTTGGCTCTGGGCGTGAGGGCGTAGGCGAGGGACGTCGAGCCTGAGGCTTCGAGGTCTCGTGCGTGCTGGTCGTTCTCCTCCAGGTCGGGTTCAGCGGCTTCGAGGTCATGGAGAGACTCGTCTGCATAGACGAGGATGGCGAAGTCGGGCATAGGGTGGCCTTTCGATGGCTTTCTGATCCTGCAGCTGCAGAATTGGCTTCAAGTGTGGGTCTGATTAGTTCACGACAAGGTTCTGATGACCGTCGATGAGTTCACGCACGATATCGAGGTGGCCGGCGTGCACCGAGGTTTCCGCGAGCACGCGGAACACGACCTCGCGCCCGTCTGCCGTGGGCGGTTGCCCGAACTGGCTGGCTGGGGGCCACCAACGGGGAGGGGCGTCCAAATCAACCGCGGCGAGTATTCTGTCGCTGCCAAGGATCTGCTCCTGATAGATACGGACGGCGTCTACACCAGGCATGGGTGCGGAGTGCCACCCGTCATGGAGGGCTTCGATCGCAGCTGGGCTACCGCCGAGGACGGCTGAGATCCAGAACATCTCGTCGTCGAACGCGAGGTGGTTCAGCAGCCGGGTCACGGTCCAGCCTGACGGTACGAGTGGCGTGCTCATCTGCTGTTCGGTCAGCCCCTCGACGGCGCGCAGTACGTGGTCTCGTTCGGCGGCCAGGTGGGCGAGCAGTTGGGCGTCGCTCACGCCTTCGACTCGTAGCCGATGAGCCACCGAAGCCCGTGTCGGTCGGTGACCTGACCGTCAGCGCCGTTCCACGGCCGTTGCACCAGGGGATCGATTGCCGTACCGCCGACGCAGAGCTTGTCGAACCACTCATGCAGCACTGCCGGCTCAACGGTGCCCAGCAGGGAGAGCAGCAGGCCCTCGCATCGCACCGAGGGCTCTCCTTCCGGCGTGTCAGAGCCCGCCAGGGAAACAACGCCACTGAGGACACCATGAGCGACAGCATCCGGTGGACCATCGTTCCTGCCGTGATCCTCGTAGGAGTCCAGGGACAACTCGCCTCCGAAAACTTCGGCATAGAACCCAAGTGCTTCCCTCGCCGTTCCAGGGAAACTGATGTAAACGAGGGGTGCAGCCATGATGATTACTCCTGACATTGATTCTGTGAAGCTGACCGAACGGCCCTCCACTACTTCTTAGACGGTCCTGCTACAGAAAATTCATCGGCCCTCGATATCGCCTGCGGATATTCGAAGCGACGCGGCGCGGAATGGTGCGATTTCGGTCAAGGCGGTGGGGGAGTCGGTGGGGGAGTTGGAACGGCACCGAGCCTAGTAACAGGCAACCTCGTGCAAGCTCGGATAGACAGGATTATGACCGTCCCCGTGTACCAGTAATGCTCCACCTCCCAGCCCCCAGGACAGCTCGTACTGGCCGTCATTGATCGGACGGATCCCGTCGTCAGCCGTCCACGACCCTGTCCGCCACCCGACACCAACCGAATGCACTGAATAGACCTGGCCGCTGCCTGACATGAGGAAAGAGCTCTCCCGGGTGATGGCCCGGCACCCATCCGACGCGGAAGGGTCCAAAACCGTATATGCAGCACCGAAAGCGGCATCCCCAAGGAAAGCGAGCACACACCCGCCGACAGCCAGAGGCGTAACAGCTCTCCAAACCGGGGCGGTGCGGTCACCCGGGAATGTTCTCCGGTCATCCTCACCAACGACCAGACGCCGATGGACAAGACCGAGGATGACGGAGACGACAAACAGGACAACGCCTACGACCCACGGCGGAAGGACAAACGAACCGAGGGCAAAGATCAGGCCGCACCACCCCAGCACCAGAAGCAACAGTGAAGCCAGGCCGCACAGCGACGACGACCATCGAATCCGTTGCAAAGCCGATTGGCTGGCGAGCCCCCAGGACGACATCATCGCGAAAGCCTACCGGCGGTCTTTGCAGATGCTACCTAGTTGGATTCCTCATAGGTGGCGTCGAGTACGAGATCTCATCAACAGGTGGACGGCTTTGAGCTCCACCCTTCGGGCTCCACCCGCTCACAGGTCGATGACCCCGGGGTAACTCAGCAGCCCTCGAGGATCTGATGGTTGTCACTTCACACGCGCGGCTTGGAGGCTGTGCACATCCAGCATTCACCACAGGTGTACCGTGCCTTGTCGGTGACGGTGGTGGGTATGCGCAGGCGGCTATTGGTCCCTGCTGTCCAAGTGGGTGCGGGACAAGCAGCGAAGCGTGGGGAGCTTGTGCCGTGCACATGGGGTCAGAAGGCCGGTTTTCTGTGTCGTGGGCGGAACACGGTGAGACGAGTTCGCGAGACAAGGTGCTGGCGGTATGTTCATCGGCAGGATTGACCGGTGGCAGGCAAGGACACTTTAACGCTGGCGGCGTGTGCCGGCCGACGCTCGAGGCAACACATCAGTCACTCGGGCTGGCATGTGTTGCACAAGCCGATCTGAGCGGTCCCGTGAACCTGTTGTTCTAGACCAGTGAGCTGAAGAGTTCCGCTTTGCCTGTTGGGCCGGCGACGATGATCTCGTCGTCGTCGTACAAGGTGGTCTGGGCTGTGGTGTAGTCCCATTCGCCGCCCTTGCGTTTGACGGCGACGACCGTAACGCCGTGTCTGGCGCGTAGGCCGGTGGTGCCGAGTTCGCGGTCCCAGTACTCGCGTGGAGGCCGGGTCTTGACCATGGCGAAGTTGTCCTCGAACTCCACGTAGTCGAGCATGGTGCCGCGGACGAGGTGTGCCACACGCTTGCCCATGTCGTGCTCGGGCCGGATGACGCGCTCCACACCGAGCTGGGACAGGATCTGGGCGTGAGGTTCGCTGATGGCTTTCGCCCAGATGGTGGGCCGATCGAAGCGCAGCAGGATTGACGTGGTCAGGATGCTCGCCTCGAGGTCGGATCCGATGCCGACCACGACGCGGTCGAACTCGGGCAGGGACAGCTGCCGCAATGCTTCTTCTTTGGTGGTGTCGGCGCGCACCACGTGGGTGAGGCGGCCGTTGTAGGACTGGACGGTATCTTCGTCGTTGTCGATCCCGAGAACTTCCGTTCCGGCTTCCTCCAGTTCCAGGGCCAGGGCGCCCCCGAACCGGCCCAGGCCGATGACCGCCACGGAGTCGGCGGCTGCGATCGCTTCGATGGGTTTGGAGGAGAACATGCGTTGCCTAGCCAATGAGGGGCCTTTCCTTCGGGTATTCGTAGTAGAGCGGTTTGGAACGCAGCGCCAGTGCCGTGGCGAGGGTGACCGGACCGAGGCGCCCGGCGAACATCACCAGGATCAGAACGACCTGGCCCGCCGGCGGGATGCCTGCGGTGATGCCGGTGGACAGACCTACGGTCGCGAAGGCCGAGACGACTTCGAACAGGACCCGGTCCAGGCCGAAGTCGGTGATGAGCATGAGGAACATCGTGGCGCCGATGACGAGCCCTACGGCGAGCAGCACGATGGAGATCGCCTGTCGATGTACCGAGCGGGGTAGGCGTTTGCCGAAGATGTTGATCGCGTTGCCGCCGCTGATCTCCGTATAGAGGATGAAGAGCAGCACACCGAACGTGGTGATCTTCAGGCCACCGGCAGTTCCGGCCGGGCCCGCGCCAATGAACATCAGGACGTCCATGGCGAGCAGGGTGACGGGGTTGAGCTGCGCGAAGTCCACACTGTTGAACCCGGCGGTGCGCGTCATGGCGGACTGGAAGAACCCCGCGAGGAGCCGCTCCTGGGGCCGCAGCGCCCCAAGGGTCGCGGGGTTGGACCACTCGACAGCAGTGATGAACACCGTGCCCAGGACGAGGAGGATGAGTGTGCCGCTGAGGACGAGCTTGGTGTTCATATGCCACTTGCCGGGGTACCGGAAGTGGCGGCGGAGTTCGAACAGGACCGGGAAACCCAACCCTCCGATGATCACCGCGGCGCAGATCGGCAGGCAAATCCATGGGTCCCCGGCAAAACCAATCAGGTTGTCGCTGAACAGGGCGAACCCGGCGTTGTTGAAGGACGAGACCGAGTGGAAGATGCCAAGCCATATGGCCTCGCCGAGGTTGTAGCCGTACCCGAGCAGGAAGCGTGCGGCCAGCAGAACCGCGGTGACCGCTTCGACGACGAGGGTGATGCGCAGGACGCCAAGCAGGATGCCGCGTACGTCGCCGAAACCCACGCTCTTTGTTTCGGCCGCCGCCGAGATGCGGGAGCGCAGGCCCATGCGCCGTGCCAACAGGACACCTAGGAGGGAGGCAAAGGACATGATGCCGAAGCCACCAACCTGGATCAGGGCCAGGATGATGACGTGGCCGCTGCCCGTCCAGTAGACCGGAGTATCAACGACGATCAGCCCAGTCACGCACACGGCCGAGGTCGCCGTGAACAGGGCCTCGAGGAAGGTGGCGCTGCCCACTCCGACCTTCGAGGTGGGAATCATCAGCAGAGTGGTACCAATGAGGATCGCGGCAGCGAACCCCAGCACGATCACCTGAGCCGGGTGCCGCGGGCCCAACTGCGCGACCCAGGACGACGTACTCCTGACCATCCTGCGCATGGCAGCGACGGTGGCTGTTCGAGAGTCCCGGAGGGTATTTCTGCTCGACCTCACGGGAATGCTCCGACCTCCAAGGGATGGCACAACTAGGAGCGGACGATCCGCACCAGTGGCTCATTCAACCGCATGCTGAAGGGCCAGAAGGCTGTCTTAACACGTTCTTGATACCCGCCAATAGAGCCCTGGACCGCTTCCCAACAAGCCGGATGAGCGTCTGTAGGGGAGTGGCTGTGTTCGCGGCGTCGACGTTTCAGGCGACGAGGGCCGTTTGTAGGCTGGTTTCACCACACCGGTCCAGACCGCCACCGGGCGCAAATCCAGCCGATGTAGCGGATGGCACTGGAACCCGGCCGCACGCAGTTCCGCGTGGCCCTGCCCATGACACCGGGCACCTGCCACACCGCCGGCGAGTACACCCGATCGACAGGCCCGGGCGGGCGATAACAAGATTCGGGCTGAACGCATAGTAAGGAAAGAACACCTTTTGGCTGCATTCCTTTCAGGTGAGGATGTAGAGCTTTCCACCTTGGCGTTTCTTTACTGAGGTTCGGTGCGGGCTGTCGTCCCCTTCAGCGTGCGGCTGGCTGGCGACATCGGTCATCGGGTGCTCCTCACGGTGGACTCTCAACGGCGGCTTGTTTTGAGTAGTTCAAAACAAGCGCTACAGTGTTATCCATGCCTACCGCAGCTACTTCCCGCCCCGACACCGATCTGCTACGGCAGATGATCCGTGCATCGGGACTGAAGGTGACGGCCCCCCGGGTCGCCGTGCTGCGCGTGCTGCAGCAGCTCCCGCACTCAAGTGCGGAGCGTGTTTTCGAGGGTGTGAAGGACGAGCTGTCCAGTACTTCCCCGCAGGCGGTGTACGGGATCCTTGCTGCCTTCACGGGGGCCGGGCTGGTCCGCCGGTTCGATCCCCCGGGATCGCCGGCTCTGTTCGAGTGCAGGGTCGGGGACAATCACCACCATCTCGTCTGTACCAGGTGTGCCACTGTCAGGGACGTCGACTGCGTCATCGGGGAAGCTCCCTGCCTGCAGCCATCCGATAATGCAGGATTCACGGTCTTTGCCGCCGAGGTGACGTTCAACGGCCTGTGCGAGCAATGCCGCACCGCCACGTCGGCCGACGACGACCACTGATACCCACAACAAAACACACAGCAATCAGCCGCTGACCGAACCCCGGTTCAGCGTTCTCCTTCCGGGCAGGCGCTCTGTACCGTCATGCCGTCATGCCGTCATGCCGTCATGCCGTCATGCCCGGATCCAAGACGAAGGAACCACTATGACTCTCATCGATTCCACCACCCGGACCAGCCCGTCAGGTCTCCGCCCGGCCTCCCGAAACCACTTCATCCCCGCCTCGCTGGGCGGAAACTATGTCACTACGGCGCGCACGACCCGGCGAAACCAAATCACCGCAGGCACCTACACATCCTGCCCGTCTGCGTCCGCTGCACCTGGAGCCTACGTCACTACCGAAACGCCCAGCCCGGTCACCGGCGGCACGTACACCTATACCGGCTGGCGCCCCTAATCCAGTACCGGCCAACTCACCCTCAGAAACGACTTAATCGTGCTGCGGCGTGCAACGCGCGTAAGCCTGCCACCAGCACGGCGACAGTGCAGACGAGGCTCCCACGATATGGAGCCCGAAAATTCCCTTTGTCATGAGGAAAAACCGGAGACGGAACCGTGTGGTGCGGTTCCGTCTCCACCCCTTTGGGGCATGAATTGAGGCGTCGGTCCGGGTTGCCGCGTTTGGTGGCTGGAAGGCTGCGTACATGACAGACCAATCCCTCGAGGAGCAGCCCAGGCCGCTGCGGTTCCCCACCCTGCAGCAGGTAGCCGACGAGCTGAACACCAAGCACAACACCGTTCGAGGACTCATCGCCTCAGGGGACCTGCCGGCCATTCAGATCGCCGGCCGAGGCCAGTGGCGCCGCGAACACACCAAGCTCGAGGACTACATCACCGGCGCCTACGCCAAAGCCCGCACCGAGATCGCGCGAGGCGAGTTGGGTGGGGCCGCTGGAGTGCACTTCAGCACGCAAAGCGGACTCCGGCACGCACGGCGGCGGCGGCGGCGGAAGAATCTTGAAGAAAATCCTGGCCTAGCTGTCGATCCGGCGGCAGGATGTTCGTCGTCGTTAGTGACGGAGCCGGACAAACCGGCCCGCGACCCAGTGCAGGAGGCAGCTCCATGGCCAAGTACGCAATCCTCATCTACGAAGACCCGGCGTTCTACGCGAACGCGTCGCCCGACGCGTGGGGCGCGGTGATCGACGCGCACAACACGTTCACCCAGCAGGTCTTCGAGCTCGGTGGGTCCCTCGCGGGCGGGGAGGCGCTCGCGCCCACTACGACGGCCACCACGATCAAGGGTGCCGGCACGGTGACGGACGGCCCGTTCGTCGAGACCAAAGAGGCCTTCAACGGCTTCTACGTCGTGGAGGCGCGCGACCTCGACCACGCCGTCGAGATCGCCAAGCTCTGCCCGGCCCCCGGCGGCGGCGTCGAGGTTCGCCCGGTCGTGGACCCGACGACCAACCCGTTCTGATCGCTCCCAGCGACGAGCCGACCGCGTCCGCCACGCAGGCGGACGAGGTCGCTGCCGCGCTGGCGCAGGCCCACCGCTCCGAATGGGCCTTCGTGCTGTCCGCCACGGTGCGCGTCGCCGGCGACCTGGACGTCGCGGAGGAGTGCGCGCAGGAGGCGTACGTCAGCGCGCTGCAGGCCTGGACCCGGGACGGCGTCCCGGAGCGGCCCGGCGCGTGGCTGACCACGGCGGCGCGGAACCAGGCGCTGGACCGGTTGCGTCGCGAGGTCACCCTCCGGCGCAAGCTCCCGCTGCTCGTGGAGCCGGCGACCGTCGATCCGCACGACTCGGCCGACGTGGACTGGCCCGACGCCGCGGTGCCGGACGACCGGCTCCGGCTGGTGTTCACCTGCTGCCACCCCACCCTCGCCCCCGAGGCCCGCGTCGCCCTCACCCTGCGCGTTGTCTGCGGCGTTCACACGCCCGACGTCGCCCGGGCCTTCCTAGTGTCCGAGCCGACGATGGCGGCACGGATCACACGGGCCAAGAAGAAGATCTCCGAAGCGCGGATCCCCTACCGGGTTCCGGGCCGGGCGGAGCTGCCCGAGCGCCTGGACAGCGTGCTCACCGCCGTCCACCTGCTCTTCAGCACCGGCCACACGGCCGGCGAAGGGGACGCGCTCGTCCGTGAAGAGCTCTGCGACCGGGCCCTGCACCTCGCGCGCACCCTCGCGGCGCTGCTCCCCGAGCAGGCCCAGACTCGCGGGCTGCTGGGCCTGCTGCTCCTCACCGACGCGCGCCGGGCCACCCGGACCGACGAGCAGGGCCGGCTGCTCCTGCTCGCAGACCAGGACCGGACGCGCTGGGACCAGCGCGCGATTCTGGAGGGGCTCACGGTGACGGCCGGGGCGCTGGCGTCCGGCCCACCGGGGCGGTTCACCCTGCAGGCGGCGATCGCCGGCGTGCACGCGATGGCGCCGTCCCTGGAGCAGACCGACTGGCCGCGCGTCGTGCACCTCTACGACCGGCTGCTGGCGGTGTGGAACACCCCGGTGGTCGCGCTCAACCGGGCCGCCGCCGTGGCGTTCGCCGACGGTCCGGCCGCCGCCCTGCCGCTCCTCGACGAGCTGGCGACCGATTCCCGGCTCGCCGACTACCCCTACCTTCCCGCCAACCGCGCCGACCTGCTGCGCCGCCTCGGCGACGCCGCCGGTGCGGCTCAGTCGTACCGGCGCGCGATGGATCTCACGGCGAACGCCGCGGAGCGCGCTTTCCTGGAGCAGCGCCTGGCCGAGGTCAGGCGCGCCGCCGGCGCCGAGCCCGCGCCCGACTGAGGACGGCGGGCTCGGCGGTCACCGCTCCGAGGCCTCGCCCGGGGCTCCCGCGTCGCGCCCCTGGCTCGGGTTCTCTCCCGCGTTCCGGTCGTCGCCCGAGGGCTCGAAGGTACCGTGCTGGTCCGTCTCGCGCTGGCGCAGGCTCATGCCCTCCTTGTCCTCGAGCCGGTCGGCGGCCTCCTTGGCCTCGTCGATGCGATCCTCGACAACGTCCAGCCGCTCGTCGCCCGTGCTCATCTGCGCCTCCTGGGGTGCGTGCCCGACGTCGGCCATCTCCGATATAGGAGCCTTTGCGGGGCCGCCGTGACCTGGGGCGATGCCAGGGGCCCACGGCCTGCCATCCGTCCTTCCCGCTGCATCGGCCGACCCGCGCCCCGAGGTTCTCCGCGGCTGGTCGCGAGTCTCCCGGCGCAGTTGCTGCAGCTGCTCGTCGACATCGTCAAGCTCGGCGGCGGCGGCGTAAGCGGCTGAAGCTGCTTGAGCGCGCGGTGAACGGTGAGCTCGGCGGTGCAGGAGAAGGCCAGACCGTCCTCGACGGGGTTGCCGGCGCGGAGTCGCTCGGCGCGGGCCTGGTTGCTGGGCCGCTGCTCGCCGAGCTGGCCGGCAAGCACGGTGCGCCAGTCGCCGTCGGCGACGGGGACCGCGGGTCGGGCATGCCCGCACCCGGGGGTTCATCTCCTGGCCGGTACTGGAGTCCGAGCAGCTGACGGTAGAACTCCGCCAGTCCTCGGACATCAGGAGTGCCGAGAACCGTGTGCAGCACCTGCGGGAATCCTGTCATGGGCCGAGACTAACGATCACTAAGGTTCTCACGTCAGCGAGCCCTGCCCTGTGGCTCGTATGCAAGAAGGACCATTGGGGAATTCGCACACGCCCACCGACGAGTTCAGTCGAGAAGCCGCCTGCTCGGTATACCTTGAGGCATGAACTTCATGATTGGCCTGTATGTCGTGATAGCCGCACTCGCGATTGTCATGATCTTTATCGGTTCGAGTCTCGAGGCCAAAGTGCTCTACGGCGTACTGCTCCTCCTGAGTATTGGCCTGATGGTGTACTACCGGGGGCGCAAGAAGGCAACCGATCGGCCTGAATGAGGGTGTTCGCTGCGGGATCCTGTAGCGGACACCGAGCTCCGCTTTGCCTGCGGTGAGAGATGGAGGCTTCCATGATGATTCCCGCCTCCTGCATCAACGTGCAGGGAGATCTTCCTCCACGTTTTGGATTCCGCGGACATCAGAATCGAACCAAAGAAGGCAAGCAGCGAAGGCTAGCCCGGAGAGAACGAATCCGACAAACGGGACGGTAAACCCATTGACCAGGATAAGAATGGCCCCTGCTACAGCTAAGGCGACTAGGAGTGGCCGCTTCCATTTATTAGTGGTGGGCTTGAAGGTCAGCGACTTTTTGAAGGCGATAAGACCTGCATACACTAAAGCAAGGATGGAGGTTGCGGATGGTCTCAGTCTTGGCCGATCTAAAGTAACTTCGGTGAGGCCGGGGAGCAGCTTGTCGCTGAACTCCATCGAGATGGATAGAAGGGTCACCAGAGCAATGACAGCTGCGGCCCGTCGCCGATACCTCATGGTCGTTCCCCTCGACGTGTGTGCAATGTAAGTCAGACCGTACAGCGCGCCGATCGGTTCAACGAGGATCCGGCGGGGGTCTATGTATGTGAGCAGCTGGGAAACGTCGAGGGTGCCCGCAAGGGGATGGTCGGGAGGGGCGCCTTCCTGGAGCGTTGCTACAAGCTTGGTTCAACCTTCCGCGGAGTATCGTCGCGATCAGCTCGTCCCCATAGGTATGCCGACGACGCCAGCAGGATCAGGGCCGCAATGGTGAACCAATGAGAGTCATCTAGTAGGACTGATGAAGCTGCCGCTACGGCGAAAACGATGGTTGCGGCCAAGTACGTCTTATGTCGTTTCAAGTCCACTTCGACATCCTTCACTGTTCGCGATGAGAGGTACTACCGAAGGTGGTGTCTCTTGTGCCCATCCCCGCGCAGTTTAGATGCCAAACAATCAACTAGCTTTGGAGGCTCGATTCCGACCCTTCGGATCGTTATGGTCGCAGAGTAGTAGACCCCTCACCTCAGTGGTCTAGGTACATCGTTTCCTTGGGGTCCGTAGGGCGATCCTCAAGCGAAACTCCCGAAAGTGGTTGGTGTGGATCGCGAGGGTTGCGGCCTCGCTCCTTCCAGTAATCGTCACGTTGTCTTCGAACGAATTGGACTAGATAAACCACGACGGCGATGACCGCAACCGCTTGGGTAACGACGCCCGCCCAGACCCAAGGGCTGTCATTGTCGATGAGTGCGCGCAGGACCATTGACGCGACAAAAAGGCAGACTATTGCGATAAGACCAGCGGCCTGACTTCTCTTCCGCTGCGAGCTGCTACTGCCCATGACGCCCCTTGATCCCTTTGCGTGATTCGACCGACTCTAGTTCCAGAAAGATGTCTCGGTGATGGATCCTGCGCCGGACGGCCCGACTGCTAGCTTCAGTCCATGACTGATCCCTATGGGCTTACTTCCTACCAGGCGCGTACCAGAGGTTCCCTGCTCATCGACGCGCCCCGCGAAAGGGTACTCGAAGCAGCAAGCCGAGTGACCGACCAAATGAACCGATACCAACTCGTCGAGCTGTCTTCCAATCGAGCAGTCTTCAGTGCTCGAATGAACTGGAAAACATGGGGCCTGCGAATCACCCTGCTACTCACTCAAGACGATTCAGGGCACACCACTATCGATGCCCTGTCTGAACCCCGGCTAGGTACCACACTGTTCGACTATGGCCAGGGTAAGAAGGACCTGCACCGGATCCTGAACTTTATCGAGCAGGAGGTCAAAAAGCCGAGGGCGTCACACGTGTAAGCCAACGCGTGTTCAACACCGGGCCGTCCCGCTCAGCGATCGGCGAACGCGCCGGGAGAGTCTGGTTGTAGGACACGTTAGGCGGCTCCTGCGGGACCGTTGACTGCTTCGGCTGCCATAGCAGCGGTTACCAATAGCTCGCTCAGCCGTTGCTCGAATGACTCCTTGGCGCCGAAGAAGGTTTGGTCGGTGGTTCGCCAACCGAAGGTGTCAAATGCATGAGCTTCAAGTTCAGTACGATCTCCGAGGGAGGTTGCTGTCACAGTGAGCGCGACCGGTAGTGCCGCGCTGCCTGATGGTGCGTTACCAAGGAGTCGGTACCGCCAGGTGGAGCCTGTCCGGATCAACACCGCGTTCCCTGTTCTTTCGACCTTCGCGCTCGAGTTGAACAAGGATCGAGCTATAGCGTCGAGGGCATCGGCCGCGCTCAAGGGGGAACTCCAGACCTCGCGAATCTCTACGATCGCATTCTTTTCTGGGGGGTCGTTTGTTATCAAGGTCGTCCTTTTCCGAGGAAGTAGCGGAAGACGAGGAGGAGGAACCCGACGAGCAAAGTGCTTCTGATTAGTAGCCATGCATTCTCCCGGCCCCCGCTGAATTGACCCAACAACAACCCTGCTACAAGTAGCAGTGTCAGGACACTGGAACCGACTATTGCCGCTACCACCTGCGCGAAGGTCTTGTTCATGGGCCGCCTTGGTGTTGAGGTCATGCGCTCATCTAAGCAGTGCCAACGAAGCGTGGCGCCAGTCCGGCGTCTATTTCTACCGATCATCTCAACGCCCGTATGCCGGTCCTTCACCGGGATGCATACGACTCACCCTGCGCCAGTCGTCTCGGACTACTCCGCGCTGGTTGGCGCCGTTCCCGTATGACCCGGCCGAGTTAATGCCCGGTGAACACCCTCTATGCGGACGCGTGTTGGGAGCGCGGACACCTGCAGCGGGTCCCGTTAAGGCATCCTTTGACTGGATGGATGTAGCAGTAGGTTGCGCTGGCTTGAGTAGCTCCAGCACGGATGGTTGTACCGGTTGCGCTGGGTGCGCCCGCCTCGAACCTGGAGGCTATGGGAGCGGTATGAGTGTCAGCCAGTGCTTGGCTTCCTCGACGGTGCTGAAGTGGCGGGTTGTGTAGGGCGGGCGCGCCCGCTGCCTGTAGTAAGTGATCAGCGTCTGGCCACGGGGATCATCGCTCACGACGGCCAGGGCAGCGATGTTCAACCCGTCCGCGAGGATTTTCATCGCACTGTCGCTGGCTGACATGACCTGATGGAGTTCCAGGAGCATGGGCGGACACGAGGTGGGGTTCATGAACTCGGCGCGAAGGACGATGTTCTCCGCGATGGCGTCTGTGATGTGTATGGCCTGGGTCCATGTCACCCACAGCAGGCCGTCGCTCATTTCCGAGGTGAAGGACTTTTCTACTCCGTAGCTCTCACCGAAGATGCTGGGGTGCTCACGGGTGGGATCGAGCAACCATTCGGTGGCTTCCTCGTCATCGGTGAAGTACCGGGTGGGTGTTACTGACCGGTGGGCGAAGGCTGTGAGGACCCGTCCCATATCGTCGGCGCCGATGATGGCGCTGCGGGAGGAGCAGATGTCCCTGATCAGCAGTTGTTTAGCTTCCGACGTGATGTATTCGATGAGACCGATGCGCACCAGGAGGGGTCGCGGACCGTCAGGGGATGCGGCGGTGACTGCTGTGGTCGCAGACACCACGTCGGAGGCTTCCATGGTGATCCCCGGACTCCACTGAAGGGACACATAGTTTCCGGCGTCCTCGAGCGCATAGCGGGCTCGTGTTTCCTGCTTCACCATAAGTTCCCTGATCTCGACGGGTACAACCTACCGGCACCAGCGCCACGGCAACTCTCGTGCCGGCGGCGCCGTCATCCTCAAAGACACGGCATGCTGTGCGATCAGGCGACGCTGCAAGTAGAGCGGCTGAAGAACCTTCCTGAGCGCTGGCTTATCGGCGACTCCTTAGAGGATCCTTGCTTGGATGATCTGGTCGGGCTGATCACGGTTGGTGGAGACAGGTGACTCCTGGGGTCTGCGGTGAAGGCGTGGTCTCATCATTGAGTCTCAGCCGCTGTATTCCCATCAAGGGGAACCGGAGCCTTTGATGGTTCCGTCAGCAATGGTGACTCGGGTCGGATGCATTGGATGGGTGGCAGTGTTCGGTCACGCAGACAGGACGGCTGTGGTGTTAGCCGGCGTGGGGGCGGGTGATCAGCCAGGTGCGGGCTTGGTTGGCGGTGTCGAAGTGGCGTGGGGTAGGGGGATTGTGGACTTTGGTGAAGTAGCTGAACAGGAACCGGCTACCGGCCTCACGCCTTCACCAGGGCGTCACCAACCTCATGACATAGAACAGCTAGCTTGCGACATCAGTCATGAAGATCGACTCACAGCGGATTCCTTACTGTTTCGGCGCAGGGTGGTCCGGGCCACCTCGGGTCCCTTCCGACGCTACAAAGGGCTGAGGTGGCCAACAACGTGAGTAATCACTTGGTGACATCCACGAAGACAGGATTTGCGTAGAACCAGGTGTCAAGCCAGGGATCGGCCTCGACGGTTCCGCTCCCGTGGCGTTGTGGACCCGAGGGGTCAACGGCGGCACCGTGGTAGCCGGGCCCTGTCCGGCGGCCGTCGCTGCCACGTACGCGGAGGTAGAACGTTTCGGCGACGTCACGGAAGGTATGCGTGACCGTAATGACACCAGTGCTGCCGGACACGTCGAATTGGCGGGACACACGCGTCTTGGGAGCGCGCAGGGCGTCCCGGTCCGCGACCAACCCGGTCACCGGCCCACTGATGACATCGACGTGGGCCACTCGGGGGAGAATGCCTGCAGCGTTCCGGTACTGCGTCGGCGTAAGGGTGATGGACACCTCAACATCCGATCCCCGCCGCACCTGCAGGCGCGAACCAAGCGTGACGCCGTCGTCTTTCTTGGTCCTCTTGTCGTTATTCTTGCCGCCCTTGAGTTCCCGTACGCGCACGTCGAGCCCCGCCAGCAGATGGCCGTGATCGATCCACATGCGGCCTCGGCGCATCGCGTCCAGTACGCCGGTGTACGAGCCCTCCGTGACACCGGTATGGAGGCGGCTGAACTGGCCGGGCCAGAAGTCGCTGCCGCCCTGGGGTTGCCCGGTCTCCATGGGGTCCGGACGGCGCCCTTCGACGCTCCAGCGGTCGAACTCATTCGGCAGGCTAAGGTACGGTTCCCGGTCCGGGTAGGGCCCGGTGCGGAGGGTGTCTTTCACCGTCAGGTGATTGTCGGAGTTGGAGGTAATCCAGAACGGCAGACCCTCCGCGAGGAGCGAGTCCCAAACGCCTCCGACGGTCGCCGTCGCCCAGTCGAAGCCTCCGTAGGGCCGGTAGGCATCGGCGGGGAACCCGCCGAAGCTGAACTGGCTCGGAGCGTTGACGTACTCGCCCCGCTGGTCACCCGGCACCGTATTCTGGCTGATCCCGCTTCCCTGCGCGCCGGGCGCCCCCTCCATTCCGATCATCACGTCACGCGCTGAATCACGCCAAGCCCGGAGTTCGTGGGGCGAGTCGATACCGAGGCGGAGCGGATGGTTTGCGAGGACGACGACGTCGTCTACGTAGCCCGTCCGCCGCTGCTCGGCGAGCCAAGCGATGGCCTCGACCGCCTTTTGTTCCGCGAACCGCTCCTCGGCGGAGCCCGGTGACGGCTTCTCCCAGCGGTTGAGCTTGCCGTCAAACACCAATTCGAAAGTGCGTAACAGGTCGACTTCGTGCGGGCCCGGCGCAACGAGGACCGAGCCGTGCTCGGCCGCCGGGATGTACCACTCAAGGCCTTGGAAGATCAGGAGGTCGGGGTTCACTGCGCGCTGTTCAAGGATCTCGCGGTTTGAGGAGACGACTCCTCCATTGTTGGCATGCCCGAAGTTCGAGTGCTCGGTGAAGGCCAACCAGTCGACGCCATAGTGACGGGCCTGCTGGAGCTGCTGCGTAACACGGTACTTGGCGTCATGGCTGTACTGCGTGTGGACGTGGTGGTCGCCCACGAGCCAGGTCAGCGTCGGGTCGGATTCACGCTTGCCGCGCCCCTGACCGTTTCCAGGAGCCGCGACCGCCGTCACAGCTGGTGCCAGCGCGGCTCCCGTTCCTGCGAGCACCGCTGCTGAGCGGAGGATCGCTCGTCTGTTCCAGCCGAACGAGGCAATTTCCACGTCCGCGGCGTCCTGTTGGGATCCTTGGTCGTGGTGGTCGGTATCAGAAATGCACATGGGAGTCCTTGCTGCGGGGTCTGGGGAACGCTGTTGAAGCGTAGACACGACGTATGACGCAGACATGAACCTGTAGTGAATGGCACCTCGGTGAGGAGCACCCTGCCACCTTCTCGGACTGCCGAAACTGCCTAAGACACGGGCTAGGACACTGTCTAGCTTTCCTCGGCCGCCGGAGCGGCCGCATCCTGTTCGGCGCTGCCGCCATCGCCCTGGTACGCGTCCACGGGGCTCACGCCTGCCGCGTGCTGGCCGGCATTGAGGGAGGACGTGGTGCTGGCCGCCGAGGATGCGTCGGGTTCCTCGAGGGTGGCTTCCTCGGAGATGTTGATGTCCTGGCGCAGATGCGAGCTGTCGGGCAGCGGCCCATGAAGAGAGGTCATGCCATCGAGTCAAACAGCGGGAGGTGAATCCTGAACAACCCCGTTCGGCACCAAGAATTCACTAGTGCGAGGTCACAGTTCGGGAGAGCTTCGACGTGGGCTGTGACCTCGAGACACCTTGAGTCCTGTCGTGCTGCCCCTCCGAGTTGTAGGGCCCTGACGGCGTCTGTCATAGTGGCCGGGCGATCAAAGTGACGCCACCCTGAGCGTCTTCCGCGACACCGAATCGGTGTAATCATGACCAAGAACTCAGTCCCTACTGTGGCGACAGTCAGCCTGACACTTCTCCCGAATCATCTGAGCATCTACCGTTTTGATCCGTCCAGTTCCTTGGAGAACCTCGGTCAGCTGCCTGGGGTGTGGTCGATCACCCGCACTCAGAAGGAGCTTTCCGTGGTGGCGGAAGAAAGTGCCGGTCTTTCATCCGACGAGGTGGATGCGGGATGGCGTTGCCTCTACGTTGACGGGCCGATCCCATTCACGACGGCTGGAGTCGTTGCCGGTCTTACAACTGCGGTCGCCCAGCAGGGCCTGCCCGTGTTCGTCATATCGACGTTCGACAGCGATCTCCTACTCCTTCGCGAGGAGTCCTTGGAGCAAGCCATACAAGCTCTGCGTAATGACGGTCATCTGATCCGGCCTCATTGAAGTGCCACCATGGATGAGAAGAACCACCTACACGAGTACCTAGGGTGATTCCCGCAATGTCACAAACGGACGTATTCGCTACACATCTCCAAGACGCTTCCACCGACTCCAGAAACTTCGTTCTGTCTCGCTAGGGGACCCATTGAGACACTGTTGGTTCTGGTCCCTGTTCGAGCATCTAAAGCAGTGGCAGAAGGTATGTGCAGAACCGCTGCGGCGGATTCGGTGTGTTGGTGCGGATAGTGCTTCTAGGTGTTGGGATCGAAGTCCAGGTCCAGGGACTCGGGGCTGATGAGTTCCCGCCAGGCCGATGTCGCCCGAGCGCTTCGTAGCGCTGTGGCGATCGGCATCCGGTCGACGGCGACCAGCTGTGCCAGGTCCAGTCCGGTCAGCGCGGCGAGTATCGCCCTCCTGCAGGGCCTCGAGAGCTTTGTCGAACTGTGGGCGTCGGGCATGAGCACCACCGACCCCTTGATCGACACAGAGGTCATCGCGGCGGACGCCGGCGGCGAGGAGGTCAGCGATTTGCCGGTCCGTGTCCTGGGCGCGCGTCGACACCCTCGCGTACCCAATCAGCTTGCCCACACCACTCTTTCACACGCTGGGGGCCGCCGGGTGAGTTCGCGACCGATGCCAGGGTGGTAGCTCGCGTGCAAGCGGTGGTACCGGTTGCGGTACTGGTCGCTAGTTCTCGCGTTGTTCGTAGACGTCGGGGATCCCGTCGCCGTCAGCATCAACTTTCTCCTGCTCCTCGATGCGGCGGTAGTGCTTGTTGCGGGATCGCAGCACCACACTGGACAGCAAGGCGGCCAGGAGCGATGCCGTGAGAATGGCGACCTTCGCGTGGTCTTCCTGCTCGCTGCCCGCACCGAAACTGAGGTCGTTGACGAGAAGCGACACCGTGAAGCCGACCCCCGCGAGGATGCCCACGCCGAGCAAATCCCACCAGCTCAGCCCGGGATCCAGGCTTGCCTTCGTCGATTTCGTGACGATGAACGTGGTCAGGAGGACACCGATCGGCTTGCCGAGTACGAGCCCGAGGACGATGCCGATGAGGACGGTATCAGTGAGGGCCGACATGAATCCTTCCGCCCCGCCGATCGCCACACCGGCTGAGAAGAAGGCGAAGACGGGAACCGCGAAGCCGGTGGACAGGGGTCGGAAGCGGTGCTCGAAGACCTCGGCGAGTCCTGGCTTGTTAGGCCTTGGAAGCTTGGGTGTTCCGTCAGGAGCGCGCCGTAGCACGGGGACGCAGAAGCCGAGCAGTACGCCTGCGACCGTGGCATGGACACCCGAGGCGTGCATCAACGCCCAGGTAGCGACACCGAGGGGTAAGAGGATCAGCCAGGGGCCGAGGACGGTCCTGCCGAAGAACTTCGGCCTGTGCTGGGCGAGTAGGGCGAATAGGCCGAGCGGCAGGAGCATCCACAACAGGAAGACGAAGCTGACGTCCTCCGAGTAGAAGAAGGCGATGATCGCGATCGCGATGAGGTCGTCGACCACGGCGAGGGTGAGAAGGAAGATCCGCAGCGCACCCGGTAGGTGGGAACCGATGACCGCGAGCACGGCCAGGGCGAAGGCGATGTCCGTCGCCGTGGGGATCGCCCAGCCCCTCAGTGCGTCCGGTGAGGACAGGTTGACGGCAACATAGATGAGCGCAGGGACGACGACACCACCGAAGGCAGCCGCCACGGGCACGATCGCACGACTTATGCGTCGCAGGTCGCCGGCGACGAACTCGCGCTTGAGTTCGAGACCGGTAAGGAAGAAGAACACCGCCAGCAGGCCGTCCGACGCCCACGCGCCGACGGACAGCTTGAGGTGCCACGGCTCGTAGCCGAACTCGAAGTCGCGGATGGCGAAGTACGTATCACCGAAGGGCGAGTTCGCCCAGATGATGGCGATCGCCGCGGCGATGAGCAGCAGGATGCCACCCACGGTCTCCTTGCGGAGTATCTCCGTAATACGCAAGTACTCCGGGTAGCTGGATCGCTCGAACAGTACGCGTGAAGATCGTGCTGTCTCGGGTGAGGGGTTATCGGACATGAGGCCTCCTAAAGCTGCATAACGTACTGATCCCACCGGGCGCATCATCACCCGGGCCTGCACAGCCGCGGGCTTCACGCCAAGCTATATCGCTCGCCTCGATGATCACCACGCTGCGCTGAGCCTCACCGCGGCCGGCCTCGGCATCACTCTGTCCGGGCACGCCTCATCCACACCGCACTCACCGTACTCCGGGAGGCCGCCACATCACCATCACCACAAGCCCCTAGGCATCCGTCGGCTGAGGAACGCTGAAGGATCCCCTGCGGGACGGTGTTGGAGCGGCCAAACCCGCCAACCCGTCTCCAAGAATCCCGCCACGTTGGTGAGGTCAGCCCACTCTATTCCTGGTCGCCGGATAGCCCGATGCTCATGCTTGCGCAGGTCTATGCGCAGAATGAGGTCTGCTCGCTTCAGGCTTCGAAGTGTGAAGCCGCTTGTTCCTGGTTCAGGGAGTGCACCACGCGTGCGGCGATCTCGTTCAGTGGCGTGTTCCTGCTGCTGGAGGCTGCCTTGAGGATCATCATTGCCCGCTCGTGAGTGCAACGGTTCTGCCCCATGATGATGCCCGCCGCGATCTGAATGGTCGCCCGGGTCTCCATGGCTGTTTTCAGGTCGGTCATGGCTTCACCCAGGTGCGCTATCCGCACAGCGGTCCGGAGCGCTCGGGAGGCGTCCTGCGCGAGGTGTTCGGCAGCGCGGATGAGGTGGGCGCCGAACACGTCGACGTCGCTGGAATACAGGTCCAGGGCTGCCATGGCGCCGCCGTCAAGTGGGATCGGAACTGCCAGCGCAGACAGGATGCCGCTGCCGGTGATGCGCTGTGCGTAACCACCGAACCGGGTTTCGGTCCGGAAGTCCTGTACGAGGCAGGGGGCGCCTTCGCGTGCGGCGCGCAGGCACGGACCATCATCGAAGAGGAACTGCACTTCTCCTACGGCCTGGGCGCGGGGACTGCTGGCCCCGACGATGGCCCTCTTACGGGGACGCAGCAACACCACGGCGATGGGAAGATCACGGCTCTCTGCGGCGAAGGTTGCAGCGGCCTCCCGCGCGAGGGAGGTGAGGTAATCGGCGATGTCCACGCTGTCGAGCACCAGGTCCTGCACGGACTCCGAAAAACCAGTCGCAGTCGCTGCGGGAGGCTCACCATGGCCGGTTGCCGGGTCGGCTAGTGCGAAGGCTGGTGCATCAGTGCCGGGAAGATCGGTATTGCGAAGTTCGAAGCCGGGTAGTTCTGGCATGGCGGGCCTACTCTCATCCTCGGGTTTATCCCACCACGGTGATGGGCGCACGAGGAATAGCGCCGCCTGCTGCTAGTCGACGAATGTAAGTCTATAGCTCTGCTGTCTAGCTATATGCAGGGCCTGGCGCTGCGGTGGGCGTACCCTGAAAGGAGAGGGTCCCGGCTGGATCCCTCGCCTTAGTTCTTCTCGATGGTGCCCGCTGTTATGACAGACGGGCGCATCCATTGGTCGGACCCGATCCCCCAAAGGGGCAGGATGAACGACCATGATGCCTCTTTCTCACCCGAAAACGGCTACGGACCGGACGATGATGCGTTCGGCCGCTCCGCGGTGCGTGATTCCCTGGACAGCTCCTTCACCCGCGTCGCCCAACTCACCGCCGCGCTCATGTCCGTCAGTGGTTCCACCGTTCTGTGCGGGGTGACGTTCCTCAGGGCCGGACGCGCAGAAACCGTCATCAGCAGCAACGACACAGCACAAGCGGTGGATGAGGTTCAGTACCGGTTCGACGACGGGGCGTGCCTGACAGCAGCCCGGACCGGGCAGCTCGTCCACCTCCCTGACCTCACCGCCCCCGCTCACACCACAGTGGTAGGCGAGGCGTATCGGGACGCATTGGTGACCATCGGCATCGCGTCCGTTCTGGCCGTTCCTGTGGAGCTCACCGATGACACCCGGTGCGCCCTCAATTTCTACTCCACGATTCCGCATGCCTTCACCCCGACCGCTGTGGCTTTTGCTCAGCGCTTCGCCGTCAGCAGCGCTTCCACACTGCTCCACACAGCGCAGACCGTGGAACTCGCCGGCGGGATGCAGGGCCTCACCGCGGCGTTCCATTCCCGATCAGTCATCGACACCGCGACCGGCCTGCTCATGGCCCGTTACACCTGTACCCGGGAACAAGCCCTCCGCCTGATCATCGTCGCTGCGACCGACCGTGCTGTCAGCGTCAACGATGTCGCGCGCGGCATCCTCACCGAAACCGCTGCCTGACTGCACTGGGCTGCCCATCTGGTTCCGCCGTGTCCTGAAGGGGGTATCCCAGCGGTAGCCGCTTCCTCAGACTCCGATGATCGCGAGCCAGCCGGCGAGGGCGAGGAGGGTGATGATGAGGACGGGGATGGTCAGGATGATGCCGGTGCGGAAGTACTGGCCCCAGCCGATATGGATGCCCTTGCGGTCCAGAACGTGCAGCCAGAGCAGGGTCGCGAGGCTGCCGATAGGTGTGATTTTCGGGCCGAGGTCGGAGCCGATGACGTTGGCGTAGATCATCGCTTCCTGTGTCAGGCCGGTGGCCCCTGCGGCGCCGATCGCCAGGGAGGCGATCAGGACGGTCGGCATGTTGTTCATCAGGGATGCGAGGACCGCGACGATGACGCCGACGCCGAGGGCGGTGATCAGGACCCCGTTGTTGCTGATGGCCGAGAACACGCCGGCGAGTTCGTCGGTGAGGCCCTGGTTCCGCAGCCCGTAGACGACCAGATACATGCCGATGGAGAACAGGACGATCTGCCAGGGTGCTTCCCGCAGGATCCGCGGGACCGAGATTCGATCGTTCGAGAGCGCTACTGCACCGCCGCCGGCTGAGGACATGGTTGCGTCATGGTGCCCGTCAGGGGCGCTGTGGGCGCTGTTCGCGGTGCCACCGGTGGAGCGGTGGGCCGCTCCGACCGTTTCGTAGTCGAGGTCGGCTGCCCGCCCAGCAGCATCACCTTCGGACAGAGGTCCCTGCACCGCTGGGACGGGCGTACGGGGGAAGAGGAAGGCTGGTTTGCGGGACGCGACGAGCATGAGGACGACGGCGCCGATGCCGGCGACGGCGGACAGGGGGATGTGCAGTGGTTCGGCGGCGAAGTAGCCGATGAGCAGGACGCCGAGGATCACCCAGCCAGTCTTGAACGTCAGGGGGTCCGCGATGGCTGACTTCGGCTTTTCGAGGACGGAGGCGTCGTAGTGGTGAGGGATGACCTTGCGGAAGAACAGGAGCAGGACGCCGAGACTCGCGGCGACGGACACGATGCCGACCGGGACCATGACGACGGCGTAGCGGGCGAAGCTGATGTCGAAGAAGTCGGCAGTGACGATGTTGACGAGGTTCGACACGACCAGGGGCAGGCTGCCTGCGTCGGCGATGAACCCGCAGGCGATGACGAACCCGAGGGACGCTTTGGCGGGGAATTTCAGGGCCAGGAGCATCTGGATGACGATCGGGGTGAGGATGAGGGCCGCGCCGTCATTGGCGAACACCGCCGCGATAGCCGCTCCGAGCAGAACGATGAGCGTGAACAGCAAGCGCCCGTTGCCCCTGCCCCAGCGGGCGACGTGCAGGGCAGCCCATCTGAAGAACCCGGATTCGTCGAGGATGAGGGAGATGATCACGATCGCGACGAACGCGAAGGTCGCGTTCCAGACGATGTCCCACACGACCGGAATGTCCGACAGGCTCACCACTGTGGTGATCAGGGCCAGGGCGGCGCCGCCGAGGGCGGACCAGCCGATGCCGAGGCCTCTGGGTTGCCAGATGACCAGGGTCAGGGTGGCGAGGAAGATCAGAACGGCGACCACGGTCATGGCAGTCATAGCAGCAGGGCTCCTAACAGGAGGGGCAGAACAAACGCACGGACGAGCTCACCGGTGAGGTCGTGGTGAGGTCGTGGCGAGCTCGTGATCGAACGCCGGGCGAACAGGGCAGTCGATCGTGACCCTTGTCGCCCGGGGCGGGAAGAGGGTGGGGTCGGGTCAGCGGGTGGTGAGGGTGGTGTGGAGGGCGGTGACACGGTCGAGGATGTCGTCGCGGACCAGGCGCATCCGCTCGATGCCGTCGATGCCGCGGTCGCTGGGCTCGTCCGTCTCCCACCGCTCGTACAAGGTGCCTTCGACCTCGTCGACCTGCGCTTCGGGGCCGACGATGACGACGAGGTCCGCCTGCTCCTGATCCTCACGCGTGATCTGGCGAGGGACGTTCTGGCTGATGTCGACCCCTACTTCGGCCAGGACCTGGGCTGAGAGACCGTTGACCCCGGACCCGGGCTTTGATCCGGCGGAGGCGGTGGTCACAAACTCCCCGGCGACCTTGTCCATGAGGCCGGCGGCCATCTGGGACTTGCCTCCGTTCTTCACGCACACGAACAGGACGGAGGGCTTGTCGGCCTTGAAACTCACAGGGGTACTCACTTCTTCTGGTCGGACGGGAGTGAAACATGGCCAGGCAGGAACCAGGTAGGAACCGGACGTGCCCGGGAGGCTGGGGGTTCTACTTGGGTTCGGTGAGGACGCCGGCGAGGGCGTCCAAGGCTCCGGGCACGACGGAGAAGTACGTCCACACGCCGCGCTTCTCGCGGTGCAGGATCCCGGCGTCGACGAGGATCTTCAGATGATGCGACACCGTGGGCTGCCCGAGGTTCAGCGGTTCGGTGAGGTCACAGACGCAGGCTTCGTTCTCGGCGCTGGAGGAGATCAGGGAGACCAGACGCAACCGGTTCGGCTCAGCGATCGCCTTGAACTGCCTGGACAGCTCCTCAGCCCGCTCCGCGCTCATCGCCGGCGTCCCGGAGGGCACGCAGCACCTGCCCTCATCAACCACCTCGGCAGGTGCGAGGTCCGTGGTTGCAGCCATGGCTCGAGGCTCGGAAACTGTCGTCATGCCACCCAGCATACGGACACATTGACAATCGTCGATATACCTCCCCATACTCACTATCGAAGAAAGTCGATCTGTTACGAGGGCTGCGCGCGCGAGGTACCTGCGAGCTGATCGACCCGACCACCGCTGACCATGCCTGTCCGGATCACCGGGTTGGAGCGAGGACCGAAGGATCACCATGACCACTGAACTTGCAGCTGTAGCAACCACTGATCAGAGGAAACCGTCGGTCCTGTTCGTCTGTGTCCACAACGCCGGTCGTTCCCAGATGGCCGCGGCGTACCTGAACCACCTGTCTGAGGGGCGTATCGAGGTCCTGTCGGCCGGGTCACAGCCCGCCGACCAGGTCAATCCCGCCGCGGTCGAAGCCATGGGGGAGGAGGGAATCGACATCACCGCCGAGACCCCGAAGATCCTCACCACCGACGCGGTCAAGGCCTCCGACGTCGTCGTGACCATGGGGTGTGGGGATGAGTGCCCGTACTTCCCGGGCAAGAGGTACGAGGACTGGGTCCTCGAGGACCCCGCCGGCAAGGGCGTCGAATCAGTGCGTCCGATCCGCGACGAGATCAAGCGCCGTATCCAGCAGCTCATCAGCGAACTCCTGCCCGCCACCAGCGCCAGCACCGGTACGCCGAGCGCCTGACCGGCACCGCATCCTTGCTCATCGCTCAGCGTTCCCAGGATTCGAAGGGCACCGTCATGACAGCCACCCACACCGCCACTACCACTACTGGCGCCAGCGAGCTCACCGACCTACCGGTCGCCGTCATCGGCGCCGGGCCGACCGGACTGTCCGCGGCCGCGAACCTCCTCGAGCAGGGACTGACCCCGATCGTGTTCGAACAGGGCGACACCGTCGGAGCAGCGGTGCGCCAGTGGGCGCACATCCGCCTCTTCTCGCCCTGGCAGTACAACATCGACCCCGCAGCCCGGCGCCTCCTGGAACCCACCGGATGGACCGAACCACGCCCGACCGCCCTCCCGTACGGGCGCGACCTGGTTGAGGCCTACCTCGAACCCCTCGCTGCCATCCCCGCGATCAAGCAGACCCTGCACTTCAAGACCACCGTTACTGCGGTCACCCGGCTGGGTATGGACAAGACCCGCACGAAGGACCGCGACACCACCCCCTTCCTCGTCCGCGTCACCAGCCCCGAAGGCACCACGGATTACCTCGTGCGCGCCGTCATCGACGCCTCCGGCACGTGGGACCAGCCCAACCCCCTCGGCCAGGCCGGGCTGCAGGCCCCAGGGGAGGACGGAGCGTCCGCGTTCATCACCACAGCGCTGCCCGACATCGTCGGAGCCGACCGCGACCGGTTCGCCGGCAAGACCGTGATGGTCGTCGGTGCCGGCCACTCGGCCGCGAACAACCTGATCAACCTCGGCCAGGTTGCCAGGAACGAAACCGGTACCCGCATCCTCTGGGCCGTTCGCGGGAGCGGCTCCGCGCAGAAACTCTACGGCGGCGGGGACCTCGACGGACTGCCCGCCCGCGGCCAGCTCGGCAGCCGCCTGCGCACCCTCGTCAGCGACGGCGTCATCGAGCTCGTCACCGACTTCACCATCACCAGACTCGACGCGACGGACGCGGGTTTGGCCGTCACCGCGTCGACGCCGAACGGGCCCCGCACCTTCACCGTCGATGTCCTCGTGCCCGCCACCGGATTCCGTCCGGACCTCGACATCCTGCGCGAGCTGCGCCTCGAGCTCGATTCCGCCGTCGAGGCGCCGCGTGCCCTCGGACCCCTGATCGACCCCGAGTTCCATTCCTGCGGAACAGTTCCGGCCCATGGCGCGGACGTCCTGGCTCACCCGGAGAAGGATTTCTACCTCGTCGGGATGAAGTCCTACGGACGTGCACCCACCTTCCTGCTGGCCACCGGATACGAGCAGGTCCGCTCCGTGACCGCCGCGATCGCCGGTGACCTTGAAGCTGCCTCCCGCCTCCAGCTCGAACTGCCCGAAACCGGGGTCTGCAGCACCGACCTCGGCCGCTCCTGCGACATTCCCACCGCAGCCACACCTGACGAGGCCCGCATCAGCAATGAGGCCGCTGGTGCGTCCTGTGGAACCCCCGACCACCAGCCCGGGCCCGGCACGCTGGACTGGCCGCCCGTTCCCGCCCCGGTAGCCAGCACCTGATACACGCCACCGGTTACCAGCTGCCGATCCCATCACCCGTTCGTCAGCGGTGGATCGCGGAGCACCCACGAGAAAGCACTGAGGGCGGAGTCGACGGCGCATGCGCTGAGCGTGGGGTCAGGACCCTGCGAGGGCGTGCACTGCGCGTTCGATGGCCGGGCGCATGTCGAGCCGGGGGTCCACGGTGAGGCGGTGCAGGAGCAGTCCGTCGGCAAGCGCCATGAGGGCCCGGGTGGCCGGCACGGGGTCGGCGATACCGACGGCCGTCACGATCTCCTCGGTCCACGTCTCGAATTCGCGGCGCTGCTGCCGCAGAGGCTCGCCGAGTTGAGGATCGGCGGCGAGTTCGAGGAAGAGGGCGTAGCGCGCGCGGGTCCGCACAGCGAACGGCCCGGCCTGCAGCTCGACCATGGCACACAAACCCTCGATCAGTCCGTCGGCACCCGTGATGACCGGCATCGCGGTCGGGTCGAAATCAGCCCGCTCGCGCTCGGCAATCCAGTCGACCACCCCGCCGAGCAGCGCCCGGCGCGTGCGGAACCAGTTCGAGGTGGACCCTGGGGGTAGGCCGGCCCGTTCATCGACCCGGGCATGACTCATCGCGCGCACGCCCTCCGCACCGAGCAACTCCACAGCTGCCTCAAGGCTCCGCTCGCGTGTGGACGCCGGCATCGACACCCCCTTCCGCGGGGTCTACTATGGACATAGTATCTCCGGCCCACGAAGGAGGTCGCCATGTCGACGCCCACCTCGACCTGGTCGCCACCTTTGCCCGACGCAGCCGGCTTCGACCATTTCGTCGTCGAGACGCCCGGCCTGCGGACGCACGTCGCCACCATGGGCGAGGGCGATCCGGTCGTGCTCCTGCATGGATTTCCCGAGCACTGGTGGCAGTGGCGCGCCGTGGCCCCGCTCATCGCCGCGCGCGGCTACCGCGTCATCTGTCCCGATCTGCGCGGCGCGGGCTGGACCGTGGCCGACGATCCGCGGATCGATCGTGAGAGTCGGCTGCGCGATCTGCTCGCTCTGCTCGACGTCCTCGGCATCGAGCGGGCCCACGTCGTCTCCCACGACATGGGCGTCATCACCGCCATCCAGCTGAGCTACGACCACCCCGAGCGGGTTCGGACGGCCGTCCAGCTCGCGGTGCCGCCGGCCTTCTTCGCGTTCAGCCCGAAGATCATCCCCGGTTTCCGGCACCTGCCCCCCTTCATCTGGCACCGTCCAGGCACCTCACTCCGGGGGATCTTCTCCGGGGCCTATGTAGCCCGCCCCATCTCGGAGGCGACCGTAGAGGCCAACCTCGCCCCGCTGCGCCGGCCCGAGATCGACGAGGCGGTACGTCCGCTCACCCGCGGTATGATCCTGCCCGAAGCCGCGCGCATGATGCGTGGCGTCTACCGCCGTCGGCGGCTCACGGTGCCGACCCTGGTCGTCTACGGCCGCCGGGACCGCCCGTGGACCGAGCAGGTCCTCGAGCGCATCTGCCGCAACCCGGAGCGGTACGCCGATCGCGTCGAGTTCGCCTACGTCGAGGACGCGGCGCATTTCATCACCGACGACGCCCCGGCCGAGGTCGCCGACCTCGCACTCGGGTGGTTCGACCGCGCCGCATGACTCCCGGACATGGAGCGCCGGGTATCCGGCCGGTTCAACCGGTCGGCGAGGTCAGCCAGCGCCACCACGACGACCGCTCGGGCACCGGCTGGTGCTCCGGCTCGGGTTCCTCGCCCAGGGCCTGCGCGGCCTTCACGAGGTCGTCGGTGGTGAGCGTCATGACATCGTCCCGATCGAGCGCGCCGAGATCGCGGTCTGCATCGAGCGACAGCCTCAGCGCCTGACGGTTGAGCGCCTGTTCGAACAGGGTGCGTGCGAAGCGCGCATTGCCGGAGTCCTCGCCGGCGTGGATATTGGCGAGGATGCGATGAAGCATCTCATCCGCCCCGGGCTCCAGGGCGTACTCGTGCTGGGCCAGCATCTGATTGAAGATCGTCTTTAGTGCGTCGACCGAGTAGTCCGGGAAGGTGATCTCGCGGGCGAATCGGGAGCGCAGGCCCGGGTTGGACAGGAGGAACGACTCCATCAGCCGCGGATAGCCGGCCACGATCACCACGAGGCGGTGGCGGTGGTCCTCCATCCGCTTGAGCAGGACCTCGATGGCCTCGGGCCCGAAATCCACGCGGCCGATTTCCGGGCTCAGTGCATAGGCCTCGTCGATGAACAGGACGCCGTCCAGCGCACGGCGGATCACCCGATCCGTCTTGATCGCGGTCTCGCCCACATACTGGCCGACCAGGCCGGACCGGTCGACCTCGACCAGATGACCCTTCTGCAGCAGCCCCACTGCGCGGTACATCTCGGCGAGGAGACGCGCCACGGTGGTCTTGCCGGTGCCGGGATTCCCGAGGAACACCAGGTGCTGCGACGTCGCGACCTCCGGCAGGCCGTGCTCCTTGCGGCGCGCCTGGACCTGCAGCAGTGCGACGAGTGCCCGCACCTGCTCCTTCACGCTCTCGAGTCCGACCAGTGCGTCGAGCTCCGCCTGGACCTCGGCGAGCGGCCGGGCAGGTCCGGGCCGCGCGCCGAGGAAATCGCCCACGCGGTCGTCGATCCGCTCCGAACCCGGCAACTTGATCTGTTCCGCCAGGTGGCCGAGCGTCTCGCGCAGCTCATCGAGAGGGTTGCGGCTGGGGGCCATGTGTTTCTCCTGTGACGACGTCTGAAGGGCGGGTGACGGATGCGCGGTGGCTGGATCAGGACCGGTCCGTGGGCGTCCCGGCGGGTGGGTCCAACTGTAGTCCTGCACCCCGACGCCGGTGGAGGCGTAGCCGGGAGGGAGGACCGGCCGGATCATCCCGCGCGGGTGAGGCCGGAGGGCATGAGTGAGCGGAGTATTCAAGGGCCGCAGTTCCGGGACCGGAGGGAGTGTCAGTCGCCATGAGCGCCGAGGGCGGGGAACCCGCCCACCGATGGACCCGGGGAGACAGGGGAGACGGGGGAGACGGGGGAGACCGGGGACGGGATCGGGATGCCGTGGCGGATGTGCCACCGCGGAGCGCGTCTCCGGCCGGCCGGTGGCGTTGGATCACGGCCATCGTCCTCGTGGTCCTCACCGGTGTTCTGGCCGTCGTCGCCGTACCCGCCCTGTATCTGCGGGCAGTACTGCTGGACACCGACCGCTACGTCGCCATCGTGGCGCCCCTGGCTGCGGATCCGGCCGTGCAGCGCGAGATCGCCGGCACGGTCACCGAGCAGATCACCACGGCCGTGGATCTCGAGGGAACCACTCGGGATGCCCTGACCGAACTGACCGCCGATACCCCTCGGGTCGCTCCTCTCATCACCGGCCTCGCACCGGCACTCGCCGAGCAGCTCGAAGAACTCGTCGGCTCCACGGTGACTGGTTTCGTGGAGAGCCCCCAGTTCGAGGACCTGTGGATGCGGGCCAACCGGACGGCCCATCAGGCCCTGGTGAACCGGGCCGAAGGCCGCACCGGTGGGACGGTCGTCATCGAGGAGAGCGGCGCCGTGACCATCGGCTCACAGGAGATCATCGTCGAGGTGAAGGGCCGGCTCCTCCAGCAGGGAGTCGGCATCGCGGCGGGCATTCCCGAGATCGACACACGGATCACGCTGTTCCACTCACCCGAACTGGTTCGAGCCGCAGAGGCCCTCGGCACGCTCGACCGGGCCGCGCCACTTCTCGCCGGGCTGTCGATCCTGGCTGCGGTCTGTGCCCTCGCGGTCGCACCCAGGGGGCGACGGCGGCGCGTCGCCGGTCTTCTCGGCCTGGCGCTCGCCGTCGCGATGGCCCTGCTCATCCTCGGGCTCACTGTCGGCCGCGGCATCTACCTCACGCGGGTCCCGCCCGAGGCGGTGTCACCGGCAGCGGCCGAGAGCCTCCTCGACGCCCCTATTACGCCGCTTCGGACCAGCGCGCGGCTGACCCTCGTCGTCGGCCTCGTGGTCTCCCTCATCGCGTTCCTCGGCGGTCCGTCACGCACCGCCACGCGTGTCCGCCGTCACCTGGCGAGCGCCGGTCATGCCGTGACCGGAAGGACCGGCAGCGACAGGCCGTGGCGACGGGCCCTGGCACGTCACCGGCGCGGGGTCCAGGCTGCCGTCGTCGGCGGAGCGGTCGTCCTCCTCGCCTTCTGGCCGGACCCGACGGGCGCCGTGGCCGGCGTGACGCTCGCCGTCGTCGTACTGCTGATCCTCGTCATCGAGGTCCTGTGCCGCTCCGCCGCGACCCGACGCACCGTGGAACCACCCCCTGGCGCAGCACCCCGGACAGCGGAGCGCCGGTCCCGCTGACGACCAACGGCCAGCACGAACGGGAGGGGCCATCGTCCGCCGGCTTTCAGGCAGCATCGAGGACGGAGTCCCTCAGCCGCCTGATGCCGTCCCGGATGCGGGTCTTGGCGGTCGAGACGGGGATGTCCAGGTGGCCCGCGACCTCGACGTAGGTCATGCCCGCGAAGTATGCGAGGTGGATGGCCTCGCGTTGCACGACGGACAGGCAGGCCAGACTCGAGTGGACAGCGCTCGCTTCGAGTCGATGAAGAACCGTATCGGCGACCTGGTCGTAGTCGACGTCCTGGTTCTTGATCCCCCATCGGAGGGTCCTGGTGCGGTGTGATTCCTCGGACCGGACCTTGTCGATGGCACGCCGATGCGCGAGGGTCATCAGCCAGGACATCCCGGTACCCCGGGAGGGGTCGAAGCGCGCGGCCCCACCCTGCCACAGGGTGAGGAACACGTCCTGTGTCGTCTCCGCGCTCAGCTCGACATCGATGACGATCTTGCGGACGAGCCCGTAGATGCGGTGGGACGTCTGCCGGTAGAGATTCTCGAACGCATGCTCATCACCCTGCCCGACACGCAGGATCAATTCCTCGACCTGGTCCGCCGGACCGGATGGCTCGATGCGAGGAGGAGCGACGGACGGGGGTGGACACCGCACAGGAAGCGGCGTCGGAGCGGTACGCATGGGCTTGAGACCTTCTGGCCACCATCGGCGTCAACCAGCAGCTGAGGACACGGAGCGGTCCCAATCACCTGATTGCTAAGTAACCTAAGGACAGCCAACCACGCGCAGGCCCATCGGGAACAGGAGAAAAACGAAAACGTGCGGGATCCTCAGAACTCCCGGAGATAGCAGAGCATCCGGGAGTCGGCACCGGGCTCGATGTTGACGAACCCGTGGCGCTCGTAGAAGCGCCGGGTGTCGACGTCGATCTCGTCCACGTTGATGTGCATCTCCTCGGCACCACGGGACCGCACGCGGTCGATCGACGCGGTCAGCAACGCCGTGCCGATGCCCTGATCGCGCAGGCCGGGCCGCACGTACAACTCCTCGAGCTGCGCCAGGGGTCCGTCGTAGTAGGGCGTGGGACGCAGGGTGAGGAGGGCGAACCCGGTCGCGTCGCCGGCCTCGTCCTCCGCGAGGACCACGACGACATCGGGCAGCGCAAGCAGCCGGCGGAAGCGCTCGCCGAGCAGCTGCGCGGTCGGGGTCGCGGACTCGAACTCGGTGTTGAAGGCGTACAGGAGCGCACCGGCCACGTCGGCGTCACCCTGTACCGCCGTCCGCACCCGAGGTTCGGGGCCTCCCGCCGGCAGGGCGGACGTCACTGCGCCAGGCTCGCGGCGGCGCGCGCGTACGACGCCGACACCTGGCGGTAGACCGGGGTGAAGAACGCGGCCACGGCGGCGAGGATCATGATGATCCCGGCGACCAGGAACACCAGGGCGATCCCGCGGGACGTGCCCTCGCCGAGCAGCGGGGCCAGCGCGGCGGCTCCCTCGGTCGACCGCGCATAGGGGATGATCCAGAACTGGGCGATCGGCGCTATGACGAACGCGGTGACCGGCGCTGCCGCGGACTCGAACGCCATGGCGAATCCGAACACGCGGCCCTGCCGCTCGAGCGGGACCGTCTGCTGGATGACCGTCTGCTCGGCGGCCTCGATGAAGGGGATCAGGACCAGATACGCCCAGATCCCGGCGATGTACAGCCATCCCCACTCCCGAATGGTGAACACCGCCCCGAGCACCCCCATCGCGATCACCGCCAGGAGCATGGTCCGCAGCGGGTTGGACCCGAGCCCGAACTTGCCGATCAGCGCCCCGCCCACGATGAAGCCCGTGGCGCCGACGGCGAACAGCGTGCCCCACATCTCCACGGAGAACAGTTCCAGGCCGTAGGGGTCCATGAGCGCCATGTATACGCCGCCCACGAAGTTGTTGAACGTCGAGAACAGGATCAGGGCGAACAGCCCGGGGATGGCCAGCACGGCGGAGAAGGACCCGCGGAGGTCGAATCCGCCGTGGGCGTCGCTCGTGGCGGCGCGGACCTCCTCGGGCATGCGCAGGGTCAACAGGTGGAGGGCGGTCAGGGCGGTGAGGACGACGGCGACGGCGATGGTCCAGCCCATCCCCAGCAGGCCGATCGAGAGCCCGGACAGCACGGAGGTGACGATGAACATCAGCCCCTGCACCATGCCGACGAGTCCGTTGGCATTGGCTCGCCGGTCAGGCTCGATCAGGATGGTGACGGTGGTGGACAGCGCGATGTTGCGCATGTTCTCCACCACCGCGCCGATCAGGATGACCAGCGTGAACACCCAGAACCACGGCTGCGTCAGGTCCAGCAGCCACGCGGTGGGCGTCACCAGGAACATCGCACCGGACAGCAGGAACATCACCAGCGTGAAGCCGGCGGCGAACCGCATCACGGCCAGTTTGCGGAAGCGGTCCACGAAGGTGCCGAAACTGATGCTGGAGAGGGCGATCAGGAGCATGTACGCACCGCCCACCACCCCCGTGGCGATGACGTTGCGCGTCTCGAGGTACACCCAGAACGTCAGGGCGAACCAGAGGTAGCTGGTGGTGATGTTGGCGAGGGCGGTGTTCACGAGGATCCCGGCGAAGGTCCGAGACCGCTGCTGCGGGGAGCGGATCGACCCGTCGATGGCGTCGAGGTCCTCGAGCGGGGCGGCACCCGGGGTCCCCTCCGCGACACCAGGGCCGCTGCGGGAAGCCGCAGCGGTGGAGTGCGTGGGCGGTTCCTGCCCGGTCATGCCGATCAGTGTACTGAGAACCCCGATGCGCCGGAAGGACTTCCGGCGCATCCCCGGCGCGGCGCAGCGGCCTAGTCGAAGTGCGTGACCGGCGCTTCGTCCGTCACGGTGCGCACCAGTTCCGCGGCCAGCTCGCGGAGTCCGATCCGGCGATGGTTCGCAGCCGCCCTCAGGATCGCGACCGCCGCCGACTGGCTGCACTTGTTCTGGCCCATGACGATCCCGGCGGCGAGGTCGATCGTGGTCCGCGAGTCGAGTGCGGACGTCAGCTGGTCGGCCTTGTCCGACAGGTGCGTGATCCGTACCGCCAGGCGCAGGGACATCGAGGCTTCGCGTGCGAAGACCTCGGCCGCCCGGACTGTCTCCGGGGTGAAGCCGTCGGTGGTGCCGGAGTACAGGTTCAGCCCGCAGCTGGCCCCACCCTCCAAAGGGACGGGTACGCCGAGGATGGACAGCATCCCGCGCGCAGCCGCCGCCGCGTGGTACTCCGGCCAGCGTCCGTCGGCGCGCGTGTCGCGGACCTGGACGATCTGCCGGGTGCGGGTGGCGGTCAGGCAGGGGCCGTCGCCGAAGAAGTGCTGCACCCGGTCGAGCGCCAGGGCGGCGTCGCTGCTGCCGGCCAGGGCCACGTGCGTGCCGGGGCCGCAGGAGCGTCGCCCCGCAGAGCACCTCGCGTTCCGGCGCGGACAGGTGCTGGGCGGCCACCTGGGCGAGGTTCTGAAGGAAGTGGTCGACGTCCCTGCTCTCCAGGACCAGGTTCTGGAGGAAGACCGCCGTGTGGGCGGGGGAGCCGGGGAGCGGATCGTCGGATCGGGCGCCGGGAGACGCAGGAGACCCATCAGACGCGCCGAGGGCGTGCTGGGCGCGAAGGATGAGGGGGAACATTCGTCCATCGTGCTCCTACTGAGGAGATCGTGTTCGACGGCGTCACAGCGCGCCCGCGGAACAGCGGTCGGAAGGCATACACCGCTCACTACTAAACGACGACGTCCACTCTACCGCGGGTACCGGATCCCCCGGGTGTCCGCGGTGACGTGCCTCCTCAGCGGCCGCGGCGCCGCGGGAACGGTACATGGTCCAGATCGGCCGCGGCGACCACATCCACGGAGCCGGCCGTGGCGCGGGCCTGTGCGGCGAGCACGCCGACGTCGTCGTACCGGGACGAGAAGTGCGTGAGCACGAGGGTCCCCGCGCCGCCGCCTGCGGCGATCGCGCCCGCCTGGCCCGCCGTGAGGTGCCGGTACCGTTCGGCGAGGTCCGCGTCGTCGTCGCTGAACGTGGATTCCGAGACCAGGAGGTCGGCGCGGTCCGCGAGCGCCGAGGCACCGTCGCACACAGCGGTGTCCATGACGAACGCGAAGCGTCGACCGGCGCGGTGCTCGCTGACGTCGTCCAGCCGGATTCCGCGGAGGGAGCCCTCGCGCTGCAGGCGGCCGACGTCGGGTCCGGTGATGCCGGCGGCGGTGAGCCGCTCGGGGAGGAAGGAGCGCCCGTCGGGTTCCGTGACCCGGTAGCCGTACGCCTCGATGCGGTGGCGGAGCGGCTCCACCTCGATCTCCGGAGCGATCGCGCCCGCCGCGCCGTGGGGATGCAGGTGCATGTCCAGTCCGGGCGTCGCGAGACCCACCAGGACCCGCACCACGGCCTCCCCGGACGCGGGGTAGTGCAGGTGCACGGGGTGGGCGACGCCGTCGAGCACCATCCGGGACAGCACGCCGGGCAGACCGAAGCAGTGGTCGCCGTGGACGTGCGTCAGGCAGATCCGCGTGATCCTCGACGCAGGGACGCCGGCCAGGAGCATCTGCCGCTGTGTGCCCTCGCCGGGATCGAACAGGATTCCCTCGCGTTCCCAGCGGAGGAAGTAGCCGTTGTGGTTGCGGGTCCGGGTGGGCACCTGCGACGCCGTGCCGAGGATGACGAGCTCACGCATGGCCCCAGTCTCGCATCCCGCCTGCAGCGCTCCTTGGCGGCGTGCGGCGGGTTGCGGTGGACCGACCGCGCGGCAGGCGAAACAATGGGGAGCGTTCCCCGGCGCGGCCGGGGGAGCGCACACGTGATCAGGAGCGTGATGGGGTGGACCGACGAATCGCGCCGCCGGCGCCGGGGCCGGAGGCGATGCGGCAGGCGGCCTGGAACCAGGGTCGATGGGCCACGCCGTCGCCGGCACTGGTCCCGGCCACCCTGGTGTCGGTCGCGGGTTTCGTCCTGTTCGTCCTGCACCAGCCGTTGATCGGCTACTGCCTCCTCGTGGGGGCGCTCGTGACGGCCGCGGTGGTCGACCGGGCGCTGTTCCGGGACCTGCTGCTCGTCGCCTTCGGCCTCACGGTCATGAGCCTCGTCCCCATCACCACCGATATCAGCCCGGAGCACATGGCGGTGATGGGCACAGCGATGATCCTCGCGGTCGGCGTGCCCTACGCGGTCTCACGCTTCGCCTACCGCGATCACGCCATCGCCTTCCCGGTGCGGACCGGCATCCCCTGGACGCGCACCGAGAAGTGGTACCTGCCGGTCGTCGTGATCATCGGGTACGCCCTGCTGCCCGTCTACATGCTGCGCACCGGCGTGTACACGAACTGGCCCGCGGCGACCGAGCCCGATGAGATCGTCCGCCTGTTCATCGGGACCAACGGACTCGGGATCTGGGACGAGCTGTTCTTCATCTGCACGGTGTTCGCCCTCCTCCGCCGGCACCTGCCCATGGTGCAGGCCAACGTGCTGCAGGCGGTGCTCTTCACGTCCTTCCTGTGGGAGCTGGGCTTCCACGCGTGGGCGCCGCTGTTCATCTTCCCCTTCGCGCTGCTGCAGGCGTTCATCTTCACCCGGACCCGTTCCCTCTCCTACATCGTCTGCGTGCACCTCCTGTTCGACTTCGTCCTCTTCCTCGTGCTCATCCACGCCCACAACCGTGCCTGGTTCGACATCTTCCTCTACTGACCCTTGACCCACCCCTACTGAAGGGGTTCACTAGTTGAGTAACTAACCAGTGGAGGTGGAGGTCGCGGTGGTCGAGGAAGGGAAGCCCCTGTTCGTGCAGATCGCAGAGCAGGTCGAGGACTCGATCGTGGACGGCACCCTCTCCGAGGAGACGCAGGTGCCGTCCACCAACGAACTCGCGGCCTTCCACCGCATCAACCCCGCCACCGCGGCGAAGGGGGTGAACATGCTGGTGGACAAGGGCGTGCTCTACAAGCGCCGCGGGATCGGCATGTTCGTCGCGGCCGGCGCCCGCGATCTGCTGCTCAAGGAGCGCCGCAGCGACTTCGCCGTGCGCTACGTGCAACCCCTGCTCGTCGAGGCGCACAGGATCGGGCTCGAACCCGACGACGTCGCGGCCCTCATCCGCGCCGGCGCCGAGCCGGCAACCCCATAAGGTCTATCGAATCGAAGGACACCATGGACACAGTCATCGAGGCACGGAACCTCACGAAACGCTACAGGGACGTCCTCGCCCTCGACGACGTCGCCTTCGACATCCAGCGGGACACCATCTACGGCTTCCTGGGCCGCAACGGCGCCGGCAAGACCACCGCGATGTCGATCCTCACCGCGCAGAACCTCCCCACGAGCGGACAGGTCCGCGTGTTCGGTGAGGACCCCTACGAGAACTCCCGCGTCCTCAGCCGCATGTGCTTCGTGCGGGAGAGCCAGAAGTATCCGGACGACGCCTCACCACGCCACGCCCTCGCCTCCGCGCGTCTGTTCTTCCCGCGGTGGGACCAGGATCTCGCCGACGAGCTGGTGGAGGAGTTCCAGCTGCCGCTGAAGCGCACCATCAAGAAGCTCTCGCGTGGGCAGCTCTCCGCCGTCGGCGTCATCATCGGGCTGGCGTCCCGTGCGGAGATCACCTTCTTCGACGAGCCGTACCTCGGTCTCGACGCCGTCGCACGCCAAACCTTCTACGATCGCCTGCTGACCGACTACGCGGAGCACCCGAGGACGGTGCTCCTGTCCAGCCATCTCATCGACGAGGTCTCGAACCTCATCGAGCGCGTGCTCGTGATCGATGCGGGGCGCATCATCATGGACGAGTCCACCGAGGACGCCCGCGCGCAGGCCACGAACGTGGTCGGCGACGCCGCCGTCGTGGAGCAGGCCCTGCGCGGCCGCGAGGTCATCCACCGTGAGAGCCTCGGCCGCGTGGCATCCGTGACGTTCCTGGGGCGGCTCGACGGCGCCGAGCGCGGTGCGCTCATCGCGGCGGGACTCGATCTCGCCCCGGTCTCCCTGCAGCAGCTCATCGTCCGTCTCACCCAGCAGAAAGCGCCCGGTGCGGACGCATTCGCCGGGGCCGCCCAAGAAGGAAGCCTCCGATGACCACCCTCGAGTCCGGCAGCGGGACGCGCCCTGCCGCGGTACGCAACCGCACCCGCAACGTCGTGCGCCTGCAGTTCGTCAACACCCAGACGTTCCTCTGGGTGCCGGCCCTCGTGCTGGCCGGAGCCTGGGTCCTGACGCTGCTCATCTACTGGATCCTCCAGAACGCAGGGGTCGAGACGGTCAAGACCGGCGGGGGGGCGCAGGCCCCGTTGTGGTACTTCCTCGTCGTCGGCATCCAGGCCATGACCCTGACCTTCCCCTTCTCGCAGGCAATGAGCCTGACGCGCCGGGAGTTCTACCTCGGCTCCCTCGCCGCCGCGGCGGTGAGCGGACTCGGGATGTCGCTGGTGTTCGTGCTGCTCGGGCTGGTCGAACAGGCCACGGAGGGCTACGGCATGAACGGCTACTTCGCCTACCTCGGCTGGGTGTGGGAGGGCGGACCGCTCGCGGCAGGCCTCACGTACTTCGTCCTGACCATGCTGTTCTTCATCATCGGATTCTGGTTCGCCACGATCTACAAGCGGTACGGAACGGCGGTGCTGACGATCGTCCTGATCGGGATCGGCCTCGCGCTCGTGGGCGTCGTCGCCCTCGTGACGCGGCAGCAGGCATGGCCGGAGGTCGGGCAGTGGATCCTCGACGCCGGGTCGCTCGGACTGACCCTGTGGGCCATCCTGCTGTGTGCGCTGCTCGCCGCCGGCTCCTACCTCACCCTGCGCAGGATGCCCGCCTGATGCTCGAGGAGGCAGCCGGGCCGGCCGGCTTCATCGACGAGTCCCTCCAGTACGAGAGCTCGTGGGAGCGCGCGGAGGACTTCGAACGGCGCTACGGCGACCGCCTCGAGTACTACGGCGCCTCGATGGGCGCCGTGCGCGGCACCGTCCGCAACGCCGCGCGGCGGTACCCGGACCTGGGGCACGACGACGTCACCGCCCTCGCGTCCGAACTGTGGTCGCGGCCCGTGTTCGAGCGCCGACTGGCCGCCGTCGTGCTCCTGCAGTCCTCCGTGCTTCTTCTCCGCTCCTCGGACCTCACGCGGATCGAGGGCTTCCTCCGGTCGGCACACCTGCCCGAGCTCGTGGATCCGCTCGCCGTCGACGTGGTCGGGCCGCTGCTCCTCCGCCTGCCGGGACCCGAGGCCGTCCGCGCCCGGGCGGTCCTGGACCGCTGGGCGGCCGCGGACGATGCATGGCTCCGGCGCGCCGCGGTCCTCGCGCACCTGCCGGCGTTCCGGACGGGGGAGGGCGACGACGCCTCGTTCCGCAGGACCGTCCGCCTCGTCTCGGGCGCCCAGCAGGGCAGGGTGTCCGCCGTCGAGGAGGCCGTGGACCTGGTCCGCGCGAGCGGAGCAGGCTAGCGGACGTCGATGGTACGGATGAGCCGCCCCCGCAGGGCCGGTACCAGATGGTGGAGGCCCATCAGGCTGAGTCCGTAGCGCCGCACGCGCCGCATGGAGGTGGCCACCCGGAGGCGCGGATCGATGAGCACCGCGCCGCGACCGAGGCGATGGGTCACCCGTGCGGAGAAGTCGATGTCCTCGTCACGCGTGTCGATCGCCGTCCGCTCGAAGCCCCCGGTCTCGAGGTACGCCGAGGCCCGGACAGCCATGTTGTGGCCCGCGACGAAGCGGAGGTACGCGGCGTCGAGGTGCTTCACCGTGATCAGGACGCGCAGCAGGCGCAGGGCGCCCGGCATGAGGAGGTCGTCGCGTCGGCGGTAGTGCCTGTCGCGCAGCGGGACGCTGGTGCCGCCGACCAGCGCCACCCCCGGGTGGCGCTCGAACAGGGCGCGGATGCGGCCGGCCCAGTCCTCCGCGGGCTCGCTGTCGCCGTCGGTCCGGGCGATCAGCGCGTATCCGTCGTCGATCGCCCTGCGGACACCGGTGTCGCTCGCCGCCCCGGTGCCCTTCTGCAGCTCGCTGAGGACCGTGACGCCGAGATCCGGCCGGGCGGCGGCGAAGCGCCGCACCCGCTGGATCGTGTCGTCGGTGGAGCCGTTGTCCACCACGTAGACGTGCAGACCGGCGCGGTCCCGCTGCCGGTGGAGCGCTTCGAGGGTGCGCGCCACATCGGGTTCGTTGAAGACGGGGACGACGACGGCGAGCCGGTCGGTCATGGGGAGATCCTTCAGGGGGTGTCGAGGTCGCGTGCGGCGAACGTGTCGCAGGAGCCGAGATCGCCCGTCTGGAACCCCTGGGAGAACCAGGCCTGGCGCTGGGCGCTGGAGCCGTGGGTCCACCCCTCGGGGTTGACCTGGCCCGTCGCCGACTCCTGGATGCGGTCGTCGCCCACGGAGGATGCTGCCGACAGCGCGTCCGAGAGGTCGACGTCCGAGAAGGGCCGGAGGAACGGCTCACCGGACTCCGGGTCGGGCACCGAGGTGGCGTGCGCCGCCCACATGCCCGCGAGGCAGTCGGCCTGCAGCTCGACGCGCACGCCACCGGACTCGGCGCCCTGCGGGTCCTGCTGTGCGGCACCGAGCGTGCCGATCAGGTTCTGGATGTGGTGGCCGAACTCGTGCGCCACGACGTACTCCTGGGCCAGCGGACCGCTGGACGAACCGAACCGCGTGACGAGCTCGTCGAAGAACGCGGTGTCGTAGTACGTCTGCTCATCGGTGGGGCAGTAGAACGGGCCCACTGCGCTCGTCGCCGCGCCGCAGCCCGTGTCGGTCTGCCCGGTGAACAGGACGACGCCGGGCTGGGTGTAGGCGACGCCGACCTGCTCGAGGTAGGGGGTCCAGAAGCTGTCGAGGCTCTCCGCGGTGCCGAGGATGCGGCAGTCGAGCTGCTCGTTGGCCTGGACGCCGGTCAGGCAGGCATTGATGGCCGGCTCCGCGCCGCTGCCCTGCTCCTGAGACACACCGGTCCCGGTGCCCTCGCTGAGCCCGAGCTGGTCCACCACCCCGGGTCCGAAGATCAGCGAGAGGATCAGGAGCAGCCCGCCGCCCACTCCGCCGCCCACGGCGGCGCCCCGGCCGCGTCCACGCCGGTCGCTGACGCGGGACGGGTCGAACCGGGCGTTGTCGTTGAAACTCATGATCCAACAATAAGCCGACTTAGCGTTTCCCTCGGGCACAACCCGCCGGGGAGCGTGCCGCCCCGGCATCGCCGGCGTCGTGCGTCCTGTCAGCCGCCCCAGTGGGCAGGAGGATCGATGCGCTCCGGCAGCCTGGTCCGGCCGTCCCCCGACGCGGCGGCGACCTGCATCGGGGTGAGGAACAGTGCGCGTGAGAGGTCGGCGCCCTGCAGCCGGGCGTCCCGGAGGTCGGCGCCCAGCAGGTCCACCCAGCGGAGGTCCGCGCCCGTCAGGTCCGCGGCGATGAGGTAGGCGCCCCGCAGGTTCGCCCCCTGCAGCACCCGTCCCGCGAGGTCGGCGCCGAGGAGGTCCGCACCCGGGACGAGGCGCCGGGGGACACCCCTGCCGCCCGCGGCAGTCCGGACCGCGACGCTGATGTCCTTCAGGGCCTCGCCGACCCGCCCGCGGAGCTCCGCGAGGTCGACGGCGGCGAGCTGCGCCGGCTCGAGCCGCGTCAGCCCGACCGTCTCCTCCGTCAGCGACGTGACGGCGGCGCCGACGGCGTGCGGGACGGCGGCCGACGCCCGGCCGAGGCGCCCGGCCTCGTCGAGGTACCACAGCACCTCGTGGAGCTGCCGGACGATCGGGAAGGCCGCGAACATCGGTGCCCGTACCTCCGGGTGGGCCGTCCAGCTCCGCCCGCCGAACAGGTCCTGGGCCACGTGCTGGCCGGCGCCGAAACAGTCGAAGACCGTGCACCCCCGGTAGCCCTCGCCGCGCAGCTGTGCATGGATGGTGCAGGAGAAGTCCGGGGCGAGATTCCGGCACGCCTGGCCGGCCGGCTTGTCGTGTGCGAAGTCCGTCGACCGCTCGAAGCCCAGCGCGGAGCAGCAGAGGGCGAAGCAGTTGCCGCAGTCCACGGTCAGGGCGATGTCCGGGTGGCCGGAGAGGTGCAGCGGGACGGCGGGCACGGGCATTCCTCTCGTGGTCAGGGGGCGGACCTGTCGGAGGCCCGGCGGTGGCGCAGCCGGTATCCCTCGCCTGCCACCCCGGGATTCTCGCACCGATCCCCGGCAGCGCCAAGCGGAACCTCGTCGCATCGGAGTCGGTTGTCAGGCCCGCCACCTGCTGTAACGGTGGGTTCGGGCGGCACCGCGGTCACCCTGGACCGGCGAGATGCCGTCCCGATCTGAAGGAGCAACGGATGAACCTCGTGTACGCGATGCTGGACGGACTCGAGCAGGCCAAGGCGCTGGACAGGATCGCCGACCCGATCGCCGCTGCGGTCTCGAAGGCGGTGCGGCCCCGGGCGATCCGGAACCTGCTCAGCGGGACCGCCATCGGACACCACCTCCACCCGATGCTCATCGTCATCCCGTCGGGCGCCTGGAGCATGGCCTCGTTCCTCGACCTCACCGGCGGCAAGGACTCCCGGAAGGCCGCCGACCTCCTCGTGACCGTCGGGATCCTCTCGGCCGTCCCCACGGCGATGACGGGCCTGCACGACTGGTCCGACACGCAGGAGAAGGAGCGGCGCGTCGGGATCGTGCATGCCGCCGGGAACTCCGTCGCCCTGCTGCTCTACACCGCGTCCGCCGTCGCTCGGGCCAGGGACCGGCGTGCCCTCGGCGTGCTGTTCGGCCTCGGTGGCCTCGGCTCGATGCTGTTCAGTGCGTTCCTGGGCGGGCACCTGAGCTACGCGAGCGGCGTCAACGTCAACCGCACCGCCTGGCACGAGGCGCCCACGGACTGGACGCGCGTGGCGAAGGACACCGACGTCGTCGAGGGCGGACGGCACACCGTGCGCACCGACGGCGTGCCGATCCTGCTGCTGCGGCACGAGGGGAAGCTGACCGCGATGGACAGCGTCTGCAACCACCTCGGCGGGCCCCTGGAGGAGGGCACCATCGAGGACGGCTGCATCACCTGCCCGTGGCACCAGAGCATGTTCCGGCTCGACGACGGCAAGAACTACCGCGGACCCGCCGCCGTGCCGCAGCCCGTCTACGAGACCCGGGTGACGGCCGACGGCTTCATCGAGCTGCGCCAGCCGGTGTCCTGACGAGCACCCGGTGCACGGGCCTGCTAGTGCACCGGGGCGGATGAGCCCGCGGCCACCTGCGGTGCCCGCACGAAGAACGAGGCGACGACGGCGAGCAGGAAGATCACAGCACCGTACAAAAAGGCCGAACGGATCCCGGCCGCGAGAGCGGCCTCCTGGGCCACGCCCTCTCCCAGCAGGGAGGTGCTCTGGATGGTCATCACCGAGATGAACAGGGCCGTACCGGCGGCGCCGGCCAGCTGCTGGGCGGTGCCGAAGACGGCGCTGCCGTGGGAGTACAGGGGCGGCTCGACGGAGCCGAGCGCCGATGTCAGCAGCGGGGTGAACATCAGCGCGAGGCCCACGCTGAGGAGCACGTGCGCCACGAGGACCAGCCAGACCGGCGTGGTCTCGCTCACCTGGGTCATGGACCAGAACACCGCGCTGACCAGGAAGGCACCCGGGACCAGGAGCACGCGGGGGCCCCGCCGGTCGTAGATGCGCCCGACCACGGGACCGAGGAGGCCCATCGCGAGGCCGCCGGGCAGGAGCAGGAGCCCGGAGACGAGCGGGTCCATCCCGAGCACGGTCTGCACGTAGATGGGAATCAGGATGATGGTGCCGAAGAGCGCCATCATGCTCACAGCGATCGCCACGATCGAGATGGTGAAGTTCCGCGAGGTGAACACGCGGAGGTCGAGCAGCGCGGCGTCCCGGCGCTGCAGCATGAGCTGCCGGGCGACGAAGAGGCCGAGTGCGGCGACGCCGACGACCAGCGGGAGCCATGCGGGCACGGCGCTTCCGGTCGAGGCCTCACCCAGCTGGCTGAGCCCGTAGATGATGCCGCCGAAGGCGAGCGCGGACAGGATGACGGACACGACGTCGATCGCGGATCTGCGCGGCGTCGTCACGTTCTGCATCTTGGCGGCCCCGATGCCGAGGGATGCGAGCGAGATGGGCAGGACGAGCCAGAACATCCAGCGCCAGTCCAGCACGCTGAGGATGGCGCCCGAGATGGTGGGGCCGAGCGCGGGCGCCACGGAGATGACGATCGAGATGTTGCCCATGATCTTGCCGCGCGAGGCCGGCGGCACGAGGGTCATGACCGTGGTCATGAGCAGGGGCATCATGATCGCGGTGCCGCTGGCCTGGACCACGCGTCCGACCACGAGGACTGCGAAGCCGGGTGCGAGCGCGGCGATCAGCGTGCCGAGGCTGAACAGGCCCATGGCGGCCATGAAGACCGGCCGGGTGTTGAAGCGCTGGAGCAGGAAGCCGGTCACGGGGATCACGACGGCCATGGTCAGCATGAACGCGGTGCTCAGCCACTGGCCGGCGCCCACGGTGATGCCGAGGTCCTCGACGAGCCGGGGGATCGCCACACCCATGATGGTCTCGTTCAGGATCACCACGAAGGCGGAGATGAGCAGGAGCGTGATGACGAGCTTGTCGCGGGCCGGCAGGGCGCCCTGGACGCCGGCGGGCCGCGGGGAAGCAGGGGAGACGGCGCCGGGCTTCGCTGCCGTGCCGGGCAGCGCGACGGGGTCGGGAATGGGGAGCGCGTCGGAGACGCGGGACGGGGGACTCTGGGCCATGGGTGATCCGCTCGGTTCGATCTTCTGCTGCTCCACGGGAGGGAGCTCTTCTGGGTGCCGGGTCGGTGGACGCCCGGCTGGGCCACGGGGGACGGTGGTCCGGTCAATCAACTGAACCCCGGCCGTCGGAAGTCTATTCCGGCGGCCCGCCCAGCGCCCCCGCTGCACCGCCGCCGCCGGGCTGTCGGCGGTCGCCGCTCCGTTAGCATGGGCGGGTGCCCGGCCCGGATCCTGCCGGCCCGGTACCTGGTGCACCGGCAGTCCCTCCGGCGCTGCCCCGCTTCCCCCGACGAAGGAGTTCTCCGTGCCTGATTCTTTCTACCGCGATCTCGGCGGCGGGAGATTCGACTCGACGATCCACGCGCAGGGTGCCTGGAACCCGGAGGAGCAGCACATGGCTCCCATCTCCGGTCTCCTCACGCAGTGCCTGCTGGAGTGCGCGCCGCGCGAGGCCATGCAGCTCAGCCGCCTCAGCTTCGACATCTTCGGCATGATCCCCGGCGGCGAGTTCGGGGTGACCACCGCCGTCGTCCGCCCGGGACGCACGATCGAGCTGCTCGAAGCCCGCATGGAGTCCGGCGGGCGGACCGCGATCGTCGCGAAGGCGTGGCGGCTCGGCGCCCAGGACACCGCGGAGGTGGCCGCGGTCGAGGACCCCCGCATTCCGGGACCGGAGGAGGCCGGACCCCACGAGGGCATGACGGCGTGGCCGGGTGGTTTCATCCGGTCCCTCGAGGTTCGCGTGGTCCCCGGGCACCGCCCGGGCCGCGGCCAGGTGTGGCTGAGGAATCCCCACGCGATGGTCGACGGACAGGTGACCCCCGACGTCGTGCGGCTCGTCGGGATGATGGACGCCGCCAACGGCATCGCGACCCGCGTGCCGCCCGGTGGCGACAGCTGGATGTATCCCAACGTCGACCTGCAGATCCACCTCCACCGCATGCCGCGCGGCGAGTGGCTCGGCCTCGACACCCGGGTGACGTTCGGGGAGCACGGGGTGGGTCTGACCTCGAGCGTGGTGCACGACCTCGAGGGGCCCTTCGGCCGTGTCGAGCAGATCCTGACCGTGCGGAAGCTCTGACCCCTGCGCGCCGCGCCGGAATGCTCCGCGGTGTCCGATCGTTGCACCCCGTGTGACCGCCGTCGCAGGCGGAAACGGTCACCGCACCCACGCGCCGTGGGGACCGAGGAAGAGGAAGCATGCCCAAAGCAGTGTGGAACGACAGGGTCATCGCGGAGTCGGCGGACACCGTCCAGGTCGAGGGGAACCACTATTTCCCGCCGGAGTCGATCGCGCAGGAGTACTTTGTCCCCTCGGACAAGCAGACCGTCTGCCACTGGAAGGGGACGGCCGCCTACTTCAGCCTGGAGGTCGACGGCGAGCGCAACGCGGACGCCGCCTGGACCTATCCGGAGCCGAAAGAAGCCGCGGAGAACATCCGCGGTCACTACGCTTTCTGGAAGGGCGTCACGGTCAGCGACTGATCGCCGAGACACGGGAAGGGGCGCCGTCCCGCAGACGGCGCCCCTTCCCGTGGCCCCGGCACGAGCACCAGCCCAGCCCTACCCGACGACGGCGCCCCCGGGCGCACAGACGAAGGAGTACCCATGGAGTACCGCAAACTCGGCAACAGCGGCACCTCGGTGTCCCACCTGGCCCTCGGCACGATGACCTTCGGCGCGGAGTCGGACGAGGCGGCGTCGCATGCGATCCTCTCCGACTACGCCGCGGCGGGCGGCAACCTGATCGACACCGCGGACGTCTACACCGCGGGCACGTCCGAGGAGATCATCGGCCGGTGGCTCGCCAGGAATCCGGCCGAGCGGGACCGCATGGTCCTGGCATCCAAGGGCAGGTTCCCGATGGGCGACGACGTCAACGACCTCGGCCTGTCCCGCCGCCACCTCCGCCGGGCGCTCGACGCGTCCCTCACGCGCCTGGGCGTCGACCACATCGACCTGTACCAGGTGCACTCGTGGGATCCGCTGACGCCCCTCGAGGAGACCCTCGGCTTCCTCGACGAGGCCGTGGTGCAGGGCAGGATCGGCTACTACGGTTTCTCGAACTACACGGGCTGGCAGCTCACGAAGGCCGTGATGATCGCGCGCCAGCGCGGCTACTCCCTGCCGGTCACCCTCCAGCCGCAGTATTCGCTGCTCGTCCGCGAGATCGAGGCGGAGATCGTCCCTGCCGTGCTCGACGCCGGGATGGGCATGCTCCCGTGGTCCCCGTTGGGCGGCGGTTGGCTCACCGGCAAGTACACCCGGGACACCGAGCCGACCGGCGCCACCCGGCTCGGCGAGAACCCGCAGCGCGGCATGGAGGCGTGGGAGAAGCGCAATGCGCAGGAGCGGACCTGGCGGATCATCGACACGGTGACCGGGATCGCGGGCGAGCGCGGCGTCAACGCCTCGCACGTGGCCCTGGCCTGGGTGGCCGCGCAGCCCGCCGTGACGTCCGTGATCCTGGGTGCCCGCACACAGGACCAGCTGGCCGACAACCTCGCGTCCGCCGATCTGCAGCTGACGGCCGAGGAACTGGCCCGCCTCGGCGAGGTCAGCGCACCGACCTTCAGCGACTACCCCTACGGCACGCCGGGCATCGAGCAGCGCAGCCGCAGGATCGAGGGCGGCCGGTAGGCGGGAGTCGCGCGAGGACCGATGGAGAGCACACGACCGGGGGACGCGGCGGAGGATCCGGCCGTCCTCACGGCACGTCCCGGCGCCTCAGGTGCCGGGCCCGCTGTCGCGGCCGGTGTGCACGCGCTCGGCGTGGCCGGGTCGCGGGACCCGATCGTCTTCGTCCCCGAGGGCCTGCCGACCGACGAACCCGCGCCCCTCCTCGTGGCGCTGCACGGTGCCGGCGGGGATGCGCAGGGCGGGCTGTCCGTGCTGCGCGCTGCGGCCGAGGCGCTGGGGATCGTCATCCTCGCGCCTGCATCCCGAGCCGGGACCTGGGACGCGGTCCGTGGCGGATTCGGGCCGGACGCGGTCGTCATCGACAGGGCCCTCCAGGAGGTCTTCTCCTTCGTCCCGGTGAACCCGCAGCGCATCGGCATCACGGGTTTCTCCGACGGGGCGTCCTACGCGCTGGGGCTCGGTCTCGCCAACGGGAACCTTTTCCGCAAGGTGGTCGCCTTCTCGCCGGGCTTCGTCCCTCCCGGGCCGCAGAACGGCCGGCCGGCCGTGTTCATCGCACACGGCACGCAGGACGCCGTGCTGCCGATCGACGCGACGAGCAGGCGCGTGGTCCCCGCCCTCAGGCGACGCGGGTACGACGTCGTCCACCGGGAGTTCGACGGACCGCACACCGTGCCGCCGGCCATCGCCCTCGAGGCGGTGCTCTGGCTCGACTGGACGGCGATGCCGACGCCCTGACCACCGACTGCCCGGGTACCTGCGCCGTGGCCACCTGCACTGCCTACGATGGAGGGATGAGCACTCCCTGGAAGGGCGCACCCGAGCTGGCGCTGGTCGTCGACCCCGTATCGGCTGACGCGGCCGGAGAGCTCGACCGGGGAGTGGGGCTGCTGCACGAGGTCGCCGCCGGCACCCGTCCGGCGACACTGCGCCTCTACCGTCCGAGCCCAACCGTCGCGTTCGGGCAGCGTGATGCACGGCTCCCGGGCTTCCCTGCCGCAACCCGATCGGCGGCATCGCACGGGTTCGCACCGCTCGTCCGCAGGGCCGGGGGGCGGGCCGCCGCGTACCACGGGGGATGCCTGATCGTCGACCACCTCGAGCCCGCCGACGACGCCGTCGCCGGGACGCGGGCACGCTTCGCGGCGTTCGGCGACTTCTTCGCGGACGTGCTCTCCGGCGTCGGCCTCGAGGCCGGCGTGGGCGAGGTGCCGGGGGAGTACTGCCCGGGAGAGTTCAGCGTGCACGGACGGCGCGACGGCATGCCCGCCGTCAAGCTCGTCGGCACCGCCCAGCGCGTGGTTGCAGGGGCCTGGCTGTTCTCGTCCGTCGTCGTCGTCGAGGACGCGGGACCCCTGCGGGACGTGCTCACCGACGTCTACGCGGACCTCGGCCTCGCGTGGCGGCCCGTCACGGCCGGCGCAGCGGAGGACCTCGCACCGGGCGTGACGGTCGACGACGTCGAGGCCGCACTGCTCGCGGCCTACGCCGCCGTCGTGCGCCTCGAGGAACAGGAACCGACGCGCCCTGCCTGACGGCCACGCCGGACTGCCCGGCAGCCCGGCCCGCCGTCGTCCCCAGGGTCGCCGGGCACTGACGGGCCGGCGACCCGGGGCGTCCGGCCCGTCAGTGCCCGCGCCGGATCCACTCCTCGAGGTGCGGGGCCTCGTCACCGATCGTCGTGCTGTCCCCGTGGCCGGTCCGGGCGATGGTCTCCGGCGGCAGGGTGAGCAGGCGGGTCCGGATGGACTCGATGATGGTCGGGAAGTCGCTGTAGGACCGGCCCGTCGCCCCGGGTCCGCCCTGGAAGAGCGTGTCCCCCGTGAAGACGGTGCCGGCCTCCTCGAGGTAATAGCACACCGAGCCGGGCGAGTGTCCGGGCGTGTGCAGCGCGGTCAGGGTCACGCCGGCGACGTCGATGGTGTCGCCGTCGCTGATCGACTGGTCCGGGCTCAGCGCCGGGAACACCATGTCCCAGAGTTCCCGGTCGCCGTCGTGCAGGTAGATCGGCGCGTGGACGGCGTCGAAGAGGTCGGCGACGGCCCGGATGTGGTCGTCGTGCGCGTGGGTCAGGAGGATCGCCCGAACTGTGCGCCCGTTGACCTGCTCCACGATCGCTGCCGCGTCATGCGGGGCGTCGATCACCACGCACTCGTCGTCGTCGCCCACGATCCACACGTTGTTGTCGACGTCCCAGGTGCCGCCGTCGAGCGAGAAGGTGCCCGAGGTCACGAGGTGCTCCACGCGCGCGGCCATCAGAGCTCCACCACCGAGCGGAGGACGGCGCCGCCGTGCATCTTCTCGAAGGCTTCCTCGACCTGGTCGAGGCGGATGCGCTCGGTCACGAAGGCGTCGAGGTCGAGGTTCCCCTGCAGGTAGTGGCTGACGAGCATGGGGAAGTCGCGGCTGGGCAGGCAGTCGCCGTACCAGGACGACTTCAGCGAGCCGCCGCGCCCGAAGACGTCGAGCAGCGGAAGCTCGATGGTCATGTCCGGGGTGGGGACGCCCACGAGCACCACGGTGCCCGCGAGGTCGCGCGCATAGAACGCCTGCCGGTAGGTCTCCGGGCGGCCGACGGCGTCGATCACGACGTCGGCACCGTTGCCCCCGGTCAGGGCGCGGATGGCCTCCACCGGGTCCTCGTTCTTCGAGTTGATGACGTGGGTGGCGCCGAGGCCCTGCGCGAGCTCGAGCTTCCGGTCGTCGATGTCGACGGCGATGATGGTGGTGGCTCCGGCGAGCCTCGAGCCTGCGACGGCGGCGATGCCGACCCCGCCGCATCCGATCACCGCGACGGAGTCTCCGCGGGAGACGTTGCCCGTGTTGATGGCCGCTCCGATGCCGGCCATGACGCCGCACCCGAGGAGGCCCACGGCTGCGGCGTCCGCCGCCGGATCCACCCTGGTGCACTGCCCGGCCGCCACGAGGGTCTTCTCCGCGAAGGCGCCGATGCCGAGTGCGGCGGACAGGACGGTGCCGTCCTCGAGGGTCATCTTCTGCGTGGCGTTGTGCGTGTTGAAGCAGTACTGGGGTTCGCCGCGGCGGCAGGCGCGGCACTCGCCGCAGACGGCGCGCCAGTTGAGGATCACCCGGTCGCCCGGAGCGACTGTGGTCACGTCATCGCCCACGGCACTCACCACACCCGTTGCCTCGTGCCCCAGCAGGAACGGGAACTCGTCGTTGATGCCGCCCTGCTTGTAGTGCAGGTCCGTGTGACAGACGCCGCAGGTCAGGATGTCGACGAGCGCCTCGCCCGGCCCCGGATCGGGTACCAGGATGGTCTCGATGGAGGCAGGGGCATCCTTCGCCCGCACCACGACGCCTTGGACTCTGTGCACCATGTTCTCGCTGTCCTTCCGCTGGGAGCGGCGCACCGACCGACGGGCGCCGCTTCCAGCATATGGGGGACGGCCCGAGCGCGGGGACGGCGTTCGGGGAGGACTCTAGGCGGCGAGCCTGGTCCTGACGTCCGCCAGGGAGGGGTTCGTCGCGGTGGTCCCGTCCGGGAAGATCACGGTGGGCACCGTCTGGTTGCCGCCGTTCAGCGACTCCACGAGCTCCGCGGTCCCCTCGACCTCCTCGATGTTGACCTCGGTGTAGCCGATGCCCTGCGCGTCCAGCTGCGACTTCAGTCGACGGCAGTATCCGCACCACGAGGTGGAGAACATGGTGATGGATCCGGCTTCTGGCGTGTAGTCCACGGTGCTCCTCAGGTCCGGGGGCGGGCTCGCCGTCCCCTGTGTCGATACGCGGGCCGCTCCTTGCGCCCGTACATCCGTCAACGCGGATCGCCGTCGCGCCATTCCGTGCACCGGTAGGCTCACGCCATGGCTGAAGCAGACGAAGAACAGAACGCGAAGCAGCTGGCGGCGGTCCGGGTGGCCATCGACGAGGTGGACGAGCAGATCGTCGCCCTCATCTCCCGCCGGGAACGGCTCGTCCGCCGGGCGGGCACGCTCAAGCACGACGACGCCTCGGTCCGCGCCCCGGCACGCGTAGAGCGCGTCATCACCAACGTGCGCGAGTACGCGTCGAGGCAGGGCGTGGATCCCACCGTCGTGGAGCAGACGTACCGCGCCATGATCTCGGCGTTCATCGAGTTCGAACTGAGGGTACGACGGGAGCCGTGAGCCCTGGCCGCGGCGAGCTTGTTGGTCGGCCCTCCGCCCACCCGATACGATCAGGACGGCGGTCCCAGCCCTCATCGGGTGCCGTCGCGCCCGTTCGGGCACCTATTCCCGATCCCCAAGGAGACTGCCCGTGTCAGCGCCCCAGCCCATGAAGCTCATCGTCGACGGCGAAGAGAAGCAGGCGACGACGGGCACCACCGGCACCGAGCTCTTCGCCGAGCGGCGCGACGTCGTCGTCATGCGCGTGGACGGCACCCTCAAGGACCTCGACCAAGAGCTGCCCGACGGCGCGTCCGTCGAGGGAGTCACGCTCGAGGACCCCGCAGGCCTCGAGGTGCTGCGCCACTCGGCCGCACACGTCATGGCGCAGGCCGTGCAGCAGTTGCGCCCCGACGCCAAGCTCGGCATCGGCCCCTACATCACCGACGGCTTCTACTTCGACTTCGACGTCGAGGAGCCCTTCACGCCGGACGAGCTGAAGCAGCTCGAGAAGATGATGCTGAAGATCGTCAACGCGAACCAGCGTTTCGTGCGCCGCGTCGTCTCCGAGGACGAGGCCCGCGAGGCGATGAGCGACGAGCCCTACAAGCTGGAGCTGATCGGACTCAAGGGCGGGGCCACGGACGACGACGGCGCCTCCGTCGAGGTCGGCGCCGGCGACCTGACCATCTACGACAACGTGGACCGCAAGTCCGGGGACGTCGTCTGGAAGGACCTCTGCCGCGGCCCTCACCTCCCCAACACCAAGCTCATCTCCAACGCCTACGCACTGACGCGATCGGCGGCCGCCTACTGGCGCGGCAACGAGAAGAACAAGCAGCTGCAGCGCATCTACGGCACGGCGTGGCCCACGAAGGACGCCCTGAAGGCCTACCAGGAGCGCCTGGCCGAGGCCGAGCGCCGCGACCACCGCCGCCTCGGCACGGAGCTGGACCTCTTCTCGTTCCCGGACGAGCTCGGCTCGGGCCTGCCGGTGTTCCACCCCAAGGGCGGCATCATCCGCAAGGCGATGGAGGACTACTCCCGCCAGCGTCACACCGACGCCGGATACGAGTTCGTCTACACGCCGCACATCACCAAGGGTCACCTCTACGAGGTCTCGGGCCACCTCGACTGGTACCGCGACGGCATGTTCCCCGCGATGCACGTGGACGAGGAGCTCAACGAGGACGGCACGGTGCGCAAGCCCGGGCAGGACTACTACCTCAAGCCCATGAACTGCCCCATGCACAACCTGATCTTCCGGTCGCGCGGCCGCTCCTACCGCGAGCTGCCGCTGCGCCTGTTCGAATTCGGGTCGGTGTACCGGTACGAGAAGTCCGGGGTGATCCACGGCCTGACCCGCGTGCGGGGGATGACCCAGGACGACGCCCACATCTACTGCACGCGCGAGCAGATGAAGGACGAGCTCACGGGCACGCTGAACTTCGTGCTCGGACTCCTCAAGGACTACGGGCTCGAGGACTTCTACCTGGAGCTCTCCACGCGCAACCCGGAGAAGTCCGTCGGTTCCGACGAGATCTGGGACGAGGCCACGCGTACGCTCGCCGAGGTCGCCGAGGCCTCCGGGCTCGAGCTCGTGCCCGACCCCGGGGGAGCGGCGTTCTACGGACCGAAGATCTCCGTGCAGGCGCGCGATGCGATCGGGCGCACCTGGCAGATGTCGACGATCCAGCTCGACTTCAACCTGCCCGAGCGCTTCGAGCTCGAGTACCAGGCCGCCGACGGCTCGCGCCAGCGACCGGTGATGATCCACCGCGCGCTGTTCGGGTCGATCGAGCGCTTCATGGGCGTGCTCACCGAGCACTACGCCGGAGCGTTCCCGGCGTGGCTGGCACCCGTGCAGGTGCTCGCCGTCCCCGTCGCCGAGGCGTTCAACGACTACCTGTTCGAGGTCGTCGACAAGCTGAAGGCCGAGGGCATCCGGGCGCAGGTGGACGCCGGATCCGACCGCTTCCCCAAGAAGATCCGCACGGCGAGCAAGGAGAAGATCCCCTTCGTCCTCATCGCGGGCGGCGAGGACCAGGAAGCCGGCGCCGTCTCCTTCCGGTTCCGTGACGGCAGCCAGGACAATCAGGTGCCCGTGGACGAGGCCGTCCGCCGCATCGTGGAGGCGGTCCGCAGCAGGGAGGCAACACGCTGATGGCCGGGGGGAGTCGGGACGGGAGCCCTGCCACGGGGTACCCGGGGGACGCCGAGGTCACGGACCGGTTCGAGCTCGCGGGCGTGCCCGACGCGTTCCAACGCCTGTGGACCCCGCACCGCCTCGCCTACATCAAGGGCGGGCAGGAGCAGGTCACCTCCGAGCAGACCTGCCCGTTCTGCCGCGCACCGCAGCTGAGCGACGAGGAGTCGCTGATCGTGCACCGCGGCACCTACGCCTTCGTGCTTCTCAACCTCTTCCCGTACAACGCCGGTCACCTGCTCGTCTGCCCCTACCGGCACGTCCCCGACTACACGGACATCGACGAGGCGGAGACCGCCGAGATCGCGGCCCTCACGCAGACCGCGATGCGCGTGCTCCGAGGCGTGTCCAACCCCTCCGGCTTCAACCTCGGCATGAACCAGGGCGTGACGGGCGGCGCGGGGATCGCGGCACACCTCCACCAGCACGTGGTGCCGCGCTGGGGCGGGGACGGCAACTTCCTGCCGATCATCGCGCAGACCAAGGCCATCACGCAGACGCTCGGCGAGGTCCGCGAGCAGGTCGCTTCCGCGTGGCCCTCGGTCGGCGGCACAGCGGGACCGGTCACCTGATGCTGAACCGCTACGCGCGCGGCTTCTTCACCCGGCTCTTCACCCCGCTGGCCCGCACCCTGCTCCGCTGGGGAGTGACGCCTGACGCCGTGACCATCATGGGCACCATCGGCGTGGCCGGCGGCGCGCTGGTCTTCTACCCGCTCGGAGAGCTGTTCTGGGGCACGGTGTTCATCACGCTCTTCGTGTTCTCCGACGTGATCGACGGGATCATGGCGCGCCTGAAGGGCCACGGCGGTCCGTGGGGGAGCTTCCTCGACTCGACCCTCGACCGCATCGCGGACGGCGCGCTGTTCGCCGGCGTCGCCGTCTGGTTCTTCACCGGCGGGCAGAACGCAGCCATCGGCGTGGCGGCCCTCGCCTGCCTCGTTCTCGGCATGCTCGTCTCCTATGCGCGGGCCAAGGCGGAATCGCTCGGCTTCACGGCGAACGTGGGGGTGGCCGAACGCGCCGAGCGGCTCGTCTCCATCCTCGTCGTCACGGGACTGACGGGACTGGGCCTGCCCGAGGGCGTGCTGCTGACGGTCCTCGTCATCCTCGCGGTGGCCAGCCTCGTCACGGTCCTCCAGAGGATCAGGGCCGTCCGGCGCCAGTCCCTGAACGCCTCGCCGGCGCCGTCCGATCCCTCCGAAGCGTCGCGGGACGCCCCCGGCGAGTAGGGGCTGTGGGCCTCGGTGCGCAGCGCCTCCCGGTAGAGGCGGTCAGAAAGCAACGATGAGCTTCTCGACAGCACATCTTTGACCCGGTCCGACCGATCCTGACAACGTCGTCTCCTGTCCGACGTCCAGCAGCACGCGATGCGCTGGCACGCCGGCTCTACCGAACCTATACGCCATTCCTTCGCCACTGCCCAGATCCTCACGAGCGTCGGCTCTCCCGTGCGTGTGCGGGTGGGAGCCTGGGAACAGGAACTGGGACGCGCTCAGACCCTGGGTGAAGGTCTGGAGTCAATCTGACACGCCTGCCTGTCGATGGAGGTCGGTCTCCACAGGTGCGGTCCGCCCGGCGTCGAGCCGGATGACGTGGTCGGCTGCTGCAAGCGCGACGTCGTCGTGACTCACACAGACAACGGTGGCTCCGCGGGCCCGCTCCGCGCGCAGGACATCGGCGACGACGGCGCGGGTGACGGCGTCGAGGCCGGTCGTGGGTTCGTCGAGCAGCACGAGGTCGGCGCGTCGAGCCAACCCCTGAGCCAGTAGGGCACGTTGCCGTTGGCCGCCCGAAAGGGAGCTCAACGAGCGGTCCTGATGGTCCCGCAGATCGACGAGGTCGATGCACTCGCCGATGATCCGCCGGTCGTCGGCGCGCAGGCGGCGCATCAGGCCCGCGTCGGCCCACCGACCCATCGTCACGACGTCGCGCACCGTCAGCGGCATGCGGTCGGAGACCTCGCTGCGCTGTGCCACGAGGGCGCGGCGCCTGTGCGGCGGTAGGGACACCGTGCCCCGACGGGGCACGAGCAGGCCGGCGAGAACCCCCAGCAAGGTCGATTTCCCCGACCCGTTGGGGCCGACGATCACCGTGACCGCACCCGGCTGGATCGACAGGGAGACGCCGCGTAGGGCATCGACGCCGTCGTGGTCGAACCACACGTCGGTCAACCCGAGCCGCCCTGCGTCGACCGGAGCCGGTCGGTCGGCGGGCCGGGCGGACAAGTTTCGAAGGACGGACATGGATCGAAACTAGCACGTTGAGAATGATTCGCATTTAAGTCTAGAGTTGCGGCGTGCCCTTCCTCCTCGAACCATTCACCAGTGACTTCATGCTGCGAGCACTCCTCGGAGGCTCGCTCTGTGCAGTGATCTGCGCCGTCGTCGGCACGTGGGTCGTGATCCGGGGGATGGCCTTCCTGGGCGAGGCAATGGCGCACGGGATGCTGCCCGGGGTTGCCCTCGCCACCCTTGCCGGGTTCCCGGTCATCCTCGGGGCGGCAGCCAGTGCCCTCGTCATGAGTCTCGGCGTGAGCCTTCTGGCCCGGCGGGGACGCCTGTCCCACGACACGAGCATCGGCCTGTTCTTCGTCGGCATGCTCGCCGCGGGGGTCATCATCATCTCCCACTCCAGGAGCTTCGCGACCGACGCGACGGCGATCCTGTTCGGCGACGTGCTGGCGATCGGGACGGACGAGATCCGGGTGCTTGCCGGTGCCCTGCTCGTCACCGTGATCGTCGCGGTGGCCTTCCACCGCGCTTTCGTGGCCCTCGCCTTCGACGGCAGGATCGCCCAGGTCATGGGGATGCGTCCACGGCTCGCCCAGGTGCTCCTCGTCGGACTGGTCACGCTCGCCGTCGTCGCGTCCTATCAGGCCGTCGGTGCTCTCCTCGTCATCGGACTGCTGCTCGGCCCGGCCGTTGCCGCCGCTCCATGGACCACGCGTGTTCCGGACACCATGATCCTCGCGGCACTGATCGGTGCAGTAGCCGTCCTCCTCGGACTCCTCGCCTCCTGGTACTACGGCACGGCCGCCGGCGCCTCGATCGCCCTCGCGGCCATCGGGTGCGCCTTCCTGTCGAGCATCCTCCGAGGCCTGACCCGCCGCCGCCCCGGCAGTTCCACCAGCCCCACCAGCTCTGGTGAGCGTTCCGCCGGTTCGACGCCGGCACCTCCTTCACAGAAAGTCCTCCGTGCGCACGCCTAATCTCCTGCTTGTCCCTCTTCCCTTGCTCGCCCTCACTCTGGCCGCCTGCTCCTCGCCCGGATCCTCCGGTGGCAGCGTCACGGATCCTCCGGTCAGTACCACCACCGCTGCGCCGATCGGGGACGGTCACGGGACGCTCGAGGGCTCCACGGAAGTCGCGGAGCCCCAGCTCCACCTGATGACCCTGGACCCGCAGGGCCGGATCGATCTGCTCGACCTGGCGAAGGAGACGACCACCGCTGCCGGCGAGGTCCAGGACGTCAGCAGCACATCCACGGACGGACGCTACCTCTTCGCATCGTCCGCCACGAGCGGAGCCATGACGGTCATCGACAGCGGCATGTGGACATGGGACCACGAGGACCACTTCCACTACTACCGCGGCGAATCCAGAACAGTCGGCACGGTGGAAGGACTGGGTGAAGCCGTCGTCACCTCCGGCTCCTCCGCCACCGGCGTCTACTTCCCCGACAGCGGTGAGGCCACCGTGCTCGACAACGACGCACTCGCGAAGGGGGAGCTCGGCGTCCGTACCGAATTCTCCGTGGAGCCGCACCCCGGAATCCTCGTCCCGCTTTCGGACGTCACACTCCTGACCCGACCCGGCGCCGGGGGGACGGCAGCCTCCGTCCAGGCATACGACGCCGACGGCGAACCGATCGATGGCGCGACCGCCGACTGCATCGACGCCCGGGGCACCATCACCACGTCGGTCGGCACCGTGATCGGGTGCCACGACGGCGCCCTCCTCGCCACCCTCGACGGCGAGGACGTCACGTACGAACGGATCCCCTACCCGGCCGGCACCGATACGGCGAGGGCGACGGAGTTCCGGGCCCGCGAAGGACGGCCGACCGTCGCCGCGGTCGCAGGCGACCAGGGCGTCTGGCTGCTCGACACCCGGGAGCGTTCCTGGCAGCTCGTCCAGACCGACGTGCCACTCCTGCAGGTCTCCGCCGTGGACGACAGAGAAGGGCACGTCGTCGCCCTCGCCGATGACGGGCGGGTGCTCGTCCTGTCCGCCGACACCGGCGAGACACTCGCCGTGACGGAGCCCCTGCTGACCGAGACCCTGAAGGACCCTGCGCTCCTTTCCGGGGTCGAGCTGGTCGCCGACCAGCACCGCGCGTACCTCAACGCTCCCGCCGAGCAGCAGCTGTTCGAGATCGACTTCGCCGACAACGCCCGGATCGCCCGCACGTTCGACACGGACACCGTCCCCGCGCATCTGGCAGAGGTCGGTCGATGAACAGGACACAACGGCAGATGGCCCTGGTGCTGGCTGCGACGACCCTCATCAGCGCCTCGGGTTGCGCCGCGGCCGGAAGCGATCAACCGGTCATCGTGGTGACCACCAACATCCTCGGCGACGTCGTGCAGAACGTCGTCGGGGACGAGGCCGAGGTCCGCGTCCTCATGCAACCCAACGCCGATCCACACTCCTTCGAGATCTCCGCGCAGGACGGCGCCATGATGCGGCAAGCCGACCTGATCGTCACCAACGGTCTCGGTCTCGAGGAGGGCCTGCAGCAGCACATCGACAGCGCCCGGTCCGAGGATGTCCCCCTTCTCGTCGCCGGCGAGGTCATCGAACCCCTCGCCTACACCGGAGGTGAATCCGGTGGTGAATCGGAGGGTGCACCGGACCCGCACTTCTGGACCGATCCGGCACTCATGGTCGACGTCGTCGACGAACTGGAGCAGCGGGTTCTCGGCATCGATGGCATCGATGCTGAAGCCGTCGAAACCTCCGTCGCGACCTACCAGTCAAAGCTCACAGAGCTCGATGGAGCCATGACCGAAGCCTTTGCGACGATTCCCGCGGACCGGCGGAACCTGGTGACCAACCACCATGTCTTCGGCTACCTCGCGGAGCGCTACGACTTCCGGGTCATCGGTGCTGTGATCCCCGGCGGCACCACACTCGCCTCGCCCAGCGCTTCCGACCTGCGCGACCTCGTCGCGGCCATCGAGGAGGCGAGGGTGAGCACCATCTTCGCCGAGTCCTCCCAGCCGGACCGGCTCGTTCAGGTCCTCGCGGACGGCGCGGACATCGAGGTCGACGTCGTCGAGCTCTTCACCGAGTCGCTCACCAACCCCGGCGAAGGTGCGGACACGTACCTCGCCATGATGCGCATCAACACCGAGCGCATCTCCACCGGGCTCTCACCCTGAGATCCGACACCACAGGAAGAAAGATCATGACAGTCATCCCGCTCACCAAACGCTCACGGCACCTGTCCCTCGCCGCGACCGTCGCCACGTCCGCACTGCTCCTGACCGCGTGCGGATCCTCGTCGGAACCCGCCTCGGAGGCATCAGCCGCACCGGAAACCACCACCTCGGCCGCAGCCGCGTCGCCCACTCCCCGCGTCGCCCTGACCTACGACGGCGGCATCGTCGTCGTCGACGGCACCACGCTGGACCTCGTCGGCGACCTCCCCATCCAGGGCTTCACCCGGCTCAACCCCGCGGGAGACGGGCGACACGCGCTGGTCACCGTGCCCGCCGGGTTCCAGGTCCTGGACCTCGGCACGTGGACCGGCTCCTCCGGGTCCCAGCAGGCGGAACCGAAGCTCACCGACCTCGTGTTCGAGGCCGACACCGCCGGACACGTGGTCCAGCACGGCGACAAGACCGTCCTCTACGCCGACGGCACGAGCGACACCACCATCTACACCACGGACGATCTTCTCGAGGATCCCGAAAGCCTCCCGGCGACCGAGGTCATCCCCGGCGACGAGGCCCACCACGGTGTCTCGATCGTCCTCGAGGACGGCACCTTCCTCACCACCGTCGGCACCTCCGAGAGCCGCTCCGGCATCAAGGTGATCGACGCCGACGGCAACGAGATCGCCACCAGCGACCAGTGCCCCTCCGTCCACGGCGAGGGGACCGCGATGAACGAGGTCGTCGTCTTCGGCTGCAGCGACGGCGCGCTCGTCTACGACAGGGGAGAGATCACCAAGATCGACGCCCCGGACGAGTTCGGCCGGATGGGCAACGCCTACGTCAGCGAGACCAGCCCCATCATCGCCGGGGACTACAAGGACGATCCCGACCTCGAGGGCTACCTCCTGCACCAGCTCACGCTGATCGACACCGAGGCGAAGACCATGAAGGTGATCGACCTCCCCGAGGGCGTCGAGTACACCTTCCGCGACGTGGCCCGCGGCCCGGACGACGAGGTGCTCATCCTCGCCTCCGACGGAGCCCTGCACAGCATGGACCCCGAGACCGGGGAGATCACCACCTCGATCCCTGTGATCGACCCGTGGGAGGGCCCCGCCGAGTGGCAGGACCCGCACCCCGCCCTCAAGGTCGTCGGAGGCACCGCCTACATCACCGATCCGGCGTCGAAGAAGCTCCACGCCGTCGACATCGCCACCGGCGGGATCACGTCCTCTGACGAGCTTCCGGGCGCGCCCAACGAGATCACGGCCGTCGAAGGCTGACCGACCGCACGGTACGACAGGGGGCGGCACCCGTGGGTGCCGCCCCTTGCGGTGTCAGCAACCGGGGACCAGCAGCGCCCGTGTCCGTCGCGGGCAGTCGAGGCGGCACCGGCCAAGGCACCACCGATCAGGAATCCGGCTCAGGAATCCGGCTCAGGACGCCGACGCGAACGCCGGCCTGGCTGATGTGCGTGAAGCGGCTGTCTTATGGAGGGGCGTCAGCGCAGCGCCGAGGGCCGAGAGGTACTCGGCGCGGCGCTTCGGCGAGATCCTGGACACCGGCACGGACGGGGTGCCCGCGGCATCGGCGTAGTGGGTCGCAAGTCCGTCCTGCAGCAGACGCAACGCCTCGGACTTCTGCTGCGACACGGCCGAGTGAGTGGTGCCGAGCTCCGCAGCGACCTCGGTGACGGACCTGCCCTCGAAGAAGACCTGCTCGATGATGTGGCGCATGCGCCCCGGGAGGTTGGTGACAGCGGCCCGCAGGTGGTGCACCTGCTCCTCGGCGAGCAGCGCGGCTTCGGGAAGCTGCTCCGCGGCGGGGACGATGTCCAGCACGGTCTCGTCGAGCGTCTGGACCGAACGGCCGGCGTCGTCGAGCGCCGCATGTACTTCGCGGCGGCTGACACCGAGCGTCATGGAGAGTTCGTCGACGGTCGGGGTGCGCCCGAGTGATGCCGCCAGCGCGTCCTGCGCCGCCAGGGTCTCGCCGATACGGCGGCGGACGGATCGAGGTGCCCAGTCGTTGGACCGCAGCTCGTCGGCGAACGCGCCGGTGATGCGGCGCCGCGCGTAGGCGCCGAAGGGCACGCCGAGTGTGGGGTCGAACGAGTCCGCAGAGGTGATGAGCGCGATCGCACCCACCGACGCGAGGTCGTCCCTCGAGAGGTGTGTGGCGCGGGCGCACAGGGCGGAGACGAGATATCCGACCAGAGGCAGATTGGCGACGATGAGTTCTTCGCGGTCGCGTGAGTACATGAGCAAGCTCCCCAGCTGCTTCGGTGGCATCGCTGTCCGCTGGTGTCCGGCAAGGGTCTGCCGGGGCGTCAGGATGTCGCTTCGAAGCTATCAGCGGGTTTTCGCCGGAGGGGTGCGCTGGGGCAATCCTGCCCAAAGGTTGAGGTTCTTGCGCTAACGGTCGGGTTGACGGTCTCTACGGGCGACTCAGCCGACGCCAGGGACGGCCTCAGGGACGGCGGATTGTTCCGGGTCCGGCCGATGATTCCGCTCTCACTGGTCCGTCCAACCAGCAACGGCTCACGACCCGGGAGGACACGCGATGACCCACCGCAGCGGATGGCTGCCCGAAGATCTACAGATCGTCTCCGACGCGGACCTGCTCCTGCTGCAGCATGGGGCCCAGTCTCCCTGCCGGCAGGGAACGGCCGGTCGGCTCCGGGCGTCGCCCTGGTCCGACGGCCTCGAGCGCGTGCTGGACGAACTTGAGCGCCGGGGCCTGGTCGCGCCCGAACCATGACGGGGTGCAGGCCTCCGTCCGGTGAGCACCGGCTTCCCGCCGCTCCGGCGCGCGGAACGAATCGATCGGCCGGCCCGGTCTGTGCCCGGAACCACCAGAACCGGGTGGTCACAACGCTGCCCCGGCTGCCCTGGCTGCCGCGCCCACCCCGGTTGCCCTGCCTCACGCACCTCCCCCTGGACCCTCACGTGCAGCTTCGTGGGTCGCTTGCCGTCGTGGATCCCACCGACAGGAAACCCTGAGCCAGGTGCTGCCCGGCTGGGACAGGTGGAGGAGAGCGGCTCTGCAGGAATCAGTTCGAACGCTCCGGCTCCTGGAGTGACCCGATTGGTGGATTCCTCGTGCTGTGCGTAAGGTCGTTCTTGCGCCGCGGGGTGGAGCAGTTCGGTAGCTCGCTGGGCTCATAACCCAGAGGTCACAGGTTCAAATCCTGTCCCCGCAACAACCGGGCACCTACTCACAATCTTGTCGAGTAGGTGCCCGAACTTCATAGGGCCGGGGCTAAGGCGACACATGGGCGCTATGCCGCGTTCCGTATAGCCGTATCGAGTCCCTCTTTCCATCACCGCCGATAACAAGTGTGCACAGCCAGGCCGACGTCGAGTTACTGGCTGATTCCTGCGCGCTGGATCTGGGTTGCCAGGTGCAGGAGGGGGCTGTCGCTGTGGCGGGGGCCGACGATACTGAGCCCGACTGGTGCCCCGGGGGTGGGGACAGGGACGCTGATCGCGCACCGGCCCGAAAGTCCGGCGGTAACAGTCAGCTGGAACGTAGTCGCTCGAGCTTGTTCGATGACCGTCCCACCGAGAGAGGCCTCGTCGCGGGTGGGGGCGACCGACGATGCGGAGGGCAGCAGCAACAAATCGTCACCGAGTATCCGATCAACCGTCTGTCGGGCGCCGACCAGTCCCACGGCCGCGGCGTCACGGTCAGCAAGGGTGTATCTGGAGGCGGTTTCGAAGCGTGATCGCACATCCGGGTTCAGCGTGTCCCAGTGCCGGGAGATCCAGGGTCCGTGGGCCTGCCAGGCCTCGTACCCCTGAACGGTCTGGAACCAGCGCACCCACTGCGGCAGCACGGTGGTGTCGAAGTCGATAGGGACTACCTCGGGGAGGCCTCGGATGGTGCCCCACCGGTCGATGGCCGCGGCCACGGCAGCTTGGACTTCCCCTGTCGCCACGGACAGCAGCCGTTCTGAGAAGAGGGCACGGCGCGGGGGGCGAGCTTTGCGCATGTTTCCGAGCAGGACCTTGCCCACTGCCGCGAGAGTGGCAGAATCGCGGGTGATCCATCCGACCGTGTCGAAGGATGGGGCCAGGGGAATCAATCCCTCGACTGACACGGCCCCGTGAGTGGGACGAATGCCGTAGAGACCCTGGTAGGAGGAAGGGATGCGAATGGAGCCGCCGGTGTCGGTGCCTAAGCCGATGGTGGCCTGACCGAGTGCTACGGCACTGGCCGGTCCGGAGGTCGAGCCTCCGGGGATCCGGGCAGGAGCGGCCGGATTGGGCGGGGTGCCGTAGTGGGCGTTCGTGCCGGCCAGGCTGTAGGCGAACTCGTCGGTGCGGGCGATGCCGGCCACGTCGGCTCCGGCCCGCAGCAACCGGGCAACAGCCGGAGCCGTGGTTGTCTCTACCCCTGCTTGGGCCAGCCAGGTCTCATTGCCGGCCCCGACCCGGTGCCCGGCAAGGGAGAAAAGGTCTTTGACCGCAATAGTCTTCCCGCGCAAGGGCCCGCCGTGGTGACCGGTCACCAGGGCGCGGCCATACTCGCGCCATACCGTGCGATCGACTCCTGTCGCCGGCGACGTGACGTTCAGTGGGCGATGACCCGAGGCGGCGATGGCCGCGCCAGGGGGCATTGCGGCCACCGCCAGGACGGCGGGAACAGCAGAAAGCACAGCACGACGACTCAGCACAGGATCTCCTAATAGGTCAACGAGTTGCTTCGACGTATCGAACCTAGTCAGGGGAAGTGTCGGCGAGGTTTCCGGCATGACGTTGCAGTGTTACACGATGTGGCTTCGGGCACTACCGGTTTCAGCAGGTCGTCCTATCCGAGTTCCCTGCGGCTCGTGGACGTCTCATGCGGCAGCTCATGCTGACGACCGGGAAACGATGAGGATGAGAACCAAAGGGAGCCCCAGGGTGACCGCGAGGAACCCAACGACGACTGCACGCCCCTTCCAGTGGCCGACGTTGATGGTCAGGCCGTACCCGGTTCCCTCCCGCTTCGGCACCAGGATCTGCGGATCGTCCGAGTCGTTGAGGATGCCCCCGGGGAGCCATCGACTGTCTTCCAGCTCCTCGTCACTGCTCGGCCGGACGCCGGCGGCCGAGGCTCGCTGCTTCATGTCGGACGACACGGTTCGAGACATCGGGACGGCGATCATGACCGCTGCGAGGATGCCCAAAAGGACAGGCCATGCGGAGAACGACTGAACCTGAGCCCACACCTGAAGCGTGGCGACCGAGACCAGCAGCACCGTCATCAGGGCGGCTGTCGAGAGGATCACGATAGTAACGCGTCGATCACCCTCCCGACGATAGGTCTCCCACTCGCTCTGCTCCGGCTTGGGCGGCGTCATCCTCGGGACGAGTGCAGCCGCACCAGCCATGAACGCGCACGCGGCGGCGGCGATCAGCAAAGGCAGGTAGACGCTGGTGAACGACTTGGGCGACCAGTCGTCAGGGGCTCCATCGGGGCCCCAATGGGTTGCGATGACCTCGGGTAGCTGGTCGTAGATCGTCGATCCGTAACCGGACACCGCGGCGAGCAGCACCACGGCTACCCACAGCGGAGTCCACGCGAACCATCGCCCGCGATTCAGGTCAGGCGTCGTCAGTGTCCCCATGTCTTCGACCGTACCGCGACCACCGATCACCTCGAAAGCAGGGCTTTCCTGAAGCACCCGGCGACCTCGACGCCTCGCCCTTTCTTGGTAGTACACGGGAACCTGTACCATTGGGGGATGGGCACTGTTACTCATCACTCGGTGCTTGCCCGGTTCGGCTTCGCCCTGTCGGACCCAGTCCGTGCTCGGGTCTTGCTGGCGCTACGGGACGCACCGTCGTACCCGGGTGAGCTGGCCGAGCTGGCTGGCGTGAGTAAGCAGCGGTTGTCGAACCACCTGACCTGCCTGCGCGGGTGTGGGCTGGTCGTCGCCGTTCCTGAGGGGCGACGGGTCCGGTACGAGCTGGCGGACCGGCGGCTCGGTGATGCTTTGACCGTGCTGCTCGACGTCGTGGTCGTCAGCGAGGCCGAGTGCTGCTGCACCACCCGGGAGAACCACGTCGAGGGGAAGGTCTGCTGCTGATGAGCACCCACACCTCACCCATATCGGTGCAACCAGCGCCCCCAGCGCCCACGGTTGAGCGGCGCGCGGTCCTGTCCCGGCGGATCCGGCTCTTCGTCGCCGCGACGATCACCTACAACGTCATCGAAGCGGTCGTCGCGATCAGCGCCGGCACGGTCGCGTCCTCGAGTGCCCTGATCGGTTTCGGGCTGGACTCGATCGTGGAGGTGCTGTCCGCGGCGGCCGTGGCCTGGCAGTTCGCCGGGCGCGACCCGGAAGCCCGCGAGAGAACCGCACTGCGCCTGATCGCGTTCTCCTTCTTCGGCCTCGCCGCGTTCGTGACCTTCGACGCCGTCCGCACCCTGCTCGGTGCGTCCGAACCCCGGCACTCACTGGTCGGGATCGTCCTCGCCGCGGTGAGCCTGGCGGTCATGCCATTCCTGTCCTGGGCCCAGCGCCGAGCCGCTCGGGAGCTCGGCTCCCGCTCGGCCGTCGCGGACTCGAAGCAGACCCTGCTCTGCACCTACCTGTCCGGGGTCCTGCTCGTCGGTCTGCTGCTCAACAGCACCCTCGGCTGGTCCTGGGCGGACCCGGTCGCCGCCCTGGTCATTGCCGCCGTCGCCATCAAGGAAGGCCGCGAAGCGTGGAAGGGAGACTCCTGCTGTGCGCCGTCGTCCGGAAACCTCGACGCCGACGGAAGCGTTGACACCTGCGGGAGCACCCCGGACAGCGACACGGACTCCTGCTGCAGCACCGACACCATGATCGGTGCAGCTGTGGCGCCATCGAGCGCCCCTGCGGGAGTTGCGCCGCTCACGTCGACGTCCCGCCCCACCGGGCCCAGCGCCACGACCAGCATCCCGCACAGCACGACAGTCGGCGCGTCCTGCGCCTGCTGCACACACGACTGATCACCCGATCGACAACCGATCGACCCGTTTCATCCGATCGACCAACGGTTCCCCGCACCGGGCAGGGAGCAAGTACGACCACGCAGTTCCATGACGAGGAGACACCACCGTGCCGACCCCCGCCCCCGCTCCCAGCGCGACCCCTGACACGAAGAAGGGCCTGAGTCTGCCGAACCGGATTGCAATCGGTTTGCTCGCCGCAGCAGCGCTCGTCATCGGCCTGGCCATCCTGTTCAACACGTTCGGCGAGGACAACAGTCAGGCTGCGGGCACGACCAGCTCCGCAGCCGACGTCGTCCGCGAGGACAGCCACCGCCTGTCGCAGGCACCGGATGAGAAAGCCGTGCTGGTCGAGTTCTTGGACTTCGAATGTGAGTCCTGCCTCGCCGCGTACCCGCTCGTGGAAGACCTCTCCGAGGAATACGGGCAGAACCTGACCGTCGTTTCCCGGTACTTCCCGCTGCCCGGGCACCCGAACTCGGAGACCGCGGCCGCCGCCGTCGAGGCCGCAGCGCAGCAGGGCAAGTTCAAGGAGATGCACGCCCGCATGTTCGAGACGCAGACCGAGTGGAGCCACACCAACGAGGACGAGTCGCCGGTCTTCCGCGGCTACGCCGAGGACCTGGGCCTGGACATGGAAGCCTATGACGCTGCAATCGCCGACCCGGCGACCATGGAGCGTGTGAACGCCGACAAGGCGGACGGTAGGGCACTGGATGTCGAGGGAACCCCGACGTTCTTCCTCGACGGACGGAAGATCCAGCCCGCCACGGTCGAGGAATTCCGGAGCCTCATCGAAACCGCCATCGAGGACTGAACACCATGGCTCATTCCAGCAGTGACACCGGAGCATCCCCGGGAGCAGCCCAGGGGAGCGGGCAGGATGATGTGTCCGCCATGCCTGGGTTCGCGCGCAGGGTCCCGTTCGGGATCATGCTCGTCGCCACCGGTGTCATCGGATGGGTGGCCGCGGGCATCCTGATCCTGGAAAAGCTCGAGCTCTATCGGAACCCGGATCACGTGACCAGCTGCGACATCAACCCGTGGGTGTCCTGCGGACAGGTCATGGAGACCTGGCAGTCCGAGCTCCTCGGCTTCCCCAACCCCTTCATCGGGCTCGTGGGCTTCACGATCATCATCACCACCGGCATGGCACTGCTCGCCGGTGCCCGGTTCGACCGCTGGTACTGGGTGGGCCTGCAGGCAGGCATCACTCTCGGGGCGGTGTTCGCGACCTGGCTGTGGAGCCAGGCGCTGTTCGAGATCTACATCCTCTGCCTGTACTGCATGGTCGTGTGGGCGGCGATGATCCCCCTGTTCATCCTCACCACCGTCCGGAACATGGTCCACGGGGTCATTCCCGCTCCCGCCGCCCTCACCCGCGGGCTCGCGGCGTGGGTCGGACCGATCATCGTCCTGGCCTGGATCGCCGTGGCAACGTCCGTGTTCTTCCGCTTCCTCCACGTCTTCACCTGAGGCCGCCGGCAAACAATCCAGGGCGTCTGCCGCGTCGCCGTGTTGGGGGAGAGTCCACTGCAGGCGAACCTCGGTTCGAGGGTTTGGCAAGGAGAGTCATCAGGCCCTGGCCATTTGCCATGGAAGGCAGCAGGCGCATGGGTTTTCCCTTGGTGTTGGGGGAGCCGGACGATTCGTGGCCGGTGCGCATCAATTTGCCCTGCGCTGCGGAGAACGCCTACCCATCAAAGATTCCGGCGCCCCCCGGAAACCAGGTAAGGGCCTCACTCAAGTCGTAGACGAAATCCTTCGCCACGTTCAGTAGGTCAGAACTCCTCCTTCCTGTCCAGGACCCGTCAGGCCTCTCGGAGACCCCGGGAAGTAGGGTCAAGGACAACAAGATGGCCTCTATGCTCGACGTCAGAAAAGCTACAGAATGAGGGGATCTGAGATCCCTGCAGGCATGACGGGGCCGGTCCCCTCCGCGCTGAGGGCTTCTGCACCGGGGCTACGGTTTCACGGGCAAGGCCCGCTCGAAGGCGTGGGCGGAACGTGGCGTGCTTCGACGGGTGTTCATCACGCTTGAATCCGAAGTAGCTCGATGGTGCAAACCATCGTGAACCACCTGCTCGCTGGCGCTCCTCATGTGAGGGGAAGCACTGCCACCCAGCGGTTCATACCCATCACCGATTCTGATCAGCCGACCCGAATCCTAGGAGGAGATCTAGATGCACGACGACCGCCTGAATGCCGAGCAGCGTCTCGGTCGGTTTGTTCGGGAACGTATTCGTCCGGCCATTTACGGCAGGGCGATTCCGCTTCAGCTCAGCAGCTGGGACGCCCCAGGGGAACCCGTGCCCGCCGCAGATGCGCTACGCCAGGTTTTCACGTCGCAGGAGCCGGGTGCCGCGTGGGGCAAGGCCTGGAGCACCAAGTGGTTGCGCCTGCAGGGCGAGGTGCCGCAGGACTGGGGCATGGCTGACTCCACCGCGGTGGAGATCATCGTGGATCTCGGCTTCAACAGCACCGGCCCAGGGTTTCAGTGTGAAGGCACTGCGTGGCGCTCGGATGGAAGCATCATCAAGGCGATCTCGCCACGGAACTTTCACGTTCCGCTGAAGCTCCTCGGCGGAGGGCATTCGGTGGACTTCTATGTGGAGGCCGCAGCCAACCCGAATATTGCAGCGGACTGGTCCTTCGCCCCTACACCGCTGGGGGACAGGGCCACCTCCGGTGAGGAGTCCCGGTACCGTCTGGGCCGCATCGCCATTGCTGAACTGAACGAAACCGTGTGGGAACTCAACCAGGACATCTGGACCCTCAGCGGCTTGATGCACGAACTTCCCATGGAGATGCCGCGGCGCCACGAGATCCTCCGCGCACTTGAACGCATGCTGGACGTCATGGACCCGGACGACGTCGCGGGAACCGCGGCTGCGGGCCGCGCAGAGCTGGCGCAGGTCCTCAGCCGTCCCGCCTACGCGTCCGCCCATGAACTGCTGGCTACCGGCCATGCGCACATCGACTCCGCCTGGTTGTGGCCCATCCGTGAAACCATCCGCAAGTGTGCCCGCACTTTCTCCAACGTGGTGGCCTTGATGGATGAAGACCCGGACTTCGTCTTCTCCTGTTCTTCGGCGCAGCAGATGGCGTGGATGAAGGAGTTCTTCCCCGAGCTCTTTGTACGCATCAGGGAAAAAGTCGAGTCCGGCCAGTTCGGACCAGTGGGCGGCATGTGGGTGGAATCGGACACCAATATGCCAGGAGGCGAGGCCACGGCCCGCCAGTTCGTGGAAGGCAAGAGCTTCTTCCTGAACGAGTTCGACATCGAGTGCCAGGAAGCCTGGCTGCCGGATTCGTTCGGTTACTCCGGGGCCATCCCGCAGATCGTCAAGGAAGCCGGCTCGCGCTGGTTCCTCACCCAGAAGATTTCCTGGAACAAGGTCAACCGGATGCCTCACCACACCTTTGCGTGGGAGGGCATCGACGGCACCCGGCTGTTTACGCACTTCCCGCCGGTGGACACGTACAACGCTGAACTGCATGGCCGCGAACTGGCCCACGCGGAGCGCAATTACCGCGACCACGGCCGGGGAACCATGTCACTGGTGCCCTTCGGTTATGGCGACGGTGGAGGCGGCCCCACGCGCGAGATGGTTGCTGCAGCGCATCGCACGGCGGATCTGGAAGGTTCCCCGAAGGTCCGCATGGGCACCGTCAAGGACTTCTTCACCAAGGCCGAGGCCGAGTACACCAACCTGCCGGTCTGGGTGGGTGAGATGTACCTGGAAATGCACCGTGGAACGTACACCAGCCAGGCCAAGACCAAGCGCGGCAACCGTCGCAGTGAGCACCTCCTGCGCGAGGCCGAGCTGTGGTGCGCCACTGCCGCTGTCCGGATCGGCGGGGCCTACGCGTATCCCGCGGACGAGCTCAAGCGGCTCTGGCGGCTGGTCCTCCTGCAGCAATTCCATGACATCCTGCCTGGCAGCTCCATTGCCTGGGTCCACCAGGACGCCGAACGGAACTATGAAGCCATAGCCCGGGATCTCGAGGACATCATCGGCCGAGCCGCCCAGGCCCTGGTGGGCGAGGGCGGCCATGAGTTCCTGCTGAACGCTGCGCCGCATCAGCGCAACGGCGTGCCCGCGCTGGGTGCTGCTGAGACCACGAACCCCCGTTCCTGTGTTCAGGTGGACGAGCACGACGACGGCTACGTGCTGGATAATGGCATCATCCGCGCGGTCCTGAACCCGGACGGCCTGCTGACCTCCCTCTTGGACCACGCCAGCGGCCGCGACGCCGTCGCCCCCGGGCAGGCCGGGAACCTGTTGGAGCTTTTCAGGGACAGTCCCAACGAATGGGACGCCTGGGACATCGAAGAGTTCTACCGCCGGAACGTCACCCCACTGACCCAAGCGGATGCCGTCGACATTGAGCGCTCACCAGCGGGCGTCGTCGTGATGGTCAGACGCAAGGTGGGTGCCTCCACCATCACGCAACGCCTGACTCTCGAGCCCGGTGCGGCCTCGCTGGGGATCGCCACCACGGTTGACTGGCAGGAACGCGAGAAGATGCTCAAGATCGCCTTCCCGCTGGACGTCAGGGCGGATCGTTCAGCGTCCGAAACACAGTTCGGCCACGTCTTCCGGCCGACGCACACCAACACCTCCTGGGAAGCAGCCAAGTTCGAGATCTGCGCTCACCGTTGGATCCACGTCGCGGAACCCGGTTACGGCGTAGCAGTGAGCAACTCCTCCAGTTACGGGCATGACGTCACCAGGGCGGTCCGCGCCGATGGTGGAACCACGACGACGGTCCGCACCTCACTGCTGCGCTCTGCCCGGTTCCCGGACCCGGAAGCAGACCGAGGTGAGCACACTCTTGAGTTGTCCATCAGGCCCGGCGCTGCGATCGCCGACGCCGTGGAAGAGGGGTACCGCACCAACCTGAAGCCAAGATTCATCTCCGGCGCACGGCCCGTGGAACCCCTGCTTTCCGTGTCCAGCCCCGCAATCGTCATAGAAGCAGTGAAGCTGGCCGAAGACGGCACGGGCGACGTCATCGTCCGGCTCTACGAATCGTTGGGGGAGCGCTCAACCGGACACCTGAGGGCCCACTTCCAGTGCTCTGGCGCGGTGGCCACGGACTTGCTGGAGCGCCCCAAGGAAGCCCCGGGTGTGACTGTTGAGGAGGGATCCGTGGTCAAGCTGGTGTTACGGCCCTTCCAGCTGGTCACGCTGCGCTTCGTCCGCCACAGGAGCTGACCACTGCGGCACTACTCTGCTCAGGTCCTCTCAAGAGTTCGACGTGATCAGTGATCCGACTCCACCGAACACCGCAACGTTCACCTCAGCGTCCCACTGCATGGCAGGAGGGCCACGGCATCGACAACCCTCCCGGCAGTGCCCAGCCGCTCCACGAGATCCAGGTTGATCTTGGAATCGAGAACGTGCATGGCCGGGTGGGAATCCCGCATCGGGTTCCGGCCTGCGGCGGCGGGTTCTGCCTGTGGTCCTTTGTCCGGGGGGTCAGGGGACGATGACGGCTCGTCCGCGGAGATTCCCGGCGTGCAGTTTTTCGTAGGCGCGGGGCGCGTCATCGAGGGTGAAGACTTCGGTTTCGACGTGGACGGCGCCGGAGCGGGCGAGGTCGAGGATCTCGAACAGCTCTGACCTGAAGCCCCAGTAGGGGCTGCGAATGGTGGCTTCATAGGGTTTGTCGAGCATTCCTACCGGTAGGGACCCTGATCCGACTCCTACCAGGACCTGGTCTCCTTCGGCGCGGATCATTGCCTGACCGATGGTCATGGTTGGTTGTATTCCTACGAAGTCGAACACGGCTTGCGCTCCGAGGCCGTGCGTCAGGTTCCTCACTTCGGTTATGGCGTCGTTGTCGGACAGGAATACGTGGTGGGCGCCGACGTCCTTGGCTAGTTGCAGTTTGTCCTCGTTCACGTCCAGAGCGACGACGGTGGCGTTGGTCAATGCGCGCAGGATCTGGATGCCCACGTGTCCGAGTCCTCCTGTGCCGATGACGACAGCGACGGAACCAGGGACGAGTTTCGGTAGTGAGGGTTTGATCGCGTGGTAGGGGGTAAGGCCGGCATCAGTCAGCGATACGTTCGTCACGGGGTCGAGGTCCCCGAGTGGTACCAGGTGACGGGCGTTGTCGACGATCATGTATTCGGCCATGGCGCCCGGGGCTCCGAGGCCGGGAGGTGCGATACCGAGGCTGGCGGCGTGGGGGCAGTAATTCTCCTTCCCCTGCGAGCACGCGTAGCAGGTACCGCACCCCCAGGGGCCGTACACGGCTACGGCATCGCCGAGTTCCACGCCCACGACTCCGTCCCCGAGTTCGTCGACGATGCCGGCGCCCTCGTGTCCCAGCGTCAGCGGCAAACCGTAGACGTACTGGTCTTCGGGCAGGCTCATGATGAATTCGTCCGAGTGGCACACGCCGGCGGCGGTGACCTTCAATCGGACCTGGCCGGGGCCGGGCTCCGGGGTTTCTACCTCTACCACTTCAGGGGGCGCACCAATGGCGTGGTACTGCAAAGCCTTCATGCTGTGTACTCCTGATCGCCGCCCGTGGAGGGTGGGCTGGTTCCGACAACAGACACCATCGATTCTTCACCCAACCCTGCACCGGGGTCACGTGAACCTGCCGTCGGAAGTGAGTGCGATTTCTTTCCTTGACCTCGTTGCCGCCGAAGGAATGCGTGCCATCGTTCGGCCTGGCCCCTACATCTTCGCGGAATGGAATAAGGGTGGCCTACCAGCACGGCTGTTCACCGACGCGGCCGTCGGGATCCGGAACAGCGAGCCCGGTTGGCTTGCCGCAGTCAGGAGGACAGCGCCAGCATCTTCAATAAGCGGCGGAAGCCGGACCCGTTTGGGCCACGGTTTCCCTAGGCAGCCTAGCTCCGCCTAGGAAGTCGAAACTGCGTGTGGGTTCATGGAAGGTTCGCTGCAAGCTCGTGTCTCCAAACATTTACCTGCAGATCCTGACCTCTGAATGGAAACTGATCACTACCCATCAATTCAAAACCAGACCGAAAGCACAGCGCGTTGGAGGCAACGTTCTCAACTGACGGAAAGGCGTAAAGGCTGGACCCCGACGGGGCGAAACTGACAGCATCATCAACGATGAGAGGGGCCGCCGCACCTGCCACACCGCGCCCTTGGGCTCGTGGAAGGACAAACCATCCGGTCTCGACAGCGGACGCACCATTCCAATCGATCTGCCACCAGCCGATACCACCAACAGCGTCATCACCGTCCACGATCGCGAACATTCTGGCAGTACCCTCCTGCCATAGGCGAAGGTAGTGCTCATGTCGTTTCGCTACTTGCTCGGCGGACTCCGGGCCAGCAATGAAGGTCGTCATTGCGGTCGTGTTCGCTTCGAGCAACATCTCTGCATCGGGGTCTGACCACCTGCGCAACCGGATCATCGGGCAACTATAGGCTCTTCACCCGGGCCGTCAGGTGATAGGTCTTGCAGGTGCCCGCAACCCGATGCCTATCCGGCCATGACTCTCAAGCCTTAGTGGGGCTGCGGGGCCGGACCATGTGGATTTCCTTGAGGTCGTCCTCGACCTTCTCGATTCCGCCCGGTTCGAACCGGTGCTTGCGATAGAACGCTTGCGCCCTGGGGTTGGGATCGGCCACCCAGAGCGTCGCCGCCTCGCTTGGCGCGAGTACCGCTTCCAGCAAAGCGGTGCCGGCTCCCGAACCATGCCACTGCCGTAGTATGTACAAGACGTACAGGCGCAGGGCTTCAGACTTTTCAGCGGTCGGTCCTGACATCGCTATGCCGGTGATTACGTCGCCCTGCTCCGCAACCGCTACGCGGTGGGAGCTGAACCGCGGATCCGTTAGTGCCGTCGTCCACTGCCGCTCCCGCGCGGAGAAGAACGCTGGATCATCGAGGATCTGATCAGCAATCAGACCGCGATACGTCTCCAACCAAGCATCAATATGAACCCGGGCCATCGCCGGCACGTCGGCCAACTGTGCATGGCGAACCCGGATCGTCTCAGACATTCAGCGAGTATATGCACCTCCCTGAACCAGCCCGGGGACCGATGGTGCTTAGGGATCGGCATACGCAACGTTGTGCACCCCTCTTTCGACCGAATGAATTACCTGCTTATGGCTGGCTTGCTACTCGACTCTGTTGAAACCGACCAAACTTCGTTGCCGTGGCATCCCCGCCTCCGTACGGTCGGTACACCCCGCGCGCGCGGGGTCAATCCGTGAGGGGATGCTATGGTGCGTTTTTCTTCTTTAGTGGCTGCGACGACGGTGGCATTGGTCGTCGCGTTGGCCCCCGCCGGCCCGGTGTCCGCCGGTCCCGATGAACGACGAGCCAACTGTGCGGCGCTGGGCGGGACCATTAGCACCAATACTCAGACGTGCACCGTCACGACTGTCGTCGTTGGTCCGGATGTTCTTTCAGGCACTCCGACGACCACCTTCAGTGCGGACCGCCCAGTGGGTGATCCTGTCACCGTGGACACGTCGCTTCCAGTCCGGCAACCTAACCCGGAAATCTCAACCCAGGAGCGCAACGTTGGCGAGGCCATCGTCGTTCGCACCGAGCGTGCCGGCACATCTGTGGTGACCGAGGAAGAACGCAACGCGGGCGACGCGACCAGTGAAGACGTCATTGTTTTCGGCACCCCGACTTCCACCCCCAGCACGGAGCAAGGCACGCCAAGCAGCACGCGAACACCCACGACCACCAACTGCCGCAGGGTGAACAATGAACAGGCAGCGAAGTCCGTCGAAAGGTGCGACAGGGCTGTCCTGACCACCACGACGACCCCCACCACGATCGTCACCACCACCACCACACCTCGGGAACGGGTTACCACGACCACCCAGCCGCGGGAAACACTGATCACTACGACGACGCCTTTCACTGAAGTCTTCACCAGCACCCAGGGGCGTGAATCGTGCACCACCACGACCTTCCAGACAGCCATCGCCACCATGACCACCCAGCAGACGGAACGCACAGCGACGAGCTCGCAGCCGACGACGCGGACCACGACCACCACGACGACGGTATATACCTTCGCAGCCCGCACCGATGCCCCTGTTCCCGGAGTTCCGTCGGTAACAACGACCAATACTCCGGGGACCACAGCGGTGACGACAGCAATAGTGCCAGGTACCCCCATCGTCACCACCGGGTCCCGGCCCGGCTCCGAGGAATCGGATGTCCTGTGCACACCTATCGCCCCGGTAGTAACGAGCACTGACGGACAGACACGGCAGCAGGTCGCAACGGCAACTGTCCCGGCGGAGCCCGACGTCACCGTAACCCCTCAAATGATCACGCCGCTGGTCGAGGAGACTAGGGCGCCCGGGGCACCAATCGTCACGACGAACCTCCGCAGCACCGGGGAAACCTGTTTCAACAACCCTTCAACCGCCGAACAGCGCCGCAACCGCTGCTAACCCCCGCATACCTAGTGCGAAGGCTGTCGTTCACCGCTCGGTGAGCGGCAGCCTTCATGCTGATGGATCAATCCCCGGGGTGGACGCCGCAGATCGGGCCAACAATCAAATAAGTAGTAGCCAGCTCACTCATCATCGGCACTACCTAACTGAAGACACCCGACCATCGAGGGGACACTTACCGAACGAGGCGGCGGCAGCGCACGCTGGGTGATCAGGTGGAAGCCAGCGCTGGACGCGTTGGCGATCACCTTCGCCGGACGACTCGAGAAGACCACTCACTGATGAAACGCCGGACCCCACACACCGTTTCTCGGACAGTCCCGACTCCACACACCGTTTGTCGGACAGTCCCTACCGGACAGTCCTCTGGGAATGTGGTGAACGGGGTTGGCCCCTGCCGGAGACGACATCGACCTCCGCCGCTCAGACCAGGTCGACCCGACTGTGGCTTCTTCACGAGCAGACTGCCGATAACGGCTCCGAGGGCGAGGGTCGCGGCGACGGTGAAGGCAGCTTGTCCGGCGTCAGTGCTCTCATCGAGGTTCAGCGTTCCAGTATGGGTGACGTTGGCTCCGATGGTGTAGGCGGAGATGAGGATGGCGGTTCCGATCGCGCCGGCTAGTTGCTGGATAGTGGAGAGCGCCGCGGTGCCGTGGGCGTAAAGGTTATCGGGCAGGGAGCTGAGGGCCGAGGTGGTCATGGGGGTCCACATCATTGCCTGTGCTCCGGTGAGGATCAGGTAGACACCGAGGGCGAGCCAGACGTTGGTGTTCTCGGTGATGGTGGTCAGGAACCAGATGGACGCCACCCACAGGATGGAGCCGGGAATTGCTAGTGGCCTGGGTCCGACCTTGTCGTAGATCCGTCCCCCGAGTGCGGAGACAATCGCGATCATCGCCCCTCCCGGGAAGAGGAACAGGCCCATCTGGAGCGTGGTCAGTCCGAGGACGCCGGCCAGGATCATGGGCAGGATGATGGTGATGGCGAATCCCATCATGGGCAGGAACGTCATCACGATCATGGGCAGGACAAAGGAGCTCTTCCGGAAGATCCGCATGTCCAGCATCGGGTGCCGGTGGCGTTGCAGCCAGACCTGGCGGTAGACGAATGCTGCCACGCCAATCATGCCGATGAGGATCGGCAGGTAGGTGTTGATGGGTGCGTGGCCGGATACGGATTCGCCGATGGATGCCAGTCCGAAGACCAGACTGCCGAACCCGATGACGGACAGCAGCAGGGACACACCATCCAGTGTTGCCTGCTCGGGTACGGTGACTTTCCGCAGTTTCACGGCAGCGAGGATCAGTGTCGCGACGATGATCGGCAGCATGAGGATGAACAGCCATCGCCAGGAGAACTGGGACAGGATCAGCCCGGAGGCAGCGGGTCCGACTGCGGGGGCGATGGCGGGTACTGCGGTGACGATGGCCATCATGCGGCCGCGGCGTGAGACCGGGACCAGGCGCATCGTGGTGGTGATGAGCAGAGGCATGAAGACTGCAGTACCGACTGCCTGAAGGATCCGCCCAGACAAGAGGACACCGAACCCAGGGGCGATGACAGCGATGACCGTTCCGTTCAGGAACAGTGTCATAGATGTCAAGAAGATCAGTCGGGTGTTGAACCTGCGCAGCACGAATCCTGTGGCGGGGATGAGGACGGCCAGGATCAGCAGGTACGCGGTGGTCAGCCATTGACCGGTCGTCGGCGTGATGTCCAAATCATTGATCAGGGTCGGCAGGGCAACTCCGAGCATCATCTCGTTGAGCAGGACGACGAAGGCCGAGGCCATCAGGAGCCCAATGATCATCGCGCTACCCGGGGGCAACCGGGCATCGGACGGGACCGCTGGGGCACCGGCACCTGTCGCTGGGGGAGCGGTTCCCAGGGTGGATTCGCTGGAACTAGATGCCATCATGGGCTCTCTTGATAGTGAAATGGTCGTGAAAACAAGTGCCGGACCCATGTCTGATGGCTCGAACGTGGCCCGGGATCATCCGTTGTTGCCGGAGATGCGCGGGTCGATGCCGTACTGGGCTGGGGCTTCCATGTGGTCACGCAGGGTTGGTGCTCCATTGACCGAACAGGCGCTCGACTCCATCGCCATGGGTGGACGATTCGTACTGGTCGGTTTCGCGGGCGGGACTACGTTCCCGTCTATCGAGCCGTTCCAGATCCTCATGCGCAGCATCTCGATCACCGGCGCTCTGAACACCGTGCGTACTACGGCGCAGCGTGATGACGCCGTCGCGACACTGGGATCGCTCGTCCGCGAGGGTCACATTCGTATGCCCATCGCTCAGGTCGTCGCATTCGCAGATATTCCAGCCGCGCTCGATCGTCTGGGCGGAGCTGTATTCGGCAAGCTCGTCGCCCACATTGCGGATGCGTGAACTTGCAGGAGGGAATGCTCCTGTCCAGGGGGGAATGCGTCATATGAGTTGCATGCGGTCCGACGAAGCTACAGGTCAGGCCACCAGCTAAGCCATCGACCAGCCGGCGTTCCTATACTGCTGGGATGAGTAGCGCTCTGGCCCGTGAAGGATGCCGAATCATTCTTGTCAACACTGCTAGTGCCGTCCTGTTATAGCTCCGGAACGACAAGCCCACCATCGCCTTCCCCAACATATGAGCCAATACCGGTGGGATGCTCGAGCCCGCCGACCGTCCGGATGCGCAGCAACGGGTGGTCCTCGCCCGGGTGCCGCCGCCCCGCACCGACATCCACAAAGACCCACCATGAACATCTGGACAGATGATCCTGGGCATACGGTTCGGCAACGGGTACGTGGCACAGATCGCGGTCTAAAGGGCATGCACGTAGTGTGCGCAGCTGGCGACTACGGTGGAGAACTAAGGATCACCGCCGATTCCTACTGATCTGAGGGGCAGCTTCATGTCTGACCGAACCATGCTCGTCGAGGACGCCTTCACCGCGGAGATGCGCGGTGAGGTGATATGGATCGAATGGATCACACGGGTGACCGTGACCGACCCTATGGCGTCTTCCCTCGTCGAGCGGGCTAATGCCCTGTGCCCGGACGTGTGTCCGCCGATGCTGGTGATGCTCAACGAGATGGTGACCCTCAGCAGAGGCGCGCTGAAGATCTTGGCCCGCGGGTTGAACATCGCAGCCCTGGCCTCGGTCGGCCCGTCACCGGTTGACCGGTTCATCACCAGCTACTTCACCGACGTCCACGAACCGCCCTACCCGACACGCCACTTCAACACCGTCGAGGAAGCTCAGGCCTGGTTAGCTGACCACCCCCACTCCGGCTGATGCATGACTGCTCGTTATGGACAAGTCTTGTCGCCGTGCAGGATCCAGGCAGGATCCAGCGAAGCGTGTACGCAGGAGGATCCTTCAACGGGGAACGATCAGCAACCTACGACTGTCCGCCGTCGCGCTCAAGCCGTACCTGTTTAATCCGTTCTTTCCTCGCAGCAAGTGCAAGTGGCAGCGTCGCGAGTAGGAGCAGCACAGCGATGAACCCTATGGTGACGAACGGGCTGACATTCAGGGGCAGCGCGAGGATCGCTCCGAGGATTATTGACGCAAATAGGGCGATCCATGCGACACGCCAGTAACGCTTAGCTGCCGGTCTTTCGGTTCGCGTTTGTCCCATGGCCATGCGGCGTAGCAACCTCCCCTAAGTCATCCCATAGTCGATCCCCTACGGAGAATTACCGGTCAGTGCGAAGACGCGCCGTGCGTTCGTCTTCCCGCACCTTCCGGTTGATAGGGATCGTTGCGGCTCCGCATAGAACCACAACAGCGATGAACGCCAGGACGCCGATCCATCCAAAAAGATGGTAGGCGATAACGCACATCATTAGGAAGAAGAAAATCCAGAAACCGCGCTTCATGATCTTGTTCATAGTTCATCTTAAGAGGCGGTAGGGGCGTCCCCCACTGCCCGTAAGCCGATCCCGCTGCGTCCGATTCGGATCTACGCATGCCGCTCAGCTGCCTATTGACCCCGCCCATAGCCTTGGGGCATGAAGTCCAAGTTTTGGAAGTGGCCGACGAAAGGCGAGGCCGTGTACGGGGGCATTCTCATGTTGCTGATACTAGTGAGCAACTGGGTATCCGTAGCGTACGAAGGTCGCGCTGCCACTGGGCTGTACTGGGCCGTGCAGATTCTCGCCCTCGTTTTCCTGGCCGCCAGCGTGTGGTTATACGCCAGAGCTGCAAAGCACTCATCCAAGCCGACGCAATGAGCGATCCGTCACAGAACAGCATGATGGAAGCTGTGACCGACCAGCGCTCAGTGATCGTGCCGTTTTCTTCTACCCTTTAAAAGGGCATTTGCTCCCACCTCGATTGATAAGGCTACTATGAGGAGTAAAAATATCACCCCAAGGACCGGAGACTCGCTTTGAATAATTAAACTTGATGCGAAGATGAAGCATCCAATTAATGCGATAAGGCTAATTGCAAGCTTATTCCTCGCATCTTTACTGGTTGTATCATTAGACACTGTCTTCTCTTTCATTGTTATGACGCAAATGTGTAGTTGCCAAGTTACTAGTCGCATCCTACTTGTTAGGAACGAAAGCCCTTCGCAGTCAGGAGACCAGCTTGCAGGGTGCCACTAGCAACTAAGTATGTCCTCATGGTCGGGACGGGCCGCCCGTAAGCCGGTCCTTCAGCGGGAAAGCCTGCCGGGGCTAGCTGTTTGTGGTGTGCCGTCTCGCCGCGAACTGTGCAGCGAAGACAGTGAGTGCGCAGCTGAGGAGAAAGCTGAGGGTGAGCACCGCGAGGCCCGAGGCGGCGGCGATGAAGTAGCTACTGGGTTGAGCTACTGAGTCGACCACCGGTTCCTGGAAGTACCAGATGGTGCTCGCCGCTGTGACTCCGAGGACTGCGATGAGTGCCGTTACGATCCATGAAACAACGCTCAGATACCAAGCCTTCATGCTGCCCCCATTAGTTCATTTCTGGTGAGCCTAGCGCGAGTCGAGTGAGCGTTCCCCTAAGTCGACCCAATCGTGGGTCGTGCGAGTCTGCGTTTTCGGTCCTGAACCCTCTGGATCGCGCACGTAGGCCGTTCCCATAGCGGGATCCTCTAGCGGGAGCCCCGTCGGGTCCGGCAGCAGAGACCTTCTGAGCTTGCCGGTAATCAACTCAGTCTGGGTACTTTTCTCGTCGATTATGGCCTAGGACCGCCGCGTCATGCTGATGTTGAGCCATGAATCGATCGCGCCTATTAATCAGCTCTGCTAGGAGCGGCAGCTCTCGTACTCAGCGGATGCGGGTCTACTGCAGAGCGTGACCTCGAGGGCATTCGGTTCCAGACCGAAAGTGGATCTGACACCAACGGGGAACTTGCCTGGATCACCCAGCACCCTGTGCGGTGGAGAATGACGACGATGAACAACGAGTACACCGCCGTGATCAACGCGCCCTGCAACACCTTGACCGCTCCTGTCAGCGTCACTTCGGACAAGATCACCATCGACGCGGGACGAATCATTTCAACGGAGAAAGGCTGCTTCGAACCGGAGGCAAGCATGGACGCGTGGGTCTCGTCCTTCATTGGAAGACCGATTGATTACACCTGGGACGGTGAAACGCTCGCTATGGCTAGCGAGCTAGGCAGCCTCACGTTCGTTCGAGCAGCTGACTAAACAGCATTCAGTTGGCGTCACACCGGCATAAGAGGCGCCCGTGAGCCGGTCATCAACCGTCCCTGGGCTTTCACCGGGTTCAAATCATGGCTCGAGAGCGTAGGGCTAGTTGGACTACTTCACGCGAAGTAGTTGCCGGTATTTGTAGTAACCCGAGACGGTGCCACAGGTTGCAAGGATTGGCAGCGGCAGGGCGAGAAGCGAATCGTACAGGCCGCGGTCCGGGACGATGAAGACAAACAGGGACCAGAAGGCAACCGAAATGAAAACACCTAGCCAGAAGCCGATCTTGACCTGCCCGTAAGCCGGTCCGCTTCCGTGCGGCGTCAGCTCGTTGAGGGCAGCGAGTTGCCTAGCAGTACCCGACTACGTTGTAGCACTGGTTGGTGAGCTGCTGTCGGATGCAGACGGTTCCGTGAGGGTGGGTGAAAGGATTGTAACCTCATCGCGCACGTGTTCGACCAAGTCTGACCAGCGCAGGAAGTGCGTGCTGTACTCGTCGTCGGATTCCACGACGGTAGTGTCAGCGAGCAGCGTCAGGTTTGTTTTCTTTACCCGTCCTCCCACGATGAGGGCGCCGATATAGATGCGTTGTTTGAAGAAGGGCACAGCAAGACGCAGAGGACGAAGCTTGGATGGTTCCTGGAGTCCCGCCTCATCGCCGTTCCAATTGAGAACGGTGAACCGGGGGTACCGTCCCTTGGTGTATGTGTTGTGGCCGACGACGCGCAATAGGAGTCTGGAGCCTGACTTTTCATCCCGGAACAGGATGTGCTGTCCGACGGTGTAGGGAGTGTCCTTGAATGTGGGCGCCCGTACTTTCTTCGGTGCTGGCAGGTCCTTGAGCAGTTTCCTTCGAAGGGCTTGTAGGGCTTTCTTTCGTCGAGGGGCGTCCGCGCCCCAGAGCTCGAGCTGTTCCTCGGAGGCGATGATCCGCAGCGCCTGCTCGGTGATGTAGTCGTCAGCGATGCCGAGGTCGTGTTCGACACTGGCCAGAGCGAGGACGACTTGGTTGTTGTCGATGTTCTCGATCGGTTCGAGGCAATACTCGTCAATGGTTTGCTGCGAGGCGAGCCTGGGGTGGAGACCTTTACCAATTAGGTCCTTGAACGTCTCCCGGACATCCACCGCATCATCGCTATCAAAAATTCCGTATCCCCAGACACCCATTCGCTGAGTATCACACGCGCAGTTCGTGTCCGACCGCCGACGCTCCTACACGCCCGCAAGCCGATCGGCCCGCGCACGTGCAGGCGACCTTGAGCACCGGCAGGTCTCACTGCTGCCGTCGGGTCGCAAAATGGGCGTTTACCCTGGACGGTAAACAAGGGCGGAGAGGTGGGGCGGATTCAAGCGGTCGACGCAACACGTGTGGACTATCGAGTCTGATCCAAGGCTCAGGATACGGCCAGAATGATAAAGACAAACATCGCAAGAAGGATTAGCCCGAAAATCAGCCAGAGGCGGCGGGTGCTTATCTTCGATCTCTCCGTGTTGATTTTTAGGAGCACCACGGAAGCCAAAACGATAAGCGGAAGTGCCAAAAGGACCCACATCCACTGCTGCACCAGATCTCCTTCTAAATAAGCGACGCTCCCAGCCTAGCGCTGTGGTTCGCCGGGAAAGGGAAGCGGCGGAGAACTATGCTGGCGCCCGGAGGGGCTTCCAATCGATCACGACGAAGTACCAGCACCACCTTTACCGGCTCTTAGGTGTCTGGGTGCCAATCCGCGATGAGTCATAGACACCGTGTTCCTCTGCGTGGAGGGCTGCTGCGGGGGTGCGATAGCCGAGGCTCTTGCGTGGCCGGGCGTTCAGCTCGTCGCCGACTTCTTTCACCCGATCGGCGGAGTGCACGGAGAGGTCCGTGCTCTTGGGGAAGTACTCGCGGACCAATCCGTTGAAATTCTCGTTCGCGCCGCGCTGCCAGGGGCTGGAGCGTTCAGCGAAGTAGATTCGTAGCCCGGTCGCGGCGGCGAGCTCCTTGTGTCTGGCCATCTCAACCCCTTGGTCCCAGGTCAGGGTCCGCTTCAGGCGAGATGGTACGTCTGCGAGGGCGGTGATGATGGCCTCGTTCGTCTGTGCCGCGGTATGCCCGTGCGGAAGGTTGATGATGATCCCGTAGTGGGTTTTCCGCTCTCGTAGTGTCACCATTGCCGAGATCGAGCTGTTCCCGACGATGAGGTCGCCCTCCCAATGGCCGGCTTCTGTCTTGTCCTCGATCTCGGCTGGCCTTTGATCGATCATGGTCATGTTCTGCACCGACGGGCCTTTGCCCGCCCCGGTGCGCCACCGGTGTTTGCGGATCTTCCGTCCCGTACGCAGCCGCGGTTTCCCCTCTACCCATAGCCCGCCGTGGTCATGGAACAGCAGTGCCTGGTAAATGGTTTCCGGGCAGAGGCGCAGGCTCGGTTCTGTCGGGAACTGCTGGGTCAGCCATCCGCAGATCTGCTCCGGTGACCAGTGGATGGCGAGTTTGGCTTGCACCAGGGCATGTAAGCGCGGGCTGAGTACGAGTTTTCGTTCTCGTGGCCGGAGGCGTTGCTGGCGGGCAGCATGATCGGCCATGTGGGGCAGGTACCGACCCTTGGCGTCCCGGTGCCGATCGAGTTCACGCTTGATGGTTGAGGGGTGTCGGCCGAGCTCCCGTCCGATCGCCCGCAGGGAGCACCCCATGCGCAGCAGATCCGCCATCTGCAGTCTTTCCTGCAGGCATAGGTACCGCCCGGAGGGTGGTGTGGTGCTGGGGCGTGGTTGTGCTGCCCGAAGGTTCCGGTACCTGATTCCGACGGCTCTGCTCACGCCCAATATCCTGCAGGCGGCAGCGTTGGTAGTACCAGAGCCCACCAACTCCCAGTACCGCGCCTCGCGCAGAGCACGCCGTTTCTGCGCCGGCGACACCGGTTTGACCACTCGCTCGGCAACAATCCTGGCCGTACGTATCGCGTCCCTGTCGAGCTGCTCCACCCTGGCCTTTTCAGCGTCCACCGCTTTCCGGCGCTGATGTTCCCACTTCGTCGCAGTCGTGGAGGACAACCGCAGATTCTTAACCACCTCGGTGAGCGAAGAGACGTTGCGTAGTTCCACGAAGCGCTGATAGACCCACCGGTATACAGTCTTATGATCCAGCCCTACTACGGCACCGGCGGCCGTAACGCTTATGCCTGTCGAATGAGCAGCCCAAAACGCCTCCACGACTGCCGGGTCCAATTGCAGGTGGTGGCGCCCGTCGTGGGTGAGGTACCACTGCTCCCATTTTTCGGCGTAGCTCGAGGTGAATCCGAGCTCGACCTGAGCAACAACGTGATCGAAGCCTTCACCACGCAAACGACGGTACTCATCACGTAACCACCGGTACCCACGACCATGGCCTATCCCGGTCAACCGTATCGACTCTCTGAAACTTTTACCCTCCCGGATGAAGGCAAGAAACCTGGCACCCGTAGGCGAATCGAACTGTTGATACATCGAAGAAACCCCTCAAATAGGTGTTGCTTCGACCAACAGAATCCAAGTGGCCTATCTGCAACACTGATTCCGTGAAGATCGGATACGCGCGCGTCTCGACGGCTGGCCAGGACCTCACCGCTCAGCAAGTCGGGCTCATGGCTCTCGGCGTGGATGAAGAAGACATCCACGTCGACCACGGATTCACCGGCACGAACCGCACCCGGCCCGGACTGAGGGAGGCGCTAGCCTCCTGCCGGAGAGGCGACACCTTGGTCGTGATGAAACTCGACCGACTGGCACGCTCAGTCCCAGATGCCCGCAACATCGCAGACGAGCTCACGCGCAAAGGCGTCGCCCTCAGCCTCGGCGGAAGCATCTATGACCCGACAGATCCGATCGGTCGACTCTTGTTCAACGTGCTGGGCATTGTGGCCGAATTCGAATCCGACCTCATCCGGGCTCGTACCCGCGAAGGCATGGCTATCGCCAAAGCCAAGGGCCGACTCCGCGGCAAACAACCAAAGCTCTCCAACCACCAGCGCAAGCATCTTTTCGGCCTCGTCGACGCCGGTCAACATACCCGGGTCGAAATCGCCGAACTCATGGGCGTCTCCCGAACCATTGTGTACCGGGAGATTCAACGTCGAGCCCGAATTACCACTCCATAACCGGCGCGAAGGTGTCTCGAGGGTTCACAGCTTCCCCAAATGTGGTGTGCTCCACCGCCTCATACGTGCTCTCCTCAAAGGATCCTTTGACTGGATAAGCAAGGTGGTCGAGAGGTGGGCCAGTAAACTCCATCATCAGCGGGGAACTCGCGGCCGGGATCTGTCTCAGCAATGTCTCGCATATCAGCGATTTTCAACAAAGGAAAAACAGGCCTTTGATGAGTGTGGCGAACGCGGAGATGGGAAGCAGCGGATACGCCAGAGTCAGCACTTTGGAGCAGAACGCGGATCTGCAGCATACAGCGCTCACTGCTGCGGGCTGCGATCGGATCTTCATCGATCATGGGGTGAGTGGAACGACGGCCAGCCGGCCCTAGCTCGAAAAGCTGCTCGATCATTTGCCAAGAGGTGATGAGGTCGTGGTGTGGAAGGCGGCTCGGCTGGGACTCAGTACACGCAACCTGCTGGCCCTCATCGACGATCTAGAAAGCAGGGGTGCACTTCCGCAGCGCTACCGAGGGCATCAGCACGACCGGGCCCATGGGGCGGGCCATGCTCACCGTCAGGTCCGCCTTCGCTCAGCTCGAGCGTGACCAGCTTGATGAACGGACCAGGGCGGGTATGGCGGCGGCCGCGGAACACGGGCGGAAGGCTGGCCGGCGGGAAGCCACCGCCGATCATGCGAAGGTCAGACGTGCTCGAGACCCTGAAAGCGTAAGGACTCGCACCAGCTGATGTTGGGAAGATCGCCGGGGCTAGCCGCGCGACCGTGTACCGCTACCTGAGTATCGACGCGAATGAATTGGCCTAATCGGGTCTGATGCCAACTCTCATAGCAGGCCTGCTCGCAAAGCGTGTAGACATACTTGCTGGGGAGCGGGCGACTACGAGTGCCGGCAGTTTCGAGCGCGCGTGATGAAGTGCAGGCCGAGACCAAGTGTGATGAGTGCCAGTGGAATGGCTCCAGGTTCGCTCTCTGCATGGATCTGCGCGACCATGAGGACCACCCCGACTGCTAGCAGCAATATCGGTATCAGTCTTTTCGTTATCAAACCGCCCCTAGAACGTGAACGGTCTGTCGTGCTAGCTGAGTTTTGTTGCGCTGCATTGTTATCGTAGTGCGGGCCCTCCTAGTACCCGAGAGCCACCACCTTCCCAGGTTTTGTGTCAGATCCGAGACCGCGCTCTCGACCCACATGACCGCCCAACCCCAGCACGCGCCAATCCCGCTACGCTGGAAGAACCGAGAATGTGACAGACAGGGACTGGGCCAGAGCTGGGAACCGAACCAGACTCAGTAGGGAGTGAATGAATGCCATCGGATTACGGTGTTACGCCTCGCTACACGGTCAGTGACGAGGGTGGGTTTCTGCGGGTGCGGTGGACTGAGGGCGTAACTATGGACGCTGATGATGTTCGATCAAGGATTTCGGCGATCAGCGCGATGTCTCCTTACGGGACACGGCCCATGCTCGTGCACATTGGGTTGGTCGACCGCATCACACCCGAGGCCAAGCAGCTACTCGTCGACGACATCGCCTCGACCCGGGTTGCCATACTGAGCCAGGACGAGGTCGGCAGGGTGCTCACCGCGTTCAATCACAGATCCGCGGTACCAAGCCGGCACTTTCACAACGAGCGTGAAGCGATCAACTGGCTTACCGAAGACCCAACCCCTGAGGCCGACGCAGGCGACTCCTGAAGGTTCTGCTAACCCTCCCGTCTGCCAGAGAGCTTTCAGGCGGGCGGTCAGCCCGGGGCGGTCGTCCTTCTTCTTCGAGGCGAGGTCCTCGTACAGCTGGGCCTCGTCGACGCCGGCTGCGAGCAGGGCGTCCCGTTGCGGGTCGGCGGTCTGCGATCCGTCGGACTTCGACACGCGCATGTAGCCGACGAGCATCCCGGGACTCCTTTCAAGCGCCTCATGGTCGCCGACATTCAGCGCATCGACTGGGACTACGAACCAGCCGGCGATTAGCACTACATGCGCCCGCTCCTGGGACTCCTGGCGCTGCCTCCGGTGCGTCGACCCCCGCCGAGGGACTCAACCTCGCCCTCGGCGGCCAGGGCGGCACCTACTCCATCAACCGCACCATCACCATCGATGAGGCCACCCAGAAGTCGCTCGCCGCCGGCACCGCCGTCGTCGTCGTGCACGGCCTGGACCCGGCAACTGCCGGCGTCTCACCCGAGGTCTTCGGCAGCCCTTCCGAGATCGCTCCCGAGCTTCCCCTCGGCACAACCTCGCCCGCCCTGTGCGGCACGCTCATGAAGACCCAGATGGGCGAGATGCCCTACGGCGGAGCCGACACCGGTGTCGCCACCGAGTCCTCCAGCTCGACCGGCATGCTCGCCCTCGGTGGCGGACTCGTCCTCGCAGCAGCAGCCGGCGGAACCTACGCAGTGCGCCGCAGCAGCGCCAAGGCATAACATCAGCCGCATTTCCTGACCACCTCGTGATCACGAGCTGAACGGGGAAGCGCCGCACACCTACCGTGTGCGGCGCTTCTCCGTGTCCGGCAGGGGCAATGGTTATGCAAAGTCCGAAGCGACCGGTTCACCCACAAGTGCACGGCTTTGAGCTCCACCCTTCGGGCTCCACCCGCCCACAGGTGGAGGAACTGCAGCGACGCTTCACATCCAAGTAGCGGCTGGGGAGTGACGTAGCCGGCAGTTCTCGTCGTTCAGCTCGGCCGCGGTGAGCATGATCAACTCCTCGCGCATGACTAACTCCTCGATCCGTTCGTCCATCCGCTTCGCGTAGTGGATCGGCATGGTGCGCGATTCGGGCATGCGGAATTCGTCGACTTCGCGAACGATGTCGTAGCGCAGGTCTAAAGAGCGTCCCCGCTTCGTCACTCAAGGCTCAGGGGGAGTCTGCACTCAATGGTTGCTGCGTTCCTGGACCCATGGCGAGAGGTTCGGGTTCCTCGGGTGATAAGGAGGGTCTCCTTTTCCCCAGCGCAGCAGTACTGAGTCATCTACTGTTTCACCTATGCTGGTGCGCACTGGGCGCAGGTGTCGCTTGTTCCAGGGTAGGAAGCGGGCTATGCCGCAGAGGGCATTGGCATAGAAGCGGATCGGTCCCCGCCACTCGTTCCCCTCGAGAGGTACTGCCGGTGGTTCTAGTGCGAGTCCGGCCTCAAGCGCATGTCTGGCGATCCACTCACGCGTGAGCACCGAGAGGGGATTGGCGACGCCCGGTTTTGACGTGCCACCGCCGCCGACGTTGGTGTGGGAACCAACGAACCACCGCTGCTCAACGTGCGTGGTGTGATCACCGGTTGGAATCGGTACGTCGGTCCATAGCGAGGGCGTCAAGTGCGCGCGGTGCTCATCGATCGCTACTGCGTGATAGGCGTGATCCACCAGCCCGCTCAGTGCTGTGTCGTGGAACTTGTAACGGCCGCGGGCGAGCCAGCGCCCGACGCCTCCGGGAATGCCGAGGTTACCGACGGTGTCGAGGACCCCGATGAACCGAATGCGAACGAGCCGCGAGTGTTCAAGGAGGAGGTGGTCCTCCGCTGTTGTCGCCGGTTCTCCTTCGGTCTGCATTTCCCGCAGACCAGGGGCGCCACTTCCTCGCCTGTAGCGGGCGAATACTGCCTCAGCTGAAAGGACATCGGGTGCGATGACCCCGCACTTGGCGATGGCACCGGCCAGGCTACGTGCTGTGAAGGCACCACGGCTGTAACCGAAAAGGTAGATCAGGTCATCGTCGCAGCGGTGACGCTCGGCAATGAAACGATACGCGTTGATGATGTCCTCATTCAGGCCCCCGCCGAAGGCTCCACCGGTCAGACGCTTCCAGACACCGGCACCTGTTCCCACACCCGGGTTGTAGTAGATCTCCTGCACTGCTCCTGCGGAGTCCCGGGGAGCGGTACGTTCGTGGAGCTGCGCAATGTTGGTGTTATCGTCGCGATCCTGCCATGTCCCATCAAGGAAGAGCGTGATATTCATCTGTGCCCTCTCGCCCTTAGCTGCTGGTCCAACACAACAGCCTAATCAACGGAGCCCGTGACGGCCCTGCCGATGAGGAGGACCTGATTCAGACCTGCACCGCATCATCATTCGTCACCAGCCGCTGTTGTGGCGGGTGGGGGAGCGGGCTGGTTCTGACGGCCCCGACGCGATGGTGTTCCCAGAGGGAAGGGGTGTAGGGGCAGGCTGGGTGGCCAACCACTCGCGGGCTTCGAGTTCATCGCCGAACGGGTCACGTTCACCCCGGGCAATGCCTCCCTGGCGAGGGTTCAGCTGATTCTGCGGGTTACAGGGTGGAGAGCAGCTGCCGCATCTGATCGATCTCGGTCTGCTGGGTCTCGACGATGGTTCCGGCGAGTTCGACCGCATCGGGGTTCTGCCCGTTGTCGATCTCGTCCTGAGCCATGTCAATCGCGCCCTCATGGTGGGCGGTCATGGACTCCAGGAACATGCGCGATGCCTCAACGCCTTCGGCGGACTCGAGCTCGGCCATCTGGTTCTCACTCATCATCCCGCTCATGCCCCCCATGTCTCCCGAGCCGCCCATGTCGCGGCTTTCCATGCCGACTTCGGGTTCCATGGGCTCGCCCCAGGCCTCGAGCCATCCGGTCATCGTCTCGATCTCAGGGCCCTGCGCCTCCTTGATCATGGTCGCGAGCTCGGTGACTTGCGGGTCGATGCCGTCCTTGGTCAGGATCGTCTCGCTCATCTCCACGGCCTGCCGGTGGTGCGGGATCATCATCTGCGCGAATATCACATCCGCGTCGTTGTGCTCAGCCATAGCCTCATCAAAGGCACCCGGCGACGCACCGGCACTGGATTCAGTGCTCGCTGTGGGGGCAGCCGCGGCGGAGCTTTCTTGGCCCATGTCCATGCCCTCCATATCTCCGCCGGAGGACGAACCGCAGGCGGAAAGGGTGATCAGGGCGGCAACGGACAGGGATGCAACGGAAAAAGAACGCTTCATGGTGGTCAGATCCTTCAACACTCAGGTGGGGACATACGATCAATCCCTCGCAGCGTCTACGAGTCGGTGAGATACCGGTCGCCGTGGAGGAAGTTGCCGGGCCGCGCACATGGACGCGCCCCAACCAGGAAAGTGGCCCTGCCACCCCTGAAAAGGAGTGCGTGCGGGCCGCGGATCCTATGTCCGGCTGATACAGAGAAGAGTCAGCGAAGGGGCAGGTGCAGGTCGTGATGCCCGGCCCAGGAAAGGGGGGCCGCGACGGACGACGGTCGAGAGCAGGGCGCGACCGGCAGGAGTGAGCAGCCAGGCGGTGCCGGCGACGATCATCGCCAGCACGCACATTCCGAGCATCATCTCGTCTGCGCAGTCCCCGCAGTATCCGGCGAGGATCCCACCGTCGGCGGTACCCGACGTCGTACCGGACACAGTAGCCAGAGCAGTATTTGTTGCGGCAGCGTGGACAGCAGCCGTGTCGCCCAAAGCCCCTGCTATTGTCCGGTCAACGCGACCATCATGGGCATGTCCGGGCGCTCCCACCGTGTGTACTGCGGTGCTGTCCGCTGCAGCGACCATCATGGTGGTCGGCGATGTAGCTGGGGTGCTGATCGGGGTGGCGGTGGCGGTGGCGGCGTGGTGGGACGTCGAACCGTGTCCGCCCATCCATACGTGCATCGCGATGATCCCAACGATGATGGCCGTCAGCCCGGTGAACGTCAGAACGAACGGCACGAAGGAGCGTTGCGCAGTCCGAAGGGAAGCAATGGCCCGTGTCAGCCGAGTCCTGGCCAATGGACCACCCCTTCCCTTGCTTCCTAGATTTTATCGTTTCATTCCAGCCCAACCAGAGGGCGACGCCCAATGGGAACCCGTTGACCCTGTCATCCGATCCTGTCGGTCGACGTTGGCGTCACAGGATCATCGGTTCACGGCCGATTCGCGTTCATCAGCAAGCCCAACATCACCTCGTGCTCGTGCTCGTGCGGTCGTCCAGCCTGTTCGGGTCGAGGTCGATCCGGCGCAGCAGCTGCGCGTTGAGGGCGACCACGATCGTCGACACACTCATCAGGACCGCGCCGGCGGCGGGGGAGAGCAGGATCCCCGCGAACGCGAGCACGCCGGCGGCCAGGGGGACGGCGAGGACGTTGTACCCGGTGGCCCAGACGAGGTTCTGGATCATCTTGCGGTAGCTGGCCCGGGACAGGTCGATCATCGCCAGCACTGCCCGCGGGTCGTTCCCGGCCAGGACGACACCGGCCGATTCCATGGCCACGTCTGTTCCGGCGCCGATGGCGATGCCCACCTCCGCCCGGGCGAGGGCGGGGGCATCGTTCACGCCGTCGCCGACCATCGCGACTCTCAGTCCGCGCGACTGCAGTTCGGTGACCTTGGAGTCCTTGTCCTGCGGCAGGACATCGGCGAACACCTCATCGATGCCCAGCTCCTTGCCGACGACGTCGGCGACCTGGCGTGCATCGCCGGTGATCATCGCGACCTTCACCCCGCGGTCCTGCAGGGCCTTCACGGCGGCCCGGGATTCCTCCCGCACCTTGTCCTCGAGCCGGACCGCGCCGATCACGGAGCCGTCGCGGATGACGTGCAGCACCGACGCGCCGCGGCCCACCCATTCCTGCACCGTCCCACCGATGTCGGCAGGGGTACCCAGTCCGAGTTCCTTGAGCATGTTGGGGCCTCCTACGGCGACGTCGTACCCGTTCACGGAGGCGCGGACACCACGACCGGTCATGGACGCGAAACCCGTGCCCGTGTAGCCGAGGTTCGCGGCGTCGGCATTGGACCGTGCGGCGGTGACGATGGCCCGGGCGACCGGATGCTCACTGTCGGCTTCCGCGGCCCCCGCCAGGGCCAGGAGTTTGGCCTCGGTGACACCGTTGACAGTGGTGGTCGCGGTGACGGCGTGCTGGCCCTCGGTGAGGGTGCCGGTCTTGTCGAACAGGACCACGTCGACGGTGCGCATCCTCTCCAGGGCGATGCGGTTCTTGATCAGCACCCCGGCTTTCGCGGCCCGTTCGGTGGAGATCGCGATCACCAGCGGGATCGCCAAACCCAGGGCGTGCGGGCAGGCGATCACGAGGACGGTGACCGTGCGGATGACAGCGTCGTCCGGGCTTCCGAGGACCATCCAGGCGATGAAGGTCAGGATGCCGGCGCCGAGGGCGAAGTAGAACAGCAGGGCCGCGGCCCGGTCGGCGAGGGCCTGAGCCCTCGAGGAGGAGGCCTGCGCCTCGGCGACCAGGCGCTGGATCCCGGCGAGGGTGGTGTCCGCGCCGACCGCGGTCACCTGCACCCTCACTGCATTGTCGGTTGCGACGGTTCCGGCGACGACGGTCTCACCGATTGTGCGGGATACGGTGCGGGACTCCCCGGTGATCATCGACTCGTCGAACTCCGCGGTCCCGTCGATGATCTGTCCGTCCGCCGGCACTCGGGCGCCGGAGCGGACGAGGACGATGTCCCCGGTGACCAGGGAGCTCACCGGGACGGTTTCGACGCCGGATCCGGTGACCTTGTCGGCTTCGTCGGGGAGGAGGGCGGCCAGGGCGTCGAGGGCGCCGGCGGCTGAGCCGAGAGCCCTCATCTCCATCCAGTGCCCGAGCAGCATGATGACCACCAGCAGGGCGAGCTCCCACCAGAAGTCCAGGTCGAACCCGCCGATACCCAGCGTGGTGACCCAGGACGCGATGAACGCGACGCTGATCGCCATCGCGATCAGCAGCATCATGCCCGGCTGCCGGGACTTCAGTTCCGTCACCCCGCCTTTGAGGAACGGGGCCCCGCCGTAGACGAAGATGACCGTGCCCAGGACCGGGGCGATCCACATCGAGCCCGGGAACTCCGGTGGCATGTATCCGAAGAGCATGGTGAACATCGGACTGAACGCGACCACGGGGATCGCGAGGACCAGACTGAGCCAGAACTTGTTCTTGAACATCGCCGTGGAATGCCCGGCATGCTCCCCGTGCGAATGGACCTGATGATCCTCATCGACAGCCCGGCCGGAATGTCCCGAATGACCGGTGTGGCTCGTGGGATGCTGCGTCTCGGCGAGAGCGGAGTGAGCATCGGCCTGGGGCATCGCCTGGCCGTGGGTGGTGTGGACATCATCACTGCCATTGACTGCAGCTTCTGTGGCGGTGGGACCGGGGGATCCCTGGTGGTGGTTGTGGTAGTGCGCGTTGTTCGTCATGATCGAGCCCTTCCGGGGCACCTGAGAGCAGATATGTTCTAGGCCTTGCAGCGCTCCTGCATCAAGCGCTGCAAGAACTAGGTGGACGCCGGCTGGTATCCGGCGTCGCTGATCGCCGAGGCGACAACCTCGGCGTCGAGGGGTGTGGCGCTGGTGACATGCAGGGTGGAAGTGCCTCCGGCGACAAGGTCGACGCGCGTTTCACGGACCCCGGTGATCTTCCCGACAGCCCCGCTCACCCTGGACGCGCAGGAGCCGCACGTCAGACCAAGAACCGGGAACGCCGCGGACACGTCATCGGACGTGACCGGAGCAGCCGGCGCTACAGCCTCCTGAGGGGCGCAGCAGGAACACCCGGAGGAGTTCTTCTCCGTGGCGGGAAGCAAAACGGTGGACGAAACAGTGGGTGAAGCAGTCGACAAAGCAGATGTGCCGCACATGGGAACCTCCGAGGAACATGCGAATGCGTGAGGGGAACCGAAGCGCTGCAGGCGGTCACTATCAGTGAGCCCGCCCAACATCACGACAGTTCCGGATGTCATGCCGGGCGCCTCACAGGAGAGCCCGACAGCAACGAAATTATACCCCCCTGGGGTATCTGTCAAGGAGATTCTGCATGGCCTTCACATCGACGAATTCATGGCCGGTGATGGTGAGTGGGGGCTAGCGTGACACTCGGGGCGCCGGTCCCGGATGCCCCTTGACCTTCAGCAGACCGACGGAAGAGGAGCGGAACAATGACTCACATCACCTCCATGCTCGAGACGTACCCGAAGGATCTTGGCGGCATCGACCGCGAGAAACTGGCCCAATGCATTGCGGCTTGTTTTGAGTGTTCACAGACCTGCACGGCGTGTGGGGACGCGTGTCTGAGCGAAGATATGGTTGCCGAACTCACAAAGTGCATCCGCACGAACGCCGACTGCGCAGACATCTGCACCACGACCGGCCGGGTCCTCTCCCGGCACACCGGCTACGACGCGAACATCACGCGAGCTGTCCTGTTGGCCTGCGAAGTCGCCTGCAAGGCGTGCGCCGATGAATGTGAGCAGCACGCGCAGATGCACGAGCACTGCAGGATCTGCGCCGAAGCCTGCCGCCGCTGCGAGAGGGCCTGCCGCGAACTCGCCGCTACTCTCAGCTGAGCTCGGTCATCGGTGGCTTCCCCACGCCCCAGCCTCGAGGGGCAGCCACCGAGGAACCTCCTTCGGAAACCCTCACCCCATCACGCCACACGCTCATTCTCAGTGCTCATTCTCGGCGCCCGTGGTCAGCTGTTGACCGCGGCGACCCGGGGGAGGAGGTGCGGTAGTGACACTTGAGGTCCTCATTCCAGCTCATAGGAGCGGGCTCTTCCCCTTAGATGGGTAGCCATTCGGGGCCGGCTTCTATTGACAGTCCGATAGAGCGGGCGTAGGTTCTCGCGGTGTGCGCCCGGACTGGCGGATACGGCGATGCCGGTCCTGTCAGCGGACCAGTCGCCTTCAGGGCATCCGACGCTTATCAGGGCAGGATCCGCGGCAACCGTACTCCTGCCGAACTCAGGAGCCTGAAATGAATACCCAGAACAAGCTGTGCCTTTCCCTCCTCGCCACGCTGTCTCTTGTCGCTGGATCCGCGTCGGCCGCCACCGCTCACGAGGAGGACACCCCTGCACCGTGGCCGCCCCCGGAAACCGACGGGTATCAGCCGGCGCCCGCAAGCTACTACGAGGACGTTGTGTTTACCGCGTGCGGCACCACGATCACTTTGAGGGCTGGGGACGTCCGAGACTCGTACGAGAAAGTTCGGGTGAAGCGTGATGGGACGACGGTGATCAAGCTCCGGGGTCACATCACCACGGATGTGATCGCTGAACCCGGCGGAGATCTGCCGCACGGAGGCTTTCTCGACGAACTCGACAATTCCGGACCCGCGAACATCTACATCTCGGCGGACGGGTTGACCATCAAGGAGAAGATCGGGGGGCCCTCTGTCATCTACCCCGTAAGTGAGACTGATGCCGCTGCGCTGGCCGCAGCGGGTTTTCCTGAGTTCGGCTACTTCGAGGACGGCAAGGTGACCATCAGAACCGTTCTCACCGACGATGAGGCCGCTCTCGAACCCGAATCCACCGAGGTGCTGAAGAACACGACCAGGGATGTGGTCGACCTGTGCCAGGAGCTGAAGGAATCGGCAGAGCATTCCGACTGATACTGCCCATAACCTCCAACCGGCCGAATGAGGACACACCGGAGCCGTCCAGGTGATTGCTATAGAGCTTTGGAGGGGGCGCTGGGGACAGGCTGGTTCCCTTCGGATGTTGCCGGTCCAAGTGGAAGATGGGCTTCGTTGCTGGTGTCTGCCAGCGGGCTGTTCGGCCCGGTGCTGACTGTGGGGAGCGCGAGCACTTCTGCCATGAAACACGGCGAGACAAGTTTTCGAGACAAGGGATGTCCTGTACTTACGGCGGGAGGGAACGCCCGGAATTCGACCCGTCAGCCTGTCTTGAAAAGCGTCGACCGTGGGTGTTCATGCATCGCCATGCACAACCAGAGGGGATCTCCGCCTGTTGCGGGCGCCCATCGACAAGAACAAGTGCTGGAAGCCCGGAAAGCTATCTGGTCATACCTGACCGGGCTCTTCCCTACCGGGCAAGTATCCTGCATCTGCCGCTGATGCGCTGGACGCGCTGCCACCTGAAAGAAGGATTGGCCGGCGCGCGGCTCCGGTCTGGTTCTATGCGTCGTGCGCGGCCGGCATGTCGTCGGCCAGCGGCACCGACGTCGCGGGCAGGGTTTGTGCGTTGAAGTCGATAATCTGCCAGCCGCGGTCGGGGTGTTCTTCCAGAACGGTCCAGGCACAGTTGGCCATGCCGGCGAACATCTCGCGCATGTGGGCTGGGGCGTCGAAGAAGGCCAGTAGTCCGCTGCGCAGGGCTGCCCCGTGTCCGACCAGCACACCGGTGCCGCCGCCGTGCAGGGCTCGGGCTGCCTCCACCATCACGGTCTTCATCCGCTGGTTCACCTCCGAGGGCAGTTCGGCACCGGGAACCCGGTAGTTCTCTTCGGTGAAGAACTTTCTATGAACGTCCGGGTGCTGCTGCCGGAACTCGCCGAAGGTGGTACCTTCCCGGATACCCACGTGGTATTCGCGGAGCCGCTTGTCCAACACCGGTTCCAGACCGGTCAGTCGGGCCAGTTCGGCGGCGGTATGCCGGGCGCGTTCCAGATCGCTGGACCAGATGAAGCGGGGCTGGAAGGTAGCCAATAGCTTCGCGGCCTGCTGTGCCTGGCGGCGACCGGTTGCATCGAGGGGGATGTCTGCGTGGCCCTGTGCTTTCTCGAGCACGTTCCATTCAGTCTGCCCATGCCTCCATAGCACCAGACGGGGAGGGGTTCCGCTGGCCCGTGTCTGGTGCATCAATTCTCCTCAGTGCCGTTGGTTTCCCCAAGGCTTCCGGCCATGATCCGACTCTGATCCAGGCCTGCGCCGTCCCGATCGAAGCGGCGTCCGGTCACGGACCGCCGGGTTCTTGATCTATTCCCAAGGGCTTGGCGGAACCGTAGGCTTCGACCTGATCCTATCCATAGACGGGTCGGGGTCCACCGGGACGCTTGGCGAGAGGAAACCGGCATGCGGGCAGAGGTTCAGGATTGGTATTCGGTCCGGAGCTTCCGGGGGAGCGTGTTCCACCGGCAGGACCTGATGGAGCGCAAGCAAGGTCAGCGGGTCAGCGTGGTGCTCCCTGCGAAGAACGAGGCAGCAACTATCGGGTCGATCATCACCGCGTTGCGCGCCGAGTTGATGGAAGAGCTGCCCCTGTTGGACGAGATCATCGTGATCGATTCGAACTCCACGGACGATACCTCCGCGGTGGCGGCGGCCGCTGGAGCCACGATCGCGCACCAGGACCAGATCCTGCCGGACACCGGATGTATTCCTGGCAAGGGCGAAGCGCTGTGGAAGTCCCTGGCGATCGCTTCGGGGGACATCATCGTGTTCATCGATGCCGACCTGCGGGAATTCAACGCGCAGTTCGCGGTCGGTCTGCTCGGTCCGCTGCTGACGGATCCGCAGATTCACTTCGTCAAGAGCTACTACGACCGCCCCCTCGACGACGGGGTGAAGGTCATGCCGGCCGGGGGTGGCCGGGTGACCGAACTCGTGGCGCGTCCCCTGCTGAATCTTTTCTGGCCCGAGTTGGCGGGGGTCGTCCAACCGCTGGCCGGGGAGTACGCCGCGCGCCGCAGCCTGCTCGAATGCATACCGTTTGTCTCCGGCTACGGAGTCGAGATCGGCATGCTGATCGATGTGCTGGAAACGGTGGGCCTGAACGGTATGGCTCAGGTGGATCTCGGAGAGCGCCGTCACCGCAACTCGACCGATGGGGAGCTGGCCAGGATGGCGATGCAGATCCATCTCACCGTGCAGGCGAGACTTCACAGGCGCGGGCTTGCCCCGGCTGCCCCCCGCACCGTGGAACTGACGCAGTTCCTGCGGAACGGGGAAAATTACATTGGGGACACCGCCGTCGTCGGGGTGTCCGAACGCCCGCCCATGCTGGACATCGGACAATACTGGTCCCTGACCGGCGAGTGGGCCTGAGCGTGCGGGTTCTCATGAATGCCGGCCCGTGGCTGCCCGTCCCACCCTCCGGTTACGGTGGCATCGAAACGGTCATCGCCACCTTGATTCCCGAACTGCGCCGGGCCGGTGTTCATGTCACGCTGGCCACCGTCGGTACCAGCACGATCGAAGCCGACGGCTACCTGTATCCGTTGGCCGGGCCGCAGTTCGCCGCGATCGCCCGGCCCTACAACCAGGTCTCGGGTATCGCGCACGCCCAGATGCAGGGGATCGTTCAGGCCATCTATGACGGTGGCAGCTGGGATGTTGTCCATGATCATCTCGAAGTCGTGGGACCTGCAGTCTTTGCTGCGATGGGTACGGCCGCCCCGCCAGTGCTGCAGACCCTGCACTGGGATCTGGCGAAGCACGGCGCGTTCTATCAATCCTTCGACGGTCGTGGTCGTGTCCGGTTCGCCGCGGTATCGCAGTCCCAGCTGGACCGCGCACCGGAGGCACTGCGGCGCCAGGTCATCGGTGTCGTCCCGCTTGCGGCCCCGCCGGCACTGGAGATTCGGGCGGACAAAGCAGATCATGCCCTGGTGCTGGCCCGCATCACCCGGGACAAGGGGCAGGATGCGGCAGTGCGGATCTGCCGGCAGGCGGGCTTGCCGCTGGTACTCGCCGGGCCGGTTGCCGGCATCGATGATCCCGCGGAGCTGGACCGCCGTCTCGCGTCCGGTGACGCCCAGCTCGCATCCCACCCCGATGTCATCTACTTCCAGGACGAGGTTCGTCCGCTGCTCGACGGACACAGGTACCGGTGGATCGGGGGTGTCGGCGGCGAAGCGAAGGAACGCGTTCTGCGTTCCGCCCGGGTACTCCTGGCGCCCAACCGATGGGCCGAGCCCGGAGCGACAGGGGTGGTGGAAGCCCTGTCACGGGGCGTTCCCGTCGTTGGGACACCGTTAGGGGTGCTGCCCTCGTTGGTGCAGCACGGCCGTACCGGGTTTCTTGCCGCCGAGGAACCGGAGCTGGCAGGGTTCCTGCAGAAGCTGGACAGTATCCGTGCCGAGGACTGCATCGAGGCGGCGTCCATCTGGACGCCGGAGGCGATGGCCGCCAGCTACCTGCACCTATACGACCAGATTCTTCAGGAGGCTCGATGACGGTGAAAGTAGCTCTTATCGGGGCCGGTTCCGTAGGGCAGCGCCATGCGCGCACCCTGCAGCAGCTCGGCGTCCGGATCACCAGTGTCACCGACGCCCATCCGGAGGCGGCGGAGAAACTGGCCCGAGAGCTGGACGCACGAGCCTTCACCGACCCCGAGACAGCGCTCGACCTCACGGATGCCGATGCCGCCTATGTCTGTGTTCCTCCCTTCGCGCACGGTTCGGGTGAGCGCGCCGCGCTCTCCCGGGGCCTACCTCTGTTCGTGGAGAAGCCGGTCGGTCTGGGCCGGGAAAGCGCGGAAGAAATCGGAGTGCTCGTCGAGGCTGCCGGTGTGGTGACCGGCACCGGATACCACTGGCGCTGCGCCGACACCATGGAGCACGCGCGCGATCTGCTGGCGGAGGCGCCTGCCCTGTTGGCCAGCGGCTACTGGCTCGACAAGCGCCCGCCGGTCCCGTGGTGGGGTCGGGTGGACCGCTCCGGGGGGCAGGTGGTGGAACAGCTGACCCACGTTCTGGACGCTGCCCGTTTCCTCCTTGGCGACGTCGTCGAAGTTTATGCCGCCGGCATCCGCGGCGCGCCGGAAACCGACAGGCAGACAGCAGGCAGCGCCAGCCAGGAATCCGATGACGTCGACGACGCCACGGCCGCTACAATGCGCTTCGCCTCCGGAGCGGTGGCCACGCTGGCCGCGACGTCCGTGCTGGCCGCCAAACACCGGGCTGCTCTACATACGGTGAGCCGTGGTTTGTACCTGGAGGTATCCGAAGCCGGCCTCAGCAGCTTCAACGGCACTTCACGAACGGATCTGGAAAGCGCGGAGGACCCACGGGTAACGGTGGACCGGGAATTCATCGAAGCCGTCCAAGGTGAGCGGGAAGCCACGCGCACTCCCTATGCTGAGGCCCTGGGAAGTCATCGGCTTGGCTGCGCCATCGCTGAATCGGCCCGCACCGGACTGCCGGTGAGGTTGCCCCAAGAGCGGTCCGCGGGACAATAGGGTGAAGCGCCGCCGCAACCTCGTCATCCCGGCACCTGGCTCCCTGGAAATCATCGAGGAGCAGTTACCCGACGTTCCCGAGGGTGGACTGCTGCTCGAAACCCTCGTCACCGGCCTGTCCGCGGGCACGGAACTTGCCTTTGTGAAAGGGGACCACCCTGGGCTGCGGTCGCGACTTGATCCCGACCTGGGCGTTTTCTTGCCGCACTCCGCCGGCACCGCCTACCCGATTCGCAGGCTCGGCTATATGGAAGTTGCCAGGGTAGCGGAATCGCGAACTGCCGCATTCTCGGAGGGAGACGTCCTCGCCTGCGCGTTCGGGCATGCCACTGCGCATGTGGCGGATCCGCTCAATGAGCATCTGGTGCTACTGGGCGAGGACCTTGATCCGCTGCTGGGCGTCTTCGTGGCGCACCTCGGGCCGATCTGCGCCAACGGTCTGCTGCATGCGGCAGCGGAGGCAACCGGCGGCATGGTCCGCGGTCTTGCTGATGGCGTGGACGGACGTGAGGTGCTGGTTACCGGAGCCGGTCCCATCGGGCTTCTCACCGCCCTGTTCGCCCAGTCGCTCGGCGCGCGCGAGGTTGCCGTCGCAGACTCGGACCCCCGCCGCCGCCGGGTGGCGGCAGACCTGGGTTTCCTGGCCCTGGACCTGGACGACGATCCCGGCAAGCTACTGAAAACACGGTGGCGCCATGGCCCCGCAGACCGGGGAGCGGACGTCGTGTTCCAATGCCGTGGACGTCCCGAGGCACTCCATGCCGCCCTCCGTGCCGCCCGCCCTCAGGGAAGCATTATCGATCTGGCCTTCTATACCAGCGGAGCGGACGCCGTGCGCCTCGGCGAGGAGTTCCATCACAACGGACTGAACCTACGTTGCGCGCAGATCGGCCGGGTACCCCGCGGCCTGGCGGGGCACTGGGACCGTGCCCGGCTCTCCGCTGAAACCATCAAGTTGCTCCGCTCCCACGGCGATGTGATCCGCAAGCACCTGATCTCCGACGTCGTACCCTACGACGACGCATCGCGGCTGATACATGACGTCTCCCAGCGCCAACGGCATGTCCTTACTGCTGTTTTCGCTGTAGCCCCCGGATACCTGTAAGTAGGTATCGTCGCCGCTGTTTTCTGGCTGCCCCGTCACGAGCTGTCGCGAGGCGAATGACCTGTGATCATGTCCGGTGCGTGTTCGCCTGCATCACGACGTACATCCCGAGGGGATGTCCGCCGGTTGCGGGCATCCCCTCCGTTCGTGGTGGCGCAGTTACTTGGACATCGGGCCGAACGTTGCGTCGATGTCGGCCATCTCCATGTCGGCCGTGGCCTGGATCAGCTGGAGCAGTTCGGGATCCAGGCCGGGGGCGAACTCCTCCAGCCGCTCGGGGGCGATCTCCGACGGCACACCCGCAGGGGCCTGTTCGCTGGCATCCAGATTCGTCCCGTCATTTGATGGCGACAGCCCCTGGTAGATCTTCCCGGCCTCCGACTGTCCCTTGAGGTCGAAGGTGTACTGCTTGCTCTGCAGCCCGAGGTCGAGGAGCTTCTTGACCTCGGGGAACTGCTCGGCGTTGGTCTTCGGGATCGGCAGCAGCGACTTCCAGTTCACCCCGAGGGTCTCGAGGGCCTTCGCGTACCCGTTCTCGTGTGCCTGGTCGCGGACGATCAGGTAGGAGATCGTGGAGCGGGCGGTTTTGTTGTCCGTCATCTCGTACATGCGGCACTTCTGCAGTCGGCCGGTCGCCTCGAGCATCAGGTTGTACAGGAGGTCCAGGGGGAGGTTGCCGGAGTTGTAGACGTAGCTGCCGCTCCAGGGGTTGCCGGCCGAGTCGACGGGCATGGCACCCTGCGCGCCCACGAGGTAGTGGTGGATGTTGCCCTGGGACAGGGCGAGGTTCAGCGGGATCGAGCCGCCTGCGCCGGGGGTATCCAGCGGGTCGTCGAGCTTGCCCTGGTAGCGGGGCGAGCCGTCGAGGAGCCGGGAGATGGTGGTACCGATCAGTTCTACGTGGCTGATCTCCTCCGTGCCGATGCCCTGGATCAGGTCGCGGTAGGGCTTGGCGGCGGCGCCCCGGAAGTTCATGCTTTGGAACAGGTACTGCATCATGGTGCGCATCTCGCCGAACTGTCCGCCGAGGCCCTCCTGCAGGGCGTTGGCGGCCGCGGGATCCGGCTCGTCCGGGATGATCTCGTTGATGAGCTGCTGAACGTGGAAGAACATGGAACCTCCTGATGACAGGCGGAAAAGGAAAGCCGCCTTACCTTCACCTTTCACTGCCGGGCCCGAGATCACAAGTGGGCAGTGACCAGCTGCGAGCAAGCGCGAACGAATGTCCGGAGTGTGCACTAGTGCGCAGGGGTATCAGGGGCCAAGCAACGCGCAGGAGCACCTGCTTGGACGCTCACATAAGGGACAGGGTGAAGGACAGGACGAAGCCGGCGGCGGTGCTCATGGCTACTGCAGGTCCGCCGTGTTCGTAGGCTTCGGGCATGAGGGTGTCGGCCAGAGACGCGATGACAGCACCAGCGGCGAAAGCCAGGGGCACTGAGATCGCTTCCGGGTCCGCTCCGGAGAGGGGGCCCGCGCCGATGAGAACAGCGGCGACCAGCAGGACGGCGCATGCTCCCCATAGCCCGAGAATCTTCCCCGTCGATGAGCCTTGGGAGCGCATCGATGATGCTCCTACCAGGGCTTCGGGGAGATTGGAGACGAAGATCGCGGCCAGTAGGGCCAGGCCGCCGGTTCCTCCACCCAGCGCCACACCCAGGGCGACATTCTCCGGGACTCCGTCGAGGGTGACGGCGGCGAGCAGGGCCAGGCCTGCCGCGCCGCTCACGGAGGCTTGCGAGGCTGAGCGTTCCGAGACGGCAGCGTCGGTGTCCAGTTTCGCGCTGCCTTCGTGTTCGTCGGCTGGCGTGGGATCCTCGCTGGCTTGAGCCCACCGGTCAAGGAGGGCGCTCAGGACGGTGAAGACGAGGGCGCCTGCGAGTAGCCCTAGTGCTGCCCGCCAGATGCCTCCCTGTTCGAAAGCGTCCTCGAACAACTCGAAGGCCAGCGCCGTGATCAGGGATCCTGCGGCGAAAGACAGCAGGATCGCCAGCACCCGTTTGGGCAGGTCGAACCGCACACCGATCAGCGCGCCGATGATCAGCGCGCTGGAGGCCACCACACCGAACAGCAGCGACATCATCATGCGGCCAGTATAAGAACCAGACCAATGACGACGGCGAGAAACTCCTTCTTCACGATCCTCGGCCACCGGCCCATGCCCTTCCTCGAGGTGAGTGTCCCCACACCTTCGGAGCCTCGACGTCTCCTGCGTCGGTCTCGGCGCCGTGACGGAGGCCGGCATGTACACGACCGGCGGGGCTCGCGACATCGACACCTGTGGTACCCACGCGCCCTTTTTCATCGTCCCTCGCGTGGTCGGCAGGTTTGTCGATTCTCACCTGGTGCGAGGTGCCCCTAGTGATCGTCGGTTTGTTCGGGGTGGTTGTTCATGAGTCGGTCGAGTGTGGAGTGGTTGGAGCAGACGAAGAGTCCGTGCCTGAAGTTCCAGTACAGATCGAGCGGGGCCCATTGGTTCAGTGCTACTCGTTCCTGGGAGGGAGTGGTGGCCCGACCGATGCTCACGAAGACGGTGATCACGCTTCCGAGGATGAGCAGCAGGGACATCATCGACGGACCTGTTCGAGGCTGGTGCCCGCGTGTGACGGCGTGACTGTCATCGGTCAGAGCAGGGCGGTGATGACGGGGGTGGTGGTCATGAGCCCGAGCACGATGAAGACGACGCCCGATACTCGATGGATCCACCGGGTGACTGTGGGTCGGTTGAGCCATGTTCCGGCGGTGTGCGCGCCGAGGGCGACGATGGCGAGGTAGCCGCCGATTACTGCTGCGACGGTGCCACCGACAACGGTTACAACGTAGAGAGGTGGTGCGTCGGCGGGGGTGAACTGGGGTATGAGGGCGAGGAAGAACAGTCCCGTTTTCGGGTTCGTGAGGCAACACAGCACCCCGGCGCTGAACGCCGACCATCTCGTCGGGGTAGTGCCTTGTGGGCGCAGGTCATCGGCAGGGGTGTAGGTGCGGGTAGTAGCCGAGTCATCCGTGGTGACAGTGCCCGTGTAAGGGTCCTGCGCTGCACCAACTGCAGCTACTGTCACTGGCGTCGTGGTGTGTGCTCCGCGGTCGCGGGCGTGGATGGTGAGGGTGCGGTAGCCGAGGTAGAAGAGGTACGCACCTCCCAGGGCGCGAAGAGCATGGAAGGCCGCGGGCGCGTCTTGGAAGAAGGCCGCGACGCCGGCGGCGACCAGGACCGCCCACACGAAGATCCCTGCTCCTGCGCCGAGGGCCACGAAGAGCCCTGCGCTTGGCCTGCGCAGCGCGTACTGCACGGTCAGTAAGGTATCCGGCCCCGGGGTGATCGCGAGAATGACCGCGACTCCTAGCAGCATGAGGTAATTCGATACGTCCACGGGATGGCCTTTCTCGAACAGCATCGAGCAGGCACGTCGGCAGAAAGGTGACAACGCGCTGGATTCTCGATCAGGGTGAGTAGTGCGGCAGACGAGGGATGCTCGTGCGAGGCAGCCCCTCTGTTTCCACTTCCACCATGACAGCCAGGCACCGTGCGGCACCAGCAAGTATTTGGCAAGGATCGTCAGGCGTTACCTTAGAATTAATTTGTGCTGGACCCTCATAAGCTCATCGTCCTGCGGGCCGTGATCGCTGCCGGATCAGTCCACGGTGCCGCCAAGGGATTGCATCTCACCCCTGCCACGGTGAGTCAGCATCTCCAGGTCTTGGCCAAGCAGACCGGGCTGGTGCTCTTCGAGAAAAGCGGGCGGGGCATCGAGGCCACACCGGCCGCTCTTCACCTGGCAGAAGAAAGCAGCCGGGCCCTCTCGGATCTGGAACGCCTCGAACGGACTGTGGCGGACCTCCGGGCAGGAAGGGCCGAGCGCATCACGTTCGCGTGTTTCGCCTCCGTCGCCCAAGCCTGGATGCCACACGTCGTCAGTGTCCTACGAACCAGTTCCCCGACCACCGTGGTGGAGATCAGCATCAACGAACTCCACCCAGGCGGAGGACGACACCAACCCGACATCGACATCCGCAACGAAGCCCTCGACGCGGACCCGATCACCCTTGAGGGCTACCAACGGCACGTCCTGGCCGAGGAAGAACTACACCTGGTCCTCCCCAAGGACCACCCCTTGTGCGCGCACGACACGGTGGACCTGGTCCACCTCCGTGACGAAGCGTGGATCGACCATGACATCCACGACGGGCCCACCGGGCGCATCATCGCCCGGGCCTGCACGACCGCGGGATTCACGTCACGCTATATCGCTCGCCTCGATGATCACCACGCCGCGCTGAGCCTCACCGCAGCCGGCCTCGGTATCACCGTTCTTCCCACGATCGCGCTGACAGGGCTACCCGAGAACCTCACCACCCGGCCCCTCACCGGCCCCAGCGTCAGCCGTCGTATCGTCGCTTTCACGCGCACGCACCCCGTCCGGGCACGCCTCATCCACACCGCACTCACCGCACTCCGGGAAGCCGCCACGTCACCATCACCACAAGCCCCCAGCCATCCGTCGACAAAGGAGCGCTGAAGGCTGCTCAGACGGGCATCAAGCGGCATCACGACATGCCGAGTACTTCGTGTTTGGATGTCCTTCGGGGAACAGCAGAAGTGCGACGTGGTCGGCGACGACGGCTGCTGCCGCTGTTGTCGCGGGTCCTGGTATGACATCGTGCACCAGCGAGGCGCCGGACCGGCAAGACCCCCACCAGAGCTCAGCCAGTCAGCGACTGCGGACGAGGCCCAGGTTGGCGGATACGAGGGCTGGTGGAATGCGAGAAACGCGAACGGTCAAGCGGTATCGGTGCCCTCGAGTGAGGTTGGGTCCGCGGTCGCCTCGCACCCGGGATAGCCCTCGCGCTCGGTTGTCATCATCGACACCCAAACAGGTGAAGTGATTCACAGCTTCCCTGGTGACTCAAAGGGCCGGCCAACTGGATGACGACGGGTCCGGAGGGACTGTCCCGAAACTCGGAAGGGCTATTTCAGAACGGGGATTCATCCGTAGGGCAGCCTGCGGGCCGGTCGAGGTTCAGGCGTATAGTCCGCGCCTGGCTGATCGGACCTGAAATGCTTATGGTGCTCTTGGCGGTCTTGGTCGGTGGTCTGGTGTGGGGTCAGATTGATGAGGGCAACGTTCCGTCCGACTCTGCTTTCCCTCCTGTGCCTGCTCCCAGCGTCGCGGGAGAATTAGCAACTGAGTGTGCTTCGGGTGGTTGCTGGCGGGAGATGGTCGTAGCAATTGATCCGACTACATCAGCACAAACAGCCGCCGCCTCCATGCGTGTTACATCAGATCGGTGTGGCCCTTGAGTGTTTGGACGAAGCGGAAGACCTGTGTAGGGCTGGCCATCATGCACGGTGGATCGTCCTGCGGGACAACCGTGAGCAGTCCTCGGTCCGAGTTGCCGACCGCTCGGCGGGTGCGACGAGTAGAAATTGCTACCTCGTTGCCGCTCAAGTAGCTGGCAGGATGCGGGGTGAGGAATTTCAGGTGGGCGTAGCGGCGGAGCGGTTGTCTGTCCTGAGATCAGAGTCAACGGCAGCAGTAAGTCCAAGCATCACAGCCGAACCGACAATGGAGCCGAAGCCAACGAGAATTGCACCGACCAACCAGAGCCCGGTGACGTCAGTCGTGGCAGCTGTGGTGATCCAGGCGAAGGTGAAGCAGCTCGGCATCACCAGGAAGGCGACAACGAAACGCAGGAGGCGTTGCGCCAACCAGAACACTGGGATGCTGCAAAGGAGCGCCCCGACGCCCTGCCATACGGCGTATGGGCCGCCCATGCGGCCCGTCGATCGGTCGTATTGATACTCGGTGTCCCAGGCAAACCAGCCGTACCACAGCCCTGCTGACAAGACTCCGATCAGGAGGACTAGGGCCACTTGCTGCTTGGCAGGTCGATCACGATCACGGGTCAGACGCATGCCTCACAATAAGCTGGACAACACTCTTTGCTCGCTTCCCTAAGCGCCTGAATTCTGAGCAGGGCGAGCCTGTCTGCTGGAGCGTCGCACTCGTTCCGGCTCCCACGGACCGACGACGCCGCGCCGCGGCGCGTGACGGCCGGTGACGAGCCACGGCCGGCGACCAGGGCAGGGCCGCCCTGCGTCGTATCATGGAGGGTCAGCTTTTATCTACCTTGAGGGGCAAATCGTGTCCACCGTTGAAGACCGATCGGCAACCACAGCTCAGACCGGCGGCAACCGGGTCAAGCGCGGCATGGCCGAGATGCTCAAGGGCGGCGTCATCATGGATGTCGTCACCGCCGAGCAGGCACGCATCGCCGAGGACGCCGGCGCGGTAGCAGTCATGGCGCTCGAAAGGGTCCCCGCCGATATCCGCGCGCAGGGCGGCGTGTCCCGCATGAGCGACCCCGACATGATCGACAAGATCATCGAGACCGTCTCCATCCCGGTCATGGCGAAGGCGCGCATCGGCCACTTCGTCGAGGCACAGGTGCTGCAGTCCCTCGGCGTCGACTACATCGACGAGTCCGAGGTCCTCACACCGGCCGACTTCACCAACCACATCGACAAGTGGAAGTTCACCGTCCCCTTCGTCTGCGGTGCCACCAACCTCGGCGAGGCGCTGAGGCGCATCAACGAGGGCGCGGCGATGATCCGCTCCAAGGGTGAGGCGGGCACCGGCGACGTCTCGAACGCCACGATGCACATGCGCAAGATCCGCTCGGAGATCAACCGCCTGTCCTCGATGGCGGAGGACGAGCTGTACGTCGCCGCCAAGGAGCTCCAGGCACCCTACGAGCTCGTGAAGGAGGTGGCCTCCGCCGGTCGCCTGCCCGTGGTCCTGTTCACCGCGGGCGGTATCGCCACCCCGGCGGACGCCGCCATGATGATGCAGCTCGGTGCGGACGGCGTCTTCGTCGGCTCCGGCATCTTCAAGTCCGGCAACCCCGCGGAGCGCGCGAACGCCATCGTCCAGGCGACCACCTTCCACGATGACCCCGACGTGATCGCCAAGGTGTCCCGCGGTCTCGGCGAGGCCATGGTCGGCATCAACGTCGACGAGATCCCGCAGCCCCACCGTCTCGCCGAGCGCGGCTGGTAATACCGGAGCGTAGTACCGGAGCAACCGCTTCAACGGATCGGAGGACCGCAGCCCGCCTCGGGCTGCGGTCCTCTCCGCGTCAGGGCCGTTCCGGGCTACGGGGTCCCGGGTCACCTGCGGAAGGGGACCGCGACGTCGCAGACCTCGGCCTCCGGGTGTGCGTCGTCGAACGCGGCGAAGTAGACCTCCCGCGGTGGGAGCGAGGGAGTGAAGCCTTCGCGTGACAGCCAGGCGTAGACCTCGTCGTACGCCGTGAGGATCTGCGGATACACCACCTCGGCCTGCGTGAGCCTGACGTAGGCGAGTTCCCCGGCCGGTTCGACCAGCACGTTCGTCGCACCGGTGACGTCCGCCGGCAGCACATCGCCGCGCACCGGCACGGCGTTCTCGACGACGCCGTCCGTGGTGTCGTTGACCGGGCTCCGATAGATGGTGGTCAGCGGCCCCGCCCACCCGCCGAGCCCCTCGGCCACCGCGGCGAGGCGGTCGCACGACGAGCGGATGAAGTCCGGGATCTCCTCCGGGCGCAGACGCCTCCTCTCGGTCACATAGGTGGTGGCACTGCATTGCCTCGTCCTGACGTCCATCGACGTCTCCTTCCCGTCCATGAGGTGCGACATCACGTACGCCGCCAGGTGCCTCTGAGCGAGCCTGGTCGCTTCGACGCCCGCCCAGTACTCGGCGAGCAGGTCGGCGCGTCGGCCGGTGTCCTCCTGCAGGACGGCGGCGATCATGCCCAGCGGCATGTCGAGCCCTCGCAGCAGGATGATCAGGCGTGCGTCGGCCTCCTGGTGGTCGCCGTAGAACCGATAGCCGTTCCGCGGATCCACCCGCGCGGGCGGGAGCAGGCCGCTCTGCGCGTAGAGGCGCAGCGCTTTGCTGCTCAGTCGCGTGCGGCGACTGAACGCCCCACTGCTCATCAGCGGCACCGGTACCTCCCTGCGATGTCGTCGTGGCGGTCCTGCCACACCTCGAGCGTCCACCCGGCCCCGGGGGCAGGGTCAAGCGACGGCGGAACGGGTCATTGCCCTGTCGTGCCGTCGAGCAGCTCGCGGATGATGTCGAGGTGGCCGCAGTGACGCGCGGTCTCCTCGATCATGTGGACGAGCACCCAGCGGACGTTGTGCTCCGTCGACGAACCGAGGCACGGGTCATCGAGGCCATGCCCCGACAGCACCTGCCTCGACTCCGCACACGCGGCGGCGTAGTCGAACAGGAGATCGTCCAGGCTGTCCTCCGCGGTGACGCCGAACTCCCAGGCCCGGTCTCGCCGGGACCGGGCCCACGGGCCATCGGTGCCGCCGTCGATGTCGTCCTGGAACCAGCTTCGTTCCACCTGAGCGAGGTGGCGGACGATCCCCGAGACCGTCGTGGGGGAGGGCACCATCTGGCGGGCGCCGTCGGCGTCGCTCAGTCCTCGGGCCTTGAGGACGACCGTCCCCCGGAGGTAGTCCAGGAACCCGGTCAGCGTGGCCGCTTCATCCGCGGCCGCGGGAGGGAAGGGGCGTGGATCGATCATCATGCCCCCACAGTAGCGACGCCGGTGCGACGCTCAGAGGCCCAGCGAGTAAGTCCGGCCGCGACCGAGCAGGGTGAACCCGCGCCGGGAGAGGAACTCGTATCCCTCCGGCGTGGCGTTCACGGCGAGGTGCACCGCGCCGGCCTGGCCGGCCGCCCGGGCGGTGGCGCTCAGGAGGGCCGTCGCGAGTCCGCGGCGCTGGTGGGCGGGAAGCACCTCGAGGTGGTGGATCCCGCCGAGCCCGTGCAGGCCCGGGTCGCCGGAGGGGTGGAAGGAGTACGCGGCGCCCGAGATGTTGCCGCTCACGGCGTCCCGGGTCACGGCGTGCCAGGCCTGCCGCGGCTCCGACCGGACCACCTGCAGTTCCTGCGCGAGCGGTCCCGAGTAGTCGGGCACCTCGGTGGTGAGCACGGCGTCGCCGTCCCCGGACCGGACGACGGCGGAGACCGGCGCCGCCATCCACCACGGCTGCCAGCTCGGGGCGAACCCGAGGGGCCGGAGGTCGGTGGCGTCCACCGCGCTGTTGAGCCACACCCGGGCCGACGCGGCGCCGAGCCTCATGCCCTCGGCGAGGGCAGGGCGCACGGCGGAGGCGCTGACGGCGTCGGGGAACATCATCAGGAGTTCCCGCCGGGCCGGCAGCCAGACCCAGGTGCAGCCGTGCGTGGAGAAGGTCTTGCCGCCCGTGGCCGCGGCGAGCGCCGCGTACCACGCGGCCTGGAGCCGCTGGGACTGCGCGATCGTCACCATCCGGTGCAGCCCGGGCCCGTGCTCACGCCAGGCCGCGGCGGACGAGCAGCGGGTGCAGGTCCGCGTCGCGCCCGCGGAACCGGCGGAAGGCCTCCAGCGGGTCGATGCTGTTGCCACGCGAGAGCAGTTCACGGCGGAAGTGGTCGCCGTTCCCACGGGTGAGGCCCCCCGAGGACTTGAACCACTCCACGGTGTCGGCGTCGAGCATCTCGCTCCAGATGTAGGCGTAGTACGACGCCGCGTAGCCGCCCGCGAAGATGTGCTTGAAGTAGGAGGTTCGGTAGCGGGGCGGCACGGGCGCGAAGTCGACGCCGGCGTCGGCGAGCGCGGTGGCCTCGAAGGCCAGGGGGTCCTCGATGACGGTCCCCGCGGGGATCGAGTGCCAGGCGAGGTCCAGCAGCGTGGCTCCGAGGTACGCGGTGGTCTCGAAGCCCTCGCCCCAGGCGCCGGCGGCGTGGATACGATCGATGACGTCCTGGGGGAGCGGCTCCCCGGTCTCGTGGTGGCGCGCGTAGTTCGCCACGATCTCCGGCCACAGGATCCACATCTCGTTGACCTGGGAGGGGTATTCGACGAAGTCGCGCGGCACGGACGTGCCCGCGAAGAGCGGGTAGGTCACGTCGGAGAACAGTCCGTGCAGGGCGTGGCCGAACTCGTGGAACGTGGTGACCACCTGGTCGTAGGACAGGAGGGTGGGCTCGCCCGCACCCGGCCTCGAGATGTTCAGGTTGTTGACGACGACGGCGCGGGTCCCCTCGAGCGACGACTGGTCCACGAAGGAGTTCATCCAGGCGCCGCCGCTCTTGGTGTCGCGGGTGTAGAAGTCGCCGAGGAACAGACCCAGGCCTGAGCCGTCCTCGTTGAAGACCTCCCACACGCGGACGTCGGGGTGGTAGCCCACGAGGTCGGGGCGTTCCGTGAACGTCAGGCCGTACAGCCGGTTCGCGGCGTAGAACGCGCCGTCCTGCAGGACGCGCTCGAGTTCGAAGTAGGGGCGGAGGGCGTCCAGATCGACGTCGAACTTCGCCTTCCGGACCTTCGAGGCGTAGTAGGCCCAGTCCCAGGGCTCGATAGGGTGGCCGGCCTCGGCCTCCAGCTCCGCGGCTTCGGCGCGGGCGTTGCGGACGGCCGGTGCGGCGAGCTCACGCATCCGGTCCATGATCGCCTCGAGGGAGGGCGCGGTCTGGCTGTCGGTGGCGGCAGCGGCGTGCGTGTCGAATCCCAGGAGGGCGGCGCGCTCGGCGCGCAGGGTCGCCATGCGGGTGGCGATCGCGAGCGTGTCCGCGTCGTTGCCGCGTGCGCCGCGGTGAACCGATGCCTCGTGCAGGCGGCGGCGGACGTCGCGGTTCGTGAGTGATTCCAGGGCGGGCTGTGCCGTGGGGAGGATGAGCGTCAGGAGGTACTTGCCGTCGTGACCGGCGTCCGCGGCCGCGGTCGCCGCGGCGGAGACGGCGTCGGCGGACAGCCCGTCGAGCTCCTCGGCGGTGTCGAGCAGCAACGCGGAGTCGTTGGTGTCCTTCATGAGCTTCTGGGAGAACTCGGTGCTGAGAGCGGACAGCTCCGAGTTGAGCCGGCGGAGCGTGGCCTGGGCATCGTCGTCGAGCTCGGCGCCCGCCCGGACGAAGCTCCGGAGGTGCTCCTCGACGAGGCGCGCCGACTCGTCGTCGAGCCCGTCCAGCGGCACCTGCCGGATGCGCTCGAACAGGGCCCTGTTCAGCTTGATGTTGTCCTCGTGCTCGGCGAGGCGCGGAGCGACCTGCTGCTCGAGCTCCTGGATGGCAGGGGTCGCGTGGCTGACCGAGTTGCTGAAGAACACGCGGGCCACGCGGTCGAGTGTGCTTCCCGCGCGCTCGAGAGCGATGAGTGTGTTCTCGAACGTCGGTGCCTCCGCGGAGCCCGTGATGGCGTCGATCTCGGCGAGGTGTTCTGCGAACCCGGCGTCGAAGGCAGGCAGGTAGTGCTCGTCCTCGATCCCAGCGAACGGTGGCAGCTGGTAGTCGAGGGTGCTCGGTGCGAGGAAAGGGTTGCTCATGGGAACTAACTTTTGCACGTTGTTGCCCTTCACCGCACCACCCTTGACCCTGCGCGCGGCCGTGTGCCCCTGCCTTCATCATGACGGCAGGGGTGCACGGCACCGACAGCTACTCCCAGACGGACGGCTGATTCGTCGACTACATCAACGGCGTGCACCCGCTCGTCGTCGGGTCCGACGGCGAACCCGTGTACGACGCATACCTCGTGGCCGTCGCTCGTTCCGGCGGGGGCCTCCGTCGTCCGCTACATTCGGAGGCATGAGCGGCAGCGTGATCGTCCTGACCGGGCCACCGGGGTCGGGCAAGTCGACGATCGCGCGGGCGCTGGCGAGCACCTACCCGCGAGCCGTCCACCTTCACACCGACGACTTCTGGCACGCGATCGTCTCCGGCGGTATCCCGCCCTACCTCCCCGAGTCCGACGCACAGAACCAGGTCGTCGTCGGTGTCATCGCCGAGGCCGCCTTCACCTACGCGCACGGTGGGTACACCGTGGTGGTGGACGGCATCGTGGGGCCGTGGATGCTCGGGCACTACCGCCGTGCGCTCCAGCGCAACCCCGGCATGGAACTCCAGTACGTCGTGCTGCGCCCCGACCGTCCGACGGCGCTCGCGCGGGCCCGGCAGCGTGTCGGCCCCGGCGCGCTCGTCGACGAGGGCCCGATCCTCGCCCTGTGGGACCAGTTCGCGGACCTCGGCATGCTGGACGGCCACGCCGTCGATTCGACGGGGCATGAGGAGGGCGAGACCCTCCGTGCGGTGCAGGACGCGCTGGCCGATGGCCGCTACCGGCTCGCGCACGACGGCGGATCGCTGCGGGAACCGGCCGCCGGTGCGGAGGACGACCGCGACGAAATGCCCGACGCGTCGCTCGGCGGCGACGACGAAGATCCGCTGCATGGCGGGAAGCGGACCGCCCGTCTCCTCCTGCGCCGCCTCCTTCCCGGGGACGAGGAGGCGGTTCTGGCCTACCGGTCGGACGCCCACGCCTCGCGGTACCTCGGGCACGGTCCGATGGAGCCGGGCCGGTACGCGGGATGGCTGGCCGGACGGGCCGCCGGCTGGTCGCTCGAACGCCCGGGGGACCGCCGGTTCTACGCCGTCGTCGAGTCCGCGTCCGGGCGCGTGGTCGGCGACGCCGTCCTCGTGCGTGCGGCCGAGGGCCTGCAGGGCGAACTCGGCATGTTCCTGCATCCGGAGACCTCCGGCCTCGGGTATTCGCTCGAGGCCGGGCAGGCACTGCTCGACATCGCATTCTCCGAGCTCGCCTGGCACCGGATCGTCGCCCGCGCGGATGTGGACAACCGGAGTTCGGTGAGGGCGATCGAGAAACTGGGACTGCGGCGCGAGGGCCTGTTCGTCGAGGGCACGCCGCACGGCGCAACGTGGGCCGACACCGTGCAGTACGCGCTGCTCGCCCGCGAATGGGCAGCATCCGGTGCCTGAGGGTCGGCGCGGACGCGGCCGCTGCAGGGCAACCCCGTGCGCCGACCGGAGGCGACGACGGCCCCGGATCAGCCGCTGTGGCCGCCCACCGATGGCGCGTTCCGCCGGTCCGAGGTGACAGCCGTCCTCGGCCGCGGCGACACGACCTGGCAGCGAGCGGGATCCGAGGTGCTGCGCTGGGCGGTGAAGACCCGAAGCGGCTTCTCCGTGAGCAGTCCGTGGCCGGTCGTCCCGGGAGAACGACTCACCGTGACCGCGACCATCCTCGGCCTGACCGTCGCGGAACCGGTCGAGGTGGTCGCCGTCGTGGAGCAGCCGGAAAGAATCGGTTTCTCCTACCGGACGCGGCCGGGGCATCCTGTGCGCGGGGAAGAGGCGTTCATCGTGCATCGCGACGGTGACACGGTGCTCATCACTATCCGATCACTCACGCGTGCCGCGTCATCGCAGCCGTGGCGGGCGCTCTTCCCGCTGATCCTCGTGGCCCAGCGCATCGTGCGCAGGCGGTACCTGCGCGCGCTGCGGCAGTAACCGGGTCCTCCTGCCGCACCGCGCCAGGGTGTCCGGGTACCCTAGCCGCGGATCGCCAGGCCGAGCGGTTCGGTGGCCATCGGTCCGCCGCACGCCTCCGACCCTCCGACCCGCTCCCAGGCCAGGTCCACGGTCGCCTCGGCGAGGACGGCGGTGTCCGCCGCGAAGGCCCTGATGGTGACGGTCTCGGGGGTGGACATGCCGACCTGCACGGTCCAGCGTCCATCCCCGCTGGGCTCCGCCCGGTAGTACGGCGCCTCGGGATCGTGCGACGACGCCGGGGCCGCCGTGGGGAGGGCGGATGGCGTCGGGAGGGCAGATGACCCGGGGAAGGACGGCGGTGGGGGCGGACTCTCGGCGGGAGGCGCCGGCGGGGCCTCCGGCGTGGAGCAGCCGCGGTCGTCGCAGAGTTCCACCCACGCGACCCGCTCGACGTCGTCCGCGGAACCGTCGAGCCTGATCTCGACCGCGTTGACCCAGCCGATGGCCGGGCAGGCGTGCCCGGTGAACGGCTCGCAGCCAGTCAGCGTCACCGCGAGCCCAGCAGCGCCCAGCACGGCGAGTCGCGACCGTGTCCCTGCACCGGATACGCCCATGAGCCGACCCTGCCATGCCTACGGGCCGAGGGACAGGGGACGGAGGGTGCAACGGCGTGACCGTTACGAGTCCGCAACGGTTCGCCGGCGCCGGCCGGTCACGGAGCGTGGCCGGCCGGCGTGGTGTGGCCGGGTGCGCCGGGGCGGTGCCCTGCGCCGCGCTCAGCCTTCGGACGGGGGAGAGTAGAGCTGGAGGTCGTTGCCTTCGCTGTCCTTGAACGGCAGGATCCGCCCCCACGCGTACTCGCTGATCTCGCCCTCGATGGACGCGCCGCCACGGCTCGAGATGCGCTCCAGCTCCTCCTCGATGGAGCCCTCAGGCTGGAAGCTGATGACGGCGCCGCCGCCCCGACCGCCGTGCGTGTCCTCGCGGCCGTTGAGGCCGATCGTCAGCCCGCCGGCGTCCACCATTGACCAGTCCTCCTGCTCCATGGTGACGTCCAGTCCCAGGGTGTCCCGGTAGAACGCGAGGGCCCTGCCCATGTCCTCGACCGGCACCCAGACTGTCGCTACTCCGTTGGCCATGACGCTCCTTCCGCGGACCCTGTGCGGGCCCGATGGTGTGGCGGGCCCCGGCCGGGGTCCGTCCCTTCGAACGCTACCGCCAGCACTCCGGGGTGGGTCGGGGCGCCGTCGCCCCTTGACGCGCACGGCGGGGCCCTGTCCCTCACGGAAGGACGCCGAGGATGCCGGACGCGCCGGCACGCCTCCCTCCCGGCACCCGTGGTCCTGCCGGTGGTCCTAGCGGGGCCGGGCGCCCGCGTGCTGCCGCGCCAGGTCGGCCAGGGAGTCGTCCAGGCCGGCGTCGTCGAAGGCCCCGAATCTGCGTTCCGCGGCGGTGCGCAGGAGGAAGTCGGCGATCGCCGGATTCTTCGGCAGCAGCGACCCGTGCAGGTAGCTCGCCACGATGTTCCGGTACCGCGCCCCCTCGTGCTTCTCGTGCGCGTTGTTGCCCGCGCCCTTCACCACCGTCGCCAGCGGCTTCAGCCCGTCGCCGAGGAAGGTCTGGCCGCTGTGGTTCTCGTAGCCGTGGACCTCACCGAACTCCTCGCTGGTGGCCACGACATTGCCGATCAGGCGTTCCGTCCCGCCGCGCGTCTCGAGGTCCAGTACGCCGATCCCCGGGATCACGGTGCCGTCATGCGTGTGGAAGACGTTGCCGAACAGCTGGTACAGGCCGCAGATGAGCAGCATGGGCGTGCCGTCCTCCGCCAGGTCGCGGAGCCTCGGGGCGATGGCCTGCAGGTCGTCCTGGATGACCACCTGACCGCTGTCCTGGCCACCGCCACCGATGATGATGTCGACGTCGTCCGGGAACGCGTCGCCAGCGTTGTGCTCGAGGATCTCCGCGCCGTAGCCGCGCCATGCGAGGCGGCGCTTGAGGACGAGCACGTTGCCGTAGTCGCCGTAGATGTTCATCTCCCGCGGGTACAGCTGCAGGATGCGCAGGGTCCCCTTCGAGGGGTCGGCGGGTGCCTCGCTCAGGGCGCCGGCGGAGGGGGCGTCGCTCATCAGGAGACAACCTCGACCTTCGTGATCTTGGAGAGCTCGCGGCGGACCGCGAGCATGGCCGTGTACGTGCAGAAGATCCGCTTGGGCCGGCCCTCGGACCCCCGGACGAACTGCTTCAGTGCCTCGGTGATGTCCGGCTCGACGGCGCCCACCCGGACGTCGTCGTACTTCAGCCGCAGCGCCATGTCGTAGGCGCGGACGCCGCTCACCATCTCCACACCGCCGAGGCCGAGCGAGTCGAAGTCGACGTCCCACAGCCAGGACATGTCGCGGCCGTCGGCGTAGTTGTCGTTGATCGCGATCATCGTCGCGCAGCCCGCGGGGTCGAAGGACTTCAGGCCGAGCCGGAAGCCGCTGGGGTTCTTGACGAGCACCAGCTCGAGCGCCTGGCCGTCGACCACGAGGCTCTCGCCGCGCCCGAAGGCGGGCTCCACGGCGGCCAGCGAGGAGAAGAGCCGCGCGGTGTCCGCCGCGCCGCCGAGGACGGCGCGCGCCGCCGCGAGAGCGGCCGCGGCGTTGAAGATGTTGTAGACGCCGCGCAGCCGCAGCTCGGTGTGCGTCGTGGTGCCGTCCACCTCGAAGGAAGCCGCGTTGCCGTCCACCGAGCGGAGGACGACGTCGGCCGCCAGCGCGGAGGCGGGCGCCGTACCTGCGGCGCCGCGCAGCTCGTCGTCGTTCGGGAAGGTGCTCCGCAGCGAGGCGTCGAGGCCGAAGTAGCTCACCTGCGTGGTCGGGAGGGAGGCGGCGAGGCCCGCCACGCGGGGGTCCTCCCGGTTCAGCACGACCGTCTCCGTGGTCGCCAGCGCGATGCGCTCGAGCAGGCGCGTGGTCGCGTCGATCTCGCCGAAGCGGTCCAGCTGGTCGCGGAGCACGTTCAGGAGGAGCGAGTACCGCGGCGGGACGAGCTTCACGAAGTGCACGGCATGCGCCTCGTCCAGCTCGAGGACGGCGACGTCGGCGTCGAGGCGGCCGCGCCAGTCGACGTCGCCGAGGAGGGCCGCCGCCACGCCGCGCGTGAAGTTGCTGCCGGTGCGGTTGGTGAACACCTTCAGGCCCTGACCCTCGAGCAGTTCCACGACCATCTTGGTGGTGGTGGTCTTGCCGTTCGTCCCGCTGACCACGACCACGCCGTGCGGGAGGGTGGACAGGGCGCGGCCCATGAAGCGAGGGTCGAGGCGCTCGACCACGAGGCCGGGAAGTGCGGAGCCGCCGCCGCGCAGGCGGGAGGCGATGCGCACGGCCTTGCCCACGAGGACTGGAAGGGGATTCATGCCTACAAATTATCGCAGGCGTGCGCGTCCTCCCGGGACGCGGCGGCGAGGCGCTGCTCACGCCGGTCCGCCCGGGCACCGCCGCACGGGCGGGAACGGCCTAGAATCGGGGGATGACCTCCCCGTTCTCGTCGGTGTCCCCACGCACGCCCGGTGTCCCGGAGGCAGCCGGTCCTGCCGCCCGGGCACCGGTACCCGCGCCGGCGGATCGCGGCGTCGTCGTCGGTGTGCTCGCGGTGCAGGGCGACGTGCGCGAGCACGTCGCGACCATCGAGTCCCTCGGCGGCCGCGCCGTGCCCGTGCGGCGGGCGTCGGAGCTCGCCGCGATCGACGGCCTGATCCTCCCCGGCGGCGAATCCACCACGATGGACAAGCTGACGCGCACCTTCGGCCTGGCCGGACCCCTGCGTGAGCTGATCGCCGGCGGGCTGCCCGTCTACGGATCGTGCGCCGGCATGATCCTGCTCTCCGACGTGATCGCCGATCCGTCGACCGACCGGGACGGCAACCCCCAGCAGACCCTCGGCGGGCTCGACATGGTGGTGCGGCGCAATGCCTTCGGCCGCCAGCGCGAATCCTTCGAGACCGACCTCCCCTTCGCCGGCCTCGCGACGACCGGGCCGGTCGCCGCGGAGGAACCCGTGCGCGCCGTGTTCATCCGCGCACCGTGGGTGGAGAAGGTGGGAGCCGACGTCGAGGTGCTGGCCCAGGTGCCGGCCGCCGAGACGCCGCAGGCGGGCCCCGCCGCCGGCGTCCCCGGCCGCGATCCACAGGGTACCGGTGCATCCGGAGCCGACTTGGAGCCGGTCGGTAGAATCGTCGCAGTGCGTTCAGGGAACCTGCTGGCCACGAGTTTCCACCCGGAAGTCACCGGGGAGCGGCGGGTCCACGAACTCTTTATCCGGATGATCAGAGGAGAAGCGTAAGCATGTCGGGGCACTCCAAATGGGCAACAACCAAGCACAAGAAAGCTGCGATCGACGCCAAGCGCGCGAAGTCCTTCGCCAAGCTGATCAAGAACATCGAGGTCGCCGCGCGGGCCGGCGGCGCCGACGTCGCGGGTAACCCCGGCCTCGAACTGGCCGTCTCCAAGGCCAAGAAGACCTCCGTGCCCATCGACAACATCAACCGCGCGGTGAAGCGCGGAGCGGGCCTGCTCGGCGAGGCCGTCGACTACCAGACGATCATGTACGAGGCGCGCGGCCCCCAGGGCTCGGCCCTGCTGATCGAGTGCCTGACGGACAACAAGAACCGTGCCGCCTCCGAGGTGCGCCTCGGCATCTCCCGCAACGGCGGCACGATCGCCGACCCGGGTTCCGTGGCGTACCTGTTCGCGCGGAAGGGCGTCGTGACGCTGCCGAAGAACGGCCTCACCGAGGACGAACTGCTGATGTCCGTCCTCGACGCCGGCGCGGACGAGGTGAAGGAATCGACCGAGTCGTTCGAGATCGTCTCCGAGCCGCAGGACCTGCGGGCCGTGGTCGCCGCGCTCGACGAGAGCAGCATCGAGTACGAGACCGACGACGTCGAGTTCGTCCCGTCCATGCAGGTGGACCTCGACGCGGACGGTGCGCGGAAGTTCCTGAAGCTCGTGGACGCGCTGGAGGAGCTCGACGACGTCCAGAACGTCTACTCCAACGCGCACCTCCCGGACGACGTCCTGGCGGAGCTCGAGAACGACGACTGACATCGCGCCGCTGCACATCCCGGGGCGCCCGGCACGGCTAGCGCCATGACCTACCGCGTCATGGGCGTCGATCCCGGCCTCACGCGGTGCGGGCTCGCCGTCGTCGACATCGAACCGAACCGCCGCTCCACGCTCGTCGCCGTCGGCGTCGTGGGGACCGAGGCCGGCAGGAGCCTCGACGAGCGGCTGCTGGTCATCTCCGAGGCCGTGGACTCGTGGCTGGACCTGCACCAGCCCCAGGTCCTCGCCGTCGAACGCGTCTTCAGCCAGCTCAACGTCAGCACCGTCATGGGCACGGCGCAGGCGTCCGGCGTCGTGATCGTGTCCGCGGCGCGGCGCGGCATCCCGGTGGCCCTGCATACGCCCACCGAGGTGAAGGCCGCCGTCACCGGCAACGGCCAGGCGGACAAGGTCGCGGTCACCAAGATGGTGACGAAGATCCTCCGGCTCGAGACCGCCCCCCGTCCGGCCGACGCCGCCGACGCCCTGGCCCTCGCCATCACGCACGCCTGGCGCAGGGGAGTGGGTGTCCAGGGTGCGGCTGCGTCGGCTGCGGGGGGATCCATCACCCCCGCGCAGCGCATCTGGGCCGAGGCGGAGGCGCGGGCCCGACGGCGGTAGCGCCGACGTCGGGACCTGTCCGAGGCCGTCCGCGCACATTCCCCGTGTGGCGACTCGATCGAACGGCGCCACGCCGGTACCGTTAGACATTAGAACGTATGTTCGACGCCGGGCGACCGCCCGGCCGACCCCTCAGCATCTGCCCTGGAGCACCTCATGATCAGTTCCCTGCGCGGGACAGTGACCCACGTGGGCCTGCACTCCGCCGTCCTCGACGTCAACGGCTTCGGCATGCAGGTCCAGGCGACGCCGCAGACGCTCGCCGGGCTGCGCGTGGGGGAGCAGGCGTCCATCGCCACCGCGATGATCGTGCGTGAGGACTCCATGACGCTCTTCGGGTTCGAGGACGCCGACCAGCGCGAGGTCTTCGAGACACTCCTGGCCGTCAGCGGCGTCGGCCCCCGCCTCGCCCTCGCCGTCCTCGCCGTGCACGCACCGGACGCCATCCGGATCGCGGCGTCGTCGGGCGACGACAAGGCCTTCAGCAAGGTACCGGGCATCGGCCCGAAGGGCGCACGGCGCATCGTGCTCGAACTCGCCGGGAAGCTCGTGCCCCTGGAGGCGAAGCCCGGCGTGCCGGCCCGGACCTGGCAGGGGCAGGTCCTCACCGCCATGATGGGCCTCGGCTGGTCCGAGAAGGACGCCGGCGCGGCGATCGACGCCGCCGTCGCCGAGGCACCCGAGGTGGCAGCGACCGGTGACGTGGGCCAGATCCTGAAGCTCACGCTGCGCAGGCTCGGCCAGGACGGCGCACGGAGCTCGGCCCGGACGAGGGTGGGATCATGACGGACAAGCAGCCCGAGGACGCGCCGCTCGTCGCCCCGGCCGCGGATCCCGAGGACCGCGCCGTCGAGGCGGCGCTCCGCCCCAAGAACCTCGACGACTTCGTGGGGCAGAAGCGGGTGCGCCGCCAGCTCTCGCTCGTCCTCGAGGCCTCCCGCCTGCGCGGCCGCAGCGCCGACCACGTGCTGCTCTCCGGGCCGCCCGGGCTGGGCAAGACGACGCTCGCCATGATCATCGCGGCGGAGATGAACGCCCCGCTCCGCATCACCTCGGGGCCGGCGATCCAGCACGCGGGCGACCTCGCGGCGATCCTCTCCTCCCTGACAGAGGGCGAGGTGCTCTTCCTCGACGAGATCCACCGCATGTCCCGGCCCGCCGAGGAGATGCTCTACATGGCCATGGAGGACTTCCGGGTCGACATCATCGTGGGCAAGGGCCCGGGCGCGACGGCGATCCCCCTCGAGCTGCCGCCCTTCACCCTCGTCGGAGCCACGACCCGCGCGGGGCTCCTGCCCGGCCCGCTCCGCGACCGCTTCGGCTTCACCGGGCACCTCGAGTTCTACTCTACGGAGGAACTCGAACTCGTGCTCCGGCGCTCGGCCATGCTCATGGACATGAAGGTGAACTCGGCGGCCTTCGCCGAGATCGCCGGCCGGTCCCGGGGCACGCCGCGTATCGCCAATCGGCTGCTGCGCCGCGTCCGGGACTGGGCGCTCGTGCACGGCATCGACCTCATCGACGCCCGCACCGCGAGTGCCGCACTCGACATGTACGAGGTGGACGCGCGCGGCCTCGACCGACTAGACCGCTCCGTCCTGACCGCGCTCATCACCAAGTTCAACGGCGGGCCGGTGGGGCTGTCGACGCTCGCGATCGCAGTGGGGGAGGAGCCCGAGACGGTCGAGACCGTCGCCGAGCCCTACCTGGTGCGCGAGGGGATGCTCGGGCGGACACCGCGCGGACGGATCGCGACAGCGGCCGCCTGGAAGCACCTCGGCCTCGAGATGCCGCCGAACGTCGCGGCGGCGATGCCCGAGGACCTCTTCTCCGTGGCCCCCGAATCGCTGCTGGACACCGAATCCGTGCTTGACAGTTGGGCGCAACCGGACTCCTGACGCGCCGGACGCCCAGAAATCCCCTTTACACTGGTGTCTTCCAATGTGTGCCGGGGCACAATGCTGCCGCCGCCTCACCCAGTCCCAGGAACGGAATTCCCAGTGCTTGCACACGTAGTCGCGCAGTCCGCCTCAGGAGATGCCCCCGCTTTCGACATCTTCTCCCTCCTGCTGCCGCTGGCGCTGGCGTTTCTGATCTTCACCATGTTCCGCCGCCAGCGGAAGACGCAGCAGCAGGTGAAGGAGATGCGCACGCAGATGGAGCCGGGCACCGAGGTCATGACCCAGTTCGGGCTCTACGGGACGATCGTCTCGATCGACCAGGAAAACAACAAGGCCGTGCTCGAGCTCTCGCCCGGCAACCTGGCCACCGTGCACACGCAGGCCCTCTCCAAGGTGGTGCAGCAGGACACCAGGACCGCCGAAGACCCAGCCGGCGACGTCCACCCCGTCGAGACCGTCGACACCCTCGGCACCGTCGACGGCACCACGGTCCCCGACGACGCGTCCTCGATCAGCGGCGACATCACCGATCGGTCGGACCGCACGCCGTCCGCCGGGTCCACCGCGTCGGGAGCCACGGCTGCCGGGAGCACCGGCGGCCCGGGCGCCGAGTCCCCGGAGGAGACCCTGGCGCGCCTGAACCGCGAAGCCGCAGGGGAGAACCGCGACGCGCGCGATCCCCGCGACCCCAGAGCGAACCCCGAGAACTAGCATTCCGTAGGGCGCCGGTACTCAGCCGCGGCCTCCAGCATCAACCCGGCGCCCGAGACGCGCCACTGAATAAGGACATCCACCATGCCTCGTACCGGTCCCGGGACGGCAGCCAAGCGGACACTTGTCTGGCTGGGCGCATTGACAGCACTGCTCGCGATCCTGCTGGGAGCGGGTTCCTACTGGAGCACCGCGAGCTGGAGCCCCCGCCTGGCCCTCGACCTCGAGGGCGGGACGCAGATGATCCTCGCCCCGCGCGTCCAGGACGGCAGTGACATCACGCCCGAACAGCTCGACCAGGCCGTGGAGATCATCCGCCAGCGCGTCGACGGCTCCGGTGTCGCCGAAGCCGAGATCAACACGCAGTCCGGCCAGAACGTCATCGTGTCGCTGCCCGGCACCCCGGACCCCGAGACGCGCGACCTCATCCAGGCGTCCGCGCAGATGGAATTCCGTCCCGTCCTCACGGGCGGCCCGGGTCAGGCGGCAGCCGCCGAGACGCCCACCCCCGACGACCAGCTGCCCCAGCCGGCCGCCGAGCCCCAGAACGCGAGCGACCCGAACTGGATCACGCCCGAGCTCTACAAGGAGTTCGAGGCGCTGAACTGCCTCGATCCGGCCGCCCTCGAGCCCGCCGAGGAGCCCGCTCCCGCCGACCAGCCCATGGTCGCCTGCGAACCCGACACGCAGGGCAAGTACATCCTCGGCCCCGTCGAGGTCCCGGGCACCGACATCTCGACGGCCAGCTACGGCCTGCAGCGCAGCCAGCAGGGCCAGACCCTCAACACCTGGGCCGTGACGATCGACTTCAACGACGAGGGCACGGAGATCTTCCGCGAGGTCACCGAACGCCTGTACGCGATCGGTCCGGGCGACCCCCGGAACCAGTTCGCCATCGTGCTCGACGGGCGCATCGTCTCCGCGCCCACCACCAACGCCGTCATCCCCGACGGCAACCCCCAGATCACGGGCAACTTCACCGAGGAGTCGGCAGCGGCCCTGGCGGAGCAGCTGAAGTACGGTGCCCTGCCGATCAGCTTCGAGATCCAGAGCGAACAGCAGATCTCCGCGACACTCGGCGCCGACCAGCTGCGACTCGGCCTCATCGCGGGCCTCATCGGGCTGGTGCTCGTGGCCGCGTACTCGATGTTCCAGTACCGGCTGCTCGGTCTGGTCACGATCGCCTCGCTGGTGGTCGCGGGCGTGCTGACCTATCTCGCCATCTGCATCCTCGGTTGGACGGAGAACTATCGCCTCTCCCTGGCGGGCGTCGCCGGCCTGATCGTCGCCATCGGCCAGACTGCCGACTCGTTCATCGTCTACTTCGAGCGCATCCGTGACGAACTGCGCGACGGGCGCGGCCTCGTCTCCGCCGTGGAGAACGGCTGGCGCCGTGCCAAGCGGACGGTGCTCGCCTCCAAGGCGGTCAACCTGCTCGCCGCCCTCGTGCTCTACTTCGTCGCGGTCGGCAACGTGCGCGGTTTCGCGTTCACCCTCGGCCTCACGGCAATCGCCGACCTCGTGGTCGTGTTCATGTTCACCCATCCGGTGCTCCGCCTCCTCGCGAAGACGAAGTTCTTCGGCGAGGGACACCCGTGGTCCGGGCTCGACCCGAGCCGGCTCGGCGGCATTCCGCTCTACCGGGGAGCCGGCCGCCTGCGCGAGCCGGGCGAGAAGCCCGTGACCATCGCCCGCACCAAGAACAAGGGCGCCTCGGCGGAAGCCGAGCGGCGCCTGACCATCGCCGAGCGCCGCCGCGCGGAGCAGCAGAAGGCCCTCGCCGGGCGCACAGGGTCCTCGGCCGCCGGTTCTACCGTCGCGGATTCCAACGTCGCGGATCCCGTCGTGGATCCCACTGGTGCCGGACGCCCCGAAGCCTCCGTCTCCGCGCGGACCGGTTCCACCGTTGCCGGGCGCACCGGATCCTCCCAGAAAGAGACCAAAGAATGAGCCGCACAAGCTTCGCCACGTTCGGCAACGAGCTGTACTCGGGAAAGCGCTCCTACCCCTTCGTCGCCAAGCGGAACCTCTGGTTCCTCATCGCCGGCATCGCCGTCCTGATCTCGATCATCATCCCGGTGGTCAAGGGCGGGTTCAACCTCGGCATCGACTTCCGGGGCGGATCCGAGTTCACCGTCTCCGCGACCGAGAACACCGATGTGGCTGTCGGCGAGAGGGCCGTCACCGACGTGGTGCCCGACGCCGTCCCGCGCGTCACCAACATCGCGGCCGACACCATGCGCATCCAGACCGAGCGGCTGTCGGACGACCAGACGCTCAGCGTCCGCGACAACCTCATCAGCGGGTACGGTGTGGGCGAGGACCAGGTGACCTCGAGCTTCGTCGGTCCGACCTGGGGCGAGGACGTCAGCCGCCAGGCGCTGATCGGGTTCGGCGTGTTCGTCCTCCTCGCCGCGATCCTCATGGCGATCTACTTCCGCACCTGGAAGATGGCCCTCGCCGCGATGGCGGCCCTCGTGGTGGTCATGGTCGTCACCGCGGGCCTGTACTCACTCAGTGACTTCGAAGTCACGCCGTCGGCGATCATCGGCTTCCTGACCATCCTCAGCTACGCCCTGTACGACACAGTGGTGGTGTTCGACAAGATCCGGGAGAACACCGCCGACATCACCATCTCGACGAAGCGCACCTTCGCCGAGCAGGTCAACCTCGCCGTGAACCAGACCCTCGTGCGCTCGATCAACACTTCCGTGGTGGCGATCCTGCCTGTGGCGTCGATCCTCTTCATCGGCTCGTTCATACTCGGGGCGGGCACCCTCCAGGACCTCTCGCTGGCCCTGTTCATCGGCATCATCCTCGGCACCCTGGGAACCATCTTCATCGCGGCACCCCTGTACGCCGCGCTGCGGCTCAACGAGCCGGAGCTGAAGAAGCAGGAGAAGAAGGTCCTGAACCGCCGCTCGCTGGAGGCGGCAGCCGTCTGATTCCGGACGACACCTCCGTCGGACGGGCCCCCGACGCCCGGCACGCCCCTCAGCCGCAGCGGCCCCCACGGTCCGCTGCGGCTGAGTCGGTTCGACCCCGGCTAGACTTGAAGGTGCCGCAGAACCGGCGGCACGATGGATCCTTGCCGGATTCCGGATGGAGATTGAGGAACTGGATATGGCTGAAGCGGTGAATCCCGGAGAGAACCAGGGTGCTCCGACGCCCGGGGTCCACGGACCGGTCGCCACCGATGCCTCGCGCCCCGGCCCCGCCCGCGGGCTCGTGCAGCCCGCGTCGCCGACGTCCGCGCCGTCCGCCACGAGCGCCGACCAGGTCGCTCCCGGACGCCGCGGCCGCACGCGGGCGCGCATCGCCCGCCTCGCCGGGCGCGGCTCCTCGGGGTACTCGCCCGTGCTCGAGCCCCTGCTCCGCACCGTCCGGGCCAACAACCCGCGCGAGGACCTCGACCTGATCCAGCGCGCCTACCTCGTGGCCGAACGGAGCCACGAGGGCCAGACGCGCAAGAGCGGCGACCCGTACATCACCCACCCGGTCGCCGTCGCCACCATCCTCGCCGAACTCGGCATGACCGGCACCACCCTCGCCGCAGCCCTCCTGCACGACACCGTCGAGGACACCTCCTACACCCTGCAGGAGCTCAAACGGGATTTCGGTCCCGAGGTGGCCATGCTCGTGGACGGCGTCACCAAGCTCGACAAGGTGTCCTTCGGCGACGCCGCGCAGGCGGAGACGGTGCGCAAGATGGTCGTGGCCATGGCGAAGGACATCCGCGTCCTCGTGATCAAGCTCGCCGACCGGCTGCACAACGCCCGCACCTGGCGCTTCGTCTCGCCCGCCTCCTCGGCGAAGAAGGCGAGGGAGACGCTCGAGATCTTCGCGCCCCTCGCGCACCGCCTCGGCATGAACACCATCAAGTGGGAGCTCGAGGACCTGTCCTTCGCCGCGCTGCATCCGAAGGTGTACGAGGAGATCGTCCGGATGGTGGGGGACAGGACGCCCGAGCGGGAGAAGCACCTGAGCCTCGTCCGGAACCAGATCGAGGAAGACCTCCGGGCCGTGAAGATCAAGGCGACGATCACGGGCCGTCCCAAGCACTACTACTCGATCTACCAGAAGATGATCGTCCGGGGTAAGGACTTCGACGACATCCACGACCTGATGGGCGTGCGCGTCCTGGTCGACAGCGTGCGGGACTGCTATGCCACCCTCGGATCGCTGCACTCACGGTGGAACCCCCTGCCCGGGCGGTTCAAGGACTACATCGCGATGCCGAAGTTCAACATGTACCAGTCGCTGCACACCACGGTGATCGGCCCGGGCGGCAAACCCGTCGAGGTGCAGATCCGCACGCACGACATGCACCGCCGCGCCGAGTACGGCGTGGCAGCGCACTGGAAGTACAAGAACGGGGGCAAGCAGCCCGAGGCGGCCGACAACGGTGACCTAGGCTGGCTGCGGAGCCTCGTGGACTGGCAGCAGGAGACGTCGGACCCGGACGAGTTCCTCGACTCCCTGCGCTTCGAGATCAATGCGCGCGAGGTCTTCGTCTTCACGCCCAAGGGCGAGGTCATGGCGCTGCCCGCCGGCTCCACGCCCGTCGACTTCGCCTACGCCGTCCACACCGAGGTGGGCCACCGGACCATCGGTGCGCGCGTCAACGGCAAGCTCGTGCCCCTCAACAGCGAACTGAACCACGGCGACTGGGTGGAGATCTTCACCTCCAAGGCCGAGGGTGCCGGGCCCAGCCAGGACTGGCAGGGCTTCGTCAAGAGCCCGCGCGCCCGCAACAAGATCCGGCAGTGGTTCACGAAGGAACGCCGCGAGGAGGCGATCGACAAGGGCAAGGAGCTGCTGACCCGCGCCATGCGGAAGCAGAACCTCCCGCTGCAGCGCATGATGACGCACAGCGCCCTGCTGACGGTCGCCCAGGAGCTCCGGCACCAGGACATCTCGGCCCTCTACGCGGCGGTCGGGGACGGGCACACGTCGGCCCAGAACGTGATCGAGCACCTCGTGGCGCTCATGGGCGGCCACGAGGACGCCGAGGACAAGATCGCGGAGACGGCTGTCGCCACCCAGCCCCGCCGGCCCAAGTTCTCCGACTCGGGCGTCACCGTCCGCGGGGTCGGCGACGTGTGGGTCAAGCTCGCCCGCTGCTGCACTCCCGTGCCGCCGGATCCGATCATCGGGTTCGTCACGCGCGGATCCGGGGTGTCCGTGCACCGCAGCGACTGCCGCAACGTGCAGGAACTGCGTGACCAGCCGGACCGGATCGTGCCGGTGGAGTGGGCACCGACGCAGTCGAGTGTGTTCCTCGTCGAGATCCAGGTCGAGGCCCTCGACCGCAAGAGCCTCCTCTCCGACGTGACGAGCGTGCTTGCCGAGAACCACGTGAACATCCTCGCAGCGAACGTCAACACGTCGTCGGACCGGGTGGCGATGTCCCGGTTCGCGTTCGAGATGGGCGACCCGAAGTACCTGAGCCACATCCTCAGCGCGGTGCGCCGGATCGACGGGGTCTTCGACGTGTACAGGACCACGGGCTCCCAGCGACGCCCCTGACGACCGACCGTCATGCCCGCACGTCCCGCGGGCGCCGGGCCGCGCGCAGCCGGGCGAGCGCCCGCGACTTGCCCGGCACCCGCGAAGCATTGACGAGCGCCGCCTCGACGAGCCGCAGGGGACAGTCGAGAACCGCGGCCCTGCCGATCGCCCGGAGGACGGGCACGGCGTCCCGATCCTCGCCGTGGACGGCGATGTCCAGCGCCGTGCGGAGCGGCGTGGTGACGGACACCCCGCCGATCAGGTTGACGTCGAACGGGCCGAGCGCGACCTGATGCATGACGGCGGGAGTGAAGGGCGGCAGCGCCGTGGTGCGGCGCCGGTGGTCCGTCACCAGGCTGATCAGGGCGGGCGGCGGAGCGCACCCGTAGACCCAGGCCGCGGTGGAGCGGCCCAGGGCCACCCGTGGCCGCATCGGGGCGGGGACGCTGCGGACGGCCGACCGTGACCTCGTGGCGGGGCCCTCCCTGAAGTCGCTGCGGAGGTACGAGTCACCGATGACGAGGCGCACCAGGCCATCGAGCCGCATGGCCTGCAGCTCGGCCGACGTGAAGATCTCCCCGGCATGGAACAGCGCCCCGCCGGTGGACGTGACGGGCTGCCCCGGCCCCAGGACGCGCTCCGGAGGTGCTCCGGATGCGGTGCTGTCCAGGGGAGGCATTGCTCCAGCATCCCCACCGCGGGGAGCACGGAGAAGCCCTCCGGCACCGATGTGGACAACGGTGCCGGAGGGCCTGTTCGACGCCGCTACCCTCCCGCTGGGAGGCCTGGGTCAGGAAAAGTCCTGGGCCGACCTCTGCAGCATCTCGAGCCACTGCTCGCGGGCTGCCAGCGCCTCCCGGGCGGACGCGATCTTCTTGGCGTTCCCTGCGCTCTCGGCGTCGGCGAGGTCGTCCCTGAGCTGCGCGATGGTGGCCTCGAGCTGGCTCAGCGCACTGTTGGTGCGGGCCTTCGTCTCGGGGTTCGTCTTCGTCCAGTTCTCGTCGTCGGCCGCCTTGACGGCGTCCTCGACCTTCCGGAGCCCGGCGTCGATTCGTCCCATGTCGGCGCGCGGGACCTTCCCCGCCTCGTCCCACCGGTCCCGCACGGACTGCAGCGCCTTCTTCGCGGCCGCGAGATCCCGGATGGGCAGGATCTGCTGGGCCTCCCTGAGGAGCCCCTCCTTGACCGCGAGGTTGCCCGCGTACTCCTCGTCGACGGCTTCGTTCGCGGCCTTGCGGGCCTCGAAGAAGCGGTCCTGGGCGGCGCGGAAGCGGGCCCACAGGGCGTCGTCGTCCTTGCGGCTCGCGCGCTTGGACGACTTCCACTCGTCCATCAGGTGACGGTACTCGGCGGCGGTCTGGCCCCAGTCCGTGGAGTCCGAGAGCTGCTCGGCGCGCCGGATGAGCGCCTCCTTGGCCTGCTTCGCCTCCGCGTTGTCGCTGTCCAGCTGGGAGAAGTACGCGCGGCGGTGACGGTCGAACACGGTGCGCGCGGACCGGAAGCGCTTCCAGAGGGCGTCCTCCGTGCCCCGGCCGAGCCTCGGCCCGTTCTTCTGTGCGGCCTTCCACAGCTCGAAGAGCTCGTTCATGCGCGTGCTGCTGGCCTTCCACTGCACGGTGGAGGGGTCACGCTCCGCGAGCTCCTCGGCTTCGGCGACGATGGCCTCGCGCGCGGCGAGCTCCTTCGCCTTCAGGGCGTCCTGCGCCGCCCGCTCGGCCTTCTCGAGGTTGCCGATCTCGCCGAGCAGCGCGTCGATCCGCGCCTCCAGCGCGAGGACGTCGCCGACCATCTTGCGTTCGCCGACCTGCGCGCGCAGGTGCTTGGCGGTCTTGGCCATGTCCGACGACGGCGCCTTCGCCTGGACACGCTGCTCCAGCAGTGCGACCTGGGCCACGACGTCGTCGTACTTGCGCACGAAGTAGCCGAGCGCCTCCTCGCGCGTCGCATCGGGGTACTGGCCCACCGGGTGCTCGGCGCCGTCCACGAGGAGGAAGACATGACCGTCATCCTCGACGCGGGCGAAGCGGCCGGCCTCCTCGAGGGACGTGCTGTGGGCGGGAGGGGCCGCCAGGGGCTGCGCGGCCTTCTTCAGTGGGCGGGGCGCCATCGCTGTGGGCAGAGGCGCGCGCGGCGGGGCGGCGCTGGGCGACGGCGTCCTCAGCGGGGCGGGCTCGGGAGCGAGCGGGACCGACGGCTCGGTGGCGGCGTGTGCGGCCTCTGCCGGCGCCACGGCGTCCGTGTCGCCGGCCGCCTCGGGCTCGGCCACAACGGGCTGGTCCTCGGGCTCGGCCACAACGGGCTGGTCCTCGGGCTCGGCCGCCACGGGCTCCACTGCCGCCGATGCTTCGGCTTCCGGCGTGCCTACGGCGTCCGCCACAGTGGCGTCGACGCCCTGCACGGGGTCGGCGGGAGCAGCGTCCTGCGTCTGGTCCGGGTCCCCGCCCGTGTCAGGGGCGGAGGGAGAGGCTGCGGGCATGGGGGCACCGTCGGCCCCCGCAGCGTCCTGCTGCGAGTGCTGGCCGATGGTCGTTTCGTCGGATTGCTGACTGTCTGTCACCGCTAGAAGTCTTTCGCTCGTCGGATGGCCGTGAGCAACGCCGGGGCCATTTCATGCAGGGTCTAGGAGTCTATCGGCCCGGCCCTTCGGGTAGCGGCGGAAGAGCCCGCCGAACGAGTCTCCTCAGCGCCCACCGATTGCCCGAGCAGCGCGCAACCTGCCCTGAGGTTACTTTACCCACTGGCCCCTGATCCGCGTCACGGCGGGGAGCGGGCATTGCCTTCGGCCGCTGTCGTCGCTCCTTTTTTCGCAGGCCACCGCCGGGACCTAGGATTGAGGCCGCAGAACCGGTCCGCTGCTCCGTGCGCGAGGGCCGGTCCCCATCGCAGGAGGAGAACCACCCCATGGCCCGCAAGGCATCACTGTCAGGCTTTCCCGAATGGCTTCCGGAGGAGCGCCTGATCGAGCTCCACGTCCTCGGGGTGCTGCAGCGGACGTTCGAGCTGCACGGCTTCTCGAGTATCGAGACACGCGCGGTCGAGACCGTCGAGCATCTCCTGCGCAAGGGCGAGATCGACAAGGAGGTCTACGCGGTCTCGCGGCTGCAGGCCGACGAGGCGTCCGCCTCGGAGAGCGGACTCGCCCTCCACTACGACCTCACCGTCCCGTTCGCGCGCTACGTCGTGGAGAACGCCGGGCACCTCGCCTTCCCGTTCCGCCGGTACCAGATCCAGAAGTGCTGGCGCGGCGAACGGCCCCAGGAGGGCCGCGCGCGCGAGTTCACGCAGGCGGACATCGACGTCGTGGGCGACGGCGTCCTGCCGTTCCGGTACGACGTCGAACTCGCCCTCGCCGTGGTGGAGGCCCTCGGCGCCCTGCCGATCCCGGACTTCACGCTCCGCGTGAACAACCGCAAGCTCGCGGAGGGGTTCTACCGGGCCATCGGTCTCGACGACACGGCCGCCGTGCTGCGGAGCATCGACAAGCTGGAGAAGATCGGCCCCGAGAAGGTGGGCACTCTGCTCCGCGACGAGGTGGGCGCGGACGACGAACAGGTGCGCCTCGCCCTCGACCTCGCCTCGATCCGCACCGCCGACACCTCCTTCGTGGAGCAGGTCCGCGCCCTGGGCGTCACGAACGAGCTCCTCGAGGAAGGACTTGAGGAGCTGCGCCAGGTGGTCGGCGAGGCATCGCGCCGCGCGCCGGGCCGCGTGGTCGCCGACCTCAGCATCGCCCGCGGACTCGACTACTACACGGGCACCGTCTACGAGACGGTCCTCGACGGGCACGAGGCGCTCGGCTCCATCTGTTCCGGTGGCCGTTACGACGCCCTGGCGCGCAAGGGCAACCGCACCTTCCCCGGCGTCGGGCTGTCCATCGGCGTCACCCGGATCGTCTCGCGCATCCTCAGCCAGGGCTTCGCCACGGTCTCCCGCTCGGTGCCGACGGCGGTGCTCGTGACGCTGGCCGACGACGACTCCTGGTCCGAGGCCCAGGACGTCGCCGCGGCGCTGCGCGGTCGCGGCATCCCGGCCGAGGTGGCGGCGAGCGCGGAGAAGTTCGGCAAGCAGATCAGGTTCGCCGATCGCCGCGGCATCCCGTTCGTGTGGTTCACGGCCTCCGACGGCGCCCACGAGGTCAAGGACATCCGGTCGGGCGAGCAGACCCCGGCGGACCCGGCGTCCTGGGCGCCACCGGCGGAGGACCTCCGGCCGGTGGTCACCACCGCCTGACGCCGGGCGCGACCGGGCCGCCGCGCCAGGCGCGGCGGTCCGTCCCAGGCGCGGCGGTCCGCGCAGAAGCCGCCGCGGTCAGGCCCGCCGGCGGCGTCGGGCGAGCACCACGCCCCGGACAGCGACCCCCGCGGCGAGTACGCCGAGCATCGTGACGACCGACACCGCCGGGAGGGTGAAGGCGAGCAGGAGGCACCCTGCCGCGCCGAGCGCGTTCAGCCAGCGCGGGGCGTACCACTGCCGTTCGGTGAGCGTGAAGGCCGCGATGTTGGCGATCGCGTAGTAGAGCAGCACACCGAAGCTGGAGAACCCGACCACCGTCAGCACGTCGGTGACGAGCAGGAGGCCGACGACGACGGCGGCCGTCGCGACGTCGGCGACCCAGGGCACGGAGTGGCGCGCGGAGATGCGCGAGAGCGCGCGCGGCAGGTCGCCCTGGCGCGCCATGGCCAGGCTCGTGCGGCCCACTCCCGCGACGAGCGCGAGCAGGGCCCCGAGACTGGCGAGCGCTGCAGCGATGGTGACCACGGCTCCACCCCGACCCATGGATCCCTCCCCGGGGACAGCGACGTCGATCACGTCCCGGAGCGGTGCCGTGGCGCCCGCGAGCGCCTCCGGACCGAGCGCGTGCAGGAGCGAGAGCGCCAGGAGCAGGTACAGCAGCAGCGTGAAGCCGAGGGCGCCGAGGATGGCTGCGGGGATGTTCCGGCGTGGGTTCCGGACCTCCTCGCCCATGGTCGCGATCCGGGCGTAGCCGGCGAACGCGAAGAACATCAGCGCGGAGCCCTGCAGCACGCCCCCGATCCCGGCGGCCCCGCCCCCGGTCATGGACGGGGCGGCGGGGGACGAGAAGCCGACGACGATCACGAAGGCCAGGACCGGGACCACGAGCGAGACGATCACGCGCGTGGCGAGGGCCGTGCGGGTCACGCCGAGGAGGTTGACGGCCGTGAGGCCCACGACGGCGGCCACCGCGGCGGCCTTCTCGGCGCCCGGGGCCGCGTACAGGCCGAAGGCGAGGGCCATCGCGGCGCAGGACGCCGCCTTGCCGGTGACGAAGCCCCAGCCGGCGAGGAAGCCCGGCCAGTGCCCGAGGCGTTCGCGTCCATAGACATAGGTGCCCCCGCTCGCGGGGTACCGCACGGCGAGGGAGGCCGTCGCCGAGGCGTTGCAGTAGGCGACGAACCCGGCGATCACGACGGCAAGGGGCAGGAGCGTCCCCGCGGCCGCGACGGCCGGCGCGAAGACGACGAAGGCGCCGGCGCCGATCATCGCGCCGACCCCGACCGTGGTGGCGTCGAAGCCGCCCAGAACGCGCCGCAGCGCCGGTTGCTCGGACATGGTCCTCCTCAGGGATCGGTCTGGCCGCCCGCACAGGAACCCCGGAGGCCAGGACGACACCGCCCTCGGGGTTCCTGTCCGGGCGGCCAGACCGGGACCGGTAAAGTTGGTCGGGCTTGAAGCAACTCTAGGCAGGTGCTTACGACGCCTGCGACTCATCTGACACAACTGTGGGAAGGAATGCTGTGCTCCGCACGCATGAACTCGGCTCCCTTCGGCCCGAGCACGTAGGACAAACGGTCACCTTGGCAGGCTGGGTCGCCCGCCGCCGCGACCACGGCGGAGTGGCGTTCCTCGACCTCCGTGACGCCTCGGGGTTCGCTCAGGTCGTGGTCCGCGAGGAGGACGTGTTCTCCAGCCTGCGCAACGAGTACGTCCTGCAGATCGTCGGCACGGTGCACCAGCGCCCCGAGGGCAACGAGAACCCCGCCCTCGCCACGGGCGCGATCGAGGTCATCGCGGACACCGTGAAGATCCTCAACACCGCGGACCCGCTGCCCTTCCAGATCGACGAGCACGTCGAGGTGGGCGAGGAGGCGCGCCTGCGCCACCGCTACCTCGACCTCCGCCGGCCCGGCCCCCAGGCCAACCTGCGCCTGCGCTCCGAGGCGAGCCGGGTCGCCCGGGAGCTGCTCCACGCGGACGGCTTCGTGGAGATCGAGACGCCCACCCTGACCCGGTCGACGCCGGAGGGTGCGCGCGACTTCCTCGTGCCGGCCCGCCTGGCCCCGGGCTCCTGGTACGCCCTGCCGCAGTCGCCCCAGCTGTTCAAGCAGCTGCTGCAGGTCGGCGGGTTCGAGAAGTACTACCAGATCGCCCGCTGCTACCGTGACGAGGACTTCCGCGCCGACCGCCAGCCCGAATTCACGCAGCTCGACATCGAGGCGAGCTTCGTCGAGGAGGACGACATCATCGCCCTCGGCGAGCAGCTGGTCACGCGCCTGTGGAAGCTGATCGACGTCGAGATCCCCACCCCGATCCGCCGGATGACCTACGCCGACGCCATGGCGAAGTACGGCTCCGACAAGCCGGACCTGCGCTTCGGACTCGAGCTCACCGAGCTCACCGAGTTCTTCAAGGACACCGGCTTCGGCGTCTTCAAGGCCCCCTACGTGGGCGCCGTCGTCATGCCCGGCGGAGCCTCCCAGCCCCGCCGCACGCTCGATGCCTGGCAGGAATTCGCCAAGCAGCGCGGGCACAAGGGCCTCGCCTACGTGCTCATCGACGACGACGGAAGCCTGCGCGGCCCCGTGGCTAAGAACCTCAACGACACCGAGCGTGAGGGCCTCGCCGCCGCCGTCGGCGCGAACCCGGGCGACTGCATCTTCTTCGCCGCCGGCGAGAAGACCTCCTCCCGTGCCCTGCTGGGTGCGGCCCGCGTCGAGATCGGCCACCGCACCGGACTCATCAGGGAGGGCGACTGGGCCTTCGTGTGGGTGGTCGACGCCCCGATGTTCGAGCCCGCGTCGGCCGCCGTCGCCGCCGGTGACGTCGCCGTCGGTGGCGGTGCCTGGACCGCCGTCCACCACGCCTTCACGTCCCCGAAGCCCGAGTTCCTCGACACCTTCGACACGGATCCCGAGAACGCACTGGCTTACGCCTACGACATCGTCTGCAACGGCAACGAGCTCGGTGGCGGATCCATCCGTATCCACCGGCGCGACGTGCAGGAGCGCGTGTTCGCCGTCATGGGCCTCGGCGCCGAGGAAGCCCAGGAGAAGTTCGGGTTCCTGCTCGAGGGCTTCAAGTACGGCGCGCCTCCCCACGGCGGGATCGCGCTCGGCTGGGACCGCGTGGTCTCCCTGCTTGCGGGCACCGACTCCATCCGCGACGTCATCGCCTTCCCGAAGTCGGGCGGCGGGTACGACCCGCTGACGGCCGCACCCGCGCCGATCACGGCGCAGCAGCGCAAGGAGGCCGGCGTCGACGCGAAGCCGAAGGCCGACGCGCAGCCGACGTCGGCCGGCTGACCTGCAGGTCTGCCGCCGAGAGGAACGGGGTACTCCGGACGGGGTGCCCCGTTCCTGTCGTCGAGCCCCGTCCTGATCGCTGTCGGACGAATTGTGACGGATCCTCCGCCCCGGCCCGCGTGCTGTGAAATAATCAGCTCTGTATGTGCTCCGGGGTCGGTGTAAGTCCGAACCGGCGGTTATAGTCCGCGACCCGTCCACCATCCGCGCACCCGCGCGGGCAGTGGACGGTTGAGCCGGTGGAATTCCGGGACCGACAGTCACAGTCTGGATGGGAGAAGCACGCACAGCAGGGGCTTGCCGCTGCCCGCATCCGGGCTGCGGTCCTGTCGTGGTACAGCCACGGCGGTGCGCCCCTTCTTCTGCCATCCCCGGAGCCGTTCTATCGGCGAAGGATCGGCATGGATTTTCTGCAGTGGCTCTTCGAAGCCCGCATCCCCGTAGGCAACGGTTCCCTCCTGCTGCGCGAAGTGGTGGGTAACATCTTCGGCCTGCTCAGCGCTCTCGGCGGCATGCGCCGCCGCGTGTGGGCGTGGCCGGTCGGCATCGTCGGCAATCTCCTGCTGCTCACGGTGTTCCTCGGCTCCCTCTTCGGCGCGGCGAGTGCGGCCAATCTCCTCGGCCAGGCCGGGCGGCAGGTGATGTTCATCGCCGTCTCCGTCTACGGCTGGCGGCAGTGGCAGGCGAGCCGGCACCGCGGCGGCCAGGCCGTCGTCCCGCAGTGGGCCGGCACCAGGGCACGTCTCGGCATGGTCGCGTTCCTGCTCATCGGCACGCTCGCGCTGACTCCGCTCTTCCGCCTCCTCGGCTCCTACGAGCCGGTCTGGGCCGACGCCTGGACCTTCGTCGGATCCCTGCTCGCCACCTACGGCATGGCCGAGGGCTGGGTGGAGTTCTGGCTCGTCTGGGTCGCCGTGGACATCGTCGGCGTGCCGCTGCTCTTCAGCGCCGGCTACTACGCGAGCGCCTTCATGTACATGTTCTACGGCGCCTTCACGCTCGTCGGCTTCTTCGTCTGGGCGCGCGCCCAGCGCACCGCGAAGCCTGGCATCGAGATCCTCCTCCCGGATCCGACGCTGCGCTGATGGTCACGCCCGGCACACCCGGTACCACGCCGGCCGAAGCGGCGGCCATGTTGCGCGCCCTCGACCTCGCCGCGCGCGGCGTGCGGGGCGCCAACCCCCTCGTGGGCGCCGTCCTGCTCGCGCCCGACGGCGCCGTCCTCGGAGAAGGCCACCACCGGGGTGCGGGCACGCCGCATGCCGAGCCCGCCGCCCTCGCCGACGCCCGCGACCGCGGCAACGACCCGCGGGGAGCCACCATGGTGGTGACCCTGGAACCATGCAGTCACACCGGCCGCACCGGTCCGTGCAGCGCGGCGCTGATCGACGCCGGCGTCGCCCGCGTCGTGTATGCGGCCGACGACGTCAACGCGGCCGCGGCCGGCGGCGCGCAGCGGCTGCGCGACGCGGGCATCGACTGCGTCGGCGGGCTCGAGGCCGGCCGCGCGCAGGCACTGAACGAGCGGTGGACCGACAGCCTCACCGACCGGCGTCCGTTCGTGACCCTGAAATCCGCGCAGTCCCTCGACGGCCGCGTGGCCGCCCCGGACGGCACGAGCCAGTGGATCACCGGTGCCGAGGCACGCGCCGACGGCCACAGGATCCGCGCCCTCGCCGACGCCGTCCTGGTGGGCACCGGCACCGTCCTCGCCGACGATCCGCGGCTCACCGCACGACGCGACGTCCCGGTACCTGCCGGGAGTGCCGGACTGCGGGTGGTCATGGGCGAGAGCATCGTCCCCGACGGCGCCGCCGTCCGCGGTGAGGGATTCCTCCACCTGCCTACCCGGGACGTGCGCGAGGTGCTCGACGCGCTGTACGGCAGGGGAGTCCGTCACCTCCTCGTCGAGGGAGGCCCCCGCGTCGCCTCCGCCTTCCTCCGGGCGGGCGTGGTGGACGAACTGTTCAGCTACGTGGCCCCGCTGCTCCTCGGCGACGGGGCCCCGGCGTTCCCCGCACTCGGCGTCACGACCCTCGACGCCGCCTCCCGCTGGCAGCTGGACGACGCCGGGGGGCCCGCGGTCGGCAGGTTCGGCCCGGACGTGAGGCTGCATCTGCGGCCACCGTCCCGGACACCCGACCCACCCGCCTGACATCCGCCCGCCACGACACCTCACACCCGCCCGCAACCCGAAGGAAGCACCAGTGTTCACAGGAATCGTCTCCGAGCAGGGGAGCGTCGTCTCCCTCGAGCTCACACCCGACGGCGAGAGCGGCCTCCTCGTCGTCGAGGCGCCCGAGACCGGCCAGGACCTCGCCCCCGGCGCCTCGATCGCCGTCAACGGCGTCTGCCTCACCGCCGTCACCCTCGACGGGGCACGCGTGGGCGTCGACGTGATGGGCGAGACCCTCCGCCGCACCACCACGGGACGCCTCCAGCCGGGGGCCCCGGTGAACCTCGAGCGGTGCGTCCCCGCGGGCGGCCGCCTCGACGGGCACGTCGTCCAGGGACACGTGGACGGCATCGGCGTGCTGCTCGAGCGCGAGGACCTCGGCGCCTGGCACCGGCTCCGCTTCGGGCTCCCCGCGACGCTGGGCCGCTACGCCGCGGAGAAGGGGTCCGTGGCGATCGACGGCGTCTCCCTGACGGTCACGGCCGTCAGCCCGCCGCAGGACCCGGAGCAGTGGTTCGAGGTCGGGCTCATCCCGACCACGCTCCGCGCGACCGGCCTCGGCACCAAGGCGCTCGGCGACCCGGTGAACCTCGAGATGGACGTGCTCGCCAAGTACGCCGAGAGGCTCCTCGGCTTCGCCGCCGTCGACGCACAGCGGCAGGACGACACGGGCCGGACCCTCCGGTGACGGGCGCCATCCGCTTCGACACCGTCGAGGACGCCATCCGGGCCCTCGCCGCGGGCCGTGCGGCCGTCGTCGTCGACGACGAGGACCGCGAGAACGAGGGGGACATCGTCTTCGCCGCCGAGGACGCGACGCCGGAACTGGTCGGCTGGACGGTGCGCTGGACCTCCGGCGTGCTGTGCGTGCCGCTACGGGCCGACGACGCCGACCGCCTCCTCCTGCCGCCCATGACGGCGGTCAACGAGGATGCCAAGGGCACGGCCTACACCGTCTCGTGCGACGCGGCGGCGGGCGTCAGCACCGGCATCAGCGCCGCGGACCGCGCCCGGACCGCCCGCGTCCTCGCCGACCCCGCCAGCGGCCCGCAGGACCTCACCCGCCCCGGTCACGTCTTCCCGCTGCGCGCCGCACCGGGCGGCGTCCGCGAACGCGCCGGACACACGGAGGCCGGCGTCGAGCTGAGCGTCCTCGCGGGCAAGCGGCCCGCCGCCGTCATCGCCGAACTCGTGCACGACCACGGCGGCATGATGCGCCTGCCCGCCCTGCGGGAGTTCGCCGACGAGCACGGCATCCCGCTCGTCTCCATCGAGGACCTCGTCGCCTACGTGGCGCGAACCGCCTCCGCACACCACGCCTGACCAACCCCACCGAAGGAGAACCATGAGCGGCCACGGAGCCCCGAGCATCGACATCAGCGCACTCACACCGGAGGGTGCACCCCTCCGCCTCGCGATCATCGCCGCGAGCTGGCACACCCAGATCATGGACGGCCTCCTCGACGGCGCGCGGCGCGCCGCAGCCGACGCCGGCGCGATCGTGACCGAGATCCGCGTCCCCGGCAGCTTCGAACTGCCGGTCGCCGCCGCCCGCCTCGCACCGGGGTTCGACGCCGTCGCAGCCCTCGGCGTCGTCATCCGCGGCGGAACGCCGCACTTCGACTACGTGTGCCAGGCGGCGACGTCGGGACTCACGGACGTGAGCGTGCGCACCGGCGTGCCGGTCGGTTTCGGCGTGCTCACCTGCGACACCGAGCAGCAGGGACTCGACCGCGCGGGTCTGCCGGGCTCCTCCGAGGACAAGGGCTACGAGGCGGTGTCCGCCGCTCTCGCCACGGCCGCCGTCCTCCGCCCCTGGACCGAGTAGCGCGGTGCGCACGGAGCCGGCGGCGGAGGCGTCCGTCACACGACGGCGGCCGCGGGACGGAGGAGCCCGGCGAGCCGATAGCCTAGGGGATGTGAAAACCTTTGAATCCCTGTTCGAGGAACTCAGCGCGAAGGCCGCCGACCGTCCCGCCGGCTCCCGGACCGTCGCCGAGCTCGACTCCGGCGTGCACGGCATCGGCAAGAAGGTCGTCGAGGAGGCCGCCGAGGTGTGGATGGCCGCCGAGTACGAGTCCCTGGAGGACGCCGCCGAGGAGATCTCCCAGCTGCTCTACCACCTGCAGGTCCTCATGCTCGCGAAGGGGCTCACCCTGGAGGACGTGTACAAGCATCTGTAGCCGCGCCGGCAACCCGCCCGCGGCCCTGCTTGCCCCCGTCCCTCCTCCACCCTAGGATCCCCATGCTCCGTGTAGCAGTCCCCAACAAGGGCGCCCTCTCCGAGGCCGCCTCCGCCATGCTCGTCGAAGCCGGCTACCGCCAGCGCCGCGACCCCCGCGAGCTCGTGCTCGTCGATCCCGAGAACGAGATCGAGTTCTTCTTCCTCCGCCCCCGCGACATCGCGGTGTACGTCGGCTCGGGCACGCTCGACGTCGGCATCACCGGGCGCGATCTCTTCCTCGACGCCCAGGTGAAGGCCGAGGAGCTCATGCAGCTCGGTTTCGGAGCCTCCACCTTCCGGTTCGCCGGGCCCGTCGGGGACTTCTCCTCCGTGGGCGAGCTCGAGGGCCGCAGGCTCGCCACGAGCTACGAGGGACTGCTCAACGACTACCTCGCCGCACGCGGCATCACCGCCTCCGTGGTCCGGCTCGACGGCGCCGTGGAGTCCTCCGTGCGCCTCGGCGTCGCGGACGCGATCGCCGACGTCGTGGAGACCGGCAGCACGCTGCGCGCGGCGGGCATGGAGATCTTCGGCGAGCCCATCCTGCAGAGCGAGGCCGTCCTCATCGGCAGGTCCGCCGCCCAGGCGCCCGCCGGGCTCGACGTGCTGCTGCGGCGCCTGCAGGGCGTCCTCGTGGCACGCCAGTACGTGATGATGGACTACGACATCCGCACGGACCTCGTGGACCGGGCCGCGGCCCTGACTCCGGGGCTCGAGTCGCCGACCATCTCCCCGCTGCGCGACTCCGACTGGGTGGCCGTCCGCGCGATGGTCAAGCGCAACCGGACCAACCGCATCATGGACGAGCTGTACGAGCTCGGCGCGCGCGCCATCCTCGTCAGCACCATCCACGCCTGCCGGATCTAGGACCGGCCATGACCGTCGCCATCCGCGTCATCCCCTGCCTCGACGTCGACGCCGGGCGCGTCGTCAAGGGCGTCAACTTCGCCGACCTCCGCGACGCCGGCGACCCGGTGGAGCTCGCGCACCGCTACGACCGCGCCGGCGCCGACGAACTGACGTTCCTCGACGTCACCGCCTCCTCCGGCAACCGGGAGACGACCTTCGACGTCGTCGCCCGCACAGCCGAGGAGGTCTTCATCCCCCTGACCGTGGGCGGGGGAGTCCGCGAGATCTCCGACGTCGACCGTCTCCTGCGCCACGGCGCCGACAAGGCGTCGATCAACACGGCCGCCGTCGCGCGCCCGTCGGTCATCGACGAGATCACCGCGCACTTCGGGGCCCAGGTCCTCGTGCTCTCCCTCGACGCGCGCCGCACGCGGGACGCCAGCACGCCGTCGGGCTTCGAGGTCACCACGTACGGGGGACGCAAGGGCACCGGGATCGACGCCGTCGCGTGGGCGAAGGAAGCCGCGGATCGGGGCGTGGGGGAGATCCTGCTGAACTCGATCGATGCCGACGGCACGAAGGAGGGCTTCGACCTCGAGCTCATCCGGGCCGTCCGCGCGGCGGTGGGCGTGCCGCTGATCGCCTCGGGTGGTGCGGGCAGGCCGGAGCACTTCCCGCCGGCGGTGCAGGCCGGGGCCGACGCCGTCCTGGCGGCATCCGTCTTCCACTTCGGTCCGGTCGACGCGATCGCCCAGGTCAAGACGGCCATCCGCGAGGCGGGTTTCCCCGTCCGCTAGTCTCCGGCCGGCGGGGTGGACGGGGTCGACCCGGCCGGCCGCCCACAGGGGGAAGCAGGCTACAGGCCGACGTCGGCGCTCTCGAGCAGCGCGACGGCGTCCGGCTGGCCCTCGAACGTGACCAGCGCCTGTCGGCGCCGCCCGTGGGCATGCAGCAGCAGCTCGCCCGGATCTCCGACGATCGCCACCGAGACGGGGGCGCGCTTGGCCACGTGCCGCGGGCCGTCCGGCCTCACCAGTACCACGCCGAGATCCACGCCGCGGTACAGGATGGCCGCCCGCTTGACGAGCTCCTCCCACAGGGCGTTCGCATAGTCCTCGTCGAGCGCCCGCGGCGCCCAGCGCGTGGTGGCCCGGCGGACGTCCTCCGTGTGGACGAAGTACTCGATGAGATTGGCGCTCTTGTCGATCGCGTTGATGCGCATCGGCGACAGCGCCGGAGGGCCCGCCAGGAAGCGGTTGACCAGGGCCTCGTACCCGGCGGGCGAGGCCGCGCGCTCCGCGGTCTCGCTGATGGCGCGTTCGGTGACGGACGACAGCCTCCGCACCACCATCCCGAGACCGAGCGCGGGCTTGTGCTCCCGCAGGTACAGGTGCGCGGCGAGGTCGCGCGTCTGCCACCCCTCGCACAGCGTGGGGGCGTCGGGACCGGCTGCCAGGAGCGTCTCGGCCAGGACCTCGCGGGACGGGGTTACGTAGTGCATCACAGCTGAAAATAGCATGCCGTGCGCAGGCCGGGGCAGGTGCGGGGGCGCGCGCCCGCGACCGCACTAGAATCAGGGGTGATGTCACCTTCCACTCCGGCCCCGCCCGTGTCCGCAACGCCCTCCGCCCGACCGCCCCTCGGGGAGCACGCCGCGCTCGATCCGGCCGTCGCCGCCGCGCTCAAGAAGGACGACGCCGGCCTCGTCGCCGCCGTCGTGCAGCAGTACGACACCCTCGAGGTGCTCATGCTCGGCTGGATGGACGAGGAGGCCCTCCGGCGCACCCTGACCAGTGGCCGCGTGACGTTCTACTCGCGGTCCCGTGCCGAGTACTGGCGCAAGGGTGACACCTCCGGTCACCGCCAGTGGGTCAAGGGCGTCGCCCTCGACTGCGACGGCGACGCCCTGCTGGTCACGGTCGACCAGGAAGGCGCCGCGTGCCACACCGGCACCAGGACCTGCTTCGACGGACGCGCGCTCGCCGCCGTGACCGCCGACCGCCCCGACCCCGAAGGATCCTGACCCCTATGCAGCAGCTGGGCACCATCAGCCCCACCCTCGAGGAGTTCCGCGCCCTGGCCGAGGCCCGCCGCGTGGTGCCCGTGCACCTGAAGGTCCTCGCGGACGCGCACACGCCCATCGGCATCTACCGCAAGCTCGCGGCCGGGCAGCCCGGCACGTTCCTCATGGAGTCCGCGGCCGTGGGCGGCGTGTGGTCGCGTTACTCCTTCATCGGCTCGCACTCCCGCGCCACCCTCACCACGCGCGACGGCGAGGCGCACTGGCTCGGTGAACCGCCGGCCGGCGTCCCCGTGGGCGGCAATCCCGTGGAGGCCCTGCGCCGCACGGTCGAGGCGCTGCGCACCGAACGGTTCGAGGACCTCCCCCCGTTCACCTCCGGCATGGTCGGGTTCGTCGGCTGGGAGGCCGTGCGGCACTGGGAGAGACTGACGAGCCCGCCCGAGGACGATCTGCTGCTGCCCGAGCTCGCGATGTGCCTCGTCTCGGACCTCGCCATCCACGACAACTCCGAAGGCTCCCTCACCCTGGTCGCCAACGCGATCAACTTCGACGGCACCGACGAGCGCGTGGACGAGGCCTGGCACGACGCCGTCGCCCGCATCCGTGCGATGCTCGCGAAGCTCGTGGCCCCCACGGAACTCGCCGTGTCCGTGATGGCCGTCGGCGCGCCGACGGCGGAGCGGTCCATGGACCGGGTCCGCGAGTCCTGGTTCGAGCCCGAGTACCTGCAGGCCATCGAGCGCGGCAAGCGGGCCATCGTCGACGGCGACGTCTTCCAGGTGGTCATCAGCCGCCGCTTCGAGATCGAGTGCGATGCCTCGGCGCTCGACGTGTACAGGATCCTCCGTACCACCAACCCGAGCCCCTACATGTACCTCTTCAGCCTCGAGGACGCCGACGGACGCGGCTACTCGATTGTGGGCAGCTCGCCGGAGGCCCTGGTCACCGTCACGGGTGAGGAGGTCATCACCCATCCGATCGCGGGATCGCGGCCGCGGGGGAGGACCACCGAGGAGGACCGCGACCTCGCCGTCGAACTCCGCGCGGACACGAAGGAGAAGGCGGAGCACCTCATGCTCGTGGACCTGGCCCGCAACGACCTCTCGAAGGTCTGCCTGCCGGGCAGCGTGGACGTCACGCAGTTCATGGAGGTGGAGAAGTTCAGCCATATCATGCACCTGGTGTCCACGGTGGTCGGCCGGCTCTCGCCCTCGAAGACCGCCTACGACGTCCTCGCCGCGACCTTCCCCGCCGGGACCCTGTCCGGTGCCCCCAAGCCCCGCGCCCTGCGCCTGATCGACGAGGTGGAGCCGCATCGCCGGGGCATCTACGGCGGGGTGGTCGGCTACCTCGACTTCGCGGGCGACATGGACATGGCGATCGCCATCCGATCGGCCCTGCTGCGCGAGGGCAAGGCCTACGTGCAGGCCGGCGGCGGCATCGTCGCGGACTCCGTCCTCGAGGCGGAGGCCCTGGAGACGGTCAACAAGGCCGCGGCGCCCCTCCGCGCCGCCCTGACCGCGGCCGGGCTCCGGACCGCGACGGCGGACCTGCCGTGAGCGCCGAACGTCCCGCCGCCGGCCGTCTCACGCGGCGCGGCACCGTCGTGATGGCGATCGTGATCCTGGCGCTGCTCGCGTTCGGGTCCACGACGCAGACCTGGCTCAGCGTGCGCCTGCCACAGGAGGCAGTGCAGACACCCGACCTCAGCATCCCCGGGAGCGATGCGGCGACGCCCGTGACGGCGTTCGCGCTCGTGGCCCTCGCCGCGGCCCTGGCGGTCTCCATCGCGGGTCGGGTGGCCCGGTGGGTCATCGCGGTGATCCTGGTGCTGTCCGGTGTCGGCATCGCGTTCTCCAGCGCCGCCGTCGCCCTCGATCCGGCCACGGCGGCCGAACCCGCCATCGGGACGGCGATCGGGGTCAGCGGCTCCGCGGGCGCGGCCGTGACCGCGAGCGCGATGCCCTGGCTGGCAGCGGGAGCCGGTGTCCTGCTGGTCCTCGCGGCGGCCTGGGTGGTCCTGGCCGGCAGGACGTGGGGCGTGAACCGGCGGTACGACGCCGGTGCCGCCCGCGGCGTCCATCCCGCGGCGGGCAGCCTGCAGCCCGGCGCACCCGTGCCGTCGACCGGGGACGTGGCCCCCGGCGTCGTCCCCGAGGCCGCGGGCACGGGTGGGGAGGCCGGTGCCGACGAGGACGGCGGCGCGCCGGGCGCCCGCGCGGTCACGCGCGAGCACGCCGACCCCGACCGCAGTGGCGCAGTCCCCGCGACCTCCGACGCCGCCGACGCCACCGGCTCAGCGGACTCCGACCCCGGGCACGCCGAGGGGCGGGCCCCGCGCCCCCGCCGCACGAGCGCCCATGCCGACGAGATCGACAGCTGGGACGAGCTCTCCCGGGGGAACGACCCGACGGGCTGACCTTCGGCCGCAGCGCATCCGGTCCCAGCACGCCATGCGCCACGCCGCGACGGCCGCACGCGTGACCGCCTCCGTACCGCCGCGCCGACCCATCGATGGCAGAATGGGACCAGACCCGTTCGAAGGAGATTTCCCATGGCATCCGAGACCCGCGCCTCCGCTAACCGCAACACCCCCGCGAACCACGCCCAGATGGGCGACGAGACGATCGGTCACGGCAACAGCCCCGCCGCGTGGACCTGCGTCCTCATCATGCTGGCCGGCGCGGCCGTGGCTTCCTTCGCCTACATCCTGGCCAGCACCGAGGGCAACAAGGACTTCGGCACCCTGCTGTTCTGGGCCGGCATCGGTGTCATGTTCATCGGCCTGATCGTCGGCTTCATCCTGCGCAGGATCGGCTACGGCGTCGGCGGGTCGAAGCTCAAGAACAACGGCCACTAGATGACCGTCCTCGACGACATCATCGAGGGCGTCCGTGAGGACCTCGCGGACCGCCGCCGCGCGCGGCCCCTCGAGGACGTGCGCGCAGCAGCCCACGCGACGGCCGCCCCCCGCGACGCCTTCGAGGCGCTCGGCGCCGGGCACGGCGGCAGCATCGCCGTCATCGCGGAGGTCAAGCGCAGCAGCCCCTCCAAGGGCGCCCTGGCGGACATCGCCGACCCCGCAGCCCTCGCCGCGTCCTACGAGCGCGGCGGTGCGGCGGTCATCTCGGTGCTCACGGAGGAACGACGCTTCGGCGGCTCGCTCGCCGACCTCGACTCCGTCCGCGCCGCGGTGGGCCTGCCCGTGCTCCGCAAGGACTTCACCGTTGACGAGTACCAGATCTGGGAGGCCCGCGCGCACGGCGCCGACGTCGTCCTGCTCATCGTCGCGGCCCTCACCGACGAGCAGCTCACCTCCTTCCTCGCCCTGACCCACCGGCTCGGCATGAACGCGATCGTCGAGACGCACACGGAGGAGGAGGTCCGCCGCGCCGTCGCCGCCGGGGCCTCCATCATCGGCGTCAACGTCCGCAACCTGAAGACCCTCGAGATCGACCGGGACGTCTTCGGCCGGCTGGCGCACCTCATCCCGGGCGGCACCGTGATCATCGCCGAATCGGGCGTGCGGGACGCCGACGACGTCGCCGGGTACGCCGCGAGCGGTGCGCACGCCGTCCTCGTGGGGGAGGCGCTCGTGCGCCACGAGGACCCCGCCACCACGATCGGCGCCTTCCGGCGGGCCGGCAGCGCCGCATGGGATGCCGGCATGGCAGCCCGCGGCTGACAGCCGCAGCCTCCGCGGCCCCGCCAAGGGTGCGCGGCGCACAGCAGGACGGGCCGGCAGCCACCGGCCCACGAGGGACACGGACGGCACCGCCGCCCGGACCAGGACCAACAGGACAGGAACGCTGAAGCCATGACCGAGATGCACCAGGACACGGGCCTGACCGGCGCGGACGCCGGAGCAGCGGACGCCATCGACGCCGGGACGGCCGAGGCGTTCCTCAGCCACGACGAGAGCCTCCGCCATGCCCCCGGACCGTACTTCGGCGCGTACGGCGGACGCTGGATGCCCGAATCGCTGATCGCCGCCCTCGACGAGCTGCAGGACACGTTCGACAAGGCGAAGGCCGATCCCGCGTTCACCGCGCAGGTGGCCGAGCTGAACCGGAACTACGCCGGCAGGCCGTCCCTGCTCACCGAGGCGCAGCGCTTCGCCGAGCACTGCGGCGGGGTCCGGGTGTTCCTCAAGCGCGAGGACCTCAATCACACCGGTTCCCACAAGATCAACAACGTCCTCGGCCAGGCCCTCATCGCCAAGCGGATGGGCAAGACGCGCGTCATCGCCGAGACCGGCGCCGGCCAGCACGGCGTCGCCAGCGCGACGGCGGCGGCCCTCCTCGGTCTGGAATGCGTCGTGTACATGGGGGCGGAGGACACCCGCCGCCAGGCCCTGAACGTCGCGCGCATGCAGCTGCTCGGCGCCACCGTCATCCCCGTCACCAACGGCTCGCAGACCCTCAAGGACGCCATCAACGACGCCCTGCGCGACTGGGTGGCGAACGTCGACACCACGCACTACCTCCTCGGCACCGCCGCCGGCGCGCACCCCTTCCCGGCGATGGTGCGGTACTTCCACGAGGTCATCGGCGAGGAGGCGCGCGAGCAGATCCTCGAGCAGGCCGGCAGGCTGCCCGACGCCGTCTGCGCCTGCGTGGGCGGCGGCTCCAACGCCATCGGTATGTTCCACGGCTTCCTCGACGACCGCGACGTGGCCCTCTACGGCTTCGAGGCAGGCGGTGACGGCGTCGAATCGGGGCGGCACGCGGCCACCATCACCCTGGGCCGCCCCGGAGTGCTGCACGGCGCACGGTCCTACCTCATGCAGGACGAGGACGGCCAGACGATGGAGTCGCACTCCATCTCCGCCGGACTCGACTACCCGGGCGTGGGTCCCGAGCACGCCTACCTCGCCGACATCGGGCGCGCCCACTACGAGCCCATCACCGACGCGGAGGCCATGGAGGCGTTCCAGCTCCTCAGCCGGACCGAGGGCATCATCCCCGCCATCGAGACGGCGCACGCCCTCGCGGGCGCCATGAAGGTGGGACAGCGCCTCGCCGCGGATCTCGCACCGGGGGAGAAGCCCTCGGACCGGATCGTCGTCGTGAACCTCTCGGGCCGCGGCGACAAGGACGTGGCGACCGCCGCGGGCTACTTCGACCTGCTGCCGGACGACAGTGCCGAGCAGGAGATCGCGGAGGAGGGTGAGCAGCTGTGACCACGCAGTCCACGAACGGTCCCGCCGGAGGCCCCGCCACCGCCGGGCAGTCCAAGGCCGCCGCCGCCATCGAGATGGCCCGGAGCGAGGGGCGCGCGGCGCTCATCGGCTACCTGCCCGCGGGCTTCCCCGACGTGCAGACCAGCATCGACGCCGGCATCGCCCTGGCGCGGAACGGCGTCGACCTCATCGAGATCGGCATCCCCTACTCGGACCCCGTGATGGACGGGCAGGTGATCCAGGAGGCGACCGTCGAGGCGCTGGCCAACGGCTTCACCGTGCCCCGCATCTTCGACGTCGTCGAGGGCATCACGCGTGAGACGGACGCCGCCGTCATGGTGATGACCTACTGGAACCCGGTGATGCGCATGGGCGTCCGCGCGTTCGCCGAGCGCCTCGCGGCCGCCGGCGGAGCCGGGCTCATCACGCCCGACCTCATCCCCGACGAGGCGGCCGAGTGGCTCGAGGCGTCGGACGAGTTCGGCCTGGACCGCGTGTTCCTCGTGGCGCCCTCGACGTCGCCGCAGCGCATGCAGGCCACCGTGGAGGCCAGCCGGGGCTTCGTCTACGCCGTCTCGGTCATGGGCGTCACCGGCGCCCGGACCTCCGTGGGAGCTGCGGCACGCGCCGTGGTGGACGCCGCCCACGCGGCGGGCGCGGACCGCGTCTGCGTGGGGCTCGGGGTCTCCTCCTCCGCCCAGGTGCGGGAGATCGGCGCCTACGCCGACGGCGTCATCGTCGGGACGGCCCTCGTGGCAGCCCTGCGTGACGGCGGCGTGGACGCGGTCGCCGACCTCACCCGCGAGCTGAGCACCGGGACGCCGAAGGCGCCGACGGGAGGGGCGGCGTGAGCGCGGGCACGACCCTGACCATCGCGGCCTCGATCCCGAGCCCTCCGTCCGAGTGGGCGAGCTTCGACCTCGGCCCCCTGACCATCCACGCCTATGCACTGTGCATCCTGGCCGGGATCATCCTGGCCCTGATCCTGACGCAGAAGCGCTTCGTCTCCTTCGGCGGCCACGCGGACGCCGTCTGGGACATCGCCATCTGGGCCATCCCGTTCGGCATCATCGGCGGGCGGCTCTACCACGTGGTCTCCTCGCCCGACGCCTACTTCGGGCCCGAGGGGGACCTCGCGCGGATCCCGCAGATCTGGCAGGGCGGGCTCGGCATCTGGGGCGCGATCGCCCTGGGCGCCGTCGGTGCGTGGATCGGTGCCCGGCGCGCGGGCGTGAAGCTCTCCGCGTTCGCCGACGCCGCCGCGCCCGGGGTCCTCCTCGCGCAGGCCGTCGGCCGGCTCGGCAACTGGTTCAACCAGGAGCTCTTCGGCGCACCCACCACGCTGCCGTGGGGCCTCGAGATCGACGCCGACAACCCGAACTTCCCGCCCGACCAGGCGCCCGGCACGCTGTTCCACCCGACCTTCCTCTACGAACTCCTGTGGAACCTCGCCGGCGTGGCGCTCCTGCTGCTGCTCGCCCGGAGGTTCCGGCTCCGTGGCGGCCGCATGTTCTGGCTGTACGCCGCCTACTACACCCTCGGGCGCGTCTGGATCGAGGCGCTGCGCATCGACGACGCCGAGATGGTCACCCTCTTCGGCATCACGCAGCGCCTCAACGTGTGGACCAGCATCGCCGTCTTCCTCGTGTCGCTCGCCGTGCTCGTCTACCTGTCGGTCCGGCGCGGACCCGTCGACGACTCCTCCGTGTACCTGCCCGGGCGGGAGCCGAAGGGCGCCGTAGAGGGTGACGCGGACCGGAAGGACGGCGCGGACTCCGCAGGCGACGCGGACCGGAAGGGCGACGCGGACCTCCCGGCGTCCGGAGATGACGGGAAGGTCGCCGGCACGACCAGCACCACGGGCGGCGGCCGTGGCGTGGACAGCGACACGGACGCCCCTGCGAACGGTCGGGTGAACGGCGATGCGAAGGGCGACAGGATCGGCGGGGACGACGTCCCGGCGCGCTCCTCGGACACGGCCGGCGATGCTCCGCGGGCCGCCTCCGGTAACGCTTCGGCCACAGGTAGCCACGTGGCGGACACCGCGCAGAGGGCGCGGAACGACCGTGGTAACCTTTCCGAAACAACGGCTCCCGAGTAGCGCTCCATGTTCCTCAGGGCCCCGCGAAAGCGGAGCCGCGGGATTCGGTCCCCGCAAGCAGTCCCCGGGCCACCGCCCTCCAAGGACGCAACACCACACAGTTGTGGACCATCGGTGCGACGGCCGGATCACCTCCGCCCGCACCTGAATCGCCCCACCCGGCGCAGCACGAACACTGCGACTGCCCGCCAAAAGCGCCGGGCCGACCCGGCGCAGGCGGACAGATGAACAAGACACGGTGCCCGCTCGAAGCGGACACCGCGGGGCCAAGGCTGTCCCCTCCTGACGCTCCATCAAGGGGGAAGGATCCTTATCCGATGACTGCTGAAACACCAGAGACCTCAACCGGGACGCAGCCCACGCCGTCGACCACGGCGCCCGTCGAATCTCCCTTCACGCGCTTCGCCGCCATCCCGGAGGCCACGGGCCTCTACGACCCCGAGAACGAGAAGGACGCGTGCGGCCTGGCCGTCATCGCGACCCTGCGCGGGGAGCCCGGCCACGACATCGTCGACGCCGCCCTGACCGCTCTGCGCAACCTCGAGCACCGCGGCGCCGTGGGCGCCGACGAAGGCACCGGCGACGGCGCGGGCCTGCTGACGCAGATCCCGGACGAGTTCTTCCGCGCCGTCGTCGACTTCCCGCTGCCCGCCGCCGGCTCCTACGTGGTCGGCACGGCGTTCCTGCCGACCGAGGCGAAGGAGGAGGAGACGGCCCGTGCGGGCCTCGAATCGATCGCCGAGGCCGAAGGCCTGGACGTGCTGGGCTGGCGTGTGGTGCCCGTCGTGGCGGACCTCGTGGGCGCCATGGCCCGGGCGTGCATGCCCCACTTCGTGCAGCTCTTCCTGGCGCCGGCCGACGGCGCCGTGTCCGACCTCGACGCACGCGCGTTCCGGGTCCGCAAGCGCGCGCAGAACAAGTTCGGCGTCTACTTCCCGTCCCTGTCCTCGAAGACGATCGTCTACAAGGGCATGCTGACCACGGCGCAGCTCGAGCCGTTCTACCCCGACCTCTCCGACGAGCGCTTCAAGACGCGCCTCGGGATCGTGCACTCCCGCTTCTCCACGAACACGTTCCCCTCCTGGCCCCTGGCCCAGCCGTTCCGCACCATCGCCCACAACGGCGAGATCAACACCGTCAAGGGCAACCGCAACTGGATGCGCGCCCGCCAGTCGCAGCTGTCCAACCGGCTGCTCGGTGACTCCCCGGAGGAGCTGTACCCCATCTGCACGCCGGGTGCCTCCGACTCCGCGTCCTTCGACGAGGTCGCCGAACTGCTGACCCTCTCGGGGCGGCCCATCACGCACTCGATCATGATGATGATCCCCGAGGCGTGGGAGAACCACGCCACCATGGACCCGGCCCGCCGCGCCTTCTACCAGTACCACTCGATGCTCATGGAGCCCTGGGACGGCCCGGCCGCGGTGTCCTTCACCGACGGGCGCCTCGTCGGTGCCGTCCTCGACCGCAACGGCCTGCGCCCCGCCCGCTACTGGGTCACCGAGGACGGGCTCGTGATCCTCGCGTCCGAGGTGGGCGTGCTCGACATCGAGCCCTCCCGCGTGGTCCGCAAGGGACGCGTCTCGCCCGGCAAGATGTTCCTCGTCGACACCGAGGACGGCCGGCTCATCGAGGACCAGGAGGTCAAGGCCGAGGTGGCTGCCGCGAACCCGTGGGGCGAGTGGGTCAGGGAGAACCTGATCCAGCTCGAGGACCTGCCGGAACGCGAGCACGTCATCCACACGAAGGCGTCCATCAACCGCCGCCAGCGCACCTTCGGGTACACGCAGGAGGAACTGCGCATCCTCCTCGGCCCCATGGCGAAGAACGGCGCCGAGCCGCTCGGCGCGATGGGCTCCGACACGCCCATCGCCGTGCTCTCCAAGCGCCCGCGCCTGCTGTTCGACTACTTCGTGCAGTCCTTCGCGCAGGTCACGAACCCGCCGCTCGACTCCATCCGCGAGGAACTCGTGACCTCGATGGGCGTCACGATCGGCCCGGACGGCAATCTGCTGTCCACCGGGCAGGTGCGCTCCAAGCAGATCGCGCTGAAGTTCCCCGTCATCACCAACGACGAACTCGCGAAGATCGCCAACCTCGAGACCGACGACGGCGACCGCCTCACGGTCCGTGTGCGCGGCCTGTACCGGCACGACGGCGGCGAAGCGGCCCTCCGTGCCCGCCTCGCCGAGATCTGCGAGCAGGTCTCCAGTGCGCTGAACCGCGGGGTGGAGTACGTGGTGCTCTCCGACCGCGACTCGAACGCCCAGTGGGCGCCCATCCCGTCCCTGCTGCTCACCAGCGCCGTGCACCACCACCTGCTGCGCAGCGCGAACCGCACCAAGACCTCCCTCGTGGTCGAGGCCGGCGACGTACGGGAGGTCCACCACGTCGCCGTCCTGATCGGCTACGGTGCCTCGGCGGTCAACCCCTACCTGGCCATGGAGAGCTGCGAGGAGCTCGTCCGGAACGGGGACATCACCGGCGTCACCGCCGAGAAGGCCGTCGCGCACCTCATCAAGGGCCTCGGCAAGGGCGTCCTGAAGATCATGTCCAAGATGGGCATCTCCACGGTCAGCTCCTACTGCGGCGCCCAGACCTTCGAGGCGCTCGGACTCGCGCAGGAACTCGTCGACGAGTACTTCCACGGCACGCAGACCCAGCTGGGCGGCGTCGGGCTCGACGTCGTCGCGGCGGAGACCGCGGCCCGCCACGAGAGCGCGTACCCGCAGGACGGCATCGAGGACCCCCACCGCGGCCTCGACAACGGCGGCGAGTACCAGTGGCGCCGCGAGGGCCCGCCCCACCTGTTCAACCCCGAGACGGTGTTCCGGCTGCAGCACGCCACGCGCGAGCGCCGCTACGACATCTTCAAGGCCTACACGCGCGGCGTGGACGACCAGTCCAAGGACCTCATGACCCTCCGCGGGCTCCTGAAGCTGCGCGGCGACGCCCGCCCGCCCATCGGCATCGACGAGGTGGAGCCCGTCTCCGCCATCGTGAAGCGGTTCTCCACGGGCGCCATGAGCTACGGCTCCATCTCGCAGGAGGCGCACGAGACCCTCGCGATCGCGATGAACCGCCTCGGCGGCAAGTCCAACACGGGGGAGGGCGGCGAGGACGTCGAGCGCCTGCTCGACCCCGAGCGCCGCTCCGCCATCAAGCAGGTGGCCTCCGGCCGGTTCGGCGTGACGAGCCTGTACCTGACGAACGCCGACGACATCCAGATCAAGATGGCGCAGGGGGCCAAGCCCGGCGAGGGCGGCCAGCTGATGAGCCAGAAGGTCTACCCGTGGATCGCCCGGACGCGGCACTCCACGCCCGGCGTCGCGCTCATCTCGCCGCCGCCGCACCACGACATCTACTCCATCGAGGACCTCGCCCAGCTCATCTACGACCTGAAGCGGTCCAACCCGAGCGCGCGCGTCCACGTCAAGCTCGTCTCCGAGGTGGGCATCGGCACGGTCGCCGCGGGCGTCACGAAGGCCAAGGCCGACGTCGTCCTGGTGTCCGGGCACGACGGCGGCACCGGCGCGAGCCCGCTCAACTCGCTGAAGCACGCCGGCATCCCATGGGAGCTCGGCCTGGCCGAGACGCAGCAGACCCTGATGCTCAACGGCCTGCGCGACCGCGTGGTGGTGCAGGTGGACGGACAGCTCAAGACCGGGCGCGACGTCGTCATCGCCGCCCTGCTCGGCGGCGAGGAGTTCGGCTTCGCGACCGCCCCGCTCGTGGTGTCCGGCTGCATCATGATGCGCGTCTGCCACCTCGACACCTGCCCCGTGGGCGTCGCGACGCAGAACCCGGAGCTGCGCAGCCGCTTCACGGGCAAGCCGGAATTCGTGGTGAACTTCTTCGAGTTCATCGCCGAGGAGGTCCGGGAGATCCTCGCGGAGCTCGGTTTCCGCACGCTCGAGGAGGCCATCGGTCACAGCGAGCTGCTCGACGCCCGCGAGGCGATCGAGCACTGGAAGGCCGACGGCCTCGACCTCGACCCGATCCTGCGCGGCAACGAGTTCGACTCGGGTGAGCCGATGCGCAACATGCTCCCGCAGAACCACGAGCTCGACCAGCACTTCGACAACAAGCTCATCGAGATGAGCGCCGACGCGCTGCACCACCGCTCACCGGTCCGCATCTCGGTGGACGTCGTCAACACGGACCGCTCCGTCGGCACGATGCTCGGCCACGAGGTGACCCGCACGTTCGGGCTGGACACCCTGGGCACGAACACCATCGACGTGACCCTCACGGGCCAGGCCGGGCAGTCGCTCGGCGCCTTCCTGCCGGCCGGCATCACACTGCGGCTGCTCGGGGACTCCAACGACTACGTGGGCAAAGGGCTGTCCGGCGGGCGGATCATCGTCCGTCCGGACCGCGCCAACGTCTTCCGCGCGGAGGACAACGTCATCGCGGGCAATGTCATCGGCTATGGCGCCACGAGTGGAGAGATGTTCCTCCGAGGGCAGGTGGGGGAGCGGTTCCTCGTCCGCAACTCCGGGGCGACGGCCGTGGCCGAGGGTATCGGCGACCACGGCTGCGAGTACATGACCGGCGGGCAGGCCCTGATCCTCGGCCGCACGGGCCGCAACTTCGGCGCGGGCATGTCGGGCGGCACGGCCTTCGTGCTCGACCTCGACCGTGCCCGCGTCAACAAGCAGAGCCTCGAGAACGGCGAGCTCCTGCTCGTCGACCTCGACGCCGAGGACATCGAGATCGTCCGGCGCCTGCTGATCCAGCACGTCGAGGAAACCGAGTCCACGCTCGCCGAGAGTCTGCTCGAGTCCTTCGAGGACACCATCGCCCGATTCACGAAGGTCCTGCCGCGCGACTACGCCGCGGTACTGGACGCCCGCGCCACCGCCGTCGAGCAGGGACTCGATCCCGACGGTGCGGAGGCGTGGACCAAGATCCTGGAGGTTACCGGTGGCTGACCCACGCGGATTCCTGAAGGTGCGCGAGCGCCAGACCCAGCCGCGGCGGCCCGTGCCGGTGCGCATCATGGACTGGCAGGAGGTGTACGAGGCGCAGGAGAAGGGCGTCCTGAAGTCTCAGGCCGGCCGCTGTATGGACTGCGGCATCCCGTTCTGCCACCAGGGCTGCCCGCTGGGCAACCTCATCCCGGAGTGGAACGACCTCACCTTCCGCGACAAGGGCCGCGAGGCGATCGAGCGGCTGCATGCCACGAACAACTTCCCGGAGTTCACGGGCCGCCTCTGCCCGGCGCCGTGCGAGTCCTCCTGTGTGCTCGGCATCAATCAGCCGCCCGTGACCATCAAGCAGGTCGAGGTCTCCATCGCCGACCAGGCGTTCGAGGAGGGATGGGTGGAACCCCACCCGCCGGAGCGCCTGACCGACCGCACCATCGCCGTCGTCGGCTCCGGACCGGCCGGACTGGCTGCGGCCCAGCAGCTGACGCGCGCGGGCCACACGGTCGCCGTCTACGAGCGCGACGACCGGATCGGCGGGCTGCTGCGCTACGGCATCCCGGACTTCAAGATGGAGAAGATCCACCTCGAGCGCCGCCTCGACCAGATGAAGGCCGAGGGCACGCGTTTCCGCACCGGCGTCGACGTCGGCAAGGACATCAGCTGGGGGCAGCTCAAGCGGCGCTACGACGCCGTCGTCGTCGCTACCGGGGCCACGGTGCCGCGGGACCTCGCCATCCCCGGCCGGGAACTCCAGGGCGTGCACTTCGCCATGGACTACCTCGTTCAGGCGAACCGTGTGGTGGCCGGCGAGGCCATCGAGGACCAGATCCACGCCGAGGGCAAGCACGTGGTCATCCTCGGAGGCGGCGACACCGGCGCCGACTGCCTCGGCACCGCGCACCGGCAGAAGGCGGCGAGCGTCACGACGCTCGCGATAGGCCAGCAGCCGTCGTCCGAACGGCGCCCGGACCAGCCCTGGCCAACGTTCCCGACACTCTTCGACATCGCCAGCGCCCACGAGGAGGGCGGCGAGCGACGCTACCTGGCATCCACCGTGGAGTTCGTCGGCGACCACGGCGTGCTGCGCGGCATCAAGGTCGCGGAGACCGAGTTCGTGGACGGCCGCCGGGTGCCGAAGGCCGGCACCGAGCGCGAGATCCCCGCGGACCTCGTGTTCCTCTCGCTCGGTTTCACGGGAGCGGAACCGGCGGGCATCACCGAGCAGGTCCACGCCGAGTTCGACGAGCGCGGCAACGTGGCACGCGACGGCTACTACATGACCAACACCCCGGGCGTCTTCTCGGCGGGCGACGCCGGCCGCGGCCAGTCGCTCATCGTGTGGGCCATCGCCGAAGGCCGTGCGTGCGCCGCCGCGGTGGACCAGTGGCTGATGGGATCCACCAAGCTGCCCGCCCCCGTGGCACCCACCGACCGCTCCATCGCCGTCCTCTGACCGGCACCGGCACCACCCCGCCCCATCTTCTTGCACCATTCCGACGACCCAACACGACTAGGCTAGGTTCATGAGACGCGCAAAAATCGTTGCCACCTTCGGCCCCGCAATCGCCAGCTATGAGAACACGCTCGCTGTGCTCGAGGCGGGCGTCGACGTGGCCCGGATGAACATGAGCCACGGTGACTACACCGTGCACAGCAGCACCTACGAGAACGTCCGCCGTGCCTCGGAGGAGCTCGGCAAGCCCGTCGGCATCTTCGCCGACCTCCAGGGACCGAAGATCCGCCTCGGACGCTTCGCCGACGGCCCGCACGCCCTCGCCCCCGGCGACGTCTTCACCATCACCGTCGAAGACATCGAGGGCACGCAGGAGATCTCCTCCACCACGTTCAAGGGGCTGCCGCAGGACGTCAACATCGGCGACATGCTGCTCATCGACGACGGCAAGGTCTCTCTGCGCGCCACGGCGGTCGACGACGTGAAGGTCACCACCGAGGTCGTCGTCGGCGGCATGGTGTCCAACAACAAGGGCATCAACCTGCCGGGCGTCGCCGTGAACGTCCCCGCCCTCAGCGACAAGGACGAGGAGGACCTCCGCTGGGCCATCCGGATCGGCGTCGACATGGTCGCCCTCTCCTTCGTGCGTGACGCCGGCGACGTGAAGCGCGTCCACGAGATCATGGACGAGGAAGGCCGCCGCGTCCCGGTCATCGCGAAGATCGAGAAGCCGCAGGCGGTCGACGCCCTCGAGTCGATCATCGACGCGTTCGACGCCATCATGGTGGCCCGTGGCGACCTCGGCGTGGAGCTGCCGCTGCAGGACGTGCCGATCGTGCAGAAGCGCGCCGTCGAGCTCGCCCGCCGCTGGGCCAAGCCCGTCATCGTCGCCACGCAGGTCCTCGAGTCCATGATCGACAACCCGCGTCCCACGCGCGCCGAGGCCTCCGACTGCGCCAACGCCGTGCTCGACGGCGCGGACGCGGTCATGCTGTCCGGCGAGACGAGCGTGGGCAAGTACCCGATCGAGACGGTCCGCACCATGGCCGACATCATCGAGTCCACCGAGCGCCACGGCCTCGAGCGCGTGCCGCCGCTCGGCAGCAAGCCGAAGACCCGCGGCGGAGCCATCACGCGTGCCGCCGTCGAGATCTCGGACCAGCTCGACGCGAAGTACATCTGCACCTTCACCCAGTCGGGTGACTCCGCACGCCGCCTGTCCCGCCTGCGCCCGAAGAAGCCCGTCTTCGCCTTCACACCGGTGCAGTCCACCCTGAACGCCATGTCCCTCATCTGGGGCATCCAGCCCAAGCTCGTCGAGTTCGTCGCGCACACCGACGAGATGACGGCCCAGGTGGACAAGGTGCTCTTCGAGCAGGGCCTGGTCGAGGTGGACGACCTCGTGGTGATCGCAGCCGGGTCCCCTCCCGGACAGGCCGGTTCGACGAACTCCATCAAGGTCCACCGCGTCGGCGACATCACCGACGCCGGCCAGCTGCCCGACGACCACACGTCCTACGTGAAGGAGGGCGTCGGCCCCTGGCCCGTCAAGAAGAAGTAGCGGGTCCCTGACGCAGAAGACCCCCACCCTCGCCGGGTGGGGGTCTTTTCGTCGTCTCTTCGACCGGGTCGGTCGACCCTGCTCTCAGTTGACCTGGTTGATGATCGTCTCGGCGACCTCGCGCATGCTGAGGCGGCGGTCCATGGAGGTCTTCTGGATCCAGCGGAAGGCCTCGGGCTCGGTGAGACCCATCTTGGTGGTCAGGAGGCTCTTGGCGCGCTCCACGAGCTTGCGGGTGGCGAACTGCTCCTGCAGGTCGGACACCTCGGCCTCGAGGGCCTTGATCTCCTCGTGACGCGACATCGCGATCTCGATGGCGGGGATCAGGTCGGCGGGCGTGAAGGGCTTGACGACGTACGCCATCGCCCCGGCGTCACGCGCCCGTTCGATGAGTTCCTTCTGACTGAAGGCGGTGAGCAGGACCACGGGGGCGATCCTGGCCTTGACGATCTGCTCGGCGGCGGTGATGCCGTCCATGACGGGCATCTTCACGTCCATGAGGACGAGGTCGGGCTTGTGCTCCTCGGCGAGTGCCACGGCCTTCTCGCCGTTGTCGGCCTCGGCCACGACCTCGTAGCCTTCCCCACGCAGGATCTCGATGATGTCGAGCCGGATGAGCGTCTCGTCCTCGGCCACGATGACCCGGCGTGCGGGCCCGGCGGGCGTGGATTCGGTGGGTTCAGACACTGTTGCTCCTTGATGATGGTGGCGTTCCGGTGGGTCCGCGGAGAGCGTGCTCGCGTACCCGGAAACAGACTATCGGCATGTAGAGTGGATTCGCGCACCGGCGGACGCGGAAGCAGGGCTTCCCTCCCGCGGCCGGTGCGCGGACGGCCCGAATGGCGGAATTGGCAGACGCGCTGCACTCAAAATGCAGTATCGAGAGGTGTGTGGGTTCGAGTCCCACTTCGGGCACCTAAAACGCCTCAGCGGCGGCTGTCCCGCTCCCGGGGCGGGCGACCGGCGCACGGTCAGTTCTCCGACACGCCGACACGCCGACGCCGGACCCGCGACGGCGGGCCGTACCCCTTCTCTCATCGGTGGCGGACGTCTATGATTGGGGTCCACCGCGCGACGGTGTTGGGACGGCCTCCCTGGGGAAGCACAGTCCGAAAGTGAACATCGCAACTGCAGGCAGCGTAGACGAGGAATCCGAGCGAGGACGCCCCATTCCGGTACGGGTCAGCGCGAATCTGCTCCGGGTATGAACGGGCGGCCTCGCCGGACAGCGGCCCGCGGCGTGCTGTACACGGCACGCACCCATCCCCTCTATCTGGCCGGCATGCGTGGAAGAAAACCATCATGAAGAAATCTCTTAGCTGGCGTCTGTTCGTCCTCGTCGCAGGAACCCTGTTCGCCCTCATAGCAGGTATGGGCCTGTCCGCACCGGCTGCTGCATCACCCGCCCAGGTCGCCACCGCCGGCAGTCACTACGACTACGAGGATTTGAACCTCAAGGTGAACCGGGACGGCAAACACGTCAATCTGAAGGTCATCGGCGACGATTACGATGCGAAGTGGGTTGTCGTGAAAGTCGTCCAGACCAATCACCACGGCAAGGAGCGGGTGATCGACCATCGGAAGGTGTGGACGGAGAAGGGGGACTTCAAGTACCAGATCAAGAATGTGAAGTGCGGCAACACCTACCAGGCCTTCAGCGAGAGCAAGAAGGACGGGTGGGACAAGAGCGACAGGATCTGGATCAAGTGCGATAGGCACGGTCACTGACACCACGAACAGCGCACTCCACGGGATGAGCCCGGGAACACGGGCGCAGACGGCCTGATAGGCATTCTCGACTGATATGAATCCTCGACCCGGCACTGGACCGGCCCTCCATGGGCCCGTCCACTGCCGGGTCTCGTCATCGGGCGGCCGGTCCTCGGAGATATCTGCCGTCGCCCTCCTACCAGGTGATGGCACGATAGACAGTCGATCGGGGAAAAAGCCGTGAACGAAGAAGAGGCTCGTCAGAAACTCGTTGAGAACATCAGGCACCGACGGTCATGTATCAAGCTGTTCCTCCGGCAGGAACGACCCCGTCGGAACAGGCTGACCATGGCAAGCGTCGTTGGTAGCGCACTGGCTGCGACACTCACAGCGGGCCCGGCCCTCGGCGGGACCCAATTCGCTACAGGCGTTCAAGGGGCCTTGGACGTGGAACAAAGCTCTGTCGTATGGCAGGTTCTCTGCCTGGGCGCGATGCTGGCCTCCATCGTGGCGGCGATATCGACGAATCTGGCCAATTCGCACTCAGTGGCTGAGAAGGTCACCGCAGCAGAGGCGTCCTATGTCCAACTCGAGGGACTGCAGACGGCGTTGGACCTCGGACGACTGCCCCTCGAGGATGCTATTCAGCTGTACCAGCAGTACACGGCTCAAGTGGCGTTCGTCGATGATGTGGAGGACAAGGCGAAGTCCACGCGGTGACCTCGAGCCATGCGGCACCTGGCAGAGGGCGGCACCCCGTTGCGGCGACGGGAGCCGGGGTACATTGGGCCCATGGCCAGCGAAGCGATGATCCTCGACGTCGATTCACCGGACGGACCGCGGGCGGTCCGCCTCTCCAGCCCGTCCCGCCTGCTCTGGCCCCGGGCGGGCCTGACGAAGCTCGACCTCGCGCGGTACCTCCTCGACGTCGCGCCGGCGTTCCTGACCGCCAACGGTGACCGGCCTGTCTCTCTGCAGCGCTTCGGCGGGGACGTGGACGGCGAGCACTTCTTCAGCAAGAACCCGCCCAAGGGTGCGCCCGACTACGTCCGCAGCGTGACGGTCACCTATCCCAGCGGCCGCCAGCACCCCCAATTGGTGCTGGACGAACCCGCCGCGGCCGTATGGGCGATCCAGATGAACACCGTCGTCTTCCACCCCTGGGCATCCCGGGCGGGCGCCCCCGATCTGCCCGACGAGCTGCGCATCGACCTCGACCCGCAGCCCGGCACCACCTTCGCGGACGTCGTCGCCGCCGCCCACGAGCTCCGTGCGGTGCTCGGTGAGGCCGGATTGGTGGGCTTCGTGAAGACCTCGGGCAACCGCGGCCTCCACGTGTTCGCGCCCATCGAGCCGGCCCACGAGTTCCTCGAAGTACGGCGCGCCGTCATCGCCGCGGCGCGGGAGCTCGAGCGCCGCATGCCGGAGGCCGTGACGACGGCGTGGTGGAAGGAGGAGCGCGGAGCGCGCATCTTCGTGGACTACAACCAGGCCAACCGGGACCGCACCATGGCCGGCGCCTACAGCCCGCGGGCCCTGCCGCACGCGCCCGTGTCCTGCCCCGTCACCTGGGACGAACTGGACGGCGTCGACCCCGCCGCCCTCACCATCGCCACCGTGCCCGAGCGGCTGCGCAGCCTCGGCGATCCGTGGGAGCATCTCCACGCCGAGCCCGGCAGCATCGACGTGCTGCGCGCCTGGTGGGACCGGGACGTGGAGAACGGCCTCGGCGAGCTGCCCTTCCCGCCGGACTTCCCCAAGATGCCCGGCGAGCCGATGAGGGTGCAACCGAGCCGCGCACGCAACCGCGCCTGATTCCTGCTGTCCTGCCCGCTGTCAACGCTCCGCCCCGGACCGGGCCGCCCTGCGGGGCGCCGTCCTGCTTTGGTAGAACAGGAAGGACCGTTGCCGCGCCCGGCAGGAGCCGGGCCTGACTCCGCGCCGGCCCCGCGCCCGGCCACTGGGAGACCCATGAAGAAGAGCGTGCTGTCAGCCACCGTCCTGGTGCTCCTCGTGACGGGCTGCGGCGGCAACCCCGCCACTGGGCCCGAACCCGCCGGACCCACGCCGAACCCCGCCGAGACCGCCACGGAGCAGGCCGCGGCGCCGTCGGACGCCCCCTCGGTCGAGGGCCTCGCCGACGCCGACAGCGGTACCTTCGCGTTCCTCCTCGACGCCGCGAAGGGCGAGATCGTGCTGCCCGCCGAGGCGCCCGGGGAGGTCGAGGGCCTGCGGACCCAGCTGGGCGAGGAGGCGGTGACCTACGCGCTCGTCACGGTGCAGAACCCGGAGGGCGGTCTGACGCTCGACCTCGAGACGATCACGGTGTCCACCCCGGAGGGCCAGGACCTGGAGCTCCGGCCTGCGTCCACCGTGATCGAGGAGTGGGGCGCGGCGGCGAACGGCGGGGAGTCCTCGCCCGACGTCGTGGGGCTCGTCGAGCAGTACAGCGGAGGAGCGCTGCCGGGTCGGACCAGCGAGCTCCTCATGATCGGCGGGTTCCCCGAGGTACCGGACATCGTGCGCACCGTGACCGTGCAGCCGACGGGCGGCGGAGAGCCGGTGGAGGCGACCGTCCGTCCCGAGTCCTAGGTGCCTCTCCGGCCGCTGACGCGGCATGCGCCGGAGTAAACTTGGCCCCATGCTGAGCACCGAGCACTCCCGCACCGCGGTCGTCATCGAGGACGACGACGACGTCCGCGACCTGCTGCACACAGTGCTGACCGGAACGGGGTTCCGCGTCCACACGGCGCCGGCGGGGCTCGCCGGCGTGGAGATGGTCCGGCGCCTGATGCCGGACGTGGTGACCCTCGATGTGGGGCTGCCGGACATCGACGGCTTCGAGGTGGCCGAGAGGATCCGCCGCTTCTCCACCACCTTCATCGTCATGCTGACGGCGCGTGCGGACCCGTCGGACGAGAAGCGCGGGCTCGACGCCGGAGCGGACCGCTACCTGCGCAAACCCTTCCGGCCCGCCGACCTGCGCCGGCACATCCAGGAAGGCACGAGGACGGCCGACGCCTGACGCGCCGACCCGTTCAGTGCGAGTGCGCGCCCGCGCTGGTCTCCAGCTCCGGCGCGATGACCGCGTCGGACACCATGCCCGTGACCAGCGCGTAGACGCCCTTGTGCAGGTAATCCACCGCCTTCTCGCCGAAGGGCCACAGGCGCGGGGCGGCTCCTGCTCCCGTCGCGTTCTCGAGCGTCTGGTCGAATGCGAGGCGCACGACTGCATGGGCCGCGGTGGCGGACGGCCCTCTGATGCCCGTCACGGACCAGACGCCCCTGAGCGCCCCGAGGGTGGCGCCGGTCAGCCAGTGCATGGCATGGTTCCAGGCCGGGTAGAGCGCGGTGTTGCTGGTGGGCCGGCCGAACAGACTGCGCAGCGTCCGTCCGGGGATGTGCGAGTCGGGGCGGTGCGTGAGGCGCTGCTCCACGAGCTCGCCCGCGGTCATGGCAGCCGTGCCGAGGAGACCGACCGCCGCTCCGCGCAGTGCTGCCCGCGCCAGGGCGGGCCCGCGCCCGGCCACTAGTCGTCGTCCCCTCGGGCGTCGTCGTCGAGATCGGTGTCGATGCCGTTGTTGTCGTCGTAGTTCCCGGTGTCGGTGCCGGAGTTGTCGTTGTCCTGGTTGCCGAGGTCGCAGCCGCCGAGGAAGAGGCTGCCGGCGGCGAGGAGAGCGGCGATGGTCTTCAGCTTCTTGTCAGCCATGGGTCCGTTCCGAGGTGCTCGATCCGTCGGGCGCCGGTTCCGGCGTCCTTTCCCACGGTAGGCAGGGCGCGGGAGTGGGGCAACCGGGCGCTCAGGGCACGGCAGTGCTTGCAATCGCGGCCCCCGTGCCCCGTCCGTTCGCCGCTGTCCCGCGCCGCCCCTGCCGGGGTCAGCCGCGGACGTCGCGGATCATGTTCGTGATGCGCGCCGTCGAGAGCCTGCGGCCCTGGTCGTCCGTCATCACCACTTCGTGGGTCGTGAGGGTCCGGCCGAGGTGGATGGCCGTGGCGGTGCCGGTCACGAGGCCGGAGTCCGCACTGCGATGGTGGGTGGCGCCCACCTCGATCCCCACGGCCTGCCGCCCGGGGCCCGCGTGGAGCCCTGCCGCGAAGGAGCCGAGGGTCTCCGCCAGCACGACGTGCGCGCCGCCGTGGAGGATGCCGGCGACCTGCTGGTTGCCCTCGACCGGCATCGTCGCGACCACCCGCTCCGCGCTCATCTCGGTGAAGACGATGCCCATCTTGACGGTGAGCGCGCCCACCCCGTAGCGCCCCAGCCACCCGTGCATCTCGGCGGGGACCCCGGCGGCGACCAGTTCGGCCAGCCGGTCCTCGGAAGGCGTGGAGGGGGCGTCGGTCCGGGTGCGGTTGTCTGTCATGGGAACTAGGCTGGCACCTGTGAGTCAAACAGCCAAACCCGCCACCCTGACCGTCGATACCCCTCCGGAGACACCGCTGGAGACGCCGTCGACGCCGGCGCTGCCGGCCCGCCGCAGCGACGGTTCACGCAACCGGCTCCTCGTCATCGACGGTCACTCCATGGCCTTCCGGGCCTTCTACGCCCTGCCCGCCGAGAACTTCTCGACCGACACCGGCCAGCACACCAACGCCGTCTACGGGTTCACGGCGATGCTCATCAACCTCATCAAGGACCAGAAGCCGAGCCACGTCGCCGTGGCGTTCGACCTCGACACCCCGACCTTCCGCTCGGAGGAGTACACCGAGTACAAGGGTGGCCGCAACAAGACGCCCGAGGAGTTCCACGGGCAGGTGGACCTGATCATCAAGGTGATGGAGGCCATGCGGATCCCCACCATCTCCCTCGACGGCTACGAGGCGGACGACATCCTGGCGACCCTCGCCCACCAGGCGGCCGAGGCGGACTGGGACGTGCAGGTTGTCAGCGGGGACCGCGACGCCTTCCAGCTCGTCAACGACCGCGTGACGGTGCTGTACCCGAAGCAGGGCGTGACCAACATCCCGCAGATGGACGCCCAGGCCATCGAGGAGAAGTACTTCGTGCCGCCCCACCAGTACTCCGACCTCGCCGCGCTCGTGGGCGAGAGCGCCGACAACCTGCCCGGCGTGCCCGGCGTCGGGCCGAAGACCGCCGCCAAGTGGATCAAGCAGTACGGCGGGCTCGAGGGCATCCTCGAGAACCTCGACAAGATCGGGGGGAAAGTCGGAGACTCGCTGCGCGCCAACATCGACGACGTCAAGCGGAACAGGCGCCTCAACCGCCTCCTGACCGACCTCGAGCTGCCGGTGGACCTCGACGCCATGGTGTCGCAGCACCCGGACCGCCCGGCCGTGGAGGATCTCTTCGACTCGCTGCAGTTCAACACGCTCCGCAAGCGCCTCTTCGACCTGTTCGGCGAGGAGGAGACCGAGGACGAGGGCGACGAGCAGATCGCGCCCGCTCATGTGCTGCTCGAGGACGCCGAGGCGCTCACGCAGTGGTTCCGCTCGACCAATCAGGCGCAGGCGTCCGTGGCCCTGGCGACCGAGACGACGGGCGGCACTCCGGACGTCGTCGGCATCGCGGTCGTCACCGGACTTCATGCCGCGTTCATCCCGCTCGAGCCGCTCGACGCGGCGGCCGAGAAGGTCCTCGGGGACTGGCTGTCCGCCACCGACGCACCGAAGATCGTCCACGATTTCAAAACCGTGTTCAAGCTCCTGTCCGCCCGCGGCTTCCACCTGGCCGGCGAGGTGGACGACACCGCGATCTCCGGGTACCTCATCCAGCCCGACCGCCGCAGCTACGACCTCGCCGACCTCGCGCAGTACCACCTGCGCCTGTCCATCACAGCCTCGGCGAACGACTCCTCCGGGCAGCAGGCACTGGACCTCGGCGGGAACGACGTCGCATCACCCGCCGTCGTCGCCGCCTACGCCGCACTGCGCCTCAGCGAGCACTTCGCCGGCCAGCTCGTCGAGAAGGGTGCCAACCAACTGCTCGGCGGGCTCGAACTGCCGCTCGCCGAGGTGCTCGCCCGCATGGAGCTCACGGGTGTGGCCGTCGACCTCGACGGACTCGACCGGCTGTACGACGACTTCTCGAAGACCATCAGCGCCGCCGGCTCCGAGGCGTTCCGGATCATCGGCAAGGAGATCAACCTCGGCTCGCCCAAGCAGCTGCAGACGGTCCTGTTCGACGAGCTCGAACTGCCGAGGACCAAGAAGATCAAGACGGGCTACTCCACCGACGCGGACGCCCTCACCGACCTGATCACCAAGACGGGCCACCCGTTCCTCGAGCAGCTCCTCGCGTACCGCGACGCCACCAAGCTGCGCCAGACCGTGGAGGGCCTCCGGAAGGCCGCGGGCGAGGACGGTCGCATCCACACGACCTACCTGCAGACCATCGCGGCGACCGGGCGCCTGTCCTCGACCAACCCGAACCTGCAGAACATCCCCGTCCGCTCCGACGAGGGGCGGCGCATCCGCGAGGTGTTCGTCGTCGGCCAGGGCCGTGACGGCCAGGCGTTCGAGAGCCTCATGACTGCCGACTACTCGCAGATCGAGATGCGCATCATGGCGCACCTCTCCGGCGACGAAGGGCTCATCTCCGCCTTCCAGGAGGGCGAGGACCTGCACCGGTTCGTGGGCTCGCACATCTTCGGGGTCGCGCCCGAGCAGGTGACCAGCGCCATGCGCTCGAAGGTGAAGGCCATGTCCTACGGTCTCGTCTACGGACTGAGCTCGTTCGGGCTCTCCAAGCAGCTGAACATCTCCGTCGACGAGGCGCGCACCCTGATGCGCGACTACTTCGAGCGGTTCGGCGCGGTGCGCGACTACCTGCGCGGCATCGTGGAGCAGGCCCGCAAGGACGGCTTCACCTCGACGATCGAGGGACGGCGCCGCTACCTGCCCGATCTCTCCAGCGACAACCGCCAGCTGAGAGAGATGGCGGAGCGCGCGGCGCTCAACGCGCCCATCCAGGGATCGGCCGCCGACATCATCAAGAAGGCCATGCTCGGCGTCGACGACGCCCTGACCACGCGGGGGCTGGCCTCGCGCATGCTGCTGCAGGTGCACGACGAACTGGTCCTCGAGATCGCCCAGGGCGAGGCCGAGGAGGTCGAGGCGCTGGTCCGCGAACAGATGGGCAGCGCCGCCGACCTCACCGTGCCGCTCGACGTCTCGGTCGGAACCGGCGCCACCTGGCACGAGGCCGCGCACTAGGCGGCCCGGCCCGCCCGTCCACCCCGGCCCGCCTGCGGCAGGTGGGGCAGGTGGTCGGGCAGGACCGTCCCCGCTAGGCTGGTGACCTGTGAGCCACTACACACCCGACCTGCAGACCGAAACCTTCACCCTCGACCCCGACGAGGACGCCACACCGGACGGGCGCTTCGCCAGGTGGCTCGACGCCGAGGGGATCGGCTTCCACGAGGGGACCTTCGACCCCGAGGACGTCCCCGTCTACCTGGCTGCATACCAGGCGGACCGGCGCGTGCTCTGGGGCGTCCACGACCGGGCCCAGCCCGCCGAAGCGCTCGGTGCGGACCAGCCGGTGGCCACCTACGGCACCATGGTCCACGCCCTCAACGTCGGAGCCGCGCAGCTCGACGCGCACCAGATCACCGCTGTCACGGTCCGCACCAGCCACCGGCGCAACGGCATCCTCCGCTCCCTGATGATGCGGGACCTGCGCGAGGCGAAGGAGCGGGGTCTGGCGCTGGCGATCCTGACGGCCTCGGAGGCCACGATCTACGGGCGCTTCGGATTCGGCTGCGCGACCTTCACCCAGAGCATCGAGGTGGACGTGCGCGAACGCTTCGAGGTGACGGCGCCGAGGACCGGCACGACGACGCTCGTGGCCCGCGAGCACGCCATCGGCCTGGCCGAGAGGATCTTCGCGGGCTTCCAGGCCGCGACGTTCGGCTCCGTGGGCCGGCAGTACGCCTACCCGCGCCGCGCCTCGGGCGCCTGGGGCCGCGAGCGACCCGTCGAGGACCGCGCCGTGCGGATGGCCGTGCACTACGACGACGCCGGGGAGCCCGCCGGGTTCGTCAGCTACCGGTTCGCAGGCTGGGACTCGGAGCCCCCGACGATGAAGATCGTGGACCTCGTGGCCTCCACGCCGTCGGCCTACCTCGAGCTGTGGCGCTACCTCGGGTCCCTGGACCTCGTGGAGCGCATCACCTGGGACGGTGCGCGGCTCGACGACGCCCTGCCGTGGGCGCTGCGGGACCGGCGCTGTTACCAGGTCAAGGGCACCGACGACGTGCTCTGGGTCCGGCTGCTCGACGTGCCGGCCGCGCTCGGGAAGCGCTCGTACCGGGGCAGCGGCCGGGTCGTGCTGGAGGTGGTGGACGAGCACGGGCTCGTCGACGGCTCCTACGTGCTGACCGTCGTCGACGGCGCGGCGCAGGTCGAACCCGTCGACACGGCCTCGGCCCCGGACGCCACCCTGACGGCCAACGCGCTCGGCTCGCTGTACCTCGGGGGAGTGGGCGCCTCCACGCTGGCGGACGCCGGCGGTCTGACGGCCCACGCCGACGACGCCGTGAGCCTGCTCGACTCCCTCTTCGGGCGGGCTCAGGAGCCCTACTGCATCACCCACTTCTAGGCGCCGGGCCCCGGGTGGGGGCGCGTTCCGCGTGCCATCCGGGGCCTCCGCGCTGCTTTGACGGTGTTGGAGCCCGCGGCTAGACTAATCAGGCGCGTAGTGCGCTCTGGCAGGTCCCGATGAAGATCGGGCGCCCGCGGGGCGCGCCACTCCTCCTGAATCTTTCGAGGTTCTTTCCATTTCGTCCACATCCGGACATCGGAACCCGCTCCCGGCGCAGCCGGAATCGCGGGGTCCGCCATGACCGGAGCAAGTCATCATCCACAACGGAGCCCCAACTACATGACCATCACCACCACCGAGAAGCAAGGTGCCCCCGTCGTCGCCATCAACGACATCGGCACCGCTGAGGACTTCCTCGCAGCGATCGACGCCACCATCAAGTACTTCAACGACGGAGATCTCGTCGAGGGTACGGTCGTCAAGGTCGACCGCGACGAGGTCCTGCTCGACATCGGTTACAAGACCGAGGGTGTCATTCCTTCCCGCGAGCTGTCCATCAAGCACGACGTCGATCCCGGGGACGTCGTCTCCGTGGGCGATCAGGTCGAGGCTCTGGTGCTCACCAAGGAAGACAAAGAAGGCCGACTGATCCTCTCCAAGAAGCGCGCTCAGTACGAGCGTGCCTGGGGCGACATCGAGAAGGTCAAGGAAGAGGACGGCGTCGTCACCGGCACCGTCATCGAGGTCGTCAAGGGTGGCCTCATCCTCGACATCGGCCTGCGCGGCTTCCTGCCCGCGTCCCTCGTCGAGATGCGTCGCGTCCGCGACCTGGCTCCGTACATCGGCCAGCAGATCGAAGCGAAGATCATCGAGCTCGACAAGAACCGCAACAACGTCGTGCTGTCGCGTCGTGCGTGGCTCGAGCAGACGCAGTCCGAGGTGCGCTCCACGTTCCTCAACAAGCTCGAGAAGGGCCAGGTCCGTCCGGGCGTCGTCTCCTCGATCGTCAACTTCGGTGCGTTCGTGGATCTCGGCGGCGTCGACGGTCTGGTGCACGTCTCCGAGCTCTCCTGGAAGCACATCGACCACCCCTCCGAGGTCGTCGAGGTCGGTCAGGAAGTCACCGTGGAGGTCCTCGAGGTCGATCTCGACCGCGAGCGCGTCTCCCTCTCGCTGAAGGCCACGCAGGAAGATCCCTGGCAGACCTTCGCACGCACGCACGCCCTGGGCCAGGTCGTCCCGGGCAAGGTCACCAAGCTCGTGCCCTTCGGCGCGTTCGTCCGCGTCGAGGACGGCATCGAGGGCCTCGTGCACATCTCGGAGCTGGCCGTCCGCCACGTGGAACTGGCCGAGCAGGTCGTCTCCGTGGGTGACGAGCTCTTCGTCAAGGTCATTGACATCGACCTCGAGCGCCGCCGCATCTCCCTCAGCCTCAAGCAGGCCAACGAGGGCGTCGACGCGGACAGCACCGAGTTCGACCCCGCGCTCTACGGCATGGCCGCCGAGTACGACGAAGAGGGCAACTACAAGTACCCCGAGGGCTTCGACCCCGAGTCGAACGAATGGCTCGAGGGCTACGAGACGCAGCGCGCCGCCTGGGAGGCCCAGTACGCCGAGGCACAGTCCCGCTGGGAGTCGCACAAGAAGCAGGTCGTGCAGCACGCGTCCGACGACGCCGCCGCAGCGAACGAGCCCGTCGAGTCGAACTCGACGAGCTACTCGTCCGAGCCCGTCGTCACGGACTCCGGTTCGGGCACGCTCGCTTCCGACGAGGCTCTCGCCGCACTGCGCGAGAAGCTGACCGGAGCGTAAGCACCGCGCGCCAGCGGTCCGCTGACGCACAGCACAGGGAGGGTCTCCGCCGGTCGGCGGGGGCCCTCCCTGCGTTTTCCAGCGTCTTCGGTGGCCCTGCCGTTGCCGCGGCGTCAGCGGCGCGTGGACACCGTGACGGTGAAGCGCGGGGAGCGGTCGAGCTGGCGGGTGGGGCCGACGAGACGCTCGAGGACGGGCCGGTAGCGGAGGTGGCTGTTCCACACCGTCCAGAGTTCGCCTCCCGGGGCCAGCACGCGGGCGCATGCGCCGAACAGCCGGTGCGCGATGCCCGCGTGGACGGTGCTGCCGATGTGGAACGGCGGATTCAGGACGATCACGCCCGCCGAGGCATCCGGTACCGCCGACAGGGCGTCGTCCCTGCTCACCCTCACCCGGTCCGCCACGCCAGTCGCCTCCGCCGTGGCGAGCGTCGAGGCGGTCGCCGACGCCGACTGGTCCGTGGCATGGACGGTCAGGTGGGCGTCGTTCAGGGCGAGGAAGGCCGTGATCGCGCCGTTCCCGCACCCCAGGTCGATGACCTCCGCCGGCCGGGACGGTCCGGACAGTGGATCCGTCAGGCCACGCAGGTGGGGGAGCAGCAGCTGCGTCCCGGAGTCGAGGGCGGCGCCGCCGAAGGTCGCCCCGTAGGCGCGCAGCTCCAGCGGCGCGCCGAGGCCGACGTCGAACCTCGCGCTCCGGGGGAAGGGGGACGCGGCTCCGGGGCGCGGCCCCGACGCGACGAGGACCCGTGACTTCTGGCGGGCGAACCCCGCGGAGACGTCCGTGAAATGGCGGGCGAGCACAGCGTTCATGGAGAGCGACATGTGCTTGACCCGACCCGCGGCGAGGACCTGGACATCGGGTGGGGCGTACTGTGCGATGGCCCCGGCGATCTCGTCCAGCTCGTCGAGGGATCGGGGCAGCCGCAGCAGCACGGTGGTGACGCCGTCCAGCAGGGCGGCAGTGAGCGGGAAGGACCGGTAGGTACCCTGCAGCCCCTGGTCCGCCGCGTTCAGGGCCAGGGCCCGTTCGTGCACCACGCCGTCCTGGAACGCGCGGACGGCGACCCCGGACGCCTGCGCCGCGCCGAGCGTGAGGGCGCCGTAGGCATCGTTGACGGTCGCGATGCCGCCCCCCTCACGGAGACGGTCCGCGGCCGTGTCGAGGAGCAGACGGTCGGCGGCATCGACGGCAACCAGTTCCGGTGCCTCCACATCGGGACGGCGGCGCAAAAGGTCGACACTGAACGGGCTCACCCTCTTTATCCTAGGTGGCTCACCGCGCCGCTCAGGAAGCGTCCGGCCCGGTGTCCTCCGGGCGGGGGCCGTCGGCGAATGTGCCGTCGGGACGGGTGCCGTCGGGACGGGTGCCGCCGGGACGGGTGCCGTCGGGACGGGTGCCGCCGGGATCGGTGCCGTCCGCGGGCGCGTCCGTGGTCGTCGTGTCGAGGAGCCAGTCCAGCGGACGACCGGTCGGGCCGGCCGGGTCCGGGGCCCACGGCGCCTCCGGTGCCGCGTCCCCGTCCCCGTCGCCGTCCCCGGTACCGGGGACGAGGTCCGTGCTGTACGGGGCCCGGGGCGGCGCGGGCAGGCGGTCGATCAGCTCGTTCGCGGCATGCGCGAGGAGGTCGCGCTGCAGGGGAGGGAGGGTGAAGGATCCGTGGAGGTAGGCCTCCACCTCGTACTCCCCGGCGTCGCCGGCCAGCCCGAAGTAGTGCAGCCACAGCTCGCCCGGGTCGATCTGCGCTGCGCGGATCGCCCGAAGGAGGTGGATGCGCTGGTATTCGTGGTCCGGATGGTTTTCCACCTGCTGTGCCTTAGCGGGGGCTGCCGGCGGTGCCGTCGATCACGGAGAGGGCTACCGCCCGCAGGTCCACCCTCGTGGTCGACGCCTGCGAGAGCATCCTGCGCATCGCGGCGTCGTTGTCGATCGCGTGCCGTTCCATGAGGATGCCGCGCGCGGTGGAGACGAGGTCACGGGTCGCGATGGCGTCCCGCAGTGCCCGGCTCGCCGCCGCCGCCGAGCTGTCCGCCTGGACGTTGCCGAGCAGTGTCGCCGCCGGGGACGCGAGGAGCTCGAGCTGCTTGCGGTCCTGCGGGGAGAACGCAGACGGGAGCGGCGAGTAGACCTTGAGCGCGCCGATGCTCCTGCCGTCGCTGATCAGCGGGGTGCTGAGGGTGGAGCGCAGCGGGAGGTGGCTGACGGCATCCCGCCACAGGGGCCAGCGCTCGTCCTCGTGGATGTCGTCGATCTGCACCGTGACCTCCGCGGCCCAGGCAGTGAGGCACGGGCCCTGACCGAGTTCGTACTGCAGCGCATCGGCTTCGGTGACGACCTGGTCGGTAAATCCGGTGCTGCGCCGTCGGCCCTGCGGGTCGAGGAGGGAGACGCCCGCTCCGAGCGAGCCGGGGACCGACTTCTTGATGGCTTCGGCGAGGTCCTCGACCGCGCGCGACGCCGTCTGTTCGGTCAGGAGCAGGCCCTTGAGCCGCGCGAAGACGAACGTCAGTTCTTCCATCGGTGATGTCACGGTTCCAGCCTCGGCAGCAGGGCAAATGCGGTCGGACCAACGCTATCAGGATCCATACGTCGTCCAACGGCATCCGGGCCGGGTCTTACGGTTGCGGAGCGGCTCCCGAGCGGGGTGCGGGGGCACCTGCCGGCATCCGCGACCAGCCGCCGGCACCGTCCACGACCTGCTTGCCGCGCGGCGATCCGCGTGTCTAGGGTTGAATTACTAAGCGCCCTTTCCAACGAGCCCAGGAGTCGACATGACCGGATCAGGCCACGATGCATTGCCGCTGCCCGACTACGACCACATCCCGCTCGGAACACTGCCGACGCGCATCACGGGCCTCGATGAGAGCGGCCTGCAGGCGCTCCTCGACTACGAGGAGGCACATGGCGACCGCCTGCCCGTGAAGCTCGTGCTGCAGCACAGGCTCGAGGCCGTACAGGGCGGCGCCGAACTGTCCGAGGGTGCCGCCACCTCGATGCCGGAGGTCGGCAGTACGGCCGGCGGGTCGCCCGTGACGCCCGCGACGTCGGGCCCGCCCATCAATCCGCCGTCGCACGGCGACCCGACCAACCCTGCCATGCCGCGCTGACCCCGCGACACCCTCCGGGCCGCCGTCAACCCGTGCCCGACGCCCCGAGCAGCCCGACGCATCGAGCACATGCCCGGTGTCGTGCCGTCCGCCTCAGCCGGCGGACGGCACGGCGGTGAGCAGCTGTTTCTCCTCGACCAGTTCGGTGGAGAGGGTCTTGTAGCCCACGGAGTCGAACAGCACCGTGATGATGCCGTCCTCGTATCCCATGACCGTCCCGCGCCCCCATTCGGGGTGCTCCACGACGGTGTCCACGTCGAAGGGCACGTCCGCTTCCGGTACCGCGTCGCCGGGCTGCTCCGCGTGGGTTCCGGCCGACTCCTGCCGGGAGCAGGTGTCGCAGTTGCCGCAGGCCTCCGGCAGTTCCTCCCCGAAGTAGGAGAGCAGGAACTGACGCCGGCAGCCTCGCGTCTCCGCGTAGCGGCGCGCCATCTCGACGCGCGACCGGTCGATGCGCTCACGGTTCTCCGCCTGCGCGACCGCCGCCTCGACGGCGTCAGCGGTGGACATCTTCCGCGCCCGGTACCCCTTGACGCCGTCCGTGACCGCGCCGGCGGCCTCGAGCAGGTTCAGGAGGCCCGCCAGTTTCCGGGGCGGGAGGCCGGAGAGCTCCTTCAGCTTCTTCGTCTTCACTGGCTTGCCCTGCGCGGAGAGGAGGGCGAACAGCTCCCTCAGCTGCGTGCGGTTGACGGACTTCGCCGCGAAGAACCGGCGGAGCGACAGATCCTCCGGTCGGTAGTGCAGGACGGCCTTCGAGGGGAGTCCGTCGCGTCCTCCGCGGCCGATCTCCTGGTAGTAGCTGTCCAGGGAATCCGGGATGTCGGCGTGGAGGACGAAGCGTACATCCGGCTTGTCGATGCCCATCCCGAAGGCGGTGGTCGCGACGACGACGTCGATCGACCCGTCGAGGAAGCCCTCGTGCACCGCCTGGCGTTCCTTCTTGAGCCGGCCGGCGTGATAGACGTCGGCACGGCACCCGCGCTCCTGGAGATCGGCGGCGAGCGCGTCGGCGGCCTTCTTCGTCGCGACGTACACCAGGCCGGGCCCTTCGAGGTCGAGGACCCGGTCGCGCACGGCGCGTTCCTTCTCGCCGGCCTCCACGTGCTGCACCACCTCGAGGGACAGGTTGGGGCGGTCGAAGCCCTCCACGATCACGGTGGGATCGGCCAGGTGCAGCCGTTCCACGATCTCCGCCTGTACGGGGTGGGAAGCCGTCGCGGTCAGAGCGACCACCGGCGCCCGCAGGTCCCTGAGGAGGTGGCCCAGCTGCAGGTAGTCGGGTCGGAAGTCGTGTCCCCAGGACGCCACGCAGTGCGCCTCGTCGACCACCACGAGCGACACGTCGAGCGCCTTCAGGCGGGCGGCCACTTCGTCGCGCGCGATCTGCTCGGGCGCGAGGAAGAGGAACTTCGCCCGCGTCGCCTCGTCGTCGTCTCGTGCGGCCTCCCACGCGGCGTCGAGCTCGGCCTTGCTCACCGCGGAGTTGATGACGTAGGCACGGGTGGATCCTGCGCTCTCGTTGATCGACTCCGCCTGGTCGTGCTGCAGGGCGATCAGGGGGGAGATGACGACGGCCGCCCCGGGCAACGCCATCGCGGGCACCTGGTAGATGGCCGACTTGCCGGAGCCGGTCGGCATGACGCAGAGGATGCTCCGGCCCTCCAGCACCTCCTTCATGGCGTGCTCCTGGCCGGGGCGCAGGTCGTCCCAGCCGAACGTGGCGGCGGCGGTCGATTGCAGGTCGTGCAGGGTGATGGTCACTGTGCTCCTCACGAACGGTCAGTCCCCTCAGCGTATTCAGGCGCACCGACACCCGGCCGCAGCCACCGCCGGTCCCGGGCGGGGTTGACAGCGGATGCGGGAGCCCGGGCTAGGGTTGGTCCATGCTGCGTGTGGGACTGACAGGAGGCATCGCCGCGGGGAAGTCCGCCGTGGCCGGCCGGCTCGGCGAGCGGGGTGCCGTCGTCGTCGACGCGGACCTCCTCGCGCGCGAGGCCGTGGCGCCCGGTTCCGCCGGCCTCGACGAGGTCGTGTCCGCCTTCGGCCCGCAGGTCCTGGGGGTGGACGGTGCGCTGGACCGGCCGGTGCTCGGGGCCCTGGTCTTCGCGGACGCCTCCGCGCGGGAACGGCTCAATGCGATCGTGCACCCGCGCGTGCGGGCTCTGGCCGCGGGGCTCATCGACGCGGCGCCGGAGGACGCCGTCGTGGTCGAGGACATCCCGCTGCTCGTGGAGACCGGGCAGGCGGCGCGCTTCCACCTCGTCGTCGTCGTCGATGCGCCGGACGAGTTGCGCATCGACCGCATGGTCGGACAGCGGGGCATGGACCCGGCGGACGCGCGACGGCGCATCGCGGCCCAGGCCTCACGTCCGGACCGGCTGCGGGAAGCGGACGCGGTCCTCACCAACGACCGGAGCCTCGACGACCTCCTGGCCGCGACCGATGCGCTCTGGGACGGGCGGATGATCGCGTTCCGGGACAACCTCATGGCGGGTACGCCCGCCGGGGAAATCATCGGCCCGGTCGCTGCAGGGCTTGCGGGGACCACCGGACTCGCTCGGCGCGTCCGGGCGAAGCTCGCCGCGCTGCTGCCGCCCGACGCCTCGATGGAGACCCTGGGCGGCGCCGGTGGACAGCAGGACGGGCATGACCCGGCCACGCCGGACGTGCACGACGCCGGGCGCGTGACGGTGCGCGTGACGGTCGCCCCGGACGGTGATCCGGAGGCCGTGTCCGCAGCCGTGCGCGCCGCAGGATTCCCCCATGACCTGCGCGCGGACCGCCGTCGGGACCTGTCCATGGAGGGCGAGGGGGCGGTGCACCGCGCTGCCGATCCGGGGGTCGACGTCACGGTGGTCGTGACCGCTCCTCCGGCTCCGGCCTGAGCCCCCGCGCCGGCTGCGAGCTGCGTTCAGCCGCCAGCAGATCCGAGGAGAAGTGTCACAGCCAGGGGCTACCGTTAAGCCATGAGTCTTGCGCAGGATATCAAGCGTGTCGTCGCTCCGTTCGAGGTCATCAGCGAGTACCAGCCGGCCGGCGACCAGCCCACCGCCATCAAGGAGCTCGCCGAGCGTATCAACGCGGGCGAGAAGGACGTGGTCCTCCTCGGGGCAACCGGCACCGGCAAGAGCGCCACCACCGCCTGGCTCATCGAGCAGGTGCAGCGCCCCACCCTCGTCATGGTGCAGAACAAGACGCTCGCCGCGCAGCTCGCCAACGAGTTCCGGGAGCTCCTGCCGAACAACGCGGTCGAGTACTTCGTCTCCTACTACGACTACTACCAGCCCGAGGCGTACGTCCCGCAGACGGACACCTTCATCGAGAAGGATTCCTCCATCAACGAGGAGGTGGAGCGCCTCCGGCACTCGGCCACCAACGCGCTGCTCACGCGCCGCGACGTGATCGTCGTCGCCACGGTCTCCTGCATCTACGGACTCGGCACGCCCGAGGAATACATCAACAAGATGGTCACGCTGCGCCGCGGCGACCAGATGAACCGCGACGAGCTCCTGCGGCAGTTCGTCGGGATGCAGTACACGCGCAACGACATGGACTTCCACCGCGGCACCTTCCGCGTGCGCGGCGACACCGTCGAGATCATCCCGATGTACGAGGAGCACGCGCTGCGCATCGAGTTCTTCGGCGACGAGGTCGAGAACATCTACACGCTCGATCCGCTGACCGGGAACGTCATCCGCGAGGAGGAGGAGATGTACGTCTTCCCCGCCTCGCACTATGTCGCCGGGCCCGACCGCATGACGCGGGCCATCAAGGACATCGAGGACGAGCTGCAGCAGCGGCTGGCCGAGCTCGAGTCGCAGAACAAGCTCGTCGAGGCGCAGCGCCTCCGGATGCGCGTCACCTACGACCTCGAGATGATGCAGCAGATGGGCTTCTGCAACGGCATCGAGAACTACTCGCGCCACATCGACGGGCGGGACCCCGCCTCCGCACCGCACTGCCTGCTCGACTACTTCCCCGACGACTTCCTGCTCGTCGTCGACGAGTCCCACGTGACCATCCCGCAGATCGGCGCGATGTACGAGGGGGACTCCTCCCGCAAGCGCACCCTCGTGGACCACGGGTTCCGGCTCCCTTCCGCGATGGACAACCGCCCGCTGAAGTGGGACGAGTTCCTCGACCGCATCGGACAGACGGTCTACCTCTCGGCTACACCCGGCAAGTACGAACTGGGCAAGGCCGACGGCTACGTGCAGCAGATCATCCGCCCCACGGGTCTGGTGGACCCCGAGGTGGTCGTCAAGCCCACCAAGGGGCAGATCGACGACCTGCTGGGCGAGATCCGCAAGCGCACCGCCGTGAACGAGCGCGTGCTCGTGACCACGCTGACCAAGCGGATGGCCGAGGACCTCACCGGGTACCTCCTCGAGCACGGGGTGAAGGTCGAGTACCTCCACTCCGACGTGGACACCCTGCGGCGCGTGGAATTGCTGCGCGAACTGCGCATGGGCACGTTCGACGTCCTGGTGGGCATCAACCTCCTCCGTGAGGGCCTCGACCTGCCCGAGGTGTCGCTCGTCAGCATCCTCGACGCCGACAAGGAGGGGTTCCTGCGCAGCACGACGTCCCTCATCCAGACCATCGGCCGCGCCGCCCGCAACGTCTCCGGCGAGGTGCACATGTACGCGGACCGGATCACCGACTCCATGGAGCGCGCGATCGACGAGACCAACCGGCGCCGCGCCATCCAGGTGGCGCACAACCTCGAGCACGGGATCGACCCCACGCCGCTGCGGAAGCGGATCGCGGACATCACCGACACCATCAACCGCGAGGACGCCGACACCCGGGCGCTCCTCGAGGAGGCCTCGAAGGGGCGGAAGCCGAAGAAGGGCGCCGGGCGGCACGACGGTCTCGCGTCGGTACCGGCCGAGGACCTCACGGACCTCATACAGCAGCTGACCGACCAGATGCACGCCGCCGCAGCGGAGCTGCAGTTCGAGCTCGCCGGGCGGCTGCGCGACGAGGTCGGCGATCTCAAGAAGGAACTCCGGCAGATGCAGTCCGCCGGCCACGCCTGATCGGCGCGGCGGTGCGGGGCAGTCGGTCCGGGCCGGGGGCGACGTCTACGGTGCCCGACGATGCTGTCACGCCCGGCCGCGTCAAGGGTGCAGGCGGGAGACGCCACCGATAGCGGGTATTCGTCCGCCGTGCGCCTGCCCGGGTAGCATTGACCGGACGTAGGGGAGTATCCCAAGCGCTACGAACGTCAGCACGCAGGGCACAGTTGCCCTGCCGGGCGTAGCGGCGAGACGGCATCATGCCGCCGCGGAGAGACTTACGGCGATCACCTGCACCCCCGGAAGGTACTTCATGCCCGCTCTGCCCCTGGCATTCGAGATCGGCACGTTCGTCGTGCTCGGGATCATCCTGCTGTTCGACCTGCTCCTCGTCGTCAAGCGCCCCCACGAGCCGTCGATGAAGGAGGCGGGACTGTGGGTCACCTTCTACGTGGGCCTCGCGCTCGTGTTCGCGGCCCTCATGTTCGTCTTCACGGGCGCGGAGTACGGCAGCCAGTTCGTGGCCGGCTGGATCACCGAGTACAGCCTGAGCATCGACAACCTGTTCGTCTTCATCATCATCATGGCGCGGTTCTCGGTGCCCCGGAAGTACCAGCAGGAAGTGCTGATGGTGGGCATCATCATCGCGCTGATCCTGCGCGGCATCTTCATCGCCCTGGGCGCGGCCGTCATCGAGAACTTCAGCTGGATCTTCTACATCTTCGGCGCCTTCCTCCTCTACACCGCCTACAAGCAGGCCACGGACTCCGGTGAGGACGAGGAGGACGCGGGCGACAACAAGCTCATCGCGAAGCTCCGGTCCGTCCTGCCGATGTCCGAGTCCTACGACGGCAACAAGCTGCGCACCGTCGTCGACGGCAAGAAGGTGTTCACGCCCATGCTCATCGTCTTCGTGACGATCGGCCTGACCGACCTCCTCTTCGCCGTCGACTCCATCCCGGCCATCTTCGGCCTGACGCAGAGTGCGTTCATCGTGTTCACCGCGAACATCTTCGCCCTCATGGGCCTGCGCCAGCTCTACTTCCTCCTGGGCGGCCTGATGACGCGCCTGATCTACCTGAAGCACGCGCTTTCCGTGATCCTCGCCTTCATCGGCGTCAAGCTCGTCCTCCACGCGATGCACGTCAACGAGCTGCCCTTCATCAACGGCGGCGAGCACATCGAGTGGGCCCCCGAGATCCCCACGTTCGTGTCCCTCGCCGTGATCGTCGCGACGATCGTCATCGCGGTAGTCGCCAGCCTGATCCGTTCGCGGGCAGACGAGAAGGCCGCCGTCCGTTCGGCCTCGACGTCCTCGCCCGCCGTGGACGAAGGACTGGACGAGGCCGCTGACGAGGCCGGCGCGAAGGAACCGCGCCGCTAGGCCCTGGCCGCACCGGAACAGGGAGGGACCCCGCACGCGATGTGCGGGGTCCCTCCCTGTCTGCATCTGGAGCGCGGGGCCGTGCGGGCCGAGCGCGTCCGGTCAGGAGCGCGTCATGCCGAGCAGCCGCTCGAAGATCGCCTCGCCGTCGTCGGCGATGCCGTCGTGGTGGAACTCGTCCGTCTCCCACACCTCGAGCCGACGGACGGCGGCTGCCGTGGCGAGGGAGAGGCCCCTGTCCACATAGATGTCGTGCCGGTACACGGCTGCCGCGGCGGGGACGGTGTTCCTCGCGAGGACGTCCCGGTCGTACAGGCGGCCCCAGTCCTCCTTCGCCGCCAGGATGTCCGCGACCTCGCGCAGCGGACGGAGCGCAGGGTCCTCCTCGAAGTACCAGGGGTAGACCATCTCGCCGGTGAACAGGACCTCGGCGGCGTCGTCGCGGAACTGCGGGTACTCCTCGAGCACGCGCCGGGCCGCCCAGTCGGAGGCGAAGCCCTGGCAGTAGATGGATTCGTGCAGCAGCGCGTACAGCGGGTGCGACGCACGGCTGACGACGCCCTGGACCTGCTCGAGGAACCCTGCCGACAGGCGGGGCCCGCCCGGCGTGTCGATGAACGCGTCCTCGAGGAGGTAATGCAGCGCGTGCACCCTCGTGTTCCCGCCCAGGAAGGAGCCGACCATCTGGAAGCGCCGTACGGTCAGGCGTTCGCCGCTGGGGAGGTGCTCCTCGACGGCCTCGAGGTGGCGGGCGATACGCGTGACCAGGTCGCGGTCCTCGGGGTACCACGAGAAGTACTCCCGGTTGCGTTCCTCGACCCGGGCGAACGTGGCCCGGTACACCTCGTCGGGCCGGCCCGCGAGGGGAGCGAGGCCGCCGGTGAGGAGGGCGCGCTCGATCCCTTCCGGGGCGTTCGAGAGGTAGGTGAGGGTGCAGAAGCCGCCGTAGCTCTGCCCGAAGACAGTCCACGGCCCGCTGCCGAGACGGTGGCGGATCAGCTCGGCGTCCGCGACGATCGCGTCCGCGCGGAAGTGGGTGAGGTACTCGGCCCGGGCCTGCGGCGAGGGCAGCGCCGCGAGCGTCGCGGCGTCGGCGGGCGTGGAGAGCCCCGTGCCCCGCTGGTCGAGCATGAGGATCCGGAACTCCTTCGCGGCGGCCTTCATCCAGCCCGAGAGCTGCGTGGTGCGGACACCCCGGCCACCGGGCCCGCCCTGCAGGAAAAGGAGCCACGGCAGGCGGGCGGTGTCCTCGTCGCTGTGCTCGAGCGAGGAGTACTCCCGGGCGAACACGTCGATGAGGGGGGACGCCGGGTCCCCGTGGTCGAGCGGCACGCGGAAGGTGTGGCCCGTGGCGCGCAGTCCGCGCATGACGGCGGTCCGGCCGACCACGTGGGCGTCGGCGTCCGTCGCGGACCCAGCAGCGGTCCCGGCGGCGGTCCCGGCGGCCGGGGGTGACGCGGGCGGTGGAGCGGGGGACGATGGCGGCGTGGACGGCGCCGTCACAGCGCGGCCACCTCGGCGAGGGCGCTGCCCGTGAGCCGGAACGTGCTCCACCCGGTCTGGGGGCGGGCGCCGAGCTGCTGGTAGAAGCGGATGGACGGCTCGTTCCAGTCGAGCACCGACCACTCCACGCGGGCGTACCCGCGCTCGGCGGCGATCCTCGCGAGGTTGGCGAGCAGCGCCTTCCCGTGCCCCGCTCCGCGCGCCTCGGGGCGCACGTACAGGTCCTCGAGGTAGATGCCGTTGACGCCCTCCCAGGTGGAGTAGTTGAGGAACCAGAGCGCGAATCCCTGGACCTGCCCCTCGGCCTCGGCGACGTGGGCGAAGATCGTGGGGCGGTCGCCGAACAGGGCGTCCTCAAGGGACCCGACGGTGTTCCTGACGGCGTCCGGCTCCTTCTCGTAGAGGGCGAGATCGTGGATGAGCTGGAGGATGACCGGGACGTCCGCCGGCCGTGCTTCGCGAATCGACATGCCCCAAGACTAGCGAAGCGCGCGTGGCGGCTCAGGCGGCGACGGGCGCCCCGACCCCGAGGATCCGGACCACCGGGCTGCCCGCCTCGTCCGACGCCGGGAGGTCGATCTCGGCGTTGATGCCCCAGTCGCCGTTCCCCTCGGGGTCCTTGAGGATCTGGCGCACCCTCCACACCCCCGGTGCCTTGGTGATGAGCAGCAGGGCAGGCCCCCGGGCCTCGGGGCCGTCGTCGATGTCCTCGTAGTCCCCGAAGTAGCCGTCAAGGGCCCCGGCCCAGCGGTCGGCGGTCCACCCCGAGTCGGCGTCGAGGGCGCCGAGCGCCTCGTCCCGTTCGTCGGCGAAGAGTTTCACGCGCTGGAACATCTCGTTGCGGACCATGACCCGGAAGGCGCGCTCGTTGGACGTGACCGAGGGCGGCTCCTCGGGGAGGTCCACGGCGTCCGCCGGGGCCGGCGTGAGACCGGCGGAGAGCTGGGTCCACTCGTCGAGGAGGCTGCTGTCGACCTGCCGCACCAGTTCGCCGAGCCACTCCATGATGTCGCTGAGGTCCTCGCGCAGGGCTTCGACGGGCACGGTGTGGCGCAGGGCCTTGTAGCAGTCGGCGAGGTAGCGCAGCAGGATCCCCTCGGAGCGCGTCAGGGCGTAGAACGCCACGTACTCGCCGAAGCTCATGGCCCGCTCGTACATGTCGCGTACCACCGACTTGGGGGCCAGCTCGAAGTCGTTGAGCCACGGCGCCGACGCCCGGTACACGTCGAAGGCCTGCTGCAGCAGCTCCTCGAGCGGCTTCGGGTAGCCGATCTCCTCCAGGCGGGCCATGCGCGCGTCGTAGTCGATGCCCTCGGCCTTCATGGCGGCGACGGCCTCCCCGCGGGCCTTCTTCTCCTGGGCGTTGAGCACCTGCCGGGGCTTCTCCAGCGTGGCCTCGATGACCGAGACGACGTCGAGTGCGTAGCCCGGCGCTTCGGGGTCGAGGAGCTCCAGGCTCGCGAGGGCGAACGGGGAGAGTGGCTGGTTCAGGGCGAAGTTCGCCTGCAGGTGCACCTTGAGGCGGACGGTCCGGCCGTCCGGCTCGGGCACGGGCAGCCGCTCGACGATCCCGGCGGTCACGAGCTCCCGGTAGATCCCGATGGCGCGGCGCATGAGCCGCAGCTGGGAGGCGCGCGTCTCGTGGTTCTCGGTGAGCAGACGCTTGACGGCGGTGAAGGGGTCCCCGGGCCGCTCCAGCAGGTTCAGGAGCATGGAGTGGCTGACGGAGAACGACGACGTGAGGGGATCGGGGATGCTCTCGACGAGCCGCTCGTAGGTGGGCTTGCCCCACGACACGAAGCCCTGGGGCGGCTTCTTGCGCACCACCTGGCGCAGCTTCTTCTGGTCGTCACCGAACTTGGAGACGGCCTTCGCCATGGCCTTGGTGTTCTCGACCACGTGGTCGGGCGCCTGCACCACCACCGTGCCCGCGGTGTCGTAGCCCGCCCGCCCGGCGCGTCCGGAGATCTGGTGGAACTCGCGCGCGTTGAGCAACCTCGTGCGGACGCCGTCGTACTTGCTCAGGGCCGTCAGGAGCACGGTGCGGATGGGCACGTTGATGCCGACCCCGAGGGTGTCGGTGCCGCAGATGACCTTCAGCAGCCCGGCCTGCGCGAGCTGCTCGACGAGGCGCCGGTACTTCGGGAGCATGCCGGCGTGGTGCACGCCGATCCCGTGGCGGACCAGCCGGTTGAGGGTCCTGCCGAACCCCGAGGAGAACCGGAACGTCGCGATGAGGTCCGCGATGCGGTCCTTCTCCTCGCGCGTGCACACGTTGACGCTCATGAGGTTCTGCGCCCGCTCGATCGCTTCCGCCTGGCTGAAGTGCACCACGTACACGGGCGCCTGCCGGGTGGAGAGCAGTTCCTCGAGGGACTCCTGCACCGGTGTCTCGACGTAGTAGTAGTGCAGGGGGATGGGCCGTTCCACGGACGTGACCGTCGCCGTCGGTCGGCCCGTGCGCTCGGTGAGGTCCTTCTCGAAGCGCGTGACGTCGCCGAGGGTCGCGGACATGAGCAGGAACTGCGCCTGCGGCAGCTCGAGCAGCGGGACCTGCCACGCCCAGCCGCGCTGCGGGTCCGAGTAGAAGTGGAACTCGTCCATGACCACGGTGTCGACGTCGGCCAGGGCGCCCTCCCGCAGGGCGAGGTTCGCGAGGATCTCCGCGGTGCAGCAGATGATCGGCGCGTCCTGGTTCACCCCGGAGTCACCGGTGATCATGCCGACGTTCTCCGGCCCGAAGATGTCGCAGAGCGCGAAGAACTTCTCGGACACGAGGGCCTTGATCGGCGCCGTGTAGTAACTCGTCCGTCCGTCCGCGAAGGACTTCAGGTGGGCCGCGACAGCGACGAGTGACTTCCCGGAACCGGTGGGGGTCGCGAGGATCACGTTGTTGCCGGAGACGAGTTCCATGGCGGCCTCGTCCTGCGCGGGGTAGAGGGCCAGGCCGCGCGCCGTCGCCCACGCCGTGAAGGCCTCGTAGACCGCGTCGGCGGTGAGTCGGCCGTCGTCGTGCCGGGGCAGGTGCTCTTGGATCCTCATGGTCCGTTCAGCCTACCGGTGGGCGCGTTAGGGTGGATCATGCGCTGGGACCCCGGACTGTACGCCCGCCATGCCGGTCATCGCGGGCGGCCGTTCTTCGACCTCGTGGCACGGATCGATCACCCTTCTCCGCGGAGCGTCGTCGACCTCGGCTGCGGCCCGGGGGACCTGACGGAGGCGCTCGCGCGGCGGTGGCCCGACGCGACGGTGCGGGGGATCGATGCCAGCGCCGACATGATCGACGCCGCCCGCCGCCGCCCGGCCCTGCCGAACCTGTCCTTCGAGGAGGGCGACCTCCGCGACTACCGGCCGGGATCCGACGACGTCGTCGTCACCAACGCGGCCCTCCAGTGGGTGCCCGGCCACCAGGACCTCGTCTCGGCCTGGGCGGACGGGCTGCCGGCAGGAGGCTGGCTCGCGCTGCAGGTCCCCGGCAACTTCTCCGCACCGTCCCACGTCCTCATGCGCGAGCACGCAGCCAGTCCACGTTGGGCCGGGACGCTGCAGGGTGTGCTCCGCCACGACGACGCGGTCGGCGAACCCGCCGACTACCTGCAGCTGCTCCTCGCCGCGGGCCTCGACGCCGACGTGTGGGAGACCACGTACCAGCAGGTGCTGCCGGGGGAGGACGCCGTGCTGGGCTGGGTGCGCGGCACCGCGCTGCGGCCCGTGCTGGAGGTGCTGGGGGCGGGGGAGGCCGACGCGTTCGAGGCCGGCTACGCGGAGCTGCTCCGGACGGCGTACCCGCGGGGCGAGCACGGCACGGTGTTCGGATTCCGCCGGATCTTCGCCGTCGGGCACCGCCGCGCCTGAGGCGGCCCGGTTCCGGCCGGCCGCAGCCGGCCTCAGCCGGTTTCTGTTCCTACCAGCCGCGCTGCTTCCACTCCGGGAGGGAGCCCCGCTCCGCGCCGAGCGTGGTGCCCTTGCCGTGCCCCGGGTGCACGACGGTGTCGTCCGGCAGGCGGTCGAAGATCCGGGTCACGACGTCGTCGTACAGGGACGCGAACCGCTCCGGGTCGCCCTGCGTGTTGCCCAGCCCCCCGGGGAAGCCGTGCGGCTCTAAGGTGGAAATATGACCACAGAGCAGCAGGTAGCGATATACGCCCGCATCAGCGAGGACCCATCAGGCGAGGCCGCAGGCGTCCGGCAGCAGGTAGCCGACGCCCGGCAGATGGCTGAAAAGCGAGGATGGACCGTCGGCGGCGTCTACACCGACAACGACATTTCCGCGCTCACCGGCAAGGCTCGGCCCGGCTACACCAAGCTCATGCACGACGCCGCGACCGGCAACTACAGCCGCATAGTCGTGTTCCACACGTCCCGGCTTTGGAGAAACCGCATCGAGCGGGCCAATGGGATCAAGGCGCTCGCCGATCACCGGGTGTCGATCGCCGCCGTGAAAGGCCCCGAGCTGGACCTGTCGAGCGCATACGGGCGAGGCATGGCCGGCCTCATCGGGGAGTTCGACACGATGGAGTCTGAAGTGAAGTCCGAGCGTATCCGAGCCGCAGCGAACCGGCGGGCAAGGGAAGGCCGGGCGGCGGGAGCCGTCGCCTACGGGTGGACGAGGACCTACGACCCCGACAGCAAATCGAACGCTTTCACAGACAGCATCGACGAGGAAGCCGCTACCGTCGTCCGAGGCATAGTGGCCGCCCTCCTGGCCGGGAAATCCCTCAGGTCGGTCACTGCCGACCTCAACGCTCGGTCCGTGCCGACTCCGAGCGCCTACCTCGGCCACCGTGAGGGCGGCGCAGCGCAATGGTTGCCCTCGACGGTCAAGAAGATCGCGTTCCGCCCGTCGAACGCCGGCCTACGGCTTCATCACCGGGGAAAGCCCGACCAGGAGCTCTTCCCCGCCGCGTGGCCGGCACTTATCACGATGGAGAAGTACGAAGCCGTCACAGGCTTATTTCAGCCGGGACAGGTTCTCGGCAGGGCAGGTGCGTTCAAGCACCTGCTGACGGGCGGTATCGGGTACTGCGGGGAATGCGGGGGCATCCTGCGCACCGCTCCGAAGGGGAAGCCCGGGGCGAAGGTGTCGCTGTACCAGTGCACAGACAACGCCTGTGTCGGCCGGAACGAAGCGCATGTTGACGCTCTCGTCCGCCAGGTGGTCCTCGCCCGCATGGCCCGCCCCGACTTCGCCGAACTCCTCCAAGCTGCCCAGGCACCCGATCACGGCCCGGAACGGGAGGAACTCGCCAGCCTCCGCGTGAAGCTCGACGAAGCGACCGAATCGTATCTAGCCGGCCGGCTGTCCATCGGGCAGCTCGAAACCGTGACGAGCAGGATCACGCCGGGTATCGAGAAGTTGCAACGCACCCTGTCCGAGCGCTCGAACATCCCGACAGGGCTCCTCGAGGAGCTGGCCGGCGCCGACGTCGACGCGCTCGCAGCACGCTGGGACGGCTGGGAGATAGCGCAGCGCCGCCGGCTTTTGACTCTCCTTGGTATGCACGTGGTCATCCTCAAGACCACGCGAGGTCCCGGGTTCAAGCCCGAATCAGTACGCATCGAATGGGAAGGCGAGAGCGCATGAGTACCACCAGCAACCAGGCGGGGGAGTGGGAGAACGCGGTCACTGCGGACGGCAATATCCTCGCAGTCGGCAGACACCAGCTCGGCGAGGGAACTACCAGGCCGATAGCGCTGCATCACCGAGGCCACGCGACGGGCGCGGCGCTAGTCCTGCAACGGAACAACAACGTGATGACCACCAGCTCCGACGAGCGGGCCGAGTATCCGACGCGCGTGCAGATGTTCCTCATCGCCGACCCGAGCCACCAGGGGGGACCCGCCGGCCTCGACAGGCCTTTGCATCCCTACTGGTCGCACACGATCGTGTGCGGCTCCTGCGGTCGGCGTGACGGCAGGAGCGGCATCAAGCTACTCGAACTCGCGTTCGCCGTTCTTTCCAGGGACAAGCCGGGTGGAAGAACTCCCATCAAACTCCCCTGACCTGAGGTTTAGGTGTTACGGTGGTGCTATTCGGCGGCGGCCTGCATAGGCCGCGAACTATTCAGGGCCCCGATCAGGGGAAGTAGCCCATCAGCTCCCGGTGACGAGCAGCATCTTGCTGCCTGCACTTGGGAGCTTTTTCCATGCCGAATGAAGTCCTCGCGGCCCGTAGCCGCCTCGGCGTCGCCACCAGACGCAAGAACCCGTCACAGATCGAAGCCGCCCGGCAAGAACTCGCCGCAGCGAAGCTCGAAGCCTACGTCCAAAAGATCGTTGCTGACGCCCCGCCCCTGACCCCACAGCAGCGTGAACGGCTCGCAGCCCTGTTCACTGGCGGCGCATCGTGACCGGCCCGACGCACCGCAACCGGGCCGACACCGACCCGAACCTGTTCCACGCCTCCAACAACCACGAGCCATCCCTATGGCTCCGGCAACAGATTCGAGCACTCGGAACCCGGATCGCTGCCGGGGAAGTCACCCATTGCGGGCACCTGACCCACCCGGCTCGGCCTGTGGTGCACGCCGTATGGGCGCCTGCCCTCGTCGTATGCGAGGACTGCCAGCCCCAGCTCAACCTCACCGGGCCGGCCGACAACACCTGCGACAGGTGCGGGCACCACGACCCCGCCGGCGTGTATCCCGGCGGCGTAAGGCTATTGCCGTCCAACAACACCACCGCACCGCTCATCGTCATGTTCGGGCTCTGCCACGACTGCATGCACCGAGAAGGCGGCCACCAGTGAGCCGGGTAGCGTCCGCCGCTCGCGCCGAAATCTACCGACGCCTCGACGCCCTCACCGAAGCGCAGCGCGCTGCTTACCACGACCAGCGGGCGCGGGAAGTAGCGCGAGCGGAAGCGGCGAACGGGGGTAAGCCACCCGCACCCGAAACGCTCGACGCTATCGACTTCCACTTGATCGGCATCGTCACCGGCACCGAGGGGCCCCTCGATCGCGACGCCTATCAAGCACTCGTCGACGACCACGAGACGGCCGCCCTCGCCCGGCAACTCCGGCTACGCAGCAGGGCATCCGAGATTGTCCAGGCGGAACCCGCGCCCCCCGTCACGGTCACGTTCATCGACGGCGGCTCTTTCATCTTCGACCGTCCCGACCACGTACCCGCAGTGTGGGGAATCGGCAAAGAAGTGCTCTGGGCCGAAGGAGAAGCTTGCATGCTCGTCGGACCCTCCGGCGTCGGCAAGACCACCCTCGCTAACCAACTCGTCGCCGGCTTACTAGGCATCCTCCCCGATGTTCTCGGCTACTCCGTGCAGCCCGCAGCGGGACGGATCCTGTACCTGGCAATGGATCGACCCCAGCAGATCGCCCGCAGCCTCAAACGAGTGTTCCGGGCCGAGCACCGCCACCACATGACCGAGCGCCTCGTGGTCATGCAAGGCCCACCACCCGGCGACATAGCCAAGAACCCCGCGATCCTCCTAAACCTCTGCCAGATGGCCGGCGCCTCCGTGGTGATCGTGGACAGCCTGAAAGACGCCGCCATCGGACTCTCCGAGGACGCGGTGGGCGCCGGCTACAACAACGCCCGCCAGGCAGTCCTCGCCGCCGGCATTCAAGTACTGGAGCTGCACCACCAGGTGAAGCGCGGCGAGAACGGCAAGAAGCCCAACACCCTCGCAGACGTGTTCGGCAGTACATGGATCACCGGAGGCGCCGGCAGCGTAATCCTCCTCCACGGACAAGCAGGCGACCCGATCGTGGACTTCCTGCACCTCAAGCAGCCCGCTGAGCCAGTGGGCCCCTTCAAAGTTCTCCACGACCACGACGCCGGCCTGTCCTCCGTCGTCGGCGGCGGGGACCCTCTAGAACTCATCAACGGGCGAGGACCGAGGGGCACCACCGTCCGAGACGCGGCAGAAATGCTCTACGCCGCCGAGGGGCACACCGTCAGTCCCTCCGAAGTCGAGAAGACCCGGCGGAAGCTCGCAGCACTCGAACGGGCAGGGAAGGTCCGCGCGACAACACTCAGCGGGGAGGGCCCGAAAGCGTCACGCATCTACTACCCCGTGGACCCTTCACGGCCCTTCATGGACCCTTCACGCACCCTCTTCGACGTGAACCCCCACGACTCACCCGAAGGCATCACGGCCCCGCAGGAATAAGCATCACGACCCCTATCACGGCTATCACGCCCTTAGCTTCACGTTCCCTCCCCTGCCTGTAAGGCGGGGGGAGGGAAGCAATGCAACTCCAACACCGCAAAAAGCGTCGACACCACTCACGACAGGACACGGCAATGACCACTTCCCATCCCTCAATCCCTGCCCCCAACAACTGGCAGCCGCCACCGCCACCACTGCCCGACCACATCCGGCTAGACAACATCGCGCCAGGCCTCGCCCGCCTCATCCTCGGCGAACGGCGACTCACCCAAGGTGAAGGCCTCCAGCTTCCACGGGTAGCCGGATGGAAGTTGGAGCGGTTCCACCTGCTCGGCACAGTCACGACCGGCCTGGCAATGACCTCAGACCTTGGATACGAAGCCCTAGCCCTCGACCCCTACATGCGCCTGACGCTCCTCCAAGGCGTCCGACTCGCAGGAGACCCCCAGGACGAGCACCCCGAACGGCGGCAATTCTTCGAGGAGCTCCAGCGAGCGCCCCGCATACTCCTGGCCGACTGGAGGCAGCCATGAGCCCCCGCCGCAAGTACAAAGGGGCCCCACCCCTTTTCAGAGGGGCCCGGCAGGAGCTGCACGCCGCCCTCGTCGAGCAGGTAGCCGCCCACACAGGCGCCACCCCTTGCCTCGTGCAGCCCGCCGGCCTCGACTGGCTAGACCCACGACACGAGCAGCAGGCAGCAGCAGCAGCCCTATGCGCGACGTGTCCAGCCCTGCGAGCCTGCAAGAGCTACATCAGCGGTCACCCGCGAGAGCCAGGCGTCTGGGCCGGCACAACAGAACAGGACCGCGAGCAACGCACAGCAGCATGGCGTGAGGCGCAGCAGCAGCGGCGTGCGTCATGAGTAGAGAGACCACGAGGGACGACACGACCTCGACGGCTGAATGGCGCGATTTCCTCGCCGCGACCAGCAACGCAACCTTGCCTTGCACCAACGGCCCTGAGTGGACGAGCGATGACGAGCAGCAACAAACACGCGCAGCAGCAACCTGCAACGGCTGCAACGCGCTCCGCGAATGTCGCGCATACGCGTTCGCCGTCCAAGAGCGCCACGGCGTCCTAGGCGGTCTCACCGCAGCCGACCGGAAGCGCTACCGCCGACGACAACGCGGCGCGGCATGAGACCCCACCACGCAGCAGCCACCGCACACCGACGACCGGGTAGGGGGCGTTCCGATCGTGAAGCCCGACCCGAGAAGCCGCGCCGGGGTAGTTCGCCGTGCGATATGCCCGACCAGAACCTGTTTTTGAAAGCCACGACGAGAGAGGCCCGATAGTGACCACGACACCAGCACCGAGGAGAGCACCAATCACCCGCCGGCCGAGCAGCCCGCGATTGAAGCTCATGCCGCGCACGAGCGCCGCCCCTTCCCAGCCTGCGACGGCCCCAAGACCGCCGGCGGGAGGTCCTTGCCTCGTGTGGGCGGACGAGCCTGCCGCGTTGGGCGGGGAAGGCTTGGCGGAGTGGCGGCGCCTGTCCCGAGTGTTCGCCGGGGAGCCTGACAAATTCACCGAGGCGGACCGGGCCGGCGTCGTCGCCTACTGCACGTTCTGGAGCGACTTCTGCGCGGCCGCCGAGGACGTGCGAGAGCGCGGCGTCACCGTCGAAGGCCGGTCCAGCGCCGACCACGGCCGGCGTGTGAAGAATCCGAGCCTGGCTTCCGGCCGTGAAGCGTCCCAGCAACTCCGGCTCTGGGCGGTGCAGCTCCAGCTCACCCCGGCAGCACGCCGCAGCGAGGACCGCATAGCAGCAGCGGAGACCGGCAACCCGTTCGCCGGCTGACCACCACCCACAACACCAGCAACACCAACCGAAAGGCACGACCATGATCGACGAGAATCTGCACCTACTGACCGACGACTACTTCCGGCTGAGCCGCTTTGCCCTGGCCCTCTTCCGAGCCACCAGCCTGGACGACACGGACGCGTTAGCCGTCCTCGAAGCACAAGCGGCGGCCATGCCACCCGAGGAGCTGGAGCAAGTCGAGAGGCTGACCGGGACCATGTTTGCTATGGCCTCGCAGATGCCGGCAAGCATCGGGCCCGAGAGGATTCTCGACGAATACGGGGCCCGCCTCGACCAGCTCGAAACCGCCGCGCGAGCAGCTCGCGAAAAATAGCCGGCGCCGGCGGCTGAAAACGCACACATTCGACCGCCGACCTCTGAAACCATGTATTCATCGCCACCGCCTGGTAGATCCCTCACGAACTAGATAGGCGACGGCACCATGACACTTGAAGAACAGCTCGCACAGCTCCGCAATGAGGCCGGGACCCTCCGAGACAAGGCCCTCAACAAGGCCGCAGACTTCACAGCGGCGGATGGCGCACGAGCGGAACAGCTCGGCAAAGCCATCAGCGACACGGAGAAGCGGATCACCGCGAAAAATGCTGCATCGGCAGCCCTCGCCGGTGTCAGCGGTGGCCCCCTCCAGTCCTCGACGGACAACGACGCGCCGGCCGAGGACCCCCGAACCCCGTTCCGCGCCACCCCGAGGAAGGCCGCCGGCGCCACCGGCGGACAGCACGAGCGGGCCGCAGCGTTCGCCGGCGAAATGCGGAAGGCTCTCGACGCCGCCGCGAACACTGTCGGCGGGCCCGCAGCGGGTAAGGCCCTCGTCCCGCAGGGCGCGGTCGCTTTCGGCTTTGACGGCCGGATCATCGAGGACCCGAAAGCGGAGTACAGCCTTCCGGCGGCGGTGAATACCCGCCCTGTTGACACCCCGAACGGCTCCTACCTCCGTCAGGTCCTCCGCGAGAACAACGCCGCGACGGTTGCCCGTGGTGAGCTGAAGCCCGTTTCGCGGTACACGCTGGAGCCCAAGAATTGGCACGCGGCGACGATCGCGCACCTGGCCGAGCCCGTACCCGTGCAGCACTTCGAGGACTACAACTCCCTGGACCGCTTCCTCGCCTCGGAAATGGCCTACGGCCTGGAATCGGCGGTGTCGGACTTCATCCTGCGCGGCGGGACCGCAGAGGATGGCAGCACGGTCGAGGGCATCCTCACCACGCCCGGCGTTCTCCAGACCGCCTACGGAGTGTCGGCCATGCAGTCGGTCCGCCGGGCCCTCGGGCAGCTCGAAGCCGAGGGCGTCACCGCTACCGGGATCGTCATGCACCCGGAAGCGTGGATGGACATTGAGCTCTCCACGGACGGGGAAGGCCGCTTCCTCCTCGGCCCGAACCAGCCCACCGCAGCGCCGGCCCGCACCCTTTGGAACCGGCCCGTCACCCTGACGACCGACATTCCCGCCGACCAGGCCGTCGTAGGGGACCTGTCCACCGTGACGCTCCTGACGCGCTCCTCGGCGCTCCTAGCCTGGAACCCCTTTGTGGGCCTCGGCGGAACGGAAGAGGCCCCGACGACGGTCTCCTACTTCCGCCGGAACCTCATCGAGCCCCGCCTCGAAGTGCGAGTAGCCCTTGAGGTCTCGTCCCCGAAGAGCCTCCGCGTCGTGGACCTCACGGCCGCCTAAGCTTCCGCGCCACGGCGTCAACGTCACCCCTGCCCGTTATCGAGTAGTCCAGGCGGGGGAACGATGGTCGGCAGCCCGTGAGCTCCTGGCTCACAGCCGGCCAGCGCCAAGCACGGATAACGAGAGGCCCCGCAGCATCGTTGCGGGGCCTCTTCCATGCCCGATGCCGACTGAACTAGAGGGACGGGCTAGGAGGGCAGATACAGCGACCAGATACCGGCAACAGCCGCAAGCACAATGCCGCCTATGACGAGGGCGGCCTCAGTGCGGAAGCTGGAAACAGCGTGCTGAAGAATGTATACCCACACCAAGTTCTTCATCAGCTCCATGTCGTCCCATGTGGTGGCGCGATATCCAGCGCGATGCTTCTCGTCAGCATGACGGGTGCTAAGTGCCACACTGCTTTCTTCGTACTCTGAGGTCCCATAGGTGAGGCTAGCTAGTTCTGCTTCGCGCTCTGCCTCCTGCCGTCGAAAGAGCTGTTTCAAGTCACCGATTTGCCGCTCCGCCTTGTTCGCTTCACGGATTGCAGTGCGGCCGCCGAGGAAAATCGCGATAAGGGGGAGTAGTGCTGATAGGACCGTAATCAGTGCCACGACTAGTTTCATGGCTTCATCGTCGCAGTTCGGCCCCTCCTTCGAGCGGAGGGGGCAATGGGTCTTTCCGCGCCCGACCTAAAGACCCTCGTGGGTTAGGGAAACTCACCGCCGGACCGACTCGGCACGGCAGGTAGGGCAGACTGAGCCCCCTGCTTCTTGGACGCGCGCTTGTCTTTCATTCGTTGCACGCGCGCTGGGCCCTGGTAAACCTCGTTCAGAATCTCGTCCATGACGTCCAAGACAGCATCAGAATCATCCTCGTCGATGGCCTCGACGAAATCACCGTGAGCCATGTCATTTCCAAGGAAACGCAACTCGTGGGCGGCATCTTTTGTATGAGCGCGGATCAGGCCCTTGCTTTCCATTTCGTCGATTTTGCTTGCAAGTTGCCCCTTGGTTACTCCGTGGTCTTTGCACGTGGCCTCAATGACGGAACGAGCCATCAGGATGGCCGCGCGTAGCGCGGTGATGGAGCGACTGCGGTGCGCCTCGTCAGCAGCGGAGCCGATATGCTCGGGAACATCCGGGAAGTCCCTGCCACCCACGTGTTCCGGAACCCAATTGAGACTTTGGCTGGCCCACCAGTTCTCCCGCTGTGCGTAATCCAGATCGTGGCGGTTGATATCAATTGTACCGATGCTTAACCTCCCGCAGGTTGAGCAGGAGAAGGCAGCCTGTACTCGCGCAATTTGTTCAGTTCGCAGCATTCCGGGACCAGTGGCTACATAATTCATTCCGGAGTACGACGTGCAGTAGGCGCAGGTGGTGGCGAGCATGAATACCTTTCAATCAGACCTGTTTGATGGTGTAGGAGCTGTCTACCAGCGACGGGCGCGCCACTCGTCGAGGTGGGGCCTTTCCGCGCCGAGCGTGGTTCCTTTGCCGTGTCCGGGGTGGACGAGGGTGTCGTCGGGTAGGTAGTCGAATACCCGCGTCGTTACGTCTTCGATGAGCGTGTCGAAATCGTTATCACTTGTTGTCCTCCCGATGCCCCCGGGGAACAGGGAATCGCCCGTGAACACGTGCGCCGGCCCGTGGGGATCCCGGTAGAGGATCGCGACGGAGCCCGGCGTGTGGCCCCGGAGGTGGATCGCCTCGAGGTCGAAACCCTCGAAGGACCCCACGTCGCCGTGCCGCAGCGGGACGTCCGTCGGTACGGCGATGTCCGTGACGTCGTCCTCGCCCGCGGCGGTGCGCGCCTTCGCGACCTCCGCGACCTCGGCGAGCGCCCGGACGTGGTCCCAGTGCGAGTGCGTGGTGATGACGAGGGCCACGCGGGCCTCGGCGTCCGTGTCCTCCTGCGCGTCCGCGAGCAGGCCGAGGATCGCCGGCGCGTCGTCCGCGGCGTCGATGACCACCTGCGCGCCACTCGACTTCGAGGTGAGGACGTACACGTTGTTGTCCATCTCGGACACTGCGATGCTGCGGATGGTGAGCTCGCTGAGGTCGTGCAGGGGGCCGGTCATGAGCACAGTGTAGACACGGCGCGCACGGGCGGGCACCGGGGACGCGAACCCGGCGGGTAGGGTTCGAGGACACCGCGGCTTCCTCCGGCCCGGCGCAGATCCTCCCGGAAAGGGGCAGGGCGTGGAGCAGGACATCCCCCGGTGGCTCAAACTCGATCCGCAGAGCGCGGTACCACCCTTCGAGCAGGTCAAGCAGGCCGTCCTGGCGGCCGCCGCCTCGGGAAAGGCCGCCGTGGGGACGCGGCTGCCGCCGGTCCGCGGCCTCGCCACGCATCTCGGCGTCGCCGCCAACACCGTCGCCCGGGCGTACCGCGAACTGGAGCAGGCAGGGGTTGTGGAGACCCGGGGCCGGGCCGGCACGGTCATCACCGCAGGGGGAGACGAGGCGCGCCGTCGGGTCGCCGCCGCGGCGGACGACTTCGCCGCCGTCGTCCGGTCCTCGGGGCTGTCCGAGCGCGACGCCGTCGCCTTCGTGCAGGCGGCATTGCGCCGAGCGTGAACGGCGCGCCGCGGGCCGCGGCAACCACGCGGAAAACGCACCATTCGAATATGTCTTCGAAGGCGTTTTCACCTACAGTGGACGGGTGTCTATTGCAAATTCCCTCGAGCAGCACGCCCACAATCCGGAGCCGGCCCCCCAGGACCTGTCCCGGCTGATCGTCAAGGGCGCGCGCGAGCACAACCTGCGCAACGTCGACCTAGACCTGCCGCGCGACGCCATGATCGTGTTCACGGGCCTCTCCGGCTCGGGCAAGTCGTCGCTGGCCTTCGACACCATTTTCGCGGAGGGCCAGCGTCGCTACGTCGAGTCCCTCTCGGCGTACGCCCGGCAGTTCCTCGGCCAGGTGGACAAGCCCGACGTCGACTTCATCGAGGGTCTCTCACCCGCCGTGTCGATCGACCAGAAGTCCACGAGCAAGAACCCCCGGTCCACCGTGGGCACCATCACCGAGATTTACGACTACATGCGCCTCCTTTGGGCGCGCGTCGGCCGCCCCCACTGCCCGGTCTGCGGTGAGCCCGTCGCGAAGCAGACACCCCAGCAGATTGTCGACCAGCTCCTCGAGCTCGACGAGGGCACGCGCTTCCAGATCCTGGCGCCCGTCGTGCGGGCGCGTAAGGGCGAGTTCGTGGACCTCTTCCAGGAGCTCACCGCCAAGGGCTACTCGCGTGCCCGGGTGGACGGCAAGCTTATCCAGCTCAGCGATCCGCCGAAGCTCGGCAAGCAGTACAAGCACACCATCGAGGTCATCATCGACCGCCTCGTGGTCAAGGGCGGTATCCAGCAGCGCCTCACCGACTCCGTCGAGACCGCCCTGAAGCTCGCCGACGGCCGCGTGCTCGCGGAGTTCGTCGACCTGCCCGAGGACGACGCGAAGCGCCTCCACGCCTTCTCCGAGCACCTCGCCTGCCCGAACGAGCACCCGCTGGCCATCGACGAGATCGAACCGCGCTCGTTCTCCTTCAACAACCCCTTCGGCGCGTGCCCGGCCTGCACCGGCATCGGCAGCAAGCTCGAGGTCGACGAGGAGCTCGTGGTCCCCAACCCGGACCTCAGCCTCGCCGAGGGTGCCATCGCCCCGTGGTCGCTGGGCACCGCGACGCTCGAGTACTGGACCCGCCTGCTCGAGGGGCTCGCGTCGGAGCTGAGCTTCGACATCACCACCCCCTGGCGGAAGCTCCCCGACCGCGCCCGCGAGGCCGCGCTGTACGGCAAGGACCACAAGGTCGTGGTGCAGTACAAGAACCGCTTCGGCCGGGAACGCAAGTACAGCACCGGCTTCGAGGGAGCCATCCAGTACATCCAGCGCAAGCACGCCGAGACCGAATCCGACAACGCGCGGGACCGCTACGAGGAGTACATGCGGGAGATCCCGTGCCCCACCTGCGGTGGCGCACGCCTCAACCCGGCGTCGCTCTCGGTCCTCATCAACGGCCGCTCCATCGCCGAGGTCTCCGCGATGCCGATGCGCGACTGCGCCGAATTCCTCGACAACCTCGTGCTGACCGGCCGTGAGGCGCAGATCGCCAACCAGGTCCTCAAGGAGATCCAGGCGCGCCTGACCTTCCTGCTCGACGTCGGCCTGGAGTACCTCAACCTCGAGCGGGCCTCGGGCACGCTGTCCGGTGGGGAGGCGCAGCGCATCCGCCTCGCCACGCAGATCGGCTCCGGCCTCGTCGGCGTGCTCTACGTGCTCGACGAGCCGTCCATCGGGCTGCACCAGCGCGACAACCGCCGGCTCATCGAGACCCTCACGCGCCTGCGGAACCTCGGCAACACGCTCATCGTGGTCGAACACGACGAGGACACCATCGCCGAGGCCGACTGGATCGTCGACATCGGACCGGGCGCAGGGGAGCACGGCGGCCAGGTGGTGCACTCGGGGCTCCTCGAGGACCTCCTCGCCAACGAGCAGTCCTTGACCGGCGACTACCTCTCCGGGCGCCGGAAGATCGAGATCCCGGCGAAGCGCCGCAAGATCGACCGGTCCCGGCAGCTGAAGGTCGTCGGCGCGCGCGAGCACAACCTCGTCAACGTGGATGCCAGCATCCCGCTCGGCGTGCTCACCGCCGTCACCGGCGTGAGCGGCTCCGGCAAGTCGACCCTCGTGAACGACATCCTCTACAAGGTCCTCGCCAACAAGCTCAACGGCGCCAAGCAGGTCGCGGGCCGGCACAGGCGCATCGACGGCCTGGAACACCTCGACAAGGTGATCCACGTCGACCAGAGCCCCATCGGGCGTACGCCCCGGTCCAACCCGGCCACGTACACCGGAGTCTTCGACAACATCCGGAAGCTCTTCGCGGAGACCACGGAGGCCAAGGTCCGCGGCTACCTGCCCGGCCGGTTCTCCTTCAACGTCAAGGGCGGCCGCTGCGAGGCGTGCTCCGGCGACGGCACCCTGAAGATCGAGATGAACTTCCTGCCGGACGTGTACGTGCCGTGCGAGGTGTGCCACGGCGCCCGGTACAACCGCGAGACCCTTGAGGTGCACTACAAGGGCAAGACCATCGCCGACGTGCTCGACATGCCCATCGAGGAGGGCGCGGAGTTCTTCGCCGCGTTCAGCCCGATCGCCCGGCACCTGAACACGCTGGTCGAGGTGGGCCTCGGCTACGTGCGCCTCGGGCAGCCCGCCACCACGCTGTCCGGCGGCGAGGCGCAGCGCGTCAAGCTCGCCAGCGAGCTGCAGAAGCGGTCGAACGGCCGGAGCATCTACGTCCTCGACGAACCCACCACGGGTCTGCACTTCGAGGACATCCGCAAGCTCCTGCTCGTGCTGCAGGGCCTCGTGGACAAGGGCAACACCGTGGTGACGATCGAGCACAACCTCGACGTGATCAAGAGCGCCGACTGGGTGATCGACCTCGGACCCGACGGCGGCTCCGGCGGCGGGCAGATCATCGCGACGGGTACACCCGAGCAGGTCGCCCGGAACGAGGCGAGCTACACGGGGACGTTCCTCAAGGAGATCTTCGAGAAGGCGCAGTAGCCGGCCCCGCCGGTCCGGGTATGCCGGGCAGGGTATGCATGGCGCGTGCCCTGCCGGTGCTATGGCAAGCTTGCCCGGTGGCATATATGCATTCGCTGATACTCTTCGACCTCGACGGAACGCTCGTCGACCCGGCGGGAGCGATCACCGAGGGTATCGCGGACGCCCTGCGCCGCCACGGCCTCCCGGTGCCCGGTGACGACGCCCTCCGGGCCATGGTGGGTCCGCCCCTCGTCTCCTCGCTGACCGAGCGTGCCGGTGTGCCCGCCTCCCGCCTGCAGGATGTCCTCCATACCTACCGCGCGGGGTACGTGGACACGGGCATGGCGCGGAGCCGCCCCTACCCCGGGATCGCCCGTTGTGTGGAGGCGCTGGCGCGTCGCGGCGCGGTGGTCGCGGTCGCCACCCAGAAACCCGAGTGGCTCGCCGAGGAGCTCCTCGCCGCGCAGGGGCTCCGGCACCTCTTCGCCTCGGTGCACGGCTCCCCACGGGACGAGACCAGGGCCGCTGCCGGGAAGGCGTCGATCATCCGGGCGGCCCTCGAGCGGCACCCGGGCGCGGCCGGCTCCGCCGTCATGATCGGCGACCGGCGGCACGACGTCGAGGGCGCCGCCGCGAACGGTCTGCCGTGCATCGGCGTGGGCTGGGGTTTCGCGGCACCGGGCGAACTGCAGGGCGCCGGGGCCACGGCCGTCGTCGAGTCCGCGGACGAGCTCCTGGAGGTGCTCGGTGGGAGTCTATGACCTGACGCGCAGCACCACCCGAGGGCTCATCGCAGGTCTCTGCCGCCCCACGGTCGAGGGACTGCACCACGTCCCCGCGGACGGTCCGTTCATCGTCGCTGCGAACCACCTGTCCTTCCTCGACAGCGTCCTCGTGCAGGCACTCATGCCCCGCCCCGTGGCCTTCTTCGCCAAGGCCGAGTACTTCACGGGGACCGGTGTGAAGGGCGCCCTCATGAAGTCCTTCTTCGAGGGCGTGGGGTCCATCCCCGTCGAACGCGGGCAGCAGGCCGCCAGCGTGCAGGCCCTCAAGACCCTCCTCGACCTGCTGGAGAAGGGCGACGGCGTCGGCATCTACCCGGAGGGGACCCGCTCCCGCGACGGGAGGCTCTACCGGGGACGGACCGGCGTGGGCTGGCTCGCGCTCACCACCGGCGCCCCCGTGGTGCCGGTGGGACTGATCGGCACCGATGCCCTGCAGCCGGCCGGGAAGAAGGGCGTCCGGCCGCAGCACTTCACCCTCCGGGTCGGCCGGCCGCTGGTCTTCGCGAAGACCGGCCCCGGGCACCCGCTGCCCGCCCGGCGCAACGCCACGGACGCCATCATGGACAGTATCGCGGCGCTCACCGGCCAGGAACGGGTGTCGCACTACAACCAGAGCCCCGTCGCCGAGTAGCCGGCTCGCGGCGGGCGCCCGGCGGGTCGGGCGTCAGCGGTGAGCGGAACCGGGCGGCCCGCGTCGGGGCGTGTCGGCGTCCGCACCTAGGATTGACGTGTGGCGAATCCAGTGACATACCGGCCGAAGACCGGCGAGATCCCGCTCGATCCGGGGGTCTACCGGTTCCGGGACGAGCACGGCCGCGTCATCTACGTCGGCAAGGCGAAGAACCTGCGCTCCCGCCTCAACTCCTACTTCGCGAACCCGCAGGGCCTGCTGCCCAAGACCCGCAGCATGGTGTTCACCGCGGCGAGCGTCGAATGGACGGTCGTGGGCAGCGAGCTCGAGGCGCTGCAGCTCGAGTACACGTGGATCAAGGAGTTCGACCCGCGGTTCAACGTCATGTTCCGCGACGACAAGACCTACCCCTACCTCGCCGTCACCATGGGGGAGAAGTACCCCCGCGTGCAGGTCATGCGCGGCGACAAGAAGAAGGACACGCGCTACTTCGGCCCGTTCTACCCGGCGAAGGCGATCCGCGAGACGGTCGACACCATGATCCGCGTCTTCCCGGTCCGTACCTGCAGCGCCGGGGTGTTCAAGCGCGCCGAACGGACCGGCCGGCCATGCCTTCTCGGATACATCGACAAGTGCTCCGCGCCGTGCGTGGGACGCATCAGTCCCGAGGACCACAAGGCCCTGGCGGGGGACTTCTGCGACTTCATGTCCGGTGAGGCCAAGAAGTTCATCTCCGGGCTCGAGAAGAAGATGGCCGAGGCCGTCCAGGAACTCGACTACGAGTCCGCGGCGCGTCTCCGCGACGACATCGCGGCCCTCCGACGCGTCTTCGAACGCAACACCGTCGTGCTCAGCGAGGACACGGACGCCGACATCTTCGCGATCAGGGAGGACGAGCTCGAGGCCGCGGCCCAGGTCTTCCACGTCCGCGGCGGGCGCATCCGCGGCCAGCGCGGCTGGGTGGTGGAGAAGGTCGAGGACATGGACACGCCGGACCTCGTGGAACACCTGCTGCAGCAGGTCTACGGGGAGGGCAGCAGCAGCAACGAACAGATCCCGCGCGAGGTCCTCGTCCCCGTCCTGCCGAGCAACTCCGACCAGATGCTCGAGTGGCTGCGCGGTCTCCGCGGCGCCCGCGTGGACGTGCGCGTGCCGCAGCGCGGTGACAAGGCCACCCTCATGGGCACGGTGGAGCAGAACGCCGCCGAGGCGCTCCGCCTGCACAAGAGCCGCCGCGCCGGCGACATCACCACCCGGTCCACCGCGCTGCAGGAGCTGCAGGAGGCCCTCGACCTGCCCCAGCCGCTCATGCGCATCGAGTGCTTCGACATCTCCCACGTGCAGGGCACCAACGTCGTGGCGTCGATGGTCGTCGTCGAGGACGGGCTGCCGCGCAAGTCCGAGTACCGGAAGTTCTCCATCACGGGCGACGCCGCCCGCGACGACACCGCCTCCATGTACGACGTCATCCACCGCCGGTTCCGCAACTATCTCGCGGGGAAGGCGGGCCCGGCGCGGGACGCCGCTGCCCCCGACCCGGAGACCGACCCCGTCGACGACGACGCGTCGGTCCTCGCACACCCGGCCGTGGACGAGCCGTCCGACGACGGCCCGCTGCAGGACACGACGACGGCGATCACCCGCAACCGGTTCGCCTACCCGCCGAGCCTCGTGGTCGTCGACGGCGGTCCGCCGCAGGTGGCCGCCGCGTCGCGGGCGCTGGCCGATCTGGGGATCGACGACGTCTTCGTGATCGGCCTCGCCAAGCGGCTCGAGGAGGTGTGGATCCAGGACAGCGAGTTCCCGGTGATTCTCCCGCGCGCCTCGGAGGGGCTGTTCATGCTGCAGCGCATCCGCGACGAGGCGCACCGCTTCGCCATCACGTTCCACCGGCAGAAGCGCGGCAAGTCGATGACCGCCTCGGCGCTCGACGAGATCGCCGGGCTGGGCCCCGCCAAGCGCAAGGCCCTGCTCAAGCACTTCGGGTCGGTCAAGAAGATCCGGGCGGCCACCGTCGAGGAACTCGTCGAGGTACCCGGCGTGGGCCCCACGCTCGCCGAGACCATCCGCACGTCCCTCGCCGTCGCCCCCGAGGACGCGCCCGCCCCGGCCGTGAACATGGCCACGGGCGAGATCATCGAAGATTAGTTAGGCTGAAGGCGCGGCCGCAGTTGCCGCGCCACCCCCAGGGCAGGCCGGGAGACCGGATGCCCCGTCGAGCCGGAACGGATGCACCACGATGACTGAGGCCACGAGCCTGACTCCGGTCGAACCCGCCGAATCCGAGCTGCTGGTGGTGACCGGCATGTCGGGGGCCGGCCGCAGCACGGCCGCGAACGCCCTCGAGGACCACGGGTGGTACGTGGTGGAGAACCTCCCGCCGCAGATGCTCACCACGCTGACCGAGCTCGTCGCGCGGACGCCCGAGACCATCCCCAAGCTGGCCGTCGTCGTCGACGTGCGCGGCAAGGAGCTGTTCCGCGACATCCAGGCGTCCCTCGCGGGCCTCCGCTCCGCCGGCGTGAAGTACCGCGTGCTGTTCCTCGACGCCGACGACGCCGTGCTGGTGCGGCGCTTCGAGCAGGGCCGCCGGCCGCACCCGCTCCAGGGCGACGGCCGCATCCTCGACGGGATCGCCGCCGAACGCGAGGTGCTGAAGGAACTGAAGCACTCCTCGGACGACGTCATCGACACGACCGACCTCAACGTGCACGCCCTGGCCACCAAGGTCACGGAGCTGTTCTCCGAGTCCGGGCCGATCGTGCTGCGGCTCAACGTCATGAGCTTCGGGTTCAAGTACGGCCTCCCGGCGGATGCCAACTACGTGGCGGACGTCCGCTTCATCCCGAACCCCCACTGGGTGCCGGCCCTCCGTCCACAGACGGGGCTCGACGCGCCGGTCAGCGACTACGTGCTCGGGGCGCAGGGCGCCGGAGACTTCATCGAACGCTACGTGAACGCCCTGATCCCCGTCCTCGACGGCTACCGCCGCGAGAACAAGCACTACGCCACCATCGCCGTCGGCTGCACGGGCGGCAAGCACCGCTCGGTGGCCGTCACCGAGGAGATCGCGCAGCGCCTGGCCCAGCTGCCGGGAGTGCAGGTCGCCGCGCACCACCGCGACCTCGGTCGTGAGTAGTGGGACCGTTCTCCGGGCCGCTGCCCCTCGTCCCGCCGTCCGCGCGCCGGCAGGGTGACTCCGGCGGCGGGCCGTCCGTCGTCGCCCTCGGCGGCGGCCACGGACTCTCGGCGTCCCTCTCGGCCCTGCGGCTCCTGACCCAGGAGCTGACCGCGGTGGTCACGGTCGCCGACGACGGCGGCTCCTCCGGCCGCCTCCGCCACGAACTCGGGGTGCTGCCGCCCGGGGACCTGCGCATGGCCCTCGCCGCCCTCTGCGACGACACGGACTGGGGCCGCACGTGGCGCGATGTCATGCAGCACCGTTTCACCGCGCGCCACGGCGTCGAGAGCCCGCTGGACAACCACGCCATGGGCAACCTGCTGATCGTCACACTGTGGGAGCTGCTGGGGGATCCGGTGGCGGGCCTGCAGTGGGCCGGCGCCCTCCTCGGTGCACGCGGGCGGGTCCTGCCCATGGCCAGCGTCCCGCTGACCATCGAGGGGGACCTCCTCAGCGAGGTGCAGGGAACCCTGCGCGTCACGACGGTGACGGGCCAGGCGAAGCTCGCCGTCGCCTCCGAGACGGGCAACGTGAGCAATGTCCGGCTCCTTCCGCCTGCCGCCCCGGCCTGCACGGACGCCCTGGATGCCATCGAACTGGCCGACTGGGTGATCCTCGGGCCGGGCTCCTGGTACACCTCCGTGCTGCCGCACCTGCTGCTGCCGGAGCTGCGGGACGCCCTGTGCCGCACGTCCGCGAAGCGGTGCCTCACCATGAACCTCAGCAACGACACCAAGGAGACCCAGGGCATGAGCGCCGTGGACCACCTCCACGTGATCTCGCGCTACGCACCGGATCTCACGGTCGACGTCGTGCTCGCGGACCCGTCCGTGATCGCCGACCGGGACGAGTTCGAGCAGGTCGTGGCGGGAATGGGCGGACGCGCCGTCTTCGGTACAGTGGGAGCTTCGACCGGTAGGCCCGTCCACGACCCGCTCCGGCTGGCGACGTCCTACAACGACATGTTCGGAGAGAACTAGGAGTGCATCTGTGGCCCTGACCGCCGACGTCAAAGAGGAGCTCTCGCACCTCGACGTCAAGAAATCCTCGGTCCGCAAGGCCGAGGTGTCCGCCCTCCTGAGGTTCGCGGGCGGCCTCCACATCATCTCGGGCAGGATCGTCATCGAGGCCGAGGTGGACCTCGCCTCGACCGCCCGCCGGCTTCGCGCGGCCATCGCCGAGGTGTACGGCCACAACAGCGAGATCATCGTGGTCAGCGGCGGCGGACTCAAGCGCGGCAACCGGTACGTGGTCCGCGTGGTCCGCGACGGCGAATCCCTGGCCCGCCAGACGGGTCTCCTCGACAGCCGCGGCCGCCCCGTGCGGGGCCTGCCCTCCGCCGTCGTCAACGGCTCGACGGCGGACGCCGAAGCCGTCTGGCGCGGTGCGTTCCTGGCGCACGGCTCGCTCACCGAACCGGGCCGGTCCTCCTCGCTCGAGGTCACCTGCCCAGGCCCCGAATCCGCCCTCGCCCTCGTCGGCGCCGCACGCCGCCTCGACATCTCCGCGAAGGCGCGGGAGGTCCGTGGCATCGACCGGGTGGTCATCCGCGACGGTGACACCATCGCGGCACTCCTGACGCGCATGGGAGCCCACGACGCGCTCATGGTGTGGGAGGAGCGCCGCATGCGCAAGGAGGTCCGTGCCACGGCCAACCGCCTCGCCAACTTCGACGACGCGAACCTGCGCCGCTCCGCGCAGGCCGCCGTCGCCGCCGGAGCGCGCGTGGAGCGCGCCCTCGAGATCCTCGGCGAGAGCGTGCCCGAGCACCTGCGCTACGCGGGGGAGCTGCGCGTGGCCCACAAGCAGGCGAGCCTCGACGAACTCGGGCGTCTCGCCGACCCTCCCATGACCAAGGACGCCATCGCCGGGCGCATCCGCAGGCTCCTCGCGATGGCCGACAAGCGGGCCTCGGACATCGGGATCCCCGGTACGGACGCGAATGTGACCGCGGACATGCTCGACGAGTGAAGAAGTGCATAGGATGGAACAGCAAGCCCGCTTCCGATCGATCGGGCCGCCTGCCCTCCGCACCCCGGGGACGACGGTCCGCGCGGGCATCTGGGACCACACCTGAGATCGCATCTGAGATCACTACATGGAGGACTACGTGAGCGAATACGTACTGCCGGATCTTGACTATGACTATGCAGCCCTCGAGCCGCACATCTCGGGCCGGATCATGGAGCTCCACCACTCCAAGCATCAGGCCACCTACGTCAAGGGCGCCAACGACGCCCTCGCGCAGCTCGCCGAGGCCCGCGCGAAGGGCGAGTTCGGCACCATCCCGAAGCTGTCCAAGGACCTCGCCTTCCATGTCGGCGGGGTGATCAACCACAGCATCTTCTGGAAGAACATGTCCCCCGAAGGGGGCGACAAGCCCGACGGCGAGCTCGCCGCGGCCCTCGACGACGCCTTCGGGTCCTTCGACGCCTTCCGTGCTCACTTCACGGCCGCCGCCACCTCGCTGCAGGGGTCGGGCTGGGCCGTCCTCGCGTACGAGCCGCTGGGCAGGAACATCGTCATCGAGCAGCTCTACGACCAGCAGGGCAACGTGCCGGTGGGCACCATCCCGCTGCTGATGCTGGACATGTGGGAGCACGCCTTCTACCTGGACTACGTCAACGTGAAGCCGGACTACGTCAAGGCCTGGTGGAACCTCGTCAACTGGGCGGACGTCCAGACCAGGTTCCAGGCAGCACGCACCGGCGCCTCCGTCCTCATCACGCCCGGCGCCTGACAGTCCGCGGACGGGCACGGCCGGCATCACGGCCGCCCGTCCGCGGCAACCGGCGTCGGCCGCCCGGCGGCCCGGATGCGTGCGACACGCCGTGCTGAGTAAGGTGGGAGCCGGGAGGCCCCCGGCCGCGCCGCAGGACCACCCCGCTCCGCGAGGAGCCCGCAGGACCCGAAGAACCGCTCCGCGAGGAGCCCGCAGGACCCGAAGAATTTCGGCACGAAGGTGTGCCCGGTACCAGATGTATACGTCGCCGGACTCGCCCGAGAAGGGTCAAGCAGGCGGCACCACCTATGAAGGAGATGGAAACCAGTGACTACTCGTGTTGGCATCAACGGCTTCGGCCGCATCGGCCGCAACTACTTCCGCGCCGCTCTCGAGCAGGGCACGGACCTCGAGATCGTTGCCGTCAACGACCTCACGAGCCCCGAGGCACTCGCCCACCTGCTGAAGTACGACTCCGTCACCGGACGTCTGAAGGCCTCCGTGGAGGTCGACGGCGGCGACCTCGTGGTCGATGGCAAGCGCGTCCGCGTGCTCGCCGAGCGTGATCCCGCGAACCTGCCCTGGGCCGACCTCGGCGTCGACATCGTCATCGAGTCCACCGGTTTCTTCACGAAGGCCGCTGACGCACAGAAGCACATCGACGCCGGCGCGAAGAAGGTCCTGATCTCCGCCCCCGCCTCCGACGAGGACCTCACCGTGGTGCTCGGCGTCAACGACGGCGACTACGACCCCGAGAACCACCACATCATCTCCAACGCCTCCTGCACCACCAACTGCCTCGGCCCCCTCGCCAAGGTGCTGCACGACTCCTTCGGTATCGAGCGCGGTTTGATGACCACGGTCCACGCCTACACCGCCGACCAGAACCTGCAGGACGGCCCCCACAAGGACCTCCGCCGTGCGCGCGCAGCAGCCATCAACATGGTCCCCACCTCCACGGGTGCGGCCAAGGCCATCGGGCTCGTGCTGCCCGAGCTCAAGGGCAAGCTCGACGGCTACGCCATCCGCGTGCCCGTCCCCACCGGTTCCGCGACCGACCTCACCGTCACCGTGAGCCGCGAGGTCACGGTCGACGAGGTCAACGCCGCCTACCGGGCCGCGGCCGCCGACGGCTCCCTGAAGGGCTACCTGTCCTACACCGACGCCCCCATCGTCTCCTCGGACATCGTGACGGACCCGTCGTCGTGCATCTTCGACTCCGGCCTCACCAAGGTCCTCGGCAACCAGGTCAAGGTGGTCGGCTGGTACGACAACGAGTGGGGCTACTCGAACCGCCTGGTGGACTTGACGGAAATCGTCGCCGCCAAGCTCTCCTAGGCCGGTCCGACCGTGGCTTACGCAACGCTCGACGACCTCCTGGCCGAAGGGGTCCGGGGCCGCCGCGTCATCGTGCGCTCCGACCTCAACGTGCCCCTCGAGGGCGAGGTCCCGTCCCTGACGGTGACCGACGACGGCCGCGTGCGTGCCTCGCTGCCCGTCCTGCGGAAACTGAGCGAGGCCGGCGCCGCCGTCATCGTCCTCGCCCACCTGGGGCGGCCCAAGGGCACGCCCGAGGAGAAGTACTCGCTGAAACCCGCCGTCGACGTGCTCCGCGAGCTGGCCGACTTCCCGGTCACCCTCGCCCCCGACACCACCGGTGACGGTGCGCGCGCGGCGGCGGCCGCCCTCGCCGACGGCGAGGTGCTCGTCGTCGAGAACGTGCGCTTCGACGCGAGGGAGACGAGCAAGGACGACGCCGAGCGCTCGGCGTTCGCCCGCGAGCTGGCCGACCTGGCGGGCGCCGACGGCGCGTACGTCGACGACGCCTTCGGCGCGGTGCACCGCCGGCACGCGAGCGTGTACGACATCGCCGCGCTGCTGCCCGCCTACCAGGGCGACCTCGTGCGGGACGAACTGGTGGTCCTCGAACGGCTGACGAAGGACCCGCAGCGGCCCTTCGTCGTCGTCCTCGGCGGCTCCAAGGTGTCCGACAAGCTCGCCGTCATCGAGAACCTCATCGGCACCGCCGACCGGATCCTGGTGGGCGGCGGCATGGTGTTCACATTCCTGGCCGCCCAGGGGCACCGTGTCGGCGCCAGCCTGCTCGAGGAGGACCAGATCGGCACGGTCCGCGGCTACCTCGAGCGCGGACCGCGCGACGGCACGCAGTTCGTGCTGCCGACGGACATCGTGGTCGCGGAGAAGTTCGCCGCCGACGCCGGCCACAGCGTGGTCGCCGCCGACACCATCGAGTCCGGCACCTACGGCGCCACGGGCATCGGGCTCGACATCGGACCCGCGACGGGCGAGGACTTCGCGGCGAACATCGCCGAGGCGAAGACCGTGTTCTGGAACGGCCCCATGGGCGTCTTCGAGTTCGACGCCTTCGCCGGCGGGACGCGCGCCGTCGCCCAGGCACTCACGGACGCGCAGGCCGGCGGCGCCCTGACCGTGGTGGGCGGCGGAGACTCCGCGGCCGCCGTGCGCGGGCTGGGCTTCGCCGACGACCGGTTCGGGCACATCTCGACGGGCGGCGGCGCGAGCCTCGAGTACCTCGAGGGCAAGGAACTGCCCGGACTGACCGCCCTGGCCCGCGACTAGCGGGACGGCCGGCAGAGGGTGCCGGGCCGCCCCGACCAGCCGCCCGGCACGGGCGCACCGGAACGGCGGGATCCGCGGGGCTTCGGCCCCGCGGATCCCGCGTCCATGACACGAACAGATGGAGTACGACGATGACCACCTCGACCAACGGCGCCTATGATCGCCGGCCGCTCATCGCGGGCAACTGGAAGATGAACCTGGACCACATGCAGGGCATCACCTTCCTGCAGAAGCTCGCCTGGACCCTCGACGACGCGGGCCACGACTTCTCGCGGGTCGAGGTGTCCGTCTTCCCGCCGTTCACCGACCTCCGGGGCGTCCAGACGCTCGTGAAGGGCGACGACCTGCAGCTCGTCTTCGGCGGGCAGGACCTCTCGCCCGAGGACTCCGGCGCGTACACCGGCGACATCTCCGGCCAGTTCCTCGCGAAGCTCGACTGCACCTACGTGCTCGTGGGCCACTCCGAGCGCCGCACCCTGCACGCCGAGTCGGACGAGCTGCTGAACCGCAAGGTGCACGCCGCCTACCGGCACGGCCTCCTACCTGTCCTCTGCGTCGGCGAGGGCCTCGAGGTCCGGCAGGCCGGGGCGCACGTCGAGCACACCCTCCAGCAGGTGCGGGCCGGCGTAGCCGGGCTCACGAACGAGCAGGCGGCGTCGCTGGTCATCGCGTACGAACCCGTGTGGGCCATCGGTACCGGCGAGGTCGCCGGCCCCGGTGACGCGCAGGAGATGTGCGCCGCCATCCGCGCGGAGCTCGGCTCGCTGTTCGATGCCGCCACCGCCGCGAAGACCCGCCTCCTGTACGGTGGCTCGGTCAAGGCGGCCAGCGCCGCGAGCATCCTCCGGGAGCGCGACGTGGACGGCGTCCTCGTCGGCGGTGCGAGTCTCGACGTGTCCGAGTTTGCTAGTATTGTCAGGTTCGAACAGCATCTGGTGACAGACTAGTTCCGTGCGCCGGCCGCGTCAGACAGCGGCTACTCAGCCTTGAAAGGGCCCCGTGGAAATCCTTCGTATCATCCTGCTCGTCCTGCTCGGGATCACCAGCCTTCTGCTGACCCTGCTGATCCTGCTCCACAAGGGACGCGGCGGCGGCATGTCGGACATGTTCGGTGGCGGCATGACCTCGAGCATGGGGTCCTCGGGTGTGGCCGAACGGAACCTCAACCGGTTCACGGTGGCCCTCGGGCTCGCCTGGGGAGTCGTGATCGTGGCCCTCGGCCTGATCCAGCGGTTCGCCGGCGAAGCGTAGACACCCGGCACCCCGATTCGACGAAGCCCCCGTTCCCTGCAGGGAACGGGGGCTTCGTGCGTCCGGACCGTCCGGACCGTCCGGACCGTCCGGCCCGCGCAGGGACCGGCTGTCAGCCGGCGGGCTCGTCGTCGTGGTCGATGAGGCGGCCGGGCAGCTTCTGGGCGGCGTCCTGGTCGATCAGCCACAGGGTCTTCTTCAGGCCGCGGGGTCCGGCGGCAGGGACCTGGACGTGGCCGGCACCGGCGAGGGCGAGGCCCACGGCGCCGGCCTTGTCGCTGCCGCTGACCGAGAGCCACACCTCCTGCGCCGTGTTGATCGCCTCGAGGGTCAGGGAGATGCGCTGCGGCGGCGGCTTCGGCGCGTCCGGCACGCCCACCGTCGTCGCTCCCTTGGTACGGATGCCCGACAGCTCGGGGAACAGCGATGCGACGTGCGCGTCCGGGCCCACACCGAGGAGGAGCACGTCGAAGCGGGGGAGCCGGGCATCGGCCTGGGCCGCCTCCGGGTCCGCGTCGAGCTCGGCCCGCGCCGCGGCCGCCAGCTGCGCGGCGTAGTCCGCGGCGGCGGCGTCCTCGTCGGGGAACTCGTCCTTGGACCCGAACTCGTGGATCTTCACCGGGTCGACTGCGATCCGGTCGAGCAGCGCCGCACGCGCCTGGACGGCGTTGCGGTCGGGGTCCTCGGCGCGCAGGAACCGCTCGTCACCCCACCAGAAGTGCACGTTGGCCCAGTCCACGGCGGTGTGCGCGGGTGACTCCACGACGGCCTGCAGGGCGGCCGTGCCGATCGAACCGCCCGTGAGGACGACGGTCGCCGTACCCCGGTCGCTCTGCACGTCGACGAGGCGCGTGATCAGCCGTGCCGCCACCGCCGCCGCGAGCGAGGCCTGGGAAGGATGAATGCTGACTTTCGGTTCAGCGCTCACTCGTGCGCACACTCCTTAGGTTGGTCCGGGCCAGGCCCTCCGTGATCACTTCTCCGAAGACCTCGTCCGGATCGAGTCGCCGCAGCTCCTCCGCGAGGCAGTCCCGCAGGCTCCGGCGGGGCAGCGAGATGCGCTGGACGGGCTGGTTCGGCTGGTGGAGCTCGGCGACGTTCTTGTCGGGACGGTGCAGCTCGACGTCGCCTCCGCTCCGCGTCAGGCGGACCCGCTTCAGGCCCGTCCCGACCTGCCCGGCCACGATGGTCACCGGGGCATCGAGGGCCTTCGTCAGCCATGCCGCGAGCAGCACCGTGCTGGGGGAGTCGGACGCACCCTCGACCGTGATGGCGGTGATGGGCTGACTCCCCTCGAGCTGGTCGAGGACAGCGGCGAGCTGGATGCGCCAGTTGGTCAGGCGCGTCCAGGCTAGATCCGTGTCGCCGGCCGCGTACGTGCTGCTGAGGTTGAACAGTGCCGCCGTCGGATCCGCCTCGTTGGCGGAATCGGTGATCCTTCGGTGCGCGATGCCTCCGATCGAGGTCTGCGACGCGGCTTCGGGCACGCCGTGCGGCCACCAGGCCACGATCGGGGCGTCCGGGAGGAGGAGGGCGGAGACGAGTGACTCGTTCTCGTCGGAGAGGTCGCCGTAGCCGCGGAGGACCACGACCTCGGAGGCGCCGGCGTCGCCGCCCACACGGATCTGGGCGTCGAGCCGCGTCTGCTCGTCCGCCGAGCCCTCGGCCAGGACGATGATGCGGCACGGGTGTTCCCGGCTCGCCTCGTTCGCGGCGTCGATCGCCGCCTCCTCGTAGCCGGACCGGGTGATGACAACGAGCGTCAGCACCCGGCCGAGCGCGACGACGCCGCCGCGGTCGCGCATGGCCATGAGTTCCTTCGACACCCTCGAGGTGGTGGTGTCGGGCAGGTCCACGATCAAGGTCGCCTCCAGGTGCGTCCGTCGGCGGCGAGCAGGGCGTCCGCCGAGGCGGGCCCCCAGCTGCCCGGTACGTAGGGTTCGGGCTGGCTGTCGAGAGCCGCCCAGTGCTCCTCGAACGGGTCGAGGATCTTCCAGGACAGCTCCACCTCCTGCTGCCGGGGGAACAGCGGCGGCTCCCCGAGGAGCACGTCGAGGATGAGCCGCTCGTAGGCCTCGGGGCTGGACTCGGTGAAGGAGTGGCCGTAGCCGAAGTCCATCGTGACGTCGCGGACCTCGGCCTGGGTGCCCGGCACCTTGGAGCCGAACCGGATGGTCACGCCCTCGTCGGGCTGCACGCGGATCACGACGGCGTTCTGGCCGAAGTCCTCGTCGTCGTGCGAGCGGAACAGCAGGTTGGGGGCGCGCTTGAAGACGACGGCGATCTCGGTGACGCGCCGACCCAGGCGCTTGCCCGCCCGCAGGTAGAACGGCACGCCGGCCCAGCGTCGCGTGTTGATGTCGAGCCGGAGCGCGGCGAAGCTCTCCGTCGTCGAGTCGCCCGGGATGCCCTCCTCGTCGAGGAAGCCGTTCACCCGCTCACCGCCCTGCCAGCCGGCCTCGTACCGTCCGCGCGCCGAGCGCCCCGAGAGGTCGCGGGGCAGGGTGACGGCCGCGAGGACCTTCTCCTTCTCGGTGCGCAGGTGGTCGGCGTCGAACGAGATGGGCTCCTCCATGGCCGTGAGGGCGAGGAGCTGCAGCAGGTGGTTCTGGATGACGTCGCGGGCCGCGCCCACGCCGTCGTAGTACCCGGCCCTGCTGCCGATCCCGATGTCCTCCGCCATGGTGATCTGGACGTGGTCCACGTAGTTCGCGTTCCACAGCGGCTCGAAGAGCTGGTTCGCGAAGCGCAGGGCCAGGATGTTCTGGACGGTCTCCTTGCCCAGGTAGTGGTCGATCCTGAACACGGCGTCGGCAGGGAAGACCTCCTCGACGATCGTGTTGAGCTCGCGTGCGGACTCGAGGTCGTGCCCGAAGGGCTTCTCGATCACCACGCGGCGCCACTGGCCGTCGTCGGGCTGCGCGAGGCCGTGCTCGGAGAGCTTCTGGCACACCGCCTCGAAGGCCTTCGGCGGGATCGAGAGGTAGAACGCGGCGTTGCCGCGCGTGCCCCTGCTCTGGTCCAGTCCGTCGAGGCACTCCTTCAGCTGCTTGAAGGCGTCGTCGTCGTCGAAGTTGCCCGTGACGAAGCGGATGCCCGCCGAGAGCTGCTCCCAGACGGTTTCGTTGAACTGCGTCCGCGCGTACTGGGTCACGGATTCCCGGACCTGCTCCACGAACTCGGCGTCGCTCCAGTCGCGGCGGCCGAAGCCGACGAGGCCGAAGCTCGGCGGCAGGAGCCCCCGGTTCGCGAGGTCGTAGATGGCGGGCATGAGCTTCTTCCGGGCGAGGTCGCCCGTCACCCCGAACAGGACGAGGGAGGAGGGTCCGGCGATGCGGCTCAGGCGCCGGTCCCGCGGATCCCTCAGGGGATTGGCGTTGCGCGCCCCGGTGCTGTCGGCCACGGCTCAGCCGATCCCGTGCGCCGACCGCCCGGAGGCGGTGAGGTAGGCGATGACACCGCGCAGCTGCTCGACGCCGGCCGCCCGGTCCGTGAGGTGGAGGCGGAGTACGGGGCGGCCGTGGTCGGCGAGGACCTGGGCGTCCCCGGCGGCCTGCGCCGAGATCAGCTCACCGAAGGTGAAGGGCAGGCCCGGGATCGCGAGGTCGGTGCTGCTGGCCCCGGTGAGCTGGAGGTACGCCCCGATCGGGGAGCCGCCCTTGTGGTACTGGCCCGTGGAGTGCAGGAACCGCGGCCCCCAGCCGAACGTGACCGGCCGGTCGGTGGCTGCCGCGAGCGGCGAGCGGATCTCCTCGAGGGCCGCCTGGCGGTGGCGGTCGAGGTACGCCTGCACCGAGAGGTAGCCGTCGGCCGGGATGGCCGCCAGCAGGGCCTCCAGCGCTTCGGCGACGGTGGCGGACGAGCCGAGCAGGCCCGCGTCGCCGCGCACCTCCACGGCGCCGTCGACGAACGCGGCCGGAGCCGGCTCCGGCCGGGCGTCGAGCAGACCGCGGGCGGCCTTCTTCGCGGCCTCGACGTCGGGCTGGTCGAAGGGGTTGATGCCCAGCAGCCGGCCGGCCACGGCGACGGCGTACTCCCAGACGAACAGTTGGCTGCCCAGCGTGCCGCTGACCGTGACCCGGGTCCCGCCTGTCATCTCGTCGCTGGGGGCCTCGTCGAACGGTGCCAGCAGCACGGGCAGGACGTCGTCGGCCACGGCGGCGAGTTCGGGGGCGCCGCTGGAGGCGACGACCGGCAGCAGGCCGGTACCGAGCTTCCCGGTGGACTCCGCGATGAGCTGTTCGGCCCAGTCCGCGAAGCCCGGGAGGCCGGACCCGGCGTCGGCGAAGACGATCTTGTCGCGCAGCGGAGCCGTCCCGCCGAGGACGGCGCCGAGCTGCAGGCCGAGGTTGTCGTCGACATCGTCACCGAGGAACTCGGCGGCGTCCTCGGCGTCGTCGAGGAGCGCCGCGATGTCCGCTCCCGCGAGTCCCGAGGGCACGAGGCCGAACGCCGTGAGCGCGGAGTAGCGGCCGCCGACCTCGGGGTTCGCGTTGAACACCTTGCGGTAACCGGCCTTGCGTGACGCCTCGTCGAGCGGCGAACCCGGATCGGTCACGATCACGATCCGGGAGGCGGCGTCGATGCCGGCGTCGGTGAAGGCCTGCTCGAACAACCGCCGCTGGGAGTCCGTCTCCACCGTGGATCCGGACTTCGAGGAGACCACGATGGCGGTGCGCTGCAGGTCCTCCTCGAGGGCCGCGCGGACCTGCTCCGGGTCGGTGGAATCGAGCACGACGAGCTCGACGCCGGCCTCCTTCGTGATGACCTCGGGGGCGAGCGACGAGCCGCCCATGCCGCAGAGGACGATCCGGTCCACGCCTTCTGCGTGGAGATCGGCCCGCAGGCCGGCGATGTCCGGTACGAGGGCGCGGGAGCCCTCGAAGAGGTCGATCCAGCCGAGCCGGATCGAGGCCTCCGACTCGGCGTTGGTACCCCACAGGCTGGGGTCCTTCGCCATGAGACGGGAGGCCACGCGGTCGTGCACGAGCGCGGGGACGGCCGACTCGACGGCGGCGAGCGCGTCTCCTGATGCTGTGATGGCGAACGATCCCATGGGTATCAGCCCTTCGCGGCGTCGAGGGCGGCCTGGACGGTCTCGAGGAGCTCGGACCAGCTGGCGACGAACTTGTCGAGGCCCTCGGTCTCGAGCTGGTCGACCACCTCGTCGTAGGAGATGCCCAGGGCGTCGAGCCGGTTCAGGACCTCGTTGGACTCGTCGTAGGTGCCGGTGACCGTATCGCCCTCGATGACGCCGTGGTCGGCCGTCGCGAGGAGCGTCTTCTCCGGCATGGTGTTGACGACGTTAGGGGCCACGAGGCCCGCGACGTAGAGCGTGTCGGGAAGGTCGGGGTCCTTGACGCCCGTCGACGCCCACAGGGGACGCTGGGCGTTCGCGCCCGCCGCCGCCAAGACCTGCCAGCGCTCCGAGGCGAACTGCTCCTCGAAGATCTGGTAGGCGAGGCGCGCGTTGGCGAGCCCGGCCTTGCCCTTGAGCGCGGACGCGTCGTCGGTGCCGATCGTGTCCAGCCGGCCGTCGATCTCGGCGTCGACGCGGGAGACGAAGAAGGAGGCGACGGAGGTGATCTTCGTCAGGTCGTGCCCGTTCTCCTTCGCCTGCTCGATGCCGAGCATGAACGCGTTGATCACGGCACGGTAGCGCTCGAGGGAGAAGATCAGGGTGACGTTGACGCTGATGCCCGCGGCGATCGTCTCGGTGATGGCCTCGAGTCCCTCGACCGTGGCGGGGATCTTGATGAGCACGTTGGTGCGCTGCACCTTGGCGTGCAGGCGCTTGGCCTCGGCGATGGTGCCCTGGGTGTCACGGGCGAGGCGGGGGTCCACCTCGATGGAGATACGGCCGTCGGCGCCGTTGGTGCGCTTGGCTTCGGCAGCGAACAGGTCGCAGGCCTGGGCGACGTCGTGCGTGGTGATGTCGAAGACCGCCTGGTCGACGTCGGCGCCCGCCTCCGCAAGCGCTCCGACCTGGGAGGCGTAGGACTCGCCGTTCTTCAGTGCCGCGGCGAAGATGCTGGGGTTGGTCGTGACGCCGACGACGTTCAGGTCCTCGATGAGGTGCTTGAAGGCGCCCGAGTTGATGCGTTCCCGGGAGAGGTCGTCGAGCCAGATGGATACTCCGGCGGCCGAGAGGTCGGCCGTGGGTGATGCGGTCATGATGTGCTCCTTATCCGCTTCCGCGGAGATGTGTCGTGAACGGATCGGACGGATCGGACGGATCGAGAAGAGGTGGAGGGCCGCTCCCGGGCCGGGGCCCGGGAGCGGTGCGGGCTACTGCTGGTCGCCGGTCTCCGTGGCGTGGTGGCCGGAGGGCATCGCGGCCGTGCCGTTGGGTGCCAGGGGGTCGGCGGCAACGGCCTCGAGCGAGTCCTTCGCTGCCGCTACGACGGCGTCGGCCGTGATGCCGAACTCGCGGTAGAGCGTCTTGTAGTCGGCGGAGGCGCCGAAGTGCTCGAGCGAGACGCTCCGGCCGGCGTCGCCGACGATCCCGTGCCAGCTCTGCGAGACGCCTGCCTCGACCGAGACGCGGGCGCGGATGGTGCGCGGAAGGACGCTGTCGCGGTAGGCGGCGTCCTGGGCGTTGAACCACTCGAGGCACGGCATGGAGACGACGCGCGCCGAGATGCCCTGTGACTCGAGCTGCTCGCGGGCCTCGACGGCGAGCTGCACCTCGGAGCCCGTGCCGATGAGGATGACATCGGGGGTGCCGCTCTTCGCCTCGGCGAGCACGTACCCGCCCTTCGCGACGCCCTCGGCCGAACCGAACGTGTCACCCGTCGCGGCGCCGTCGCCCCGCTCGTAGGTCGGGATGTTCTGGCGCGTGAGGACGATGCCCGCGGGGTTCTCGGTGTTCTCGAGGATGGTACGCCAGGCGATCGCGACCTCGTTCGCGTCACCGGGGCGGACCACGTCCAGTCCGGGGAGGGTCCGCAGCGAGGAGAGCTGCTCGACGGGCTGGTGCGTGGGGCCGTCCTCGCCCAGGCCGATGGAGTCGTGCGTCCAGACGTAGATCGCCGGCACGCCCATCAGGGCGCCGAGGCGGACGGCGGGACGCTGGTAGTCGCTGAAGATCAGGAAGGTGCCCGAGAACGCACGCGTGCTGCTGTGCATCACGATGCCGTTGACGATGGCGGCGGCCGCGTGCTCGCGGATGCCGAAGTGCAGCACCCGTCCGTACTGGTTGCCGGACCAGGACTTCGTCTGCCGGCTCTCCGGGATGAAGGAGGGGGATCCCTCGATGGTCGTGTTGTTCGACTCGGCCAGGTCCGCGCTGCCGCCCCACAGTTCGGGGAGCACGGGACCGATGGCCGTGAGGACCTTGCCGGAGGCCGCCCGGGTGGACATGTCCTTGCCGGCCTCGAAGCTGGGGAGGCTGGACTCCCAGCCCTCGGGGAGGGTGCGTGCCTGGATCCGCTCGAGCAGGGCTGCCTCCTCGGCGTGGCCCGCCTTCCAGGCGTCGAAGCCCTCCTGCCAGGCGCCGTGCGCCTCGGATCCGCGCTGCACCACACCGCGCGCATGCTCGAGGACCTGCGGGTCGACGTCGAAGTGCTGCGCAGGGTCGAAGCCCAGGGCTTCCTTCAGTGCCGCGACCTCGTCCTTGCCGAGCGCCGAGCCGTGGATCTTGCCGGTGTTCTGCTTGTTCGGCGCGGGGTAGCCGATGATGGTGCGCAGCGAGACGATGCTCGGGCGGGAGGTCTCGTTCTTCGCGGCGACGAGGGCCGTGTAGAGCTCGGCGACGTCCTCGACGTACTTGCCGGTCTTCGTCCAGTCCACGCGCTGCGTGTGCCAGCCGTACGCCTCGTAGCGCTTCAGCACGTCCTCGGTGAAGGCGACGTCGGTGTCGTCCTCGATGGAGATGTGGTTCTCGTCGTAGAGCACCACGAGGTTACCGAGCTGCTGGTGGCCCGCGAGGGACGAGGCCTCGGAGGTGACGCCCTCCTGGAGGTCGCCGTCCGAGGCGATGACCCAGATGGTGTGGTCGAAGGGGCTGGTGCCGGCCGGGGCGTCGGCGTCGAACATGCCGCGCTGGCGGCGCTGGCCGTAGGCGAAGCCGACGGCCGTGGCGAGGCCCTGGCCCAGGGGGCCGGTGGTGATCTCCACGCCCTTGGTGTGGCGGTACTCGGGGTGTCCAGGGGTGAGGGAGCCCCAGGTGCGGAGGGCCTTGAGATCGTCGAGCTCCAGGCCGTAGCCGGACAGGAAGAGCTGGATGTAGAGGGTCAGCGAGGTGTGGCCGGGGGAGAGGACGAAGCGGTCGCGTCCGGTCCACTCGGGGTCCGAGGGGTCGTGCCGCATCAGCTTCTGAAAGAGGAGGTAGGCGGCCGGTGCGAGACTCATCGCCGTGCCCGGGTGTCCGTTCCCCACCTTCTCCACGGCATCCGCCGCGAGGATGCGGACGGTGTCGACCGCCTTCTGGTCCAGTTCGGTCCAGGTCAGTTCCTGCTCTTGCGTCTGTGGCACGTTTCCGGGCCCCTCTCTGTCCGGAACGGCACCCTAGCTGGCGACGGCGTACCTCGGGGCACGCCGTCGGGCTGGCCGTTCACCGTTGAATCCTGCGAAGTTAGGCTCCGACCGGGGACAGCACTGAATCCGGGCATCATGGTCCGGAGGCGCTTCCACAGCGGGCTTTCGAATCCACACTATCCCTTCCGGACAGCGTTGCACCGTGGGAGGCGAAGAATGTCCTTCCTCACATTACGAGGTTGCACTGCTGCGGCCCGGCACGCCGTGCGCCGGTGCCCGGCGGGGACCGCTCGTCCTGTCGGACCGTGGGCGCGGGCGTCCCGTGCACCGTCCGCGGGCGGTGCAGACCGGGACGGGCGCGGTCGAGCGACCGTCCCCGCGGTTCGCAAGGGCCGCGCTGCCGGGATCCGGCGCCGATTTCTACACGGCGTAAAAGGGTATGATGGCGTTGTCTTTTACTCCGGAAGAATCGAAAGTGTTGCCTCGTGAAGACCCAGCAGGTTCCTGCTCCGGCACGTTCCCCGCAGGCCCGTCAGGGTTTCGGGCGCAAGGCGAAGGCCTACCTCGCGCTGACGAAGCCCCGCGTGATCGAGCTTCTCCTGGTGACCACCCTTCCCACGATGATCTTCGCGCAGGGCGGCTTCCCGCCCCTCGGACTGATCCTCGCCACCATGGTCGGCGGTGCACTCGCGGCCGGTAGCGCGGGGGCGTTCAACTGCTATATCGACCGTGACATCGACAAGCTCATGCACCGCACGGAGAACCGCCCGCTCGTCACGGGCGAGGTGACACCGCGCGAGGCTCTCGCCTTCTCGTGGATCCTCGGCGTCGTGGCGATCGCCGTCCTCTGGTTCGGCGCCAACCCGCTGGCCGGGATGCTCGGGGTCGCCGCGATCTTCCTGTACGTCGTGGTCTACACCCTCGTGCTCAAGCGCCGCACGTCGCAGAACATCGTCTGGGGCGGGGCCGCCGGCTGCATGCCCGTGCTCATCGCCTGGGCGGCGGTCACCAACTCGATCGAGTGGCCCGCCGTCGTGCTGTTCCTCATCATCTTCCTGTGGACGCCGCCGCATTACTGGCCTTTGTCCATGAAGTACGGCGACGACTACCGTGCAGCGAGCGTCCCGATGCTCGGCGCCATTGCCGGCGCGCGCGTGGTGTCCGTGCAGGTGGTCCTGTACGCGTGGGCCATGGTGGCCTGCTCGCTCCTGCTGATCCCCGCCGGCGCCGGGTGGGTCTACTCCGTGGCTGCGCTCGTCGGCGGTGCCTGGTTCATCCGCGAGTCCCACCGCCTGTACTCGCTGGCGCAGCAGGGCGAACTGAGCAGCAAGGCCGCGATGAAGGTCTTCCACGGCTCCATCAGCTACCTGACGGTGCTGTTCCTGGCCCTCGCGATCGACCCCTTCGTCGGATCGGCCGTCCTCGCCTGATCCCGGCGCGACGGTACCTGTCCGTCCCGCTTAGGCTTGCTGCCATGGACTTCACCGGCCTCATCGCCTACCCCGTCACCCCGTTCGCCGCCGACGGTTCCGTGAGCCGGGACGATCTCCGCGGCCTCGTGGGCCACCTGGCCACGACGGCGGTCGACGCCGTCACGGTGCTCGGGTCCTCCGGAAGCTTCGCCTACCTCGACCGCGCGGAACGCTCCCTCGTGGCCCGGACGGCCATCGAGTCCGTGGACGGACGGGTGCCGGTGGCCGTCGGCATCAGTTCCGTGGGGACGCGTGAGGTGCTCGACGCCGCCGCCGACGCACAGGCGGCCGGCGCGGACGGCCTCGTCCTCTCTCCCGTCTCGTACGTCCCGCTGACCGACGACGAGGTCGTGGCACAGGTGCACGCCATCTGCTCGGCCACCGACCTGCCGATCTGCCTGTACAACAACCCGGGCACCACGCAGTTCGACTACTCGCTGCAGGTGGTCGCCGAACTGTCCGCGCTACCGCAGGTCGTCGCGTTCAAGGACACTGCCGCCGACGCCGCGACATTCAACGCGCGGCATGCACGACTCGCCCCACTCGTCCCCGAGGGCTTCAGCCACGGCGTGAGCGGCGACCTCCTCATGATGACCGGGGAGGTCGCGGCCGATGCGTGGCACAGCGGCCCCGCGGCGCTCCTTCCCGCGTACTACGCCCGCCTCCGCGCCGCCGTCGTCGCCGGTGACCGGCACGCGATCGACCGCGTGCGGCATGTCCTCGAACCGCTGGTCGACCATGTGGCGGGACTGCGGAAGATCAGCGGGCTGCACCTGCTGGCGCGTGCATGCGGCATCGCCGCAGGAGACCCCCGCCCGCCCCTGCTGCCGAGCCCCGGGTCCGAGCTGCGCGAACTCGGTCGCCTGCTCGACGTGCTCCAGGCGGAGTTCGACGACGACTGAGGCAGGACCGGCACGGGACCCCGCCGTCGTTCCCGACTCCTACGCCACGGACTCCCGCACTCCGGCACGGACCGTCGCGCCCGGCAGCGGTTTCGTCGTCGTCCCGATGTAGAGCGCGTGGACCGCGGCCGCCATGAGCAGCGACGCCCCCAGCATGTGCAGGGCCACGAGGGCGATGGGCAGGTGCAGGAAGTGCTGCGTGTACCCGATGGCGCCCTGGACCACGACGACGACGGCCAGCAGCGTGAGCGCCCTGCGCAGCGTCCCGTGGACGCCGCTGCGGTACGCGACGACGACGGCGAGCGCCACGGTGGCGACGAGCAGGTACACCGGGAGGGCGTGCAGGCGGGTCGCCAGGAGGGCGTCGAGCCCGTTCCGGGCTGCGCCGTGGTCGCCGGCGTGGGGGCCGGATCCCGTCACCACCACGCCGAGGAGGATGGCGACGGAGGTCAGCACCGTCGCGGTGACGAGCAGTTGGCGCAGGAGGGGCGGAGCGGCGGGCGCGCGCCGACTCCGGTACTGCTCCGTGGTGAGCCGCGCACGGTCGACCAGCACCGTCGCGAGGGCGACGAGGATCATGGACACGACGAAGTGCAGGCCCACCACCCAGGGGTTGAGGTCCGTCCAGACCGTGATGCCGCCGATCACGGCCTGCGCCGGGATGCCGAGGAAGAGCCCGATGGACAGCCGGAAGAGATCCTTGCGTTCCCGCCGCAGGCCGAGGACCGCGACGATCATCGCGAGGGCGATGATCACCAGGACGAAGGTCAGGAGCCGGTTGCCGAACTCGACGACGCCGTGGAAGCCCATCTCGGGGGTGGTGATGATCGAGTCGGGCGTGCAGCGCGGCCACTCGGGGCAGCCGAGACCCGACGCCGTCAGGCGCACCGCGCCGCCCGTGACCACGATGGCGATCTGCGAGACGAGGGACGCGACGGCCAGTCTGCGTACGAGCGGTGTGGTGTCGCGGGGGAGGGCCCCGCGGACGCGGGACAGGACGGGGATGGTCATTCGGTCAGCTCCATTTGAACCAGCGGATGGCCGCGAGGCCGGCGAGGGCGGCCCAGGCGAGGAGCACCAGGCACGCGATGGGATCGAGGATGCCGTCCGCGAGGGCGCTCCGCAGTCCGTCGCCCAGTGCGGCGGACGGGAGGACGGCGACGAACGGTTCGGCGGCGGCGGGCAGGCTCGCCGCCGGGATGATGACCCCGCCCGCCGCGGCGAGCAGGATCCACACGAGGTTGGTGACGGCGAGCGTGGCCTCGGGGCGCAGGGTCCCGGCCACGAGCAGGCCGAGGGCCGTGAAGGCTGCGGACCCGACGAGCAGCAGCAGGACGGCCGGGAGCAGTCCCTCGGCCCGCGGCGACCAGCCCATGAGCAGCGCGGCACCGCCGATGACCACGAGCTGGACGGCGAGGACGGCGGCGACGGCGACGGCCTTGCCGAGAATGAGCCCGGATCGGCCGAGCGGGGTGGTCGACAGGAACCGGAGGACGCCGTAGCGGCGGTCGAAGCCCGTGGCGATGCCCTGTCCCGTGAAGGCGGTGGACATGGTGCAGAGGGCCAGGACGCCGGGCGCGGCGACGTCGATGCGGCTGGGCCCGTACGCGTCCAGCAGCGGCGTGATCACCAGGGCTGTCAGCGCCAGGAGCGGCAGGACGATCGCCAGGACGAGCTGCTCGCCGTTGCGGAGCATGGCCAGTGCCTCGTAGCCGCCGTGCCGCAGCACGCGCGCCACGAGGGGTGCCGCCGTGCCGGGGGCGGGGGAGGATGCCGCGCTCATCGGATGCTCCTTCCGGAGATGTCGAGGAAGACGTCCTCGAGGGAACGCGGTGCCATGGAGATCGCCGTGGGCATGACGCCGCAGGCGTCCCACCAGCGGGCCAGGTTCGCGACGTCGGCGGCCGTGAGGGCGCCCCGGAGGACGTACTGTCCCGGCTCGTCCTCGCGCTGGTGCAGGTGGGGGAGGAGATCCGGTGGCAGCGTGAGGCCGGGCACCGTCTCGAACCGCAGCTCCCGCATGCCGTCGGCGTCCTTGTCCGCGGTCAGGGCGGCAACGGTGCCCTCGGCGACGGTCCGGCCCCCCTCGAGGATGTAGACGTAGTCCGCGAGCCGCTGGGCGTCGCCGAGCAGGTGTGTGGTCAGGATGACGGCGAGGCCGTCGGCGCGCAGCTCGCGGATCAGCTCGAACACGATGGTGCGGGACTGCGGGTCGAGGCCCGCGCTCGGCTCGTCGAGGAACACGACCTCGGGCCGCCCCACGAGGGCGCACGCGAGGGCCAGGCGCTGCTTCTGCCCGCCGGAGAGCCTGCGGATGGACACGCTCCCGAACTCGTCGAGCCCGAGGCGCTCGGCGAGGGCATCGACCGGCAGCGGCGAGCTGTACATGGAGGCGACGTGCCGCAGGAGGGCCATGGGGCGCACGGACGGCGGGAGCCCGCCGTCCTGGAGCATCACCCCCACTCTCGCGCGCAGGTGCGGGGAGGCGCGGTACGGGTCCTCGCCGAGGAGGCGCACCGTGCCGCCGTCGGCGCGCTGGAGTCCCTGGGCGCATTCGAGCGTCGTCGTCTTGCCCGCTCCGTTCGCTCCGAGGAGGACCGTGACGGCGCCGCGGGACGCGCTCAGGCTCACGCCCTCGAGCACGCGCACCATCCGCCCGTCGAGGGCGCCGACGGGACCGAAGTCCTTGATGAGGCCGTCGATCTCGAGGGCTGGGGGAGGTGTCGGCACGCCCTTATTCTACGTCAGGTAGTAATCGAGCCGGGGCTGCCGATGGGTAGCCTCGCCTAACTGGTGGCGCGGAATACATTAGGTCATGCTTGTGTTGTCTAATGTGTGCCGACAGTGAGGAGTGGACCGTGACCGCAACATCCCGCGCTGACGCCCAGGCTCCTGCCGACGCCCCCGCCGGCCGGACGGCGCAGATCGTCTCGCCGGACCCCGACGAGCGCACCCGCGACCGCGTCCTGTCCGCCGTCCTCGAACGTGGCCCCGTCAGTGCGGCGGAGCTCGGTGACGGCCTCGGCTTCACCCCGGCGGCCATGCGCCGCCACCTCGACGCCCTGTCGCAGGACGGGCTGATCGAGGTCAAGCGCTCCCGCGCCTCGGCGACCGGCGCCGGCCGTCCTGCCCGCCGCTACGTCCTCAGTCAGCGCGGCCAGGCCAAGATGGGCAACGACTACCTCGACATCGCCACGGCCGCCCTCGCCCAGTTGGGTGCAGCGGCCGGACCGGCGGCCATCGAGGAGTTCGCCCGCACGCGGTTCGCCGGCATGGAGGAGCGCTACCGCCCCATCGTCGAGGCTGCGGGGCCTGACCTGGAGGCACGCGCGCGGGCCCTGGCCGCCGCGCTGACCACGGACGGCTTCGTCGGCTCCACCAAGACCGTGGGCCTGCCGCAGGGACGCGGCGCCCGGAGCGTCCCGCGCGCCCGTCCGGTGATGCTCAGCGTCCAGCTCTGCCAGGGGCACTGCCCCATCCAGGGCCTCGCCTCCGCCTTCCCCGCCTTCTGCGAGCAGGAGACGGGCGTGTTCGCCCGCCTGCTCGGCGTCGACGTGCGCCGCCTGTCGACGCTCGCCGCCGGCGGCCACGTCTGCACCACCCATATACCCCTGGGACGGACGACGGCGGTGCCCCCACCGGGCACCCCTGACGCCTCCGGGCCCGCCGCGACACCGGATGATCCGGCAGCAGCGACCCCCGGCACCCCAGCAACGCTATCCATCCATCAGCAAGGAAGGCCATGATGACGGATCAAGTAGACCGCAAGCCAGTTGCGTCGGCAGTGCCGGAGTCGGTGATCACCGACATCCTGGAGAAGAACCCGGAGCTCGAGGGCATCGGCACCTACCAGTACGGCTGGGCCGACAAGAACGAGGCCAGCGACAACGCGCGCCGTGGCCTGAGCGAGGAGGTCGTCCGCGACATCTCCGCCAAGAAGAACGAGCCCGAGTGGATGCTCGATCTCCGCCTCAAGGGCCTCAAGTACTTCGACCGCAAGCCCATGCCGGCCTGGGGCGCGGACCTCTCCGGCATCGACTTCGACAACATCAAGTACTTCGTGCGCTCCACGGAGAAGCAGGCGAACACGTGGGAGGACCTCCCCGAGGACATCCGGAACACGTACGAGAAGCTCGGCATCCCCGAGGCGGAGCGTGCCCGGCTCGTTTCCGGCGTCGCCGCCCAGTACGAGTCCGAGGTGGTGTACCACCAGCTCCGTGAGGACCTCGAGCGCCAGGGCGTCATCTTCCTCGACACCGACACCGCACTGCGCGAGCACCCGGAGATCTTCAAGGAGTACTTCGGCACGATCATCCCTGTGGGCGACAACAAGTTCGCCTCGCTCAACACCGCGGTGTGGTCCGGCGGCTCGTTCGTGTACGTGCCGAAGGGCGTCCACGTCGAGATCCCGCTGCAGGCCTACTTCCGGATCAACACCGAGAACATGGGCCAGTTCGAGCGCACGCTCATCATCGCCGACGAGGACTCCTACGTGCACTACATCGAGGGCTGCACCGCCCCGATCTACACGTCGGACTCCCTGCACTCGGCCGTCGTCGAGATCGTGGTCAAGAAGGGCGCCCGCGTCCGCTACACCACCATCCAGAACTGGTCGAACAACGTGTACAACCTGGTGACCAAGCGCGCCATCGCGCACGAGGGCGCCACCATGGAGTGGATCGACGGCAACATCGGCTCGAAGGTCACCATGAAGTACCCGGCCGTGTACCTGGTCGGTGAGCACGCCAAGGGCGAGACGCTCTCCATCGCCTTCGCCGGCGAGGGACAGCACCAGGACACCGGATCGAAGATGGTGCACATTGCGCCGAACACCAAGTCCTCGATCATCTCCAAGTCCGTGGCACGCGGCGGTGGGCGAGCCGCCTATCGCGGGCTGGTCCAGGTGCGCGACGGCGCCAAGCACTCCGCGAACACGGTGCGCTGCGACGCGCTGCTGGTCGACACCATCTCGCGCTCGGACACGTACCCGTACGTGGACATCCGCGAGGACGACGTCACCATGGGCCACGAGGCCACCGTGTCGCGCGTCAGCGAGGAGCAGCTGTTTTACCTCATGTCCCGCGGGCTCCCCGAGGACGAGGCCATGGCCATGATCGTGCGCGGCTTCATCGAGCCGATCGCCCGCGAGCTGCCCATGGAGTACGCGCTCGAGCTGAACCGGCTGATCGAACTGCAGATGGAAGGGGCCGTAGGCTAGTAATGGCTGAGACCACCCACACGGACATATCGCCCACCACCGACCCCGAGGGCGAGGTCACCGATCTCGGCGACCTCGACGAGAAGGCCCGCCTGGGCGCCCCCTCGGGTGCCTCGGCCGCCATCGACGGGTTGACGGAGGAGGGCGAGAGCCTCTCCGCCCGCAACGAGGGCTCGGAGCAGTTCGGCCTCAAGAAGCACAGCCACGGCAACGCCCCCGTGGTGCCCGAGGCATCGCGGGGCGAGCGGCGCAGGTCCTTCGACCTCGCCGACTTCCCGACGCTCACCGGGCTCGAGGAGGACTGGCGCTTCACGCCGCTCAAGCGCCTGCGCGGACTGCACACCGACGCCCTGACCGGGACCGCTCCCGCCGTCGAGGTCACCGGTGCCGGGAACGTCACCGTGGAGACGGTCGAGCGCACCGATGCCCGCCTCGGCTCCGCGGCGACGCCCGAGGACCGCGTCTCCGCCGCAGCGTGGAACGCGTTCTCCCACGCGACCGTGATCACCATCCCGAAGGAGACGGTGGCCGACGGCGAGGTCATGGTCGGTGTCATCGGTTCGGCCGCGGACGCCGCGGCGCAGCACATCCTCATCCACGCCGAGGCCTTCTCCAAGGCCGTCGTCGTCCTGGACCACTCCGGATCGGTCACGCTCGCCCAGAACGTCGAGATCATCGTCGGCGACGGCGCGGAGCTGACCGTCGTCAGCGTCCAGGAATGGGACGACGACGCCGTGCACGTGTCCTCGCAGCAGGCCAAGGTGGGCCGCGACGCCCGCTACAAGCACGTGGTCGTCAGCCTCGGCGGTGACCTCGTACGGCTCACGCCGTCGTCGATCTTCACCGCCACCGGCGCCGAGGTCGAGATGTACGGGCTGTACTTCGCCGACGCCGGCCAGCACCTCGAGCAGCGCCTCCTCGTGGACCACGCCGTTCCCAACTGCAAGTCGCGCGTCACCTACAAGGGCGCGCTGCAGGGCGCCGACGCGCACACCGTCTGGGTCGGCGACGTGCTGATCCGGAAGGCTGCCGAGGGCACCGACACCTACGAGACGAACCGCAACCTGATCCTCACGGACGGCGCGCGCTCGGACTCCGTGCCGAACCTCGAGATCGAGACGGGCCTCATCGAGGGTGCCGGTCACGCCAGCGCCACCGGCCGCTTCGACGACGAGCACCTGTTCTACCTGATGGCCCGCGGCATCCCCGAGAAGGCCGCCCGCCGCCTCGTGGTCCGCGGCTTCCTCACCGAGGTCATCCAGCAGATCAAGGTCCCCGCCCTCGAGGAGCGCCTCTCCGAGTCGGTGGAGCGCGAGCTCGCGGCAGGAAACCTCTGATGGCCGACGCGCCCCGCGGCGAGCTGATCTGCAGTGTCGACGACATCCAGGTCAAGCAGGCGCTGCGCGTCCTGATCGACGACTACCCCGTGGTCGTCGTCCGCGACTCCGACGGCGAGATCCACGCGCTGGGCGACACGTGCTCCCACGCGGACATCTCCCTCTCCGAGGGCGACGTCGAGGGGTGCGCCATCGAATGCTGGGGCCACGGCTCCCAGTTCGACCTGCGCAGCGGTGCCCCGCTGCAGCTCCCGGCGTACGAGCCCGTCCCGGTGTTCGCACTCGAGATCCACGACGGCGACGTCTACGTGGACGTCGCGACGGTCACCAACGGAGCACCCGCCCCGCAGCTCGGCTAGCCGCCGCCCCCTTCCCGTCCCCCTCCCTGCCCAGCAGGCGACGAAGAAAGAACACCATGAGCACACTTGAAATCAAGGACCTGCACGTCAGCATCGACACCGAGCAGGGCAACGTCCCCATCCTCCGGGGCGTCACGCTGACCATCAACACCGGCGAGACCCACGCCATCATGGGCCCGAACGGCTCCGGCAAGTCGACCCTGGCGTCGACCATCGCCGGCCACCCGCGCTACAAGGTGGACAGCGGTTCCATCACGCTCGACGGCGAGGACGTCCTGTCCATGAGCGTCGACGAGCGGGCCCGCGCGGGTCTCTTCCTCGCCATGCAGTACCCCGTCGAGGTCCCGGGCGTGACCATGACCAACTTCCTGCGCACCGCGAAGACCGCGCTCGACGGCGAGGCCCCGAGCCTCCGCCACTGGACCAAGGACGTCAAGACCGCCATGGCGCAGCTGCGCATCGACGCGGACTTCGCCCAGCGCAACGTCAACGAGGGCTTCTCGGGCGGCGAGAAGAAGCGGGTGGAGATCCTCCAGCTCGAGCTCTTCCGCCCCAGGTTCGCCATCCTCGACGAGACCGACTCCGGCCTCGACGTCGACGCCCTCAAGGTCGTCTCCGAGGGAGTCAACCGCGAGCACGCCAAGGGCGGGATGGGCACGCTGCTCATCACCCACTACACGCGGATCCTGCGCTACATCAAGCCGGACTTCGTGCACGTCTTCGTCGCCGGGCGCATCGCCGAGGAGGGCGGACCGGAACTCGCGGACCGCCTCGAGGAAGAGGGCTACGATCGTTTCACGGCGCAGTCCGCGGTCGAGGCCTAGGACCACGTTCTCCGGCGCGGACGCGCGCCGACAGTTTGAAGATGGCTTGACCATCGCCTGAAAGGAAGAGTCGCATGAGTGATGTGCAGCAGGCGCCGACCGCGCTGGATGACATCGAGGAAGCGCTGCGGGACGTGATCGACCCGGAGCTCGGCGTGAACATCGTCGACCTCGGTCTCCTGTACGGCCTGAACTACGCGGAGGACGGCGCCCTCCTGATCGACATGACCCTCACCACCGCCGCCTGCCCGCTGACCGATGTGCTCGAGGAGCAGGTGGGCCAGGCGCTGGACGGCGTCGTCGACGAGTGGCGGCTCAACTGGGTGTGGATGCCGCCGTGGGGTCCCGAGCGGATCACCGAGGACGGACGCGACCAGATGCGGGCCCTCGGCTTCAACATCTGAGCACCAGCACCAGTAGCAGCACCAAAGGTCGAAGGGCGGTTCCGGCATGCGCCGGGACCGCCCTTCGGCCATCCCGGGAGACCTGACTCCCCGCGGGCGGTCGATCGTCAAGGGCGGCTCCCGCCTCCCGCGTCCTGCCCGTGGTCCTGCCCGTGGTCCTGTCCGTCGTCCTGCCCGTGGTCCTGTCCGTCGTCCTGCCCGTCGTCGCCCAGACCCCGCGCCGCGAGGGCCTCGCCCGTACGGTGCGCGTACGCCACGGCGCCGACCACCAGCGGAGTCACCGCGACGCGCGGATTGCGCTCCAGCCCTCGCGCGCGCGCCGCGTCGCGGACGTCGACGAACAGGCCCGCGAGGTACGGGATGCTGCGCAGCATGATGGACAGCGCGAGAGCGAACCGCTCCGGGTCGGCACCCACCGCGCGGAAAGGCTCCGCGAGGCGCGCCACGCCGTCGAGCAGGTCCTGCAGGGGCGTCGTGAGGGTCACGGCCCGCGCCGCGAGCAGGCACGCCGCGATACCGCCGACCACGGCCACCGCCTGCGGCCAGCCCTGGGTCACGCCCTGGTACACCGCGAGGATCCCCAGCACGGGGAGCGCCGGCAGGAGCATCTGGAGGACGCATGCGGGGGAGCGGCGCGCGCCGACGGTCAGGGCCCCGAGCGCGAGCACGAGGGCGACGGCGCTCGTCGCCGGTGAGCGCCACGCGATCACGACGACGGCGCACGCGAGGGACACGACCGCCTTCGGCCACAGCGGCACCCGGTAGAGGAAGCCCGAGCCGGGCCGGTACAACCCGAGCGTGCTGCCGAAGCCCCTCACGTCGCGTCCGCTCCCGACGCGGACACGGATGCTGCAGCGACCGCGCGGTAGCGGGCCACCGCCTCGGCCGGCGGCCCGTCGAAGACGATCCGGCCGTCGTCGACCACGAGCGTCCTGTCGCTCTCGAGGGCGAAGTCGAGGTTGTGCGTGGTGAACACCACCTGCTGGTCGAGGCCCGCGATGAGCGACCGTACGCGGGCGTCGTTCCGGAGGTCCAGCAGGGTGGTGGGCTCGTCGGCCACGAGGATGCGCGGCTCCACGGCCAGGACCACGGCGAGGGCGAGGATCTGCCGTTCCCCGCCCGAGAGGTCGTAGATGCTGCGGTCGGCCAGGTGCTCCACACCGAAGCGGCGCAGGACGGCCTCACCCTGCCGCCGCCGCTCCGCCGCCGGCAGCTTCCGGGACCGCAGGGACAGCTCCACGTCCTCGCGCCCCGTGGGCAGGACGAGCTGCGAGAGCGGATCGGTGAACACGAAGCCGACGCTGCGCCGGACGGCGTGCCCCTCGGACCGGGTGTCCCGGCCGAGGACGGCGACGGACCCCCCGGAGGGCACGAGGAGGCCGTTGACGAGGCGGAGGAGTGTCGACTTGCCGGACCCGTTGGCCCCGATCACCGAGATCCGGTGCTCGGTCAGGGTCAGGCTGAGCGGGTGGAGGAGCGTCCTTCCGCCGTCGGCGCGGACGCTCGCGCCCCGGAACTCGATCACGCGTCCGCGCGCCGCCCGCCGAGCAGGCGCGGGAACGCCCGGTGGACGGACACGGCGAGCACCGCCGCCAGGAGGTTCTTCAGGACGTCCCCGGGGAGGTAGGCGGCGTCGACGACGATCGCGTCCCGCAGGGGCAGCCCTGCGTTCACGACGAGTCCCGCGATGCCGAGCGGATGGACGGTCGTCAGGCTCGCAGCGAGGCAGGCGAGGAACAACAGGCCCGTGCGGAAGCGCTCGGCCCTGCGCAGGACGACGACGGCCAGCGACCCGGCGACGAGGGCGGCCAGCGGGAACGCCAGGAGGTACCCGGCGGACGGCCCGGCGAGGACGCCGAAGCCTCCGCTGAAGCCGCTGAACACCGGCAGGCCGATCAGCCCCGCGACGAGGTAGAGCAGGACGGCGGCCGTGCCGCGGCCCGGCCCGAGCACCACGCCGGCGAGCATCACGCCGAGGGTCTGGAGTGTGATGGGCACCCCGAGCGGACCCACTGGTATTCCGGGTAGGATTGCCAGGGCGGCGATGAGGGCGGCGAAGACCGCGACCAGCGAGAGATCGGTGGTATCCCATCTCCGGCGGGACGACGGCCGGCGGCTGCGGGCCGGTCCTGCATCGGCTGTTCCGGCTGGCTGCATGGGACATCCTCCTTCAGCGGGCCGGAGTCGCACCGGCCACTCCGGTGATATGTCGGTTCCCTCCAGCCGCACCTGCTTCTGTACCGAGACTAGCGCCGGTCATCCGGGACTCCCTTGTGGGATTCCTACAACAAACGCCGTCTCCAGCACCATCGAAAGGTCCACCCGTGATTAGCGTATCGAACCTGGAGCTCCGGGCCGGAGCCCGCCTGCTCATGGACGAGGTCTCCTTCCGCGTGGACAGGGGCGACAAGATCGGGCTCGTGGGGCGCAACGGCGCCGGCAAGACGACGCTCACGAAGGTGCTGGCCGGCGAGTCGCTGCCCGCCGGCGGCACGGTGACCCGCTCGGGGGAGATCGGGTACCTGCCCCAGGACCCCCGGACGCCGAACATGGAACAGCTCGCCCGGGACCGCATCCTCTCGGCCCGCAACCTCGATGCCGTCGTCGGTGAACTGCGCCAGGCGCAGGAGGACATGGCGAGCGAGAAGACGTCCGTGCGCAACAAGGCGATGGCGCGCTACGACCGCATCGAGGCGGCCTTCCTCGCCGGCGGCGGCTACGCGGCGGAGGCCGAGGCAGCGTCCATCTCCTCGAACCTCTCGCTGCCCGAGCGCATCCTCAACCAGCCGCTCAAGACCCTCTCCGGCGGCCAGCGCCGACGCGTCGAGCTGGCCCGCATCCTGTTCTCCGGGGCCGAGACGATGCTCCTCGACGAGCCCACGAACCACCTCGACGCGGACTCCATCGCGTGGCTCCGCGACTTCCTCAAGAACCACCAGGGCGGGCTGATCGTGATCAGCCACGACGTCGAACTCCTCGAGGCCACCGTGAACAAGGTGTTCCAGCTCGACGCCAACCGCGGGACGATCGACATCTACAACATGGGCTGGAAGCGCTACCAGCTCCAGCGCGAGACGGACGAGCGGGCCCGCAAGCGCGAGCGCGCCAACGCCGAGAAGAAGGCCCAGGTCCTCATGGACCAGGCGAACAGGATGCGGGCGAAGGCGTCCAAGGCCGTCGCCGCCCAGAACATGGCCAAGCGTGCCGAGCGGCTGCTGGGCGGGCTCGACGCCGTGCGCGCGTCGGACCGCGTCGCGGCCCTGCGCTTCCCGGAACCGTCGCCGTGCGGCAAGACCCCCATGACGGCCGAGGGCCTCAGCAAGTCCTACGGTTCGCTCGAGATCTTCACCGACGTGGACCTGGCGATCGACCGTGGCTCGAAGGTGGTGATCCTCGGGCTCAACGGCGCGGGGAAGACGACCCTGCTGCGCATGCTCGCCGGGGTGGACAAGCCCGACACCGGGCAGGTCATCGCCGGTCACGGCCTGAAGGTCGGCTACTACGCGCAGGAGCACGAGACGCTCGACACCGAGCGGACCGTCCTCGAGAACATGAAGTCCTCGGCGCCGGACATGCAGGACGCCGAGGTGCGCGGCATCCTCGGGTCGTTCCTGTTCTCCGGCGACGACGTCGACAAGCCGGCCGGGGTGCTCTCCGGCGGCGAGAAGACCCGGCTCGCCCTCGCCACGATCGTCGCCTCCTCGGCGAACGTGCTGCTGCTCGACGAGCCGACGAACAACCTCGACCCCGCCAGCCGCGCCGAGATCCTCGGGGCGCTCAAGAACTACAGCGGGGCCGTGGTGATGGTCAGCCACGACGAGGGCGCGGTCGACGCCCTCGACCCGGAGCGCGTGGTCCTGCTTCCCGACGGCGTCGAGGACCTCTGGAACCAGGACTACCTGGAGCTCGTCACCCTGGCCTGACCTCGACGGGACGGAGCGGCCGGCATCCTCGAGGCTGCTCGTGGCCGGCCGGCTGCCGCTAGGGTGATGACGTGGACTTCGACTGGCTGCGGACCTCGTGCCTGTCCTTCCGCGGCGCCTACGAGGACTACCCCTTCGGTCCGGACATCGCGGTGTTCCGGGTCCGGGCGGACCGGCGGGAGGGCTCCGGCATTCCGGGCAAGATCTTCGCCCTCGCCCCGGTGGACGCCGACCCGCCGTCGGTGTCGCTCAAATGCGAGCCGGCGCTGGCCCAGCAGCTGCGCGCCGCCCACCCAGAGATCACGGGTGCATGGCACCTGAACAAGAGGCACTGGAACGGGGTACGCCTCGACGGGGATCTTCCGGACGGGACTGTGCGCGACCTGATCGAGGACTCCTACGACCTGGTGGTCGCGTCGCTGCCCGCCGCGCACCGCCACGCGTTGGGCTGGCCGGGAGGCGCCCCGTGAGGGTTACGTGCGGTCAGCGGATGCCCTGCGAGTCGAGGATGGCGTCCTCCTCCTCCTCGGAGGAGGGTCGACGGCGCGGGCGGACCGGCCGGTCGGGAGCCGTGCCGTCCCGCTCCGCGTCGCTCCTGCGCTGCATGCGCGCGGCATACCCAAGCCCGACGAACGCCAGCACACCGAACGCAAACCACTGCATGGAGTAGGAGAGGTGCGCGCCCTCGTCGATCGAGGGTTTGGGTGCCGCGACGGGCGTCTCGGCCGCCGCCGGCCGCTCCAGGGCGAGCAGGCCGTACGCCGCGTCCTGCACCGGGTAGTCGAGCCTCCCGGCGAGGGCGGGCAGGTCGATGGAGGCCACCTGGCCCTCGGGGGCGCCGCGGTTGACGGCGGGCTCGCCCGGCTTCGTCCTGGCCGTGACCTCGACCCGGCCGGGCGGCGGGGCGGGGATGGTGTCCGGACGTCCGGCCTCGGCGTTGCCTATGGGCAGCCAGCCGCGGTCGATGATGACAGCCGTGCCGTCGTCGAGCCTCAGTGGTGTCAGCACCTCGTAGCCCGGCTGCCCGTTCAGCGGGCGGTTGCGGACCACCACCTGGTTCCCGACGTCGTAGGTCCCGGTGAACGTGACGGGCGTCCACTCACGGCTCGGGTCGTAGCTGTCGAAACCGTTCGTCCCGGGCACGTAGCGCGCGGGGGCGGCGTCGTAGTTCGCCTCGATCCGCTGGATGTTCTGCACGACCTCTTCGCGCCGGTCGAGCTGCCAGCGGCCGAGGCCCACGCAGCCCGCAGCGATCACGGCCACCACGGCGAGCCAGCCGAGCCAGCGCGCGGAGAAGAGGAAGCGGTACACCTATCGGGTCTCCATCGGTCGATCTGCGGTCAGGGGGAGGGTCTGCTTCCAGAGGCCGCGGTCCCGCAGGTACTCCTCGAACCATGCCACGTGGTCCGGGCACGACGCCCACGCCTTCCGGCGCTCGGGCGTGTGGATACGCGGGTTGTTCCAGAGCAGCTGCCACTCGGCGTCGTTCCGGCAGCCCTTGCGCGAGCACACCGGGGCTTCGCCGGCCGTCCGCCGGGGTGCGGCGAACAGCGCGAGACCGGCCGTCGATGCGGGTGCGGGTCCCGGGAGCGGCGATGCGTCACGCATCGGGCGTGCCGCGGCCGGCGGCGTGGGAGCCGTGCTGCGCCGGGTTCGGCGCGTCGTCGATGATCTCGCCGCTCAGGACGTCCTCGCCGTCGTCCGGGTCGGAGGAGAGGACCTTCGCCTCGATCTCGCGGACGGGGGCGCGGTCGATCAGCGCGTCGCTGTGCCGGATGTTGCTCGTGTCACTGCCGCCGTTGGCCACGATCACGGCGAAGTACGGCAGGAACACCGCTCCGGCGATCATGACCCACTGCAGCCACACGTAGGGGACCACGAAGACCAGGACGAAGCAGACGAGACGGATGCTCATCGACACCGTGTACCTGATCATGCGCGTGCGCATCTCGTCGCTGTGACCGACACGAGCGTCGGAGATGCTGTGGACGTCTGTGTTGTGCTTCGATTTGTTGCTCATCACACTCCAAAAAGACTCCCTCAATTGTCTCACTCCGGGTCCCGTTCCCGAAGTCGAGGGATGCGCCGCTAGGATCGTCTTCGATAGTTTGACGGGAATGGCGTGGGCCGGTCCCGGCCCACAGACAGAGGAGTTTCCCCTTGGCACCTGGTGCAGACAGCACACCGACGGCGACCGGTCGGAGCGTCCTGATCACGGGCGGCAACCGGGGCATCGGCCTTGCTATCGCAAAGGTATTCGTAGCCAACGGCGACAAGGTTGCCATCACGTATCGAAGCGGCGAAGTGCCCGAGGGCATGCTCGGCGTCAGGGCCGACGTGACGAGCGAGGAGCAGATCGACGCGGCCTTCACGCAGGTGGAGGCGGAGCACGGCCCGGTGGAGGTCCTCGTCGCCAACGCCGGCATCACGCGGGACGTCCTGCTCCTGCGCATGACCGAGAGCGACTTCACCGACGTCATCGACACCAACCTCACCGGGGCGTTCCGGGTGGTCAAACGCGCGTCCCGAGGCATGATCCGACTCCGCCGCGGCCGTGTGATCCTGATCTCCAGCGTCACGGGGCTGTACGGCGCCCCGGGCCAGATCAACTACTCCGCCTCGAAGGCCGGCCTCGTCGGCATCGCGCGTTCCCTCACGCGGGAGCTGGGCTCGCGGGGGATCACCGCGAACGTGGTCGCCCCCGGCTTCATCGACACCGACATGACGGCGGAGCTCCCGGAGGAGACCCGCAAGAGCTACCTCGCCACCATCCCGGCCGGCCGCTTCGCGTCCCCGGACGAGGTGGCCGGCGTCGTTTCCTGGCTTGCCGGCGACGCCGCCGCGTACATCTCCGGCGCGGTCATCCCCGTCGACGGCGGCCTCGGCATGGGCCACTGACGCCCCGCCCGAACCGGCACCAGTACCGACACCAGTACCAGCACCAGTCCTGATTCTGAGCAGAAGGAGCACCATGGCCACCCTCGAGGGAACCACAGCGATCGTCACCGGATCGTCCCGCGGCATCGGCGCCGACGTCGCGCAGCTGCTCGCCGGGCAGGGCGCGGCAGTCGTCGTGAACTACCGGCAGAAGGCGCCGCGCGCGAACAAGGTGGTGGCCGGCATCGAGGCGTCCGGCGGCAGGGCCGTCGCCGTCGGCGCGGACCTGACCACGCCCGAGGGGCCGGCGGCGCTGGTCGACGCCGCGGTGACGACCTTCGGTGGGCTCGACCTGCTGGTGCTCAACGCCTCGGGCGGCATGGAGACGTCGATGGGGGAGGACTACGCCCTCCGCCTCAACCGCGACGCGCAGGTCGCCATGCTCACGGCCGCCGTCGAGGTCATGCCCGCGGGTTCCCGCGTGGTCTTCATCACGAGCCACCAGGCGCACTTCATCGAGAAGGTGGAGACGATGGACGCCTACGAGCCGGTGGCACGCAGCAAGCGGGCCGGTGAGGACGCGCTGCGAGCCCTCATCCCGCAGCTCGACGCGAAGGGCATCTCGCTCGTCGTCGTCTCCGGCGACATGATCGAGGGCACCGTCACCGCGACCCTGCTCGACCGCGCGACCCCGGGCGCCATCGAGGCCCGCCGCCAGGAGGCCGGGCGCCTCTACTCGGTCGCCGAGTTCGCCGCCGAGATCGTCCGCATGGCGACCGCCGATGTCCCCACCGGGCACACCGAGTACGTGGGCGGCGCCCAGGACTTCCTGGCCAAGGGCTGACCCACCGGCGCCGTCGGGCGACGACGGCGCCGGTGGGCCCGGTGGAGGGGTTCGCCAGGGCAGCGGCGCCGTGTGCGCCACCTGGACGATGCTCAGAGGCCGGAGAAGTAGCGCACCACGTCGAGGTCGGGCAGGTCCAGCGCGGCGTCGGACGCGGCCCTCACGGCGGGTTTCGCCCTGAACGCCACACCGAGTCCCGCCGCCGCGAGCATGTCGAGGTCGTTCGCGCCGTCGCCCACGGCGATCGTCGCCACCAGCGGCACACCGGCGCTCCCGGCCTCGGCGCGGAGGACGCGTTCCTTCTCGCGGCGGTCGACGACGGCGCCGGCCACGCGGCCGGTGAGCACACCGCCATCGATCTCCAGGTCGTTCGCCCGCGCGAAGGAGAGGCGGAGGCGGGCGGCGAGAGGTGCCAGGACCTGGGAGAAGCCGCCCGAGACGACGCCCACCCGGTGGCCCGCGTCCAGGTACGCCGAGACGAGCTGCTCCGCGCCGTCGCTGAGTTCGATCCGCGCGACGACGTCGTCGATCACCGATGCGGGCAGGCCTGCCAGGGCGCGGACGCGGTGGTGCAGGGACTGGGCGAAATCGAGGTCGCCGCGCATCGCGGCCTCCGTCACGGCTGCCACCTCGGCCTCGCGCCCGGCGTGCGCGGCGAGCAGTTCGATGACCTCCTGCCTGATGAGCGTGGAGTCGACGTCCATGATCAGCAGCTTCGGGCCGGGTGCGTACACCGCAGCCGGGACGAGGGCCGCGCCGATTCCGGTCGCCGCGCTCCAGCGGGCGAGGCCTACGCGCACCGGGGAGGACGTCCCGACGGGGAGATCGACGTCGAGGGTCAGGACGTCATAGGTCGCCGCCGCCGCGGCGGATGCATCCCGCACACCGGCCCCGAGCCCGCCGAGGGCCGCGGCCAGGTCGTCGCGGTGCCCGTCGTCGAGGTGCCGCGCGTAGGCGACCACCCTGGCCTGGTCCGGCATGTGCCACTCCTGTCCGCTCTGTGTCCGCGCTGTGTCCGCGCCGTGATCGGCGTCGTCGTCCCGTACCCGCGCGGCCGCCTCCGGGGCGGGACGGTCGGGGCGGGCGGCCGCCGCCCGCAAGGCCCCACGGTTTCGCCATGGGGCCGTTTCTTAGCCTAGTGTCTAGGACCATGTGCAACGTTCTGGAACTGGCGGGAGTGAGCCTCGTCAGGGGCGGCAAGACCCTGCTCGACGACATCGACTGGCAGGTACGGGAGGGCGAGCGCTGGGTGGTCATGGGCCCCAACGGAGCGGGCAAGACCACGCTGCTCCAGCTCGCCGGAGCGCGCCTGCATCCCACGCGCGGCGTCGTCGGGATCCTCGACGAGGTCATGGGCGCCGTCGACGTCTTCGAGCTGCGGCCGCGGATCGGCCTCGCCTCCGCAGCCCTCGCGTCCCAGGTGCCGGACCACGAGACCGTCCTCGACGTCGTCGTCACCGCCTCCTACGGCGTGACCGGGCGCTGGCGCGAACAGTACGAGCGCCTCGACGAGCGCCGGGCCTTCCGCCTGCTCGACGCCTGGGGCGTGTCCCGGTTCCTGAACCGCCGCTTCGGCTCCCTCAGTGAGGGGGAGCGCAAGCGCGTGCAGATCGCCCGGGCCCTCATGGCCGACCCGGAGCTGCTGCTCCTCGACGAACCCGCCGCGGGCCTCGACCTCGCCGGCCGCGAGGATCTGGTGAAGCGGCTCACCGAGTTCGCCCGCGACGAGGACGCGCCCGCGATGGTGCTCGTCACGCACCACCTCGAGGAGGTCCCGCCGGGATTCACGCACGCGCTGCTGCTCCGCGACGGCGCCGTCGTCTCCGCCGGACCGATCGGCGAGGTGCTGACCGAGGAGAACCTGGGGACCGCCTTCGACGTCGCCCTGAAAGTCACCGAGGAGAACGGCCGCTACAGCGCCGTCGCCCGGGCGTGAGCACGGCCTCCTGCACCCGCGCGGCGGACCAGGCCGGCCGCTGATGCCGCTCGTCGAGCTCCATTCGGCCGACGATCCGCGGATCGCCGACTACCGGAACCTGACCGACGTGCAGCTGCGCCTGGCACGCGAGCCCGCCGAGGGCCTGTACATCGCGGAGAGTTCCAAGGTGCTGCGCCGCGCAGTCGACGCCGGCCACGCACCACGCTCCTTCCTCCTGGCGCCGAAATGGCTGCCGGACCTCGAGGACGTCCTCGGGCGGTTCCCGTCGGTGCCCGCCTTCGTCGCGCCGGAGGCGGTGCTCGAGGCCATCACGGGGTTCCACCTCCACCGCGGCGCCCTGGCAGCGATGCAGCGTCCCGCACCGCTCGCGCTGGACGAGATCCTGGCATCCGCCCGGCGCGTCGCGGTCATCGAGGACATGGTGGACCACACCAATCTCGGCGCCGTGTTCCGGTCCGCCGCCGCGCTCGGGATCGATGCCGTGCTGGTCAGCCCGCGCAGCGCCGATCCGCTCTACCGGCGCGCGGTGCGCGTCAGCATGGGCAGTGTCTTCCAGGTGCCGTGGGCCCGGCTCCGCTCCTGGCCGGAGGACCTCGCCGCCGTCCGCGCCGCGGGGTTCACGCTCGCGGCCCTCGCCCTGTCGCCCGGCGCGGTGGCGCTCGGCGCGTTCCCCGCCCGGGACCACGAGCGGCTCGCCCTGCTGCTCGGCACCGAGGGGGACGGCCTCACGGTCGCGGCCCTCGCCGAGGCCGACGTCGCCCTGACCATCCCGATGCACGGGGGCGTGGACTCCCTGAACGTCGCGGCGGCTGCCGCCGTCGCCTTCTGGGAGTGCCGGTACGACAGCACGGCAGGAACGAGGGGCACCGCCGCGGTTTAGCGGCGGTGCGGCTCCTGGGCTAGTATTGGTAGCTGGCGCTGACGCCAACCTTTCCATCCCCCGTGCCTGGCAAAATCCAGGCAACCAGAGAAGGTAGTCCCGTGAAGTCTGATATCCACCCCAAGTACCAGTCCGTCGTGTTCCGCGACCTGGCCTCCGACAAGGCGTTCCTGACCAAGTCCACGGTCGGCTCCGCCAAGACCATCGAGTGGGAAGACGGCAACACCTACCCCCTCATCGAGGTCGAGATCTCCTCGGAGTCCCACCCGTTCTACACGGGCAAGCAGCGCATCATGGACTCCGCCGGTCGCGTCGAGCGCTTCAACGCCCGCTTCAAGGGCTTCGGCGCCAAGAAGTAGTCCAGCTCCGCACAGGGCACGAGCCTGTTCTCGAGGAAAAGCCACGCCCACCCGGCGTGGCTTTTCCCGCTTAAGGCAGCCCCTGACGGCATTCGGTACGACACCCGGCAAGACATCACCCATCACGACACCGATGCGCCCGGCGGCGGGCGGCACGGAGAGGTCCGGCAATGACCCAGGAACGCGGCACGTCCCGCCTGCACGGTGAGTTCAAGACGCCCGGCGGCAAGCTCACGGCCGTGGACCTCTCGGTCCGCGACGGGCGCCTCGCCGACGTCTCCGTCAACGGCGACTTCTTCCTCGAACCCGACGAGGCACTCCTCGACATCAACGCGGCCCTCGAGGGGCTGCCCGCCGACACGGCCCCCGGGGAACTCGCCGCAGCCGTCACGGCGCGCCTGGACCCGTCCGCCGTCCTGTTCGGGTTCTCGCCCGAGGCGATCGCCACCGCCGTCCGTCGCGCGCTGGGCCGGGCCACCGGCTTCGCCGACCACGTGTGGGAGATCATCCCGCCCACCCCGCTGACCACGGCGATGCACGTCGCCATGGACGAGGTCCTCACGCACGACGTCGGCACGGGCGCCCGCAACCCCGTCCTGCGGTTCTGGGAATGGCAGTCGCCCTCCGTGGTGATCGGCAGCTTCCAGTCCATGCGGAACGAGGTGGATCCCGACGGCGCTGCGCGTCACGGCGTCACGGTGGTCCGGCGGATCAGCGGCGGGGGAGCGATGTTCATGGAGCACGGCAACGCCATCACCTACTCCCTCTACGTGCCCCAGTCCCTCGTGGACGGCATGAGCTTCGCCGACTCCTACCCCTTCCTCGACGCGTGGGTGATGGAGGCCCTGCAGGAGCTGGGCATCTCGGCCTGGTACCAGCCCCTCAACGACATCGCCACCGAGCTCGGGAAGATCGGCGGTGCCGCGCAGAAGCGGCTCGCCAACGGCGGCATGCTGCACCACGTGACCATGAGCTACGACATCGACGCGGACAAGATGCTCAAGGTGCTGCGCATCGGCAAGGAGAAGATGTCGGACAAGGGGACGCGGAGCGCGAAGAAGCGCGTGGATCCGCTGCGCCGCCAGACCGGGCGGACCCGCGAGGAGATCATCGACGTCCTGATGTCCACCTTCCGCCGGCGCTACGGCGCCGTGGACACCACCCTGTCCGAGGACGAGCTCCGCCGGGCCGGCGAGCTCGTGGAGACCAAGTTCGGCACCGACGAGTGGCTCTACCGGGTGCCCTGAGCCTGGGCCCTCAGCGACCGCACCAGGTGGTCGCGCTCCTCGACGATGATGCGGCCGAGCGCCGCGGGCGCGTCGGGGTGCTCGGCGAGCCATGCGTCCGTCCGCACGACGACGGGGTGCCGGTCGGGTGCGCCGTCGAGGTCCTGGTGCCCCGGATACAGCCCGCGGACGATCCTGCTGGCCATCTCGATGCCGCGCGTGGCCCAGACCCCGCGCACGGCCTCGAAATAGGGCTCCTCGTACCGCCCCAGGAGATCACGTGGACCGATCATGAAGCCCTCGATCGCGGCGCCGAGCAGTTCGTTGGACAGCCGCTCGCCCCGGACGGCCTCCGCCCAGGTGGCCTGCTTGATGGCGGCGTCGGGGACGGCGGCCGAGGCCAGGGTGAAGCCCACGCGCCCCGACGCCGTCGGGTCCTCGCTGCGCTGCGCCTCCAGCTCCCCGGGGCGTACCCGCTGCTGCGCGGCGAGGCCCTGGAGCAGGAACCAGCGCAGCTCGGCGTCGAGGCGCAGGCCGCCGATCACCTCGTCGCCGTCGAGCACGGACCGTGCGACGTCGGCCGCGCGCGGAGCGGTCCGGGCGGCGTCCGCGAGCGCACGGGCCCACGCGAGCTGCAGGTCGGACCCGGACTCCGCGGCCCGGAGGCCGGCGGCGAGGAAGTCGCTCAGGCGGTCGCGGAGCCCGGCCCGGCCCTCCGCGGGGGCGAAGCGCTCCACCGCGGTCCGCGCGTTGGCCAGCAGGACCTGCAGCACGCCGACGCCGGTCTCCGCCGGGGCCGCGAGCATCACGGCGTCGAGGTAGGACGCCGCCGGCATGCCCGCGTCCCGGGTCGAGGACCACAGGGCGGTGAGGCAGGTGGCGCGGGCGAGGGGGTCGCGCAGACGGTGGATCGACGCCAGGAGGGTCGCGAGGGACCGGTCGTCGAAGGAGACCTTCGCGTAGGTCAGGTCGTCGTCGTTCACCAGCAGCAGGTCGGGCTGCGCGGCACCGGCGAGCCCCGGCACCGGCGTGCGGCCGCCCTCGACGGTCACGGCCTCGGTCGCCGAGCGGACCAGCCAGCCGTCGTCGTCGAACGAGTACAGCCCCAGCCGGATCCGGTGCGGCCGGGGCTCGTCCCGCCCGGTCACCGGGTCGACGGCGTCCTGCACGATGGTCACCCCGCGGAGGACACCGTCCTCCGCGGTCACCTCTGGGCGCAGCGAGGGGACACCCGAGGTCTCCAGCCAGGCGCGGGACCAGCCCGCGAGGTCCTGGCCCGTCGCGTCCGCGAGGACGTCGAGGAGATCGGCGAGCGTCGTGTTCCCGTACTCGTGCCTCCGGAAGTACTGCCGCGCGGCGGAGGTGAAGGCGTCCCGGCCCACGAAGGCCACCAGCTGCTTCAGTACCGAGGCGCCCTTGGCGTACGTGATGCCGTCGAAGTTCTGCTTCGCCGCCTCGAGGTCCGGGATGTCGGCGACGATCGGGTGCGTCGTCGGGAGTTGGTCCTGCACGTACGCCCAGGTCTTCCGGCGGTTCGCGAAGCTCACCCACGAGGTCTCCCACCGCGTGGCCTCGGCCACCGCGAGGGCGCCCATGTAGTCGGCGAAGGACTCCTTGAGCCACAGGTCGTCCCACCAGGACATCGTCACGAGGTCGCCGAACCACATGTGCGCCATCTCGTGCATGATCGTGTTCGCGCGAGCCTCGCGCTGTGCCTCGGTGGCGGCGGACTGGAACACGTAGTTCTCCGTGAACGTCACGAGTCCCGGGTTCTCCATGGCCCCGAGGTTGTACTCGGGCACGAACGCCTGGTCGTACTTGCCGAACGGGTAGGGGTAGTCGAAGAGGTCGTGGAAGAAGCCGAGGCCGCGCCTGGTGGTGTCGAAGATCTCCGGGGCGTCGAACGACGGCGCCAGGGACCGGCGGCAGTAGAGGGCGAGCGGCACGACGAGCCCCTCCGCCGACGTCCCGGACGCCCCGGTCCACACGTCGGTCTCCCGGTGGTACGGGCCGGCGAGCACCGTGGTGATGTACGTCGAGATGCGCTCGGTCGGCGCGAACGTCCACCGCGCGGTGTCGGCGGCCCCGTCCGTGGCGTCCGTGGCCCCGGCGGCCTCCACGGCCTCGACCGCTTCTTCAGTGCCGTTCGAGGCGACCGTCCAGTCGGCGGGTGCGAGGACGCTGAAGGAGAAGGACGCCTTGAGGTCGGGCTGCTCGAAGCACGCGAAGACACGCCGGGCATCGGCGGGCTCGAACTGCGTGTAGAGGTAGGTCTCGCCGTCCGCGGGATCCACGAACCGGTGGAGCCCCTCACCGCTCGAACTGTAGCGGGCCAGCCCCTCCACCCTCACCGTGTTGCGTGCGGCGAGGTCGTGCAGCGCCACCCGGGCGCCGTCGGCCGCCGCAGGGTCCAGGGCCTGCCCGTTGAGTTCCAGCGCCGTGACGTCCCCGATGAAATCGAGGAACGTGGAGCTGCCCGGCTGCCGGCAGGAGAAGACCACGGTGGTCACCGTGCGATAGGTGGCGGCCTCCGGGTCGCGCGCCGCGGAGAGGTCCAGTTCGACGGCGTAGCTCTCGGTCCGCAGCAGTGCGGACCGGGCGGCCGCCTCGTCGCGGCGCAGATTCTCGTTCTCCATCCGGCCATTCAATCACGCAGACGGGACGCGATGTTTCCGGCGGATTAACTGCTCGTGTACCGGTGTGTGCGCGTGTGTACCGAGGGGTGATCCATGGCACTGTTGTCCCATGTCCGAGCTTTTCGCTGACTATGCAGCCGCCGCCCGCAAGACGCCCGCGTTCGATGAGATGTTCGGCGCCGGGCAGCTGCCGCGCACCGAGTACGGCCAGGTCGCCGCAGCGCTGGACGAGCTGAACCTCGCGGCCGTCACGGCGCGGGCCGACTCGATGGCCCGCACGTTCCTGGACCGCGGCGTCACCTTCGACTTCGCCGGGGAGGAGCGGCCCTTCCCGCTCGACATCGTGCCGCGGGTCATCGCCGGGGACGACTGGGACGTCCTCGAGCGCGGTGTGGCCCAGCGCGTGAGGGCGCTCGAGGCGTTCCTGGACGATGTCTACGACAGGATGGCGGTCGTGTCCGACGGCGTCATCCCCCGCCGGCTGATCACCTCCAGCGCACACTTCCACCGCGAGGTCGCCGGTTTCGCGCCCGCCGGCGGGGTCCGCGTCCACATCTCCGGGATCGACGTGGTCCGCGACCAGCAGGGCACCTTCCGCGTGCTCGAGGACAACGTCCGCGTCCCCAGCGGCGTCAGCTACGTGCTCGAGAACCGCCGAGCCATGGCCAAGGGACTGCCCGAGGCGTTCGGCCAGCAGCGCATCCGCCCCGTCGAAGAGTACCCCCGCCGCCTGCTCGCCGCCCTCCGGAAGACCGCACCCCCCGGTGTCGAGGACCCCACCGTCGTCGTGCTGACGCCGGGCGTGTTCAACTCCGCGTACTTCGAGCACACGCTGCTCGCCGGTCTCATGGGCGTGGAGCTCGTCGAGGGACGCGACCTGATCGTCCGCGGGAACCGCGTCTACATGCGGACGACGGCGGGGGAGCAGCGCGTCGACGTCATCTACAAGCGCATCGACGACGAGTTCCTCGACCCGCTGCAGTTCCGCGCGGACTCGGTGCTCGGGTGCCCGGGGATCGTCAACGCGGCGCGCGCGGGCATGGTGACCATCGCGAACGCCGTCGGCAACGGCGTCGCCGACGACAAGCTCGTGTACACCTACGTGCCCGACCTCATCCGCTACTACCTGGGCGAGGACCCGATCATCGCGAACGTGGACACCTACCGGCTCGAGGACGCCCCGGCCCGCGAGGAGGTCCTCGACCGCCTCGACGAGCTGGTCGTCAAGCCCGTCGACGGCTCCGGCGGGAAGGGTCTCGTCATCGGCCCGGACGCCACGAGGGCCGAGCTCGAGACGCTCCGCGCGAAGATCCTCGAGGACCCGCGCGGCTGGATCGCGCAGCCCGTCCTGCAACTCTCCACCGTGCCCACGATGTCCGGCGGGCAGTTCAGCCCCCGCCACGTGGACCTGCGCCCCTTCGCCGTGAACGACGGCGAGGACGTCTGGGTGCTGCCCGGCGGCCTCACCCGCGTCGCCATGAAGGAGGGTTCCCTGATCGTGAACTCCAGCCAGGGCGGGGGGTCCAAGGACACGTGGGTGGTCGACGGGGAGGTCCGCGCGCCGGTGGACGGCGCAGCGCCCCCGGAGCGCCCTGTCGTGACGGTCCGCGAGCGCACCAGCGTCTGGCCGATCGAGACCAACTGGCAGGACAAGCAGTCGGAGCAGCAGCAGCAATGACGACCCCCACCACCGACCTACGGGAAGGCAGCACCCATGCTCAGCCGCATCGCTGAATCCCTCTTCTGGATCGGCCGCTACGTCGAACGGGCCGACGGCACGGCGCGCATCCTCGACGTCCACCTCGAACGGCTCAACCAGATGCCCCTGCCCCAGCAGCGGGAGACCTCCCGCCAGCTCATGGGGGTCATGGGCAGCAGGCCCGAGAAGGAGGACGCCGACCTGTCGGATCTCCTGCAGGCCCTCGCCTACGACCGCACGAGCGCCACCTCCATCGCCGGCGCCCTGGGGGCCGCACGGGAGAACGCGCGGCGGGCCCGCGAGACCGTCTCGAGCAGCGTCTGGGAATCCCTGAACACCACCTGGTACGGGCTGACCCAGCACCGCAAGGACGTCGTCGGCACCTACCGGTTCTGCCACTGGGTGGTGGAGCGCACCGCCATGGTGCGCGGGCTCTCGGACACCACCATGAGCCACGACGAGTCCTGGCAGTTCCTCGTGCTCGGACGCAGCCTGGAACGGGCCGACATGACCGCCCGGATGCTCTCCACCCACGACGTGCATGCGGCGGGCCTCTCCTGGGTCAACATGCTGCGCTGCGCGGGCGCCTACGAATCCTTCCTGCGGACGCGCCGGGCGTCCTTCGGCGACCAGCAGGCCGCCGAGTTCCTGCTGCTGGACCGCCTGTTCCCGCGCTCGATCGTCTACGCGCTGAGCGACGCCGAGAAGTGCCTGACGCAGCTGAACCCCGCGTACCAGCGCGTCGGCTTCATCAACGACGCGAGCCGCATTGTCGGGCAGGCGCGGACGTTCCTGGAGTTCCACCAGACCCGGGACCTGATGTCCGAGCTGCCCGAGCACATGGACCGCGTCCAGAAGGCCTGCGCCAGGGCCTCCGATGCCGTCTCCCGCACCTATTTCTCCCAGGCCGACGAGCTGTCCTGGGTCGGAGAGGTCTCATGACACGCCTGCTGATCGAACACCGCACCGGCTACGACTACCTGCGCCGCGTCTCGCTGTCCTACAACGAGGCGCGCATGACGCCGCTCACCGATCCGCAGCAGGTGGTCCTCGAGTCCACGCTGAAGGTCAGTCCTTCGAGCGCGGCCGTCGCCGCCTACCGGGACTACTGGGGCACCCGTGTCACGTCCTTCGACGTCCACGTGCCGCACGAGCACCTCGAGGTCACCGCCGTCTCCACCGTGGAGGTGAGCCGGATCGAGCGTGTGCCCGGTGAGGGTGACATCCTCTCGTGGCAGGACCTCGCCTCCCCGGAGATCTCCGACGCGCTCGCGGACTGGCTCGGCCAGACCGCCCTCAGCGAACCGGGCGAGGAGGTACGGGACCTCGTGACGGGTGTGGCACGCGGCCTCGACCCCCACGAGGCCGCACGGGCCGTGTTCGGCTGGCTGCGCACGCAGATGGACTACGTCCAGGGCGCCACGGGCGTGCAGACGAACGCCCAGGACGCCTGGGCGGAGCGCAAGGGCGTGTGCCAGGACCTGGCCCACGTGGCCATCGGAGCCCTGCGCAGCCTCGGCATCCCCGCCCGCTACATCTCCGGGTACCTGCACCCGCGGCGCAGCGCCGGCATCGGGGAGACCGTCGCCGGCCAGTCGCACGCCTGGGTGGAGTGGTACGACGGCGAGTGGCGGGGCTGGGACCCGACCAACAGCGGACCGGTCAGCGACTTCCACGTCTCCGTGGCGCGCGGCCGCGACTACCGCGACGTCTCACCGCTCAAGGGCATCCTGTCCGGCGGCGGAGGCTCCACGCTCAACGTGACCGTCTCGATCACGCGCGTCGCGTAGCAGCGCTGCCGGGCCTGCCCGGCGGTGTGTCAGGCGGTGTGTCAGGCGGCGTCCCAGCTGACGTCTCCCGGACGGACAGGAGGCCCCGGCGCACCGCCGGGGCCTCCTGTCCGTCCCGTGGAACGTGGTCCCCGTCAGTCAGTGGCGACGGTCTGGCCCTTGCTGACGATCGTCAGTCCCGAGTCCGTCACGGAGAACCCGCGGCGGCGGTCGAGTTCCGGGTCCACCCCGATGGTCGCCCCCGCAGGGATCCGCACGTTCTTGTCGATGATGGCGCGCCGCACCACGGCCCCGGGTCCCACGTTGACCTTGTCGAGGAGGACGGACCCGGTGACCTCGGCGGATTCCGCGATGTAGACGTCGGTGGCCAGCACGGACTTCCGGACCGCTCCACCGGTGATGACCGCGCCCGCCGAGACGATCGAGTCGTGGGCCTCGCCCGGCTGCCCCGAGGAGCTGCGGACGAACTTGGCCGGTGGTGAGACGCTCTGCCGCGTGTAGATGGGCCACTGCAGGTTGTAGAGGTTGAACAGCGGCAGGGGCGAGATGAGGTCCATGTTGGCGTCGTAGTACGAGTCCATGGTGCCGACGTCGCGCCAGTACTGGCGGTCGCGGTCGGTGGCCCCCGGGATGTCGTTCGTCGTGAAGTCGTACACCGCGGCGTCGTTGCGCTCCACGAAGTAGGGGATGATGTCCCCGCCCATGTCGTGCTTCGTGTCGAGCCGCGCGGCGTCGTCCTCGAGCGCCTTCACGAGGGCGTCCGTCGTGAACACGTAGTTGCCCATGGACGCGAGGAAGCTGTTCGGATCGTCGGGCAGTCCGGGCGTCGTCGCCGGCTTCTCGACGAACGCGGCGATCCGGCCGGGATCGTCCTGCGCCGTCTCGATCACGCCGAACTGGTCCACGAGGTTCATCGGCTGGCGGACGGCGGCGACGCTGACGGACGCCCCGCTCTTCACGTGCGCGTCCACCATCTGTTCGAAGTCCATGCGGTAGACGTGGTCCGCGCCGATCACGACCACGATGTCCGGCTGGGCGTCGTGGATGAGGTTCAGGGACTGGTAGATGGCGTTCGCGCTGCCGAGGAACCAGCTCTTGCCCCGGCGCTGCTGCGCCGGCACGGAGGCGATGTAGTTCTGCAGCTGCGTGGACATCCTCCACGTCTCGGAGATGTGCCGGTCGAGGCTGTGGGACTTGTACTGGGTGAGCACCACGATCTGCAGGTACCCCGAGTTGACGAGATTGGACAGCGCGAAGTCGATGAGGCGGTAACTCCCGGCGAACGGTACAGCCGGTTTGGCCCTGTCCGCGGTCAACGGCATCAGCCGTTTGCCTTCTCCGCCTGCCAACACCACGGCAAGTACTTTCTTCGGTGCCACTTCTGACCCCCCGCTCTTCCTTGAGTGTTCTGCGTTCCCGATGGACGGTCGATCACGCGTGGATCCACGTATCCCGGAACCCTTCCGGTTTCCTCACACTAGAGGACTCCGACGCACTGCACTACGTTGGGGTGGTGCGAATAGACATTGTGACCAAGGAGTTCCCGCCCGAGATCTACGGTGGCGCAGGAGTGCACGTCGCCGAGCTGAGCCGGGTTCTCGCCCCGCAGGTGGACCTGCGCGTCCACGCGTTCGGCGCTCCCCGCCCGGAGGACTACCACGGCGCCTCGGTGCTCTCCTACGGCGTGCCCGCGGGCCTCACGACGGCGAACGCCGCGGTGCAGACACTCGGCACGGACCTGCAGATGCTGGAGGGGATCGGCGGCGCCGACCTCGTGCATTCGCACACCTGGTACGCCAACATGGCCGGGCACCTGGCCTCGCTCCTGCACGGCATCCCGCACGTCCTGAGCGCCCACAGCCTCGAGCCGCTGCGCCCGTGGAAGGCCGAGCAGCTCGGCGGCGGGTACGCGCTCTCCTCCTGGGTGGAGAAGACCTCCTACGAGGCGGCAGCCGCGGTCATCGCCGTCTCAGCGGGCATGCGCGCGGACATCCTGCGCAGCTATCCGGACGTGGACCCCGGGCGGGTGCACGTGGTGCACAACGGCATCGACGTGTCCCTGTGGTCGCGCGACGAGGACGACGACGCCCTCCGCGCCCACGGCATCGACCCGGATCGGCCGAGCGTGGTGTTCGTGGGGCGCAACACCCGGCAGAAGGGCGTGCCCTACCTCCTGCGGGCGGCCGCGCACCTGCCGGCCGACGTGCAGCTGGTCCTCTGCCTGGGCGCCGCCGACACCCCGGAGCTCGCGGCGGAGACGGAGGTGCTGATCTCGGACCTGCGGGAGAAGCGGGGCTCGGTGGTGCTCATCGAGAAGATGCTGCCGCGCCGCGAGGTCGTCCAGATCCTCAGCCATGCCACGGTGTTCGCCTGCCCGTCCATCTACGAGCCGCTCGGCATCGTGAACCTCGAGGCCATGGCGTGCGGCGCCGCCGTCGTCGCCTCCGCGACCGGCGGCATCCCCGAGGTGATCGACGACGGCGTGACCGGTACCCTCGTGCCCCTCGAGCAGGTCCAGGACGGCACGGGCACGCCGCTGGACCCGGAGAGGTTCGTCGCCGATTTCGCGGCGGCCGTGAACGCCCTCGTCGCGGATCCGGCCAGGGCCGCCGCCATGGGCGCGGCCGGGCGGGAGCGGGCGGAGCGGCACTTCGGCTGGGACTCGATCGCCGAGACGACCCTCGGCGTGTACCGCAGCGTCCTCTAGCAGCATCCATCGCCGCCTCGACGTCCGCCTCGAGGCGGACGTCGAGCCGGACGGGAACAGGAGCGGGAGCCGGGACACGCGTCCCGGCTCCCGCTCCTGCGTGGACGACTAGCGCTGCGCGCGTACTTTCGCGGCCTTCTTCGCCTTCTTCTCCTTGGCCTGGCGGGCCAGGAGCGTCTTCTCGTCGATCGGGGCGTCCCCGCTCGCGCGACGGCGGCGCAGGTACTCCGCCGCCTCCTCCTGGCGCTGCTGCTCGGCACCGCTGGCGACGACGGACCGGAGGTGTTCCGGGCCGTAGCCGAACGCCTCCACCAGGTCGAGCGCGTGCGGGCGGATCTTCACCAGAAGCCGGTTGATGTAGCCGTCGAGGGTCCGTGCCCGCTGCGAGGACAGCCGCCCGTTCATCAGGAACCAGGCCAGGTCCTTCTCGATCAGGCACAGGCCGAACAGGTCGCGGAGGCGCGTGAGGACCTCGCGCGTGCCCGGATCCTGGAGCTTCCGCAGGCCGCGCGTGAACGCCTCCCACTGCAGCAGCTCGGCGTGGGCGTGGGCCACCTCGATGAGCTCGTTCTGGTGCTCGTTGAAGAGCGCGGCGGACTGCTCCTGCGACATGCCCTTCGCGCCCCGCAGCACGGCGGCGACGTCGGCAACGCGCGCCTGCACGCGGTCGGTCAGCAGCTCGCGCTGCGTGTCCTCGTCGCGGAGGGCGATCGCGGACTTCTTGCCCGATCCCGTGTCCGCCACCGTCTGCGCGACACGGCGGAGCCCGGAGCGGTGCAGGGTCTTCCCCGCGGCCTGGGAGACGGCGTAGCGGGCGAGCACGCCGAAGTCTACGCCCTTGAACTCCTTGGCGTAGTCGGTGAGCAGGCGCTTGGCGACGAGCTGCAGCAGGACGGTGTTGTCGCCCTCGAACGTCACATACACGTCGAGGTCCGCGCGGAGCGAGGCGAACCGGTTCTCGATGAGGAACCCCTGACCGCCGGTCGCCTCGCGGCATTCCTGCAGCGTGTCGAGGGCCAGCCACGTGCTGAGGGGCTTGAGGGCCGCGGCCAGGGTCTCGAGGTCCTGGCGGTCCTCGTCGGTGTCGAGCTCGCCCGAGAACACGCCGTCGAGCTTCTCGAGGAGTTCCTCGTGCGCGAAGGCGGCCGCGTAGGTCGCGGCCAGGCGGGGCAGGAGCCGGCGCTGGTGCCGCTGGTAGTCCATCAGCACCTCCTCGCGGAGGTTCGAGGACGCGTTGAACTGGCGGCGCTGGGTCGCGTAGGTGATGGCGGCGGTGAGGGCCAGCTTGCTCGCGGCCACGGCTGCCCCGTCGAGGGAGACGCGCCCCTGGACGAGGGTGCCGAGCATCGTGAAGAAGCGGCGGCCGGGGGAGGCGATGGACGAGCTGTAGGTGCCGTCCGCGGCGACGGCGCCGTAGCGGTTCAGCAGGTTGGTCCGCGGGACCCGGACGTCGGTGAAGTGCAGCCGACCGTTGTCGATGCCGTTGAGGCCGCCCTTGATGCCGTCGTCCTCCCCGCCCACGCCGGGCTTGAAGGAGCCGTCCTCGTTGCGCAGTTCCACGTAGAAGCCGTGGACGCCGTGGTTCACGCCGTTGGTGATGAGCTGGGCGAAGACGACCGCGGCCCGCCCGTCGATGGCGCCGTTGCCGATGTAGTCCTTCCATGCGGCACGGAAGGGAGTGTCGATGACGAACTCGTCCGTCGCCGGGTCGAATGTGGCGGTCGTGGCGATGCTCGCCACGTCGCTGCCGTGACCGGTCTCGGTCATGGCGAAGCAGCCCGGGATCTCCATGTTCATGATGCCCGGGAGCCATGCCTCGTGGTGCTGCTCGGTGCCGAGGTGCAGGACGGCGGACCCGAAGAGGCCCCACTGCACGCCGGCCTTGATCTGCAGTGAGGGGTCGGCCACGACGAGCTCCTCGAACCCGGCGATGTTGCCGCCGTTGTCGCCGTCGCCCCCGAAGGCCTTCGGGAAGGCGCGGTGCACGGCCTTCTGGCCCACGAGGTAGTGGAGCTGGTCGAAGCAGCGCAGGCGGTGCTCGGTGTGGGTGAGGCCCTCGATCTTGTGCAGCTCGGGGCGTCCCGCGAGCTCACGGGCCACACGGCGGACGTGCGCCCACCGGCCGAGGAGCAGTTCGCCGAGCTCGGCGGTGTCGATGGCGGCACGGTCGTCGTCCCGGATGTCCGCGGTGGCGGGAATCTGCTGGGGCCTGGAGAGGATGTCGGTCATGGCGTGTCCTTCGCTGGTCGGCGGGTGGCGGGGGGAAGCGGGGCAGCCGGTACGAGGTCCTCGTACCGGCTGATGCCGTCGAAGAGCCAGCCCGTGATGTGGCGGGCCATCTGCTCCTCACTGGGTCTGTCGGGGCCGTCGGGCGTGGAGAGCCAGCGCTCGCCGGCGGCCCGGACCATGCCGATCGCCGCCACGGGCCAGTAGTCGGGCGCGGCGTCGTCGGGGCCGGCGGGGCGGTCGGGGGAGCGCAGGTAGGCGTGCATGGGCCGCGAGATCATCTCCGTGATCGCGGCGAGGAAGTGCGCGAGGGTGTCCTGCGCGTCGTCGTCGGCCGTCGTGGACTCGGCGATCCCCACGCGCGTGACGAAGGCGTACACGTTGGGGGAGGTCTGGGCCATCTGCAGGTAGGCGAGCACCATCGAGTACAGGCCCTCCCGCGGCGTCGACGCCGCCTTCGCCGCGTCGAGCACCTTCTGCTGCATCTGTCCGATGACCACCTCGGCCATGGCCCGCTGCAGCCCGGTCTTGTCGCCGAAGTAGCGGTAGTAGACCGACTTGGACGTGTCGGCGGCCGCGGCGATGTCCTCCATGGAGGCTCCCGGCCCGAGTGCGCTGACGGCCCGTCGTGCGGTCTTGATCAGCTGCCGCCGCCGCTCCGCGCGGTGCTGCTCCCAGCGGCTGGACCGGCCGTCGGACGCGGTCGGCGCGGAGGCGCTCTTCAGGGCGGCGGCGAGCTTCATGATACCCAGCGTATCAGGTACGCTTGGTATCGGTAATCCACCCTCTCGCACCAGGAGCATCTCCATGGCAGATCAGGCCGGAGCGCAGACCACTGCCTCCCCCCGCACCGCAGTCGTCATCGGCGGCAACCGCATCCCCTTCGCGCGCTCGGGCGGCGCGTACGCCTACTCGTCCAACAAGGACATGCTCATCGCGGCACTGGACGGCCTGGTCGCCCGGTTCGGCCTGCAGGGCGAGCGCGTCGGTGAAGTCGCCGCGGGCGCCGTCCTCAAGCACTCCCGCGACTTCAACCTGACGCGGGAAGCCGTCCTAGGTTCCGCCCTGTCACCCGCGACCCCGGCCTACGACCTGCAGCAGGCCTGCGCCACCGGCCTCGAGACCGTGGTGGGCCTCTCCAACAAGATCAGGCTCGGGCAGATCGAGTCGGGCATCGCGGGCGGCGTCGACTCCGCGTCGGATGCGCCGATCGCGGTGAGCGAAGGGCTACGGCGCGTGCTGCTCGACCTCTCCCGCGCGAAGACGACGCAGCAGAAGCTGAAGGCCCTCGCCACGCTCCGACCGAAGGACCTCTCGCCCAACGCCCCCACCACCGGTGAGCCCCGCACGGGCCTGTCGATGGGCGAGCACCAGGCGCTCACGACGGCGGCATGGAAGATCACGCGGGAGGCACAGGACGAGCTCGCCTACCGCAGCCACCACAACCTCGCGGCAGCCTACGAGCGCGGATTCTTCTCCGACCTCATGACGCCGTACCGCGGTCTCACCAGGGATGCCAACCTCCGCGCCGACACGTCGCCGGAGAAGCTGGCGGCGCTCAAGCCCGTGTTCGGCAGGTCCCTCGACACTCCTGCGACGATGACTGCAGGCAACTCGACGCCCCTGACCGACGGCGCCGCCCTCGTCCTGCTCGGCAGTGAGGAATACGCCACCGCCAACAACCTCCCGATGCTCGCGAACATCGTCGATGCCGAAGCGGCTGCGGTCGACTTCGTCCATGGCGAGGAGGGCCTGCTCATGGCGGGCGTCCACGCCGTACCCCGCCTGCTGGAGCGCAACGGGCTCACCTTCGACGACTTCGACTTCTTCGAGATCCACGAGGCCTTCGCCGGGACGGTCCTCAGCGCACTGGCCGCCTGGGAGGACGAGGACTACTGCAAGCGGATCCTGGGGCTCGACGGTGCCCTCGGCAGGATCGACCCCTCGAAGCTCAACGTCAACGGCTCCTCGCTCGCAGCCGGGCACCCCTTCGCAGCGACCGGAGGCCGCATCGTCGCGTCGCTCGCCAAGACGCTCTCGGAGCAGGGCGGACGAGGCCTCATCTCGATCTGTGCCGCCGGCGGCCAGGGCGTCGCCGCGATCCTCGAGGCGAGGAACTGATGGCCGACAAGTATCTGGACCTGGTCAATACCCCGCTGCCAGGAAGACTCGCCAAGGCCCTCGGGCTGCCACGCCCCTCGGTACTCCGCCGCTACACGCCGGGCGAGCCCATCGCATCCCGGCCCGTCCTGGTCGCGGGCTCCGGCGCCGGCGCGGATGCGCTCGCCGACGTGCTGCTCGGTTGGGACGTCGAGGTGCGGCGCCATGTCCTGCCCGGCGAGAAGCTGAGCGCCGCCGTCGTCGTCCTCGACGCCGCAGCCGCGCCGGCGGACCTGGCAGCTCCCATGCTGGAGCTCGGGCAGGCGGTGAAACTGCTGGTGCCGGGCGGGCGCGTCGTCGCGCTGTCCCGCTCAGCCGCGGACACCACCGATCCCGCCGAAGCTGCCGCCCGGCAGGGCATCGACGGCGCCGTCCGATCTGTGGCGCACGAGGTGCGCGGAGGCGCGACGGCGAACGGCATCGTGCTGCGCGGGGACGCGACGACCACGGACCCCACTACCCTCGGTGCCCTCAGGTTCCTCCTCTCCGGCAGGAGCGCCTACGTGGACGGCCAGTTCATCGAGGTGTCCGCCACTCCTGCCGAGAGCATCGCGGACCTCGCCGCCGCGTCGACCGCGGCGGGGGAGGGCGTGCCCGACCGACCGCTGGCCGGCAGGACCGCGGTGGTCACCGGGGCCGCGCGCGGCATCGGCGCGAAGATCGCCGAGGTCCTCGCCCGTGACGGGGCCCGCGTGGTCGCCGTCGACGTGCCCGCGGCCGGCGAGCAGCTCGCCCGGGTGGCGAACACCGTGCACGGCACCGCCCTGCAGCTCGACATCACCGCGCCCGACGCCGCGGAACGCATCCTCGAGCACGTGGGGCAGCGCTACGGCGTCCTGGACATTGTGGTGCACAACGCGGGCATCACGCGGGACAAGCTGCTCGCCAACATGGACGCGTCCCGCTGGGACTCCGTCATCGCCGTGAACATCGCCTCGCAGCTGCGCATGAACGAGCAGATCCTGGCCTCCCCGGTGTTCTCCGGCACCGGTCGCATCATCAGCCTCGCCTCGACGAGCGGCATCGCGGGCAACCGCGGGCAGAGCAACTACGCCGCGTCGAAGGCGGGGGTCATCGGCATGGTCCGGGCGCAGGCGGCGGCGTTCGACGGCGGCGGCCGCACCATCAACGCCGTGGCGCCGGGTTTCATCGAGACGGACATGACGGCGAAGATCCCGCCGCTGACGCGTCAGGTGGCACGACGCCTCAGCAGCCTGCAGCAGGGCGGTCTCCCCGTCGACGTCGCCGAGACGATCGCGTTCCTGGCCTCCGATGCGGCGGCCGGGATCAACGGCCAGGTGGTCCGCGTGTGCGGGCAGAACCTGGTGGGCGCGTGAGTGGGGCGCTCGCGGCGGACGTCACCCTGCCCGGCAGGCCGGCCCTCCCCGCGCTGTACCGTCAGGCGATCCTGCTCGCCGCGGAGCGCTCCGTCCGGCGGGCCGGCCCGCCGGACGGTCTGCCCGCCGCCCGCCACCGCGTGGACGGCATCGTGGCGGAGCTCGGCGCGCTGACGCGCTTCCAGCAGTTGCTCGGCTCCGCCGCCCGCGACACCCTCCCATCGGCCTACGTGCACACCCTCGCCTTCCCGGTGGCCATGAGCATCCTCGCGCGGCCGGACTTCCCGCTGCCCCTGCTCGGCATGGTGCACCTCAGCAACGAGGTGCACCAGGGCCGGCAGATCGGCGCGTCCGAGGCCATCGACGTCGTGGCCTGGGCCGAGGACCTGCGCCCGCACGCGGCCGGCACGCAGGTGGATCTCGTCACGGAGGCCTCCGTCGACGGCGAGCGGGTCTGGACGGGCCGGTCCGTCTACCTGGCCCGCGGCGTCCGCGCCGCGGGCAAATCCGGTACGGCGCGGGTGCCGCGCGACGACGAACGGCCCGTCTTCTCGGCGCCCACGCCGACGGGCCTCTGGCGGCTCGGCGCGGACACGGGACGGCGCTACGCGGCCGTCTCGGGCGACTGGAACCCCATCCACCTCAGCGGGCCCACCGCGCGGATGCTCGGCATGAAGACGGCGATCGCGCATGGCATGTACCTCGCCGCGCGCATGGTCGACGAGGCGGTACCCGCCCCGCAAGGCGCCCTGGCGTGGCGCATCGACTTCGCGGCTCCGGTCCTCCTGCCCGGGACCGTGACGATGTCGTTCACGCGCGCGGAGCGCAGCGACGGCCCTGTGAGCGTCGGCAGTGACGTCGAGGTGGTCGGATGGTCCGCGAAGCGCCGGCGGCCGCACTTCACGGGCTGGGTGCGCGCGGAATAGTCGCATGGCGGCGCGGCCCTGTCCAGAGTGCCGACGATTTTCAGGGGGAGTTCCCCCGAAGTCGTCGTTTGCACTGGCAGGGCCGCCGCCCGCAGGGCACACTCCAGGGACCAGCCGACGAGGGCTGACCCACAGTATGGAAAGAGGAGTGTCGTGAACTCTCGAGGTCTCAAAGCGGGCCTGATCGCGGCGTCGGCCCTGATGGCATCAGCGCTGATGGCAGCAGGTCCCGTCCAGGCAGCACCCGCCGGGTCCTCCGTCGACGCCGTCGTCGCCGGTACCCCCAGCACCCAGTCCCACACCCAGGACGAGAGCCAGGCGGCGCTCGACGCGTACTGGACCGCCGATCGCATGAGGAGCGCCAAGCCGGCGAACACCATCAACTCCGGCTGGGCCTCCGAAGGGCGCTCCGTCCTGCCGAAGGCCGGCCAGGAAACGGTCGCGAAGGCTCCCGGCGAGCCCGTCGTCCAGCCGCGGGCCATCTCCCAGCCTGCCGTCTCGCGCATCGGCAAGGTCTTCTTCACGCAGGCCGGGCAGAACTACGTCTGCTCCGCCAACTCCGTACAGAGCGGCAACCAGAGCACGGTCGCCACGGCCGGCCACTGCACCTACGACGTCGCGACGGGCTGGGTCACCAACTTCGTCTTCGTCCCCGCCTACAACAACGGCGCGGCACCGTACGGCAAGTGGACGGCCCGCTCGCTCCACGCCGCCAGCGAGTGGGTGTCGCGCGGCGACATCAACTACGACGGCGCCTTCGCGGTCGTCAACACCCTCGGCGGCAGGACGCTCGCCGCGACCGTCGGCGCGTCCAGCATCGGCTTCAACCTGGCACGCAACCTCACCTACACCGCGTACGGCTACCCCGCGGCGGCGCCCTACAACGGCGAGCGCCTCTTCAGCTGCTCCGGCACGTCCTTGCGGGACCGCGTGGGCGGCACCCAGTCGCAGGGCATCCCGTGCGACATGAACGGCGGGTCCTCGGGCGGCCCCTGGTTCGTCGGATCCGGTGCCGCCGGTACGCAGAACTCGGTCAACAGCTTCGGCTACTCCACGCAGGCGAACGTGATGTACGGCCCGTACTTCGGCACCTCCATCCAGGCCGCGTACTCCACCGCGGCGAGCCGGTAGGCCGGCGGGACGTCCCACAGCACGACGGCACGGGCGGTCCCCTCGCGGGACCGCCCGTGCCGTCGTCCGGGCACTGCGCCTTCCCGGGCGACGCGGAGGCCGCCACCGGAGCCGCCAGCCTAGACTGGGGCCATGACCGGCTCCACCCTCGCCGCGCGCGCGGCCGACCTCGACACCGCCGACCCGCTCGCTCACCACCGCAAGCTCTTTCTCGGCGCCGACGCCGTGCAGTCCTACCTGGACGGCAACTCCCTCGGCCGCCCCCTCGCGAGCACGGTGGACAGCCTCACCTCCTTCGTGGAGGAGCAGTGGGGCGGGCGCCTGATCCGGGGCTGGGACGAAGGCTGGCTCGAGCTGCCCCAGCGGACCGGTGACCAGCTCGGCCGCGTGACGCTCGGTGCCGACGCCGGACAGTGCATCGTGGCCGACTCCACGAGCGTCCTGCTGTACAAGCTGGCGCGCGCGGCGGTGGCTGCGCGCCCGGACCGCACCGAGATCGTGATCGACCGCGACAACTTCCCCACGGACCGCTTCATCGTCGAGGGGATCGCACGGGAGCGCGGGCTCACACTGCGCTGGATCGACGTCGCGTACGACGGCGGCGCCACCCCCGCGGACGTCGCGGCGGCCGTGGGGCCGCGGACCGCGCTCGTGCTGCTGAGCCATGTCGCCTACCGGTCGGGGTTCATCGCCGACGTCCCCGCCATCACGGCCATCGCGCATGACGCCGGAGCCCTCGTCCTGTGGGACCTCAGCCACTCCGTGGGGTCGGTGCCCGCGGAACTGGACGCCTGGGGCGTCGACTTCGCGGCCGGCTGCAGCTACAAGTACCTCAACGGGGGGCCCGGCGCCCCCGCCTGGGCCTACGTGGCGCAGCGCCACCTCGCCACCCTCGACCAGCCGATCCTCGGCTGGCTCGGCAGCGCGGATCCCTTCGCGATGGGCTCCGCCTACCAGCCCGCGGACGGCATCCGCCGGCTGGTCTCGGGGACTCCGCCCATCCTCGGGATGCTGGCCATGCGCGAGATGCTGAACCTCATCGAGGAGTCGGGCATGGCGGCCGTCCGCCGGAAGTCGGAACTCCTGACGGCGTTCGCCGTCGAGGCTGTCGAGGAGCGGCTGGCCCCGTACGGCGTCGTCCTCGCCTCGCCGCGCACCGCGTCGGAGCGGGGCGGCCACATCACCATCGACCATCCGGCGTTCTCCGCGATGGTGCCCGAGCTGTGGCGGGAGGGCGTCATCCCCGACTACCGCAACCCCGCTGGGATCCGGCTGGGCCTGTCACCGCTCTCGACGTCGTTCGCCGAGATCGCGGTGGCGGTCGACGCCATCGCGGCACGCCTGGCGGAAGCAGGCGGGCAGATCGGTGAGGACACGGCCGGCACCCAGCGGCACAGCGGGCCGGCGGTGGGCCGGTAGCGCCGGTGGTGCCTCCCGACCCCGCCCTGCTCTGGGACCGGATCACCGACGGCTTCACGCGCGGGATCCCGCCGGCGGTCGGAGTACCCGGGCTCGTCGCGATCGTGCTGGTGGCCGTCGCGCTGTCCGTGCCCCGCCGCTCATGGCGGATCTTCGGGCTCTTCGTCACCGTGGTGCACGAACTCGGCCACGCCGCCGCGGCACTCCTGACCCTGCAGCGCGTCACCGGGATCACGCTGCGCCTCGACCATTCCGGCACCACCACGAGCAGGGGGCGCCGCGGCTGGCGCGCCGCCTTCACGACGTTCTGGGGCTACCCCGTGCCCGCCGTCGTCGGCGCCATCCTTGTCTGGAGTGCCGCCACCGGCTGGGCCGCGGCGGCACTCTCGGCCGGCGCGCTGGTGCTGGTGGCAGCGCTCGTCCTGGTCCGCAACGCCCAGGGCATCCTCATCCTGGGGGGCAGCGCCGCCGCGTCGCTCGCGCTCGTCTGGTTCGGGAGGCCCGTGACCGCCGGGTACGCCTGCCTCGTCCTCGGCCTCGCGCTGCTGGTCGGCTCCTGCCGGGACTGGGTCAAGGTGGTGCGCGTCCATGCGCGACGCCGTGACCTCGGCTCCTCCGACGCGTTCCTGCTGCAGAGCGCCACACGGGTCCCGTCACCGGTCTGGCTCGGTGCGTTCGCGCTCGTGATCGGTGCAGCGCTCGCGCAGTCCGTGGAGCCGCTGGTGCTCATTGCAGAGCGGTCTGCACGCGGCTGACGCTGCCGGTGCCCGGCGACCGGCCTGTGCTGCGGCGGATCAGTCGCAGTGCCGGGTATGGCCCGAGCTGTACGGTGCGCCCTGCTCGCGGCACAGGTCGTCGAACAGTTCGTTGACGGCCTGGGAGATGCAGTCCCGCTCGTGGTCGGGCAGCTCGATCAGGCCGTGCAGGTACGCGTTGACCTCGTACTCGTCCACGCCGCCGCCCATGCCGAAGTAGTGCATCCAGAGCTCGCCGGGGGAGATGTTGGCGCGCTTCATCGCGTCATACGTCAGGGCGTACTGCTCCTGGTCGGGGTTCGTCTCGTCCACGTCGTCCAACTCCATGCACTCGGGCGCCGTCAGGCCGGCGCTTCGGCGGTGTTGAAAAACAGCATACGCACGCCCCGGGCGCCGGAAAGCCCCGCGACGGGATGTCGTGCCGGTTGCCACCGGGACGACGGCGTCGGCCCACCCCGGGCGCCGGCCGATTCAACAACCGGGCAGGAGTCGTGCTAGAGTCTTTCTCGTTGCTTTCACCGGTTTGTACGGTGAAAAACCACCCGCGCGGGTGGCGGAATGGCAGACGCGCTAGCTTGAGGTGCTAGTCCTCTTATTGAGGGTGGGGGTTCAAGTCCCCCTCCGCGCACAAAGAAAACCCCGGTTCGCCGGGGTTTTTTTGTGCCCTCGATCACGGGAGTGCTGCTCGACCAGGCGAGTGCCGAGTTCGGCCAGCCGTGGCCCTGCGGTTCGCAGCGTGATCTGCGGGACAGACCCAGGAAGAGACCCCGCAAGAACGGCCGGACGGCCTGCCTCCGGCCTTGCAGGCAGCCCGTCGAGGTCATGCCATCGAGTTCCGCTTCCGAGAGCGGGCCTGCCCGCCAGCTCAGGGTGAAGCCGTCGATGGCGGGAGGGGGGGCGCGGATTCGGGGGTAGGTGGTGCTGGTCTTCATGATGCTGTCGCTCGCGTTGCTGCTGTCTCCGTAGCGGTCCTGGTGGTTGTCAGGTGGCGGGATCCGTGAGGCGTGGGTCCAGTCCGTATTGCCCGGGGGCGCCGAGGTGGTCGCGGAGCGTGGTGCCGTCGTACTCGTGGTGGTAGATGCCGCGGTCCTGCAGGAGAGGGACGACCTCGTCGACGAAGGTGTCGATGCCGTCTTCGTTGATGTCGATGGAGACCCAGAACCCGTCGCAGGCGCCGGCGTCGAACCATTCCTGCATATGGTCCGCGGTGACGGATGCCTTCCCCACGGGGGTGGGGTGGTAGTCGATGACGCCGTGGGCGAGGATGTCGCGGATGGTCCATCCTTCGCGCGCGACCTCCAGCGCCCGTGCGGAGCGGGGATCGAACGGGCTCGGGGATGCGACCGCCAGCTGGGCGGTCGTGAGGGGTTGGTCGAGCTGGCCGGCATCGAGCTGGAGGTTCAGCATCGAGCCGAGGTAGGGGACGCGGGATGCTGCTGTGAACTCACCCAGCTGGACGCGTCGGTCCAGGGCGGCACGTTTGGTCTTGCCGATGGCGGGCATGACCCCGGCGAAGAACTTGATCTCATCCGGGTTCCGTCCTGCCCGGCGGGCGGCGTCACGGTAGGCCTGGCGTTGCTTGCGGGCATCGTGGATGGTGAACGTGGCGCCGATGACCCCGTTGGCGTAGCGTCCGGCCAGGTCGAGACCGTTCGCGCCTCCTCCGGCGGAGAAGATGACGGGCTGGCCCTGTTCCGATGGCGGGATCGGCAGCGGCCCGCGGGAGGCGACGTACTCGCGCTGCATGCTGATGGGCTGGATCTTCTCGGGGTGGGCGAACCGACCGGTCTTCTGGTCCTTGACCCATGCGTCCTGCTGCCAGCTCCCCCAGAGGGCCTGGGCGATCTGGATGGTTTCGTGGGCGCGCTGGTATCGCTGCGGCCGGGGCGCGACGGCTTGGCCGAAGTTCGCTGCAGCGTTCGGGTCGCTGGTCGTGACCGCGTTCCATCCGGCACGGCCGTGGCTCATCACATCCAGGGCCTTGAACTGGCGGGCGATGGTGAAGGGCTCGTTGAAGGTCGTGGAACCGGTGGCGACGAGGCCGATGCGCTCGGTGGCCCGGGCGATCGCCGCGAGGGTCATCATGGGATCGAGCGTGATCTGTGGTGCCTCGTGGTCCACGTCGGCCTGCAGGCCGGGGAAGTCCGGAAGGAACAGGAAGGCGATTTTTCCGCGTTCTGCGGCCTGCGCGTAGCGGACCTGCGCATCGAAGCTCGCGTAGTTCGCCGGATCGACGCCGGGGGCGCGCCAGGCTGAGCTCTGTGATCCGTATCCGTTGCCCAGGTGCATGCCCAGGATCATCTGTGGCTTGGTCATTGCTTCTCCTCGTCCTGCTGTCGTTCGTGTGCGGTTCTGTTTCCGGTGCCGCTCGCGGTGCAAGCCGACACTGTCGTTCCTGGTCGTTTGGCCGATCTCAACGTTGCCATTAGTGTGAAGGTCTAACCCGTGTGAAGCATCGGGACCCAGGAGGTCGTATGCGTATTGGTGAGCTGGCGAAGATGACCGGGGTTCCTTCCCGGATGCTGCGGTATTACGAGGAACAGGGCCTGATCTCACCTCGTCGCCTGGAGAACGGGTACCGGACATATGACGAGTACCTGGTCGATCGGGTGCGGAAGATCCGTGGGCTGGTCGATTCCGGGATCCCGACGCGGATCATCTCGGACATCCTGCCGTGCCTGGACCAGCCGCAGGCCATCGTCGTGAGGAACGCCGAACCCGGGTTGCGGGAGCTGCTGGTGACGGAGCGGGACCGCATGACCGAAAAGATCGACTTCCTGATCCACAACCGGGACTCGATCACCCGGTACATCGAAGCGATCGACAGTGCCACCGTTTCTCCACGCCGGACGTCCAACGCCGGCTAGCTTTCGTCTGGTGCGGGTGGGGCCTTGCTGACGAACAGGGTGCCGATGACCGCACCGAGGGCGAGGATCGCGGCGACGGTGAAGGCCGCCTGTCCGGCGTCGATGCCCTGCGTGATGCTGAGGGCGCCTGTCTGGGTGACGTTCGCGCCGATGGTGAAGGCGGAGATGAGGATCGCGCCTCCCGCGGCTCCGGCCAACTGCTGGACGGTGGAGAACGCCGCCGTGCCGTGGGCGTACAGCTCGGTGGGCAGCGAGCCGAGGGCCGAGGTGGTCATGGGGGCCCACATCAGTGCCTGCGTTCCGGTGATCACCAGGTAGGTGCCCAGGGCCAGCCAGACGCTGGTGTTCTCGTCGATGGTGGTCAGGGACCAGATGGCCGCCGCCCAGATGATCGAGCCGGGGATCGCCAGGGGCTTCGGTCCGACCCTGTCGTAGATGCGTCCGCCGAGCGCGGAGACGATCGCGATCATCGCCCCGCCAGGGAAGAGGAACAGGCCCATCTGCAGGGTGTCCAGTCCGAGGACGGCCGTGAGGATGAGGGGCAGGACGAGGACGACGCCGAAGCCGTTCATCGCGACGAAGGTCATGACGATCGTGGGTAGGACGTAGGAGCGCGTCCTGAAGATCCGCATGTCCAGGAACGGGTCCCGGTAGCGCTGCAGGCGGACCTGACGGTGGACGAACGCGCCCACGCCGATGAGACCGATGAGGATCGGGATGGCGGGGGAGACCGGTGCGTGGCCGGAGACGGATTCGCCGATGGCTGCCAGCCCGAAGACCAGTCCGCCGAACCCGATGATCGACAGCGGCACGGACACCACGTCCAGGGTCACCCGCTCAGGTACGGTGACGTTCCGCAGCTTCACGGCCGCGAGAACCAGTGTCGCGACGATGATCGGCAGCATGAGGATGAACAGCCACCGCCAGGAAAGCTGGGACAGGATCAACCCGGAGAGTGCGGGCCCGACGGCCGGCGCGATCGCCGGGACCGCCGTGACGAGGGCCATCATCCTGCCCCGCCGCGAGACCGGCACCAGGCGCATGGTCGTCGTGATCAGCAGGGGTACGAACACCGCAGTACCGATTGCCTGAATGATCCGGCCGGCGAAGAGCACGCCGAAGCCAGGAGCGATCACAGCGATGGCCGTCCCGATCAGGAACAGCGTCATGGAAGCCAGGAAGATCGTGCGGGTGTGGAACCTGCGCATCACGAACCCGGTGGCGGGAATGAGCACGGCCAGGGTCAGCAGGTATCCCGTCGTCAGCCACTGACCGGTCGTCGGAGTGATGTCCAGATCGGTGATCAGTGTCGGCAGGGCAACGCCGAGCATCATCTCGTTCAGCAGGACGACGAAGGTCGAGACCATCAGCAGCCCGATGATCATCGCGCTACCCGGGGCCAACCGGTCTTCGAATGGAGCCGCAGGGGTGCCGACGGCCGGCCCAGGGGAGGCGGTTTCCAGCGTGGACTCGTTCGGACTGGCTATCGACATTGGGCTCTCCTGAAAGGCGTGAATGGGGAAGTCACCAGATCATCGTGCAACCTTGCCACTAGTGTGAAGGTCAAGTTCGCCGAGCGGATGTGACGGACTGCACTCTGCGGAGTGCGGTGCATTCGGTGTCGCTCCTTGACCTTGACACTGCTGGAAGGTTGGACACTGGGAGTGCTCAGTCACTCCACGGAAGGATTTTCATGAGAATCGGCATTCTCGGCGCAGGCTCAATCGGTTCGACGCTGGCACGCAAGCTCGCTGCAGCAGGCCACGAGGTCAAGGTCGCCAACTCGCGCGGGCCGGAGACGATCGACTCCGACGTCCTCGCGACAGGCGCGACTGCAGTCGAAGCGTCCAGCGTGGTGCACGACGTCGAGGTCCTCATCACTTCGATCCCGCTCAGCGCCATGCCGGCGATCAAGCCCCTCGTCGCAGAGCTTCCCGCGGATGTCGTCGTCATCGACACGTCGAACTACTACCCAGCCAGGGACGGGCAGCTACAGGCCCTCGATGAGGGACAGGCCGAAAGTGTCTGGGTCGCCGAGCAGATCGGCCGTCCCGTCGTGAAAGCGTGGAACGCGATCCTCTCCGGGACCTTCGAAGCCAAAGGGCTCGCAGCAGGACAACCAGGCCGTCTCGCCATCCCCGTGGCAGCCGACCACGAGGCGGATCAGCAGACTGCGATGAGCCTGGTGGAGGAAACCGGCTTCGATGCCGTCTACGCCGGCCGTCTTTCTGATTCCTGGCGCCAGCAACCCGGTGCGCCCGCCTACTGCACCGAACTCACCCGTGACGAGCTTCCCGACGCCCTGGCTCGCGCGGACAGGGACGTCCTGCCCGGTCGGCGTGATCAGGCCATGGCGACCATCGGCGAGAAGTTCGACTCGCTCACCACCGATGACATCGTCGCCCTCAACCGAACGACCTACGCCTGGCGAGGCTGACCGGCTTCGCTGCAGCTCGCCGCCGTGATCACGCAGGATCTGGATGACAGAACACAGATCCTTCGATCGTGTTTCTCATGGATCGTACGGTTCGGTCGGTAGTTCATCTGCGCAAGATCGGGTGGTGGAACGAAGTGGCTGCCGGTGGGGACTTCAGGATGTACGGTGCACTCAGGACCTGCTGGTCTGCGGCCTCTCGTGCTGCAGATGCGCCAGGGAAGTGCTCGTCCTTCGCCCCGCGGAGGACCCCGTTCTAGAGATCGGTGGGTGTCATGGATTCGGCATTGTCTGCTGTGCGCGATCAGGTGTTCCGGCGTAACCCGGGTGAGACGGAGTTCCATCAGGCTGTGGTCGAGGTCTTCGACTCACTGGGGCCGGTGTTGAGAAAACACCCCGAGTTCGTCGATGCGGCGGTGCTGGAGCGGTTGTGCGAACCCGAGCGGCAGATCATCTTCCGGGTTCCCTGGGTCAATGATGCCGGGACCGTGCAGATCAACCGCGGGTTCCGGGTGGAGTTCAATTCCGCCTTGGGACCTTTCAAGGGCGGCCTGCGATTTCACCCCTCGGTGTACCTGGGGATCGTGAAGTTCCTCGGTTTCGAGCAGGTCTTCAAGAATGCGCTCACCGGGATGCCGATCGGCGGGGGAAAGGGCGGCTCGGATTTCGACCCCAAGGGCAAGTCGGATGCGGAGGTCATGCGGTTCTGCCAGTCCTTCATGACGGAGTTGTACCGGCATATCGGCGAATACACAGACGTCCCCGCCGGTGATATCGGGGTCGGCGGACGGGAGATCGGTTACCTGTTCGGGCAGTACAAGAGGATCACGAACCGGTATGAGTCAGGGGTGCTGACCGGCAAGGGGATCAGTTGGGGAGGATCACTGGTCCGTCCGGAGGCGACAGGTTACGGAGCGGTCTTGTTCGCTCGTGAGATGCTTCGGGCGCAGGGACTCGACTTCGAGGGACAGCGGGTCATCGTGTCCGGTTCGGGCAACGTCGCTGTTCACGCCATTGCGAAGGCACAGCACTTCGGTGCGAGCGTCGTCGCCTGTTCGGACTCCTCCGGATATGTCGTGGACGAGGCGGGCGTCGATGTGGACCTGCTGCGTGAGGTGAAGGAGCATGAGCGCGGACGGATCTCCGAGTACGCGCGGCGTCGAGGATCTGGTGCGCACTTCGTAGCGGGTGGGTCGATCTGGGATGTAGGTGCGACCGTCGCCCTGCCGTGCGCGACGCAGAATGAACTCGACGAAGCAGCAGCAGGGGCGCTCATCCGCTCCGAGGTGCTGGCGGTTGCAGAAGGGGCGAATATGCCGTGCACTCCTCAGGCCGTCGAAGCCTTCCAGCAGGCCGGTGTGCTGTTCGGTCCCGGCAAGGCTGCCAACGCCGGTGGTGTTGCAACCTCCGCACTGGAGATGCAGCAGAACGCCAGCCGCGATTCCTGGACCTTCGAACACACCGAACAGCGCCTCACCGAGATCATGGTGGGCATCCATGACAGGTGCGCGGCGACAGCGGAGGAGTACGGCCTCCCGGGAGACTATGTAGCAGGCGCCAATATCAGCGGCTTCGTGAAGGTCGCGGACGCCATGCTTGCGCTCGGAGTGGTTTGACGTCGCCGGGTCCATCCAGTCCGGCAGGGACCGGACGAGGGTGTCAGGAGTTCGTGCAGTACATCGTTCGGTGGCCTCCTACAGGATGAAAGCAAAGCGTTACAGTCGCGCCACATTCGGAGTGCAGGTTCACGGTGTGATTGCCTTCACAGGCCGAACGCGGTTCAGTTGACGAATGCACATTCAGATGACACTTCCCAAAACGACGGTTGCCGAGGACGTCGGGTGGCTCGCAGCCATCGATGAGGCAATCAACACGGCTTTCGCGAAGCCCACCGAGATCTTCTCCAGCATCGTGTTCTTCCCGATCACGATCGGGGATGTCAGTTTCCCCGCCGTGGTGGCGTGGCTCATCCTCGCCGGCATCATCTTCACGATCTACTTCGGGGTCCCGCAGCTGCGCGGCCTCAAGGTCGGGTACGAGGTGGTCCGCGGTCGCTACTCCTCGAAGAACGACCCAGGCGAGGTGCCTCACTTCCAGGCGCTCACATCGGCGCTCTCCGGCACTGTCGGGCTCGGCAACATCGCCGGCGTGGGTGCGGCGATGGCCCTCGGTGGCCCAGGGGCCACGTTCTGGATGATCTGTGCCGGACTCATCGGCATGGCGACAAAATTCGCCGAGTGTACGCTCGGCGTGAAGTACCGCGAGGTCCACGAGGACGGCACTGTCAGCGGCGGTCCCTTCAAGTACCTCCCCATCGCCTTCCACAAGCTCGGCCGCATCCCGGCGAAGATCCTCACCGGGATCTTCGCCGTCGCGATCCTCATCTTCGGCATCGCCGGCGGCAACATGTTCCAGGCCAACCAGACGTTCGCTCAGGTGCAGAACGTCACGGGTGGTGCCGACGGCTTCCTTGGCAGCGCCGGAGCCGCCCTCATCTTCGGGCTGGTCCTCGCCTTCTTCGTTGCCATCGTGATCCTCGGCGGCATCAAGTCCATCGGCGCCACGACGTCGCGTCTCGTCCCGGCGATGGGCGGCATCTACGTCCTGGCATGCCTGTTCGTCATCATCGTCAATATCGACCAAGTACCTGCCGCGATCGGCGCCATCATCAGCGGCGCCTTCAATCCGCAGGGCATCGCGGGCGGCATCCTCGGCGTGCTGATCGTCGGTTTCCAGCGGGCATCGTTCTCCAACGAGGCCGGTATCGGTTCCGCGGCCATCGCGCACTCCGCCGTGAAGACCCGCCGCCCGGTCAGCGAGGGCTTCGTGGCTCTCTACGAGCCGCTGGTCGACACCGTGCTCATCTGTACCATGACGGCGCTCGCGATCGTCATCGCGGGAGCCCCCAGCTTCCAGGCCGGTATTGACCAGGTGCAGGGCGGAGGAGACGTGCCCGACGGCGTGATCCTCACCTCGGACGCGTTCGCCACCGTCCTTCCCTGGTTCCCGATCGTCCTCGCCATCGCGGTCGTCCTCTTCGCCTACTCCACGCTGATCACCTGGTCCTACTACGGGCTCAAGGCGTGGGAGTTCCTGTTCGGTCGCGGAAAGACGGCGGAGATCACGTACAAGATCGTCTTCCTGTTCTTCACCGTTGCGGGCTGTGTCCTCACGTTCAGCCAGGTCATCAGCTTCGCCGATGCCGCACTGTTCGTCTGCGCATTCGTGAACCTGCTCGGCGTCTACTTCCTGCTCCCCGTGATCAAGCGGGAGATGCGTGAATACCTCGCCGACCGCAAGAGCGGCAAGCTCCTCATCCTCGGAATCGAGAACGACGAGCTCCAGGCGGAGAAGTAGCCATCGCTCGGTCAGTGAAGGGTGCGTGACGGCCGTTTAGGTCGACGACTGCAGAGCAGAACGCTCTGCTCAGATCGCCCTTTGGGGGTCCTTCCGCGCAGGCGTTCCAGGACGGGATAGCTCGCCCTGGAACGCCTGCGCCGGCCCTGCACTGGACATCAGAGCCGCGCGACACTCACACCGGCGATGAACAGCCCGACCACCATGAGGGTGACCCCGGTGATCGTCTTGCTGTGGCGCTGCATCCACGCATCCAGCCCGGTCAGCATCGCGCTCGCGCGCTCGGGCCTGCGCATCTGGAGGAGGATCGGCACGAGGATCTGTGACTGAGCAACGAGGACATAGCCGAGAACCACCAGCGTCCCGGCCAGCAGCGGAAGGCCCTGAAGGCCGATGAGGGCACCCGCGGTCAGCGAGAGCAGGATCGCTTTCGGCCGCAGGTTCAGGGCGACACCCAGGGCCACGAACTCCCACGGACGGGCCGAGGCGACCCGGGTGCGCAGTCTGCCCAGCGCTGCACTGTTCGTCGTGCTCCTGCGCGACAGGACGTAGACGGCGTAGGCGATCACGAGAACCGCCGCGGTGACGCCGACCACGGCCAGCGTGACGTTCTGGTCCGCACTCTCCCGGACCGGCAGGAAGCGCAGTCCCAAAGTCGCACCGCCCACGAGCAGGACGGCGCCGACGACGCTCCCCATAAGGAACGCTAGAGCACCCCGTTGGGCCCTTGGGGAGAGCAGGATGATGATGGTCACGCTGGCTGGCACTGTGCTCATTGCACCCGCGAGCGCGACCGGCACAAGGCTGATCAGCAGACTCAGCATGCCGCACTCGCGCCGTACTTGTTGAGTTCAGGGGGAAACATCATGTCTTCCCCTCTCCGGGCGACGGGCGCCGTGCCCCCCATTGTGCCCGCCTGGTCCTGATCTCACTGTCCTCGTCCTTGAGGATCTCCTCGAGAGCTGTCCTGTCCCCGGTCATCGCCCTCCGCCAGGCCGCCGTGGGGTCGGCATCGATCAGGACCGCCCGCACGAGCAGCGTGAGCGGTACGGCCAGGATGGCGCCGATCGGCCCGAGGATCAGCGCCCAGAAGAGTACCGAGACGAAGGTCAGGGTCTCGCTGAGCGACACTGCGTTGCCGATGTATTTGGGCTGGATGATCGACTGGATGGCGCTGTTGATTACCCCGTAAACGATGATGACCCCGACGGCGGTCGGCCAGCCTCCGCTGAGGAACCCGAAGAACAGTGGAGGAATGATGGCGATGAAATAGCCGACGTTGGGGATGAAGCTGCAGATGAAGGAGAGCAGACCCCAGAGGAGGGCGCCGGGCACCTGAAGGATGACGAGCACGACCCAGTTGAACGCACCCTGTGCGACCCCGAGCACGGTCGTCGCGACCATATACCGGCGAACCCCGGCCGCGAACCCGACCAGCGCAGACACGAGCGCCGGTCGGTGGGGATTCAGGTAGGTGAGGAGTGCCGGCACCCGAGATCCGTCGACCGCCATGAGGATCAGCATCGTGAGGACCACCACGAGAGCGCTCACGATGCCTGTGACACTGCCCAGCAGGCCGTTGATGAAGCCCATGATCCGGCCGGGCGTGAACCCTTCCCGCACCGCATCCGATTGTTCCGCACCGAAACCGGCGGACGCCAGCATCGCGGAGACAGCAGCGCCGGCCCGCTCGAGCTGCGGCGCGAACTGGGGGAGGAGCGAGGAGAACTGCCCGAGAGCCAAGATGAGGACGGCGGCGAAGGCGACGAGGAGGGCGAACACGGCAGCGATCGACGCGGCAGTGGCCACGCCGCGCTGAACCCCGCGCCGGTGCATCCGGGTCTGAAGCGGATGTACGCAGAGGGTGAGGACGAAAGCGAGGAACACCGGGCTAACGACCCCTCTGATCGCGGCCATGCCGAAGGCCGCTACCGTCGCTCCTGCCAGGGCGAGCAGGAGCGTGGTGCCCCGGGGGACCAGGGATCGTGGTTCGGCAGCGGGTTGTTCCGGCGCCATGGGATTCTCCTTCTACTGCAGTGACGCGGTGAGCCGTGCGAGGTTGTCGAACGCCTTCTGCTTCCGCGGCCGGCGGAGACGAACAACTCGACGTCGAGCCCCCGGAGCCGGGGCCATCGCGATGGCCACGAGGATTGATTCGTCCGGGACGAAGTAGGGGCTGATGATGTTGATGCGGTGCTCGGCCTTGTCAATCAGCGCGGTGTACAGCTTCAGGTTGTTCTCGCTGTCGAAGCTGTGCCCGCTCGGCAGCACCTGCACATCGAGGAGTGGCGCCCCATGCCCGGCAGCGACCGGGAAGGTCTTCACCGACAGCTCCTCTGATTCGCTGTACCAGTCGGTGACAAAGACCGCATCGAGGTCACCCACGATGGGCCCCTCAACCCGGAGCCTCAGTTCCCGCCAGCTGAGGCCGCGTTTCCTGTTGATCGCTCGGTTGTAGCTGGAATCCACGAGGATCTGTGAGTTCATGGACCCGACCGCGCCGTCGACGACGATCTTCGTGTGAGTGCGCGGATCCGGGCGCTGCCTCTTCCCGTTCAACGGTATGAGCGGCAGCATCGGGTGGTACGTCACGACGGCGCTTCGCAGGAACTCGAGGGTCTCCTTTCGCCCGGGGTACATGAGGGTGGCGAGGTGATCGGACGTCATCCTCACCTGGACTTTCCGCCCCCGGGCGATCGCGGACGACGGCCGGCGGTTCGTGGACAGGAGTACCGCCGCCACTGCGATCAGGACGAGGTGGATGACCAGCACGAGGAGGGCGGCCCTCTCCGGGTCCTGGAAATATGCGAGCACCGAGCACCCCCGGATCCTGACGACCGTGTCGCAGCCCATCTAACCGCACGCAAGCGCTGTTTTCATTGTCTATGCGGGACGTCGCCCGGGTCTCACCCCTTAAGGATGAGAGAGGCGACGGGCCTGTGATCTGAATTACCGGTCGCATTGGCTCCATCACCCGGCTGCGGCGGTCCGAGGGCTACGGTGACCATGACCTGACGGTAGGACCTCAGACGCCCGGCGCTGTTCGTGCACATCGATCGTGGCATGCAGCCCCGATTACTCGTCGCCTCTGGTGTTCCTTGCGGCCATGACCTTCCAGGTCCGCCTGGCGGCCCGCTCGACTGCACCCGTGGTTCGCGCTGTCGAGGCCGTGGTGCAAACTGTCGTGCTCGTCCTCCGTCTGCTCTCGATACTTCATGGGGCCATGTCCGCCTCCTCGGAGTGGTCGCTTCACGGATCACTCGGCGTTCAGCACTGGACCTCCTTCGCGAGTTCACGATCAGCGGCGGCGATCGCAGCCATCCGGTCCTCGGCGACCGCCATGGCGGTCCGGTCCACGGCTGATGCAGCGATTATGGTGCCGCCGAGCAGTGCGGTCTGCACAGGGAGGAAATTCGCAGATCATCCTGCGCGGGTGAGGCCTGGGCGCGTGAGTGCAGCGAGTATTCAAGGGCCGCAGTTCCGGGACCGGAGGGAGCGTCACATGGAGGACGAACGGAGGCGACCGGAAGCCACCCCTTGCGTCGCCGCTGTGCCATTAGGGGCGGACACCGAGACGGCGAAGCCATGAGTACCGAGAGTGAGGAGCTCATCCGCCCAAGGTCGCAGGTCGCCGAGTTCCAGCGCGACATCGCCGGCAAGGTCACCGCACAGGTCACTGCTGCGACGGATATTGAGGGAGCCGCCCGCGAGGCCCTGACTGAACTGACGCGCGAGACGGACCAGGTTGCTCCGTGCACCTCGCCCCACGTGCAGGGACAGAAGTGACGCCGCTATGAAGCGGACCGAGGCCACCGACACCGCCGGGGAGACCCCGGTGTTCCGGGCCCACCTGATCCTCGCCTTCCCCGCGATCGTCGTCGGCGCCGTCTCCGCCCTCGGGCTGTTCGCCGTCGAAGAACTCGCGCACGCAGTCGAACACCTGCTGTGGGAGACCCTCCCCGGCACATGGAACGTGAACCCGGCGTCCGGGTGGTGGATCTTCGGAATCCTCACTCTGACCGGTGTAGTGATCGGGCTGATCGTGCAGTTCGCTCCCGGGCACGGAGGTACGGACTCGGCGACGACAGAGCTCATCGCACCGCCGCTGCGGCTGGCCGCCATCCCGAGCCTGCTGGCGGTCACGGTGATCGGCCTGGCAGGGGGCGTCAGCCTCGGGCCGGAGATCCCCATCATCGCGTTCAACACGGCCATCCTCGTGGCGCTCGTGAGCCGGCTGTGGCCGGGCATCGGCGTCGACCTCGTGGTCATGGTCACCGCCGCGGGTACCATCGGCGCGCTCTTCGGGACGCCGGTCGCGGCAGCACTCGTCTTCACGGGCGTCGTTGCCGGATTCGCGGGCGGGGGAGCGCTCTGGGACCGCCTCTTCATCCCGCTGGTCGCCGCAGGGGCGGGGACCATCACGATGCGGTGGCTCGACGGTCCCCAACTTCCCGATGCCGGATTTCCGACGCTCGGCATCCCCGGTGCCGCCGACCTGGTGGCCGGAATAGGTGTCACCGTCGGAGCCACGCTCATTGGGCTCGGCGCCGTCTACGCGTTCCCGCACGCGCACCGCTTCTTCCACGGACTGAGGAATCCCGCGGTCTACATCGCTCTCGGAGGGGTGGTCCTGGGTGTTCTCGGGGTCTTCGGCGGTTCCGTGACCCTCTTCAAGGGCGCCGACCAGATGGGGGAGCTGATGCGCAACCAGGCCGACTACTCTGGCCTGGACCTGGGCCTCATCATCGCGGTGAAACTCGCAGCACTCGTCGTGGCCGCCGCCGCGGGCTTCCGGGGTGGCCGCATCTTCCCGGCGGTGTTCATCGGCACCGCGGCGGGCCTGGTGGCCTGCGCGCTTTTCCCGTCGATCCCGCTCGGACTGGCGCTGGCCTGCGGGATCCTCGGCGTCGTGCTGCCCGTCGCGCGCGACGGCTGGATCGCCCTGTTCATCGCCGTCGTGGTGGTCGGGGACCCCACCATACTCCCCGTCCTCTGCGTCGCGATCCTGCCGGCTTGGCTCCTCGTGTCCCGGGCACCCGAGATGCTGATCCACACGAAGACACCCGGCGAGGGCAAGGACGCACCGGTCGCGCCGCAGTAGGACTGGCAACCGATCGAACGCTACCGATCAGGGCGTTTCCCGGACGCAGCCCGGCGGCTCCGAATTACCGCTGATGGTGAAGTCCTTGCATGTCAAAAACGCGGCGTGGTTCCGGCCCAACACGAAACACGTGGCGGCGATGGCCATCTCGGCTGCAACGACGATGAAGCGCCAGGTCAGAGGTAGGTCGTCCCCGAACTCGGGCAAGACGATCCGCGCCAGAACCCAGACGGTGGCGGGGAATCCGAGGATGGCGACTGTACCGCCAAGAGTGTCAATCACCGGTCCGAGAAAGCCGCGGTCGCCCCGGAGGAAGATGGCGAGCACCAGCCACAGCGTGGGGACCGACAGGGCCGCCGCCTTGGCGACCCGATGGGGATCGTCGTGGCACCGTATGAGGACGACCAAGAGCGCTGCCGTCGCGGCAGCCCACACACCCAGGATCTGTTCGAAGAACAGCACCCCCCAGGCGCCGAGGGTGAAGGAGGACCACCAGACGGCGATGCTCATGCCCACGGCCACGACGGCGATGGGCCGGGAGGACCTCCTCGCGGTCGGGTTCGGGTTCATTCAACGGCACGGTCACGGCGGGCCGCTTCCGGTAGGCGGTGCGGATGTCCCGGGTGCTCGCCCTCATCCTCGCGGCGCGCCCGTGCGTTGTCCGCATCTCCGAAGGATGAGCCGGCCCTCTCGACCGGGGCCGACGCGATGCCCTATCCCGCGCTATAAGGACCGTAAGACACGTTCCTTTTGGTGAGTGCCGAAGGTTGACCATCACTTCTATAGACCAGGAAGCTCTAGTTCCTAGGGTTGTGCCATTGTTGATGAACCGATCACCACGAGCAAGCAAGGAAGCGCGCAAACTGGTCCTCCGGTTTTCCGAGCGTCGCCGGACCTACGAAGACACACACGGGGGCTCTGTGGTCCGGCTGCTGGCGCTACTCATCAACCCCCTGACGTCCGGCTTTTCATTCTCGTGGTGAACGCGCTCCTGCTGTGGCTGTCCGCCTGCTGTCCCGCACTGAGCCTCTAGGTCCGGCGGCCGGTTGGTGCTTGGCCGCGATCATCCGTTTCGGGTGAAGCACCAGGCGACGATGTGGGTCTACGGTCTGGCATGCGACTACTACAAGAGCGACCCGTACGAAGACAACCTGACGCACTCAGGGGACAGCGATTCCGACTGCGCGAGACGATGTGGCCGTCTGATGACCGGTCGGAGTCGACGTGACGACCAGCGGGCCGGGTCTACCTGGGTTTCAAGGCAGAGCGCGCCGGCTGCCCAGGCGGGCGGCCTCAACGTTGGCAGAACGTTGGACGCGGATCGACGGAGTCGATGTCTTCTACCGGGAATCAAGCGCCGCGCCCGATACCCGGACCGCTAGGACCGCCATGATGCACGTGCACGGCTTCGGCCTCTCAGGCCGGTACTTACTGCCGACGGCGGAACGTCTCCGCGACGAGTTCCACACCGTGGTTCCTGACCTCCCAGGATTCGGACGCAGCGGGAAGCCGACCGTGCCGCTCGACATACCCGGTCTCGCTGACGCGGCTGTCAGGTTCCTCGACGATCGTCACATCGCATCGGCCACACTCGTCGGCAACTCGATGGGTTGTCCGATCATCTGCGAGTTCGCCTACCGTCATCCTGAACGCGTGGAGCGGGCTGTCCTCGTCTCGCCGGCCGGGGGACTGCATAATCAGCCGTTACGACGCGCCATGCAGCAACTTGCTCGCGATGGTACACGCGAGCCGGTCGGGATGATGCGCGTGGCCGTCCCGGACTATCTCAGATTCGGTATCCCCAGCACTCTCCGAATGTTCCGTGCTCTCACTCAATACCCGACACTCGATCGGCTACTGGCCCTGAAGATCCCAACCCTTGTCGTCATCGGTGACCGAGATCCGCTGATGCCGAGCCCCGCCCGGGTCCGCGAGATCGCGAGCCGCACGAACAACAACGTCCTTATCGTCATCATCGGAGGGGCAGCGCACGCTATCAACTTCAGCAATCCGGGCGAGCTGGCTCACGTCATCAGCCAGTTCATGTCGAATCAACCGATCATCGACAATCCTGATGAGCCTGGCCACTCGCGCTCCTACGAGATTCACCGTGGAACCCCCCACCCGTGAGACGAGCCCTGAGCTGAAACGCTCTGGGAAGGCATATCACCACAAGAAAGGTGTTCGCTATGTCGCTGACGAGACGCGAACGGCATGCTTTGGCCGTTTTGGAACAGCAATTCGACCACAGTGATTCGTCGATGGACGTAGGATATGTTGCGCCCTGGTTCACGGCAGATACGCGCACCTCATGGGTTCGAGAAATAGTCCTCCTGCTCGTGTCCATCGTATTTTTCGTGGCTGGAGTTCTCACAACCCTTGCGATCCTGAGCGTTCTGGCTCTTGCTGCAGGTGCTGCCACGATTCTCTTCACAGGACACCGATTCCTATCCTGGCTCAACACGAATGCGTGCATGATGGACGCCGAGAAGCCCGAGACTCCTTGATGCTTTTCACGTTGCAGCCGCGGCTGAGTAGTCGTGTCAATGCAATTGGTGGGGGCGATCGAGCGCCGTTCGAAGCGCGTATAGGGAGGCTGGTCGCCGACGAACGGCACTCATAGCAGCTTGGTGGGGATCCGGGATCGCTTCTCGATCGAGGTGAGGGCCGAGGATGTTCCTCTGATCCTGACAATCGCGGTCGCGATCGACTCGTTGACCTAGGTCCTCCGCTCCATCGGTCAGCCTCTGGTCCGGTGAGCGCCGACTGGCTATCACGCTGAGCCCCGCGCCGGTGGCCGCCAGGCGGAGACGACTCCCGCGACCGCTATCACGAGGAACAGCTGACCCGTGATCGCCTCTGCGATGGCGACGCTCTGGACAAGGGCCCCGACCGGAACCAGATTGCCGTAGCCCGTCGTGGTCAGCGTGGTGAAGGAGAAGAACAGTTGGCTGCTCAGCGAATCGTTGTTACCGACGCCGAACAAGGGTTCTGTGGTCGTGAGCCCGATCAGGTTGTAGACGAAGGTGAAGATCATGCCGACCATGATGTACGCAGCGATGGAAGCAAGCAGCGTCTGGCCGTCGACCTGCTTTCGTCCTAACTGGTGGGAAATGATGATCGCCGGCGCGAGGAGATAAGCCACCAGTGATGCCGATGTGAGCAACACGTTGAGCAGCCGTCCTTCGAGGCCCTCGGTCAACACCACCACCAGAGCCAGCCCGGTCACCGCCAGTGCCACCCATCCGGTGTACCGGGCTCGCGCACTGACCTCAGCGACCTTGAGCGTGGCGGCGACGGTGCCGAGTTGCCACAACAGGGCGAAGACGCTCGGATACTGCGAACCCTGGATCGCGCAGAAGGTGTAGGAGAGTGCCAGGAGCACAAGCACTATCCAGTAGCCCGACAGCCAGATGGAGCGGCGGGGCTTCATCGGTGACCGCCGCTGGACGTCCGCGCCGCTGGGGGGTCAGCAACGAACCCGTCCGGCTCGAACGCGGGGCTCCGGGCATCCGACTGGTCCTCAATGCCGCGTGCGTTCGTGGAAAGGTCCATTTCCGTCATCCATCGGAACTCACCAACGGTCAACGACAGGGTATCGCCGGCGTTTTAGGCAGGTGGTGCTATCGCTCATATCTCATGCTTTTCGGGTGATCTTAATAGGGCAGTGCAGCCGCAGGCTTGCGGTGACCGGCCTCTCGATGGAGGAACCTATGGCGGATTCAGCGCATTCCGACCTGCTGCGGCGTATCGAAGAACTCGAGGCTGAGAACGCAGCGCTTCGTGAACGTAATCCCGCCCGACTGCCCGGGCACTCGACCTCCTCGACGAGCCCACCGATGGCAGCCCGAAGCTCGGATGCTTCATCTCGGAGTGAATCGACCGCCTGACGCACCGTGGCCTGATCAGGATGTCCTCGACGGCTTTCTCGAGTTCTTTTTCAGCAGCAGTGACGTCGGCGAGGCGGTCCGCGGCGACGTCCGCCGCAGCCCTCTCCATCTCGGTGTAGGTCGTTACAACCTCATCCCGACCCTCCCGGAGTTGCTCGATCCTGACCTCGGGGGTAAGGATCGTCACGAAATCGGTCACCGTGCCGTCAAAGGCCGTAGCAGTCTCACAGAGGCGTTCCACGTCGGCCTGATTCTGCCTGCTGCTGGTGCTCGGGCTGCTGCTGGTGCTCGGGCTGCTGCTGGAGCTTGGACTGCTGCTGGTGCTCGGACTTTCAGTGCTGCTCGGCGTACTGCTTGGCGCATCGGAACCGCAGCCCGTCAGCGCCATGACCGCTATTCCCGTCGCGGAGAGGCCGGCAAGAAGATGGTGTGATTTTGACACTGGAAGCTCCCTCGTAGGTCTACGCCCGTATCGCTGACGTCTGCCGGCCTCACTGACCGGCGGACGGCCGCTGCAGCAAGTGTTGGTCCGCCGAGCGGTGCCGACCTCACCTTTTCCGGATGAAAACCCGGGAGCAACTGACAAGCGACGCATATCGTGGGGCGGAAGTCGCTACGAGTGCGTTCCACCGAACTCACGTTTTCGCAGCATCGATCGCCTCTTGTAGTCGACTGCGTTCTTGGCGTGTGAGTCGCCTCTTCCGCTCTTCGCAGAACATTCTGCAGGTGGGATAGGTCCTCGATAAAGGAATATCTGCCCTGTCTTGCCCAATAGCGCTCTGCCGAGAAAGCAAAGCTTCGATCGGGAACTCCGACGAGCCGTGACTACTTCCCGAACGACTATCAGAAATCGACAACTGATACCTGTCTATGCACCTACCGGAGCACTCGGATCTTCCAACGTGGCAGCTGTCGCTCAGGGCGGTCAGCCACGTCACCCTTCTGGGGTGGTATAACAGGCCGGGCATCGCCCTATCGTGAGCCATGATCCCTGAACGGTGATACCCCAAGACGGACCACGTGAGGGCAGACAGATGGATCCGGTACTCAGCACGAACCTTGCGTGGATCATCGGGGTGTTCGCACACCTTGCTGTTTGCATCATCGCGCTCATCATCATCCCCAGGCGGCGCAAGCCCACCGCGGCAATGGCTTGGCTTCTGGCCATCGCGCTACTCCCGCTCATTGGCGTGGTACTCTACCTCGTCATCGGCTCGACCAAACTCCCGAAGCGACGCCGTGCGGAACAGACGCGGATCACCGCTCTGATCGCTGCCGCTGCAGAAGGACTGGATCTCACCCCGCAACGGGACAGCTGGCCAGAGTGGTTCGCCAATTCCACCCGGCAGAACCAATTGCTCGGCGGCATCCCGATTGTGGGCGGCAACACCGGTACTCTCCTGGCGGATTACCGACAGTCCATGGACTCCATGGCCGCGGAGATCGATACTGCCTCACAATTCGTGCACGTGGAGTTCTTCATCGTGTCCTTCGACGAAACGACCAAAAGCTTCTTCGCAGCCATGGAAGCCGCCGTTCGCCGTGGGGTAACAGTGCGTTTACTCGCCGACCACATCTCCTCCGTCAAAGCGGCGCACAGCAAGGAGACCTTTGCTGAACTCGACCGCATCGGCGTGCAGTGGAGCTACATGCTGCCGGTGATGCCCCTAAAAGGTAAGTATCAACGACCCGACCTCCGCAACCACCGGAAGCTTGTGGTGGTCGACGGGCGGGTGGCCTTCATGGGCTCCCAGAACCTGATCGACCGCAGCTACAACACCCCGAAGAACCTCAAACGCGGTCTGCGATGGCAGGAGCTAATGACACGGCTCGAGGGACCGGTGGTGACATGCTTGAATGCCGTGTTCCACTCCGACTGGTTGACCGAGACCGGGGAACACCTCGACCCCGCATCGCCCAGAGCGAATCTGCCCATTCGTACGACCACCTTCAACCGGTCCCCGGATGCGATCGAATGCCAGGTGGTGCCAAGCGGGCCGTCCTACGATACCGAGAACAACCTGCACCTCTTCCTGTCCCTGCTGTACGGGGCATCGAAACGAGCGATTATCACGAGCCCGTACTTCGTACCCGACGAGGCGATGATGTACGCCATCACGTCCGCCTGCCAGCGCGGCCTCGACGTCCAACTCTTCGTCTCAGAGATCGGCGATCAAGGTCCGGTCCTCCATGCCCAGCGTTCCTACTACGGCGATCTCCTCGATGCCGGGGTACGGATCTTCCGCTACCCGGCGCCGTACATCCTGCATGCGAAGCACCTGTCGATCGACGACGACATCGCGGTCATCGGATCCAGCAACATGGACATCCGTTCCTTCAGCCTGAATCTCGAAGTGTCGCTCGTGGTGCGCGGACGCGTCTTCGTGCAACAGATGCGCGAAGTCGAGGAGCACTATCGATCAGTCTCAAGCGAATTGACCCGCGAAGAATGGGCACAGGAACCGCTTTCTTCGACCTCCCTCGACGGTGTCGCACGGCTGACGTCGGCACTGCAATAGCACTACGAGGGCGGAACATCACCCTCGTAGGAGGGGGCCGAAGGCGAGACGCTGATGGATCGCGACTGGTCCGGCCCCAATCGGCGCCTTGGTCCGCGCCTGTCGGACGACAGCAGACCGGCGAGAGCATTTAAGCCGACAACGGCTGACGCCCAATCGCATTCACCGGGGCGATCTTCAGCCACTAGAACTCCAGGTCGCGGGCGAGGAGATGACGCAACGCGCCGATCGACTCCCGAGCGGGTCCGGTAGGACGCATTCGGCCTGCTGAGCTCCGTCGACGTCACTGATCTTCCACACTGAGAGAGTTGCCGTCAGGGTCCCTTTCCTGCGCGTCGCCGACTTGTTCCGGCGTGGCTCGTACGCTCGCCCCTGCAGCAGGGCAACTCATCATCGTTTGAGGGTGACTTCGGTAGCCGCAAGCTCACCCGGCCGGCACCGCATCGGCACGGACCTTCATCAGGATGTGTAGAGGATCGACGCCGAACTGGCTCCCGTCGCCACCTACCTAGGCCGGGAAGACGGCGGACCAGTCGCGCCTGATGCTGATCACCGTCCAGGCGGCTGTGTCCGCGCGCTCCAGCGCCCGCTCCGCGCCGGCGGCGTAGCCGAATTCGCGGTCGGCGTCGTCGTGGTGCACGAGCAGCCGGAGGAATGGCATGTCCTGGTGCTGCATGTAATCGAGCACGGGGATGTGACCGTTCGAGTTGCCCGCGGCAAGCAATGGTCGGCGGCCGACGCGGCTCCAGATGCGGATGGGCTTCTGGGGGCCATCGTCGAGGTAGTCGGCCTCGGGCCTGCAGGTGATCGTGCCGCCGTCCTCGTCGGCGATTTATTCCAGCGCGGTTGCGCTCCCGATGACGCGCTCGCGCGGGATGCCGTAGACCTCCTGGCTGATGGGCCGCATAAAGTGACGCCCGCCGCCCGAAGCGATGTAGTTCGAGAAACCGTTGGCTTCGAGGTACGCAAGCAGCTCGATCATCGGCACATACGCGCACTTCAGGTACGAGCGGTCGAGCGTCGGATGCCGCGCTGTCCGCAGGAACGTGTCGGACTTCGCCTCGAAGTCGGTGACGGTGATCCCGGCGAACGCTGCAAGCACACCGCCCAGCAGTGTGCGCACGTTGGTCTCATCGCCCGCGTAGTGCTCGGCCAGCACCTGCCCAGCCAACCGTCGTCGCGTTCATACGCAGCCTTCCAGGATTGACGATCACGCAACCGAGGGTCGGCTTGCGCCATCGCGAACAGCCGACGAAGAATGAAGTCGGCCTGAATCGGGAGCGGCTTCTCGCACCACAGGGTTCCGTCGTTGTCGAACACCGCCACGCGCTGCTCGACCGGCACATCCGACACCGCTCACTCGACGAACGCGACGATCGCCTGCCTCGCCGCGCCATCGTTCCAACTCGCCAGTGCATCGCTCATGCGGGCCACGCTAAAGTCGACCGCACGCTCACGCATCACCCATTGCGGATGACGAAACCCAGGAGGAGATCGCCCGGCGAGGCACCACCCCACCCGGACTCCACGCTGCAGGCATGACGGCAGGGAGGGAGAACTCGTGGAGGCATTGCTCGAGGTGGGAGGAAGGCTTGTCGGGTGGGCTGTGACGGTTCGGGGTTCGCCGGGGAGCTGGGATGCGGTGCAGTCGGATCAGGTCCGGGCGGGTGACGGCGCGGCCAGGTCTGCCTGCCACCATCGGACGGTCTCGCCGGCGGCCGTCACGAGGGGTGTCGGCGAGAGGCCGAGCAGCTGCTCCGATGCGGTGGAGTCCATGACGAACGGCCGGTCGAACTGGTAGGCCAGTTCCCCGATCTCGCGCATGGACGGCATCACGACGCCGAGTGCTCGGACGACCCCGCCTGATGTGCCGGTGAGCCTGGGGGCGCTGACACCGGCCGCTGCGGCGAAGGCCCTGACGAGGAGGCGCTGTGTCAGCGCCGGAAGGGTCGGGGCATGCAGCAGGCGGTCCGGTGTCCGCGGCAGGCCGGCCGCCGCGATCATGGCGGCGGCGAGATCGGGCACGTAGGTGAACGAGTGGGGGGCGTCAGGATCTCCGATCAGCCGGATCTGCGTGCCCTTCAGCACCGACGGGACCATCCGCTCCCCGGCGTGCGCCATGCGGACCCTGGGACCATAGAAGTCGGAGGCGACGACGGAGACGGTGTGCGTCACCGACGCCGCCCGGGCCGCGAGGAGCGACGCACGCACGCCGCGCTTGCCCGCTTCCGCGGCCCGCTCCGAAACCTCGGTCATCACCTCCTCGGGGCGGGTGTAGGAGTAGAGGCTCTCGGGGAAGACGACGACGGCGCCCTGCCGGCCGGCGGCCTCGAGGACCACCCCCTCGGCCGCGGGCAGCTCGCGTCTCCATGCCGCCGCGGAGTAGGCGCTGCCGTGGATGCAGTGGAACACGGCTGCGGCCCCGGTCACGGCGGCTGTGAGCGCTGCAGCATCCGACACGTCGACGCTCCGCTTCTCGATGAGCGGGTGTTCCGGGCCGCTTCCGCTCCTGGTGAGGATGCGCACGGCGTCCCCACGTTCGGCCAGCTGCTCGGCGAGAGTCCAGCCGACGGGTCCTGCTCCGGTGACGACATACAGGGTCATGATGTTGCCTTTCTGGGAGGGGTGATCCACAAGCAAGAGCAGTGCTCTCATGTTGAGGATGCACCGTTCTCGATCCACCGTCAAGAGCAGTGCTCTCTAATGTTGGTGATGCTCTCGAATTGATGCGAGAGTGAAGACATGCCAGGAACACCACGACAGCGCGCCCGTGAGCAGACACTCGACGACATCACCCGTATAGGCCGCCGCCACCTCGCCGAGGTCGGTGCCGCAGCGCTCTCCCTCCGGGCCGTCGCACGGGAACTCGGCGTCGTGTCCTCGGCGGTGTACCGGTACGTGGCGAACCGCGACGACCTCCTGACCCTCCTCGTGGTCGATGCCTACACGGAGCTCGGGGACGAGGTGGAGGCCGCTGTCGGAGCGGCCGGATCCGCCGGGGTCGACCGGTTCTCCGCCCTCGCCCACGCCTCCCGCGCCTGGGCGGTGCGGGAGCCGTCCCGCTGGGCGCTGCTCTACGGCAGTCCGGTGCCGGGGTACGCGGCCCCTGCGGAGCGCACGACGGCGCAGGGGACCCGCGTCATCACGCTCTTCGCGCATGTCATGGACGACGCCTGGCGGGCCGGGGAACTCGAGGGCGGCGACCGCACGGCGCCGGGCGCGCTCGCCGCGGACTACCAGGCCATCCGCGACCAGTTGTCGCTGTCGGTCCCGGACGGGGTGGTTGCAGCCACCGTGCAGGCGTGGTCGGCCCTGTTCGGCGCCATCTCCTTCGAGGTGTTCGGGCAGTACGGTGCTGATACCTTCACCGACCTGGACGCTCTCCACGACCACACGGTCGAGCGCCTCGCGGTGCAGCTGGGTTTCAGCGCCGGTACCGAAAGCGGCCGGGGTGCCCGCACGAGAGCCTGAACCGTTCGTGCTGCCGTAGCCACGGCTCGTGGCACGCAACCGCGCGCGCTGGGCACGAACCTCAGTAGGCTGGGAGAAACCGCAACCCAGGAGGACCACGTGGGCATCTCACCCGACGATGAAGTTGTCAGGATCTGCCAGGAACTGATCCGGATCGATACCTCGAACTTCGGGGACAGCGTGGGTCCGGGGGAGCGCCGGGCCGCCGAGTACACGGCGGGCCTGATCGAGGAGGTCGGGCTCTCCACGCAGCTCTTCGAGTCCGCCCCGGGCCGCACGTCCGTCGTCGCGCGCATGGAAGGCTCCGACCCGTCGCTGCCCGCACTCGTGGTCCACGGCCACCTCGACGTGGTGCCGGCGCAGAAGGAGGACTGGACGGTCGACCCGTTCGGCGGCGAGGAGAAGGACGGCCTGATCTGGGGCCGCGGGGCCGTCGACATGAAGGACATGGACGCCATGATCCTGTCCGTCCTGCGGTCGATGCAGCGGGACGGCGTCAAGCCGCAGCGCGACCTCATCTTCGGGTTCTTCGCCGACGAGGAGGCAGGCGGTGCGTACGGGGCGTCCTGGCTCGTCGACAACAAGCCGGAGGTGTTCGAGGGCGCCACGGAGGCCATCTCCGAGGTCGGCGGCTTCTCCGCGACCATCGGGGGCCAGCGGACGTATCTGCTGCAGACCGCGGAGAAGGGTATCTCCTGGCTGCGCCTCGTCGCCCACGGCCGCGCGGGCCACGGGTCGCAGATCAACACCGACAACGCCGTGACCGCGCTGGCCCGCGCCGTCACCCGGATCGGTGAGCACTCCTGGCCCATCGAGCTGACGCCCACCACGCGCCAGTTCCTCGACGGCGTCACCGAGCTCACCGGCGTCGAATTCGATCCGGACAACCCCGACATCATCCTCAAGGAACTGGGGACCGTGGCGCGCTTCGTCGGGGCGACCCTGCAGAACACCGCCAACCCGACCGTCCTGAAGGGCGGCTACAAGCACAACGTCATCCCCGGTACGGCCGAAGCGCTGATCGACGTGCGCACGCTGCCGGGTCAGCAGGACCAGGTCCTGGAGATCATCCGCGGGCTCGCCGGCGAGGGAGTGGACGTGAGCTACGAGCACAAGGACACCTCGCTCGAGGTGCCGTTCGCCGGCAACCTGGTCGACTCGATGATCGATGCCCTGCAGGCGGAGGACCCCGGGGCGAAGGTGCTGCCCTACACGCTCTCGGGCGGCACGGACAACAAGTCGCTGAGCCGCCTGGGCATCACCGGCTACGGCTTCGCGCCCCTGCAGCTGCCCGACGAGCTCGACTTCACGGGCATGTTCCACGGCGTCGACGAACGCGTGCCGACGGATTCCCTGCGCTTCGGCGCCAAGGTGCTCTCCCGACTGCTGACGACCTACTGAGCGGATGGGCATGACGGCGACGACGGATGCGGGCGGACTGCTGCCCGCGGACCTGCTGGAACGCTTCCGGGCACGCGCGGCCGGTTACGACGCGGCGAACACGTTTTTCGCGGAGGACTTCGCCGACCTCCGGGAGGCGGGCTACCTCCGCATCCTGGCGGACACGCGGCCGGGGGACGCAGGCGGCATGGCCGGCGCCGCGGCCGCCCAGCGCCGGCTCGCCGCGGCCGCTCCCGCGACGGCCCTCGGCATCAACATGCACCTGGTGTGGACGGCGGTCGCGGGCCTGCTCGGGGACCGCGGCGACGCGTCGCTGGAATCGGTTCTCGACGAGGCCGGGCGGGGCGAGGTGTTCGCCTTCGGTGTCTCGGAGCCCGGCAATGACGCCGTCCTGTTCGACTCGCTGACCCGCGTGGACCGTCTGCCCGACGGCGCGTACAGCTTCACCGGCACCAAGGTCTTCACGAGCCTGTCGCCGGTGTGGACCCGCCTCGGGATCTTCGGCAAGCTGGACGGACGCGACGGCGACGACGTGATCCTCCATGCCTTCGTGCCCCGCGGGACGCCCGGGGTGGAGATCGTCGAGGACTGGGATCCGCTCGGCATGCGCGCCACGCAGTCCCACACGACGCGGCTCTCCGGCGTCCGCGTGCCGGCCGATGCCGTGTTCCGGCGCGTCCCGGTGGGACCGAACGCCGACCTCCTGGTGTTCGGGATCTTCGCGGCGTTCGAGACCCTCATCGCCGCGGTGTACCTCGGGATCGCGGACCGGGCACTCGACCTCTCGGCGCAGGCGCTGAGCCGGCGGCGGAGCATGGTCGCCGATCGCCCGCTGTCCGACGATCCGGTCCTCCGGAGCACGCTCGCGGCCGCAGCGATGCAGCGCACCGCGGCCGAGGCGCAGCTTCGCGGCGTGGTGCAGGACCTGGACGCCAGGGTCGATGAAGGGCCGGCGTGGTTCTCCCGCCTCGTGACCCTGAAGACCCACGCGGTGGAGGCGGCGGTCGCTGCGACGAGGACTGCGCTACACGTGGGTGGCGGATCGGGTTTCTCGGCGTCGTCGGAAGCGGTGCGGCTGCACCGCGACGCCCTCGCCGGGCAGTTCCATCCCTCCACCGAGGAATCGGCCCGGGCCACGGTGGCCACGGCCCTCCTCGGGCCGCCCTCGGGCTGAGTCGGCCCACCCGCGTCCCGATGTGGAGGCGTCCTGCCGGTGCGGCGCTACGCCGTGCGTTCGACCCGGAGGACTTTGCGCCGCAGCCAGTACCGCCTGCCGCCGCCCATATAGATGCAGCTGCGCTCGAGTTCCCACTTGCCGTACTCGGCGTGCTCGGTGAGCAGTTTGCGGGCCGCGGGCAGGGGTTCGCCTGCGCTCACGGTGAGTACGAGGTACTCGTACTGCCGCCCGTAATCGCGCTCGCGGACGGCGGTGGCATTCAGAAAATGTTCTCGCATATCCCTCCAATTCTGATCACTTTACCGATAACGTCTAGGCCATGAGCATAGATCCGCGTGTCGCGCTCCAGTCCCTCGTGACGGCCCTCGAAGAGCACTTGGCGGCCGCGGCGTCACCGCGGGACGACAACGATCCCGCGGTGGAAGCGGCGTACCTCGGGATCGCGGATGCCTTCGAGGTCTACGAGGAAGCCCTCTACGACGCCTTCGGTGAGGTGACCCCGCTCGAGATCTACGAGGACACCGACGAGGAGGATTCCGATGAGGACTCCGACGAGGATCCTGATGACGAGGACTCCGATTACGCCTCCGATCTGGTCGATGCCGAAGTGGAGAACTGACCGGACCGGATTCGTCGCCGGGCGGAACGGCACCACGTTCCGGAGCAGGGGCGTCAGAGCAGGGCGGAGACCTCATCCAGGACTTCCGCGATGGGCTCGGCCACCGGGGCGCCGCTCGTCTGCAGGATCTCCTTGAGTTGCTGCGGGGTCCGCGCGCCCACGATCGCGGCGGCGACGCCGGGCCGGTGGAGGAGCCATCGCAGCGCGAGTTCGTGCGGCTGCAGGTCGAGGCCCCTCGACGCCGTGCACAGCGCCTCCGTGATGCGCTGCGGTTTCCCCGTGAGGTACGGCTCCACGTAGGGAGCCCACACATCGGACGCGCCACGGGACTCCGACGGGATCCTGCCGCGGTACTTGCCGGTGAGGACGCCCCGACCCAGCGGACCCCACGCCAGGATCGCAGCACCGACTGCCTCCGCGGCCGGCAGGACGTCGCGCTCGGCACCACGGCTGACGAGCGAGTACTCGACGTCGTTCACCAGCAGCGGGAACGACGCCGTCGCCGCCGCCCGAGCGAACTCCCAGCCCGCGTAGTTGGAGACGCCCACGTAGCGTGCGCGGCCGCTGGCGTAGGCGACGTCGAGCGCGCTCAGGGTCTCCTCCAGCGGAACGGACGCATCGGGGGAGGGCGAGAGCCACACGTCGACGTGGTCCGTGCCGAGCAGCGACAGGGATGCGTCGAGCGAGTCCAGCAGTCCCCGGCGTGAGCTGTCGAGGCGCCGGCTGCCCGAGCGCGTCGTGCCGCCCTGCACCACCAGCACGAGCTCCGAGCGCGCCACGGTGTCGCCGATGAAGCCGCCCAGCATCGCCTCGGCCTGGCCCTCGCCGTAGCGGGCCGCGGTCTCCACGAGCGTGCCCCCGGCGTCGGTGAAGAGGCGGAGCTGCTCGCGGGCGGCCTCCTCGCTGACTTCCTGCCCCCAGGTCATGGTGCCGAGTCCCAGCGCCGAGACGGTCAGGCCGCTCGCTCCCACGTTTCGCCGTTGCATGGAGCCAAGCCTAAAGCCTGAGCCCGGCCGGATGGCTTAGGGTCGTAAGGGTGCATTGGATAGAAGCAGTCGTCCTGGGGTTCGTCCAGGGTCTCACCGAATTCCTGCCCATCTCCTCGAGTGCGCACCTGCGCATCGTCGGCGAGCTCCTGCCGAACGCGCAGGACCCGGGCGCGGCGTTCACGGCGATCACCCAGCTGGGGACGGAGACCGCCGTCGTCGTCTTCTTCTGGCGGGACATCGTCCGGATCATCAGGGCCTGGTTCGGCGCCCTCGCGGGCAGGGTCCCGCGGAACCACCCGGATGTCCGCATGGGCTGGCTGGTCATCCTCGGCAGCGTGCCGATCGTGCTGCTCGGGCTCCTCTTCCAGGACCAGATCGAGAGCACGTTCCGCAGCATGTGGCTCGTGGCGACCATGCTGATCGTGTTCGGGCTGTTCCTCGCCGTCGCCGACCACGTCGGACGCCAGACACGCGACCTCCAGAGCCTCACATACCGGCACGGCATCCTGTACGGACTGGCGCAGGCACTGGCCCTCGTCCCGGGCGTGTCGCGCTCGGGCGGGACCATCACGGCCGGCCTGCTGATGGGCTACACCCGTGAGGCGGCGGCCCGCTACTCGTTCCTCCTCGCCATCCCCGCCGTGTTCGGCAGCGGTGTGTACCAGCTCGTGAAGAGCTACGACGAGGCCGGGCCGTACTCCCTGCCGGAGACGGCCCTGGCCACGGTGGTCGCGTTCCTCGTCGGCTTCGCGATCATCGGCTGGTTCCTCCGGTACGTCACGACCCGCGGCTACGGGCTCTTCGTCTGGTACCGCATCCTGCTCGGTCTCGCGCTCTACGTGCTGCTCGGACTCGGCGTCATCAGCGCCTGACGCCGGGCCGTAAGGTAGAACGTGTGATTGCGTGGAACTCGACTCCTGTCCCAGAACTCGATGGCACCCAGTCGGACATCACCCTGTTCGACACCGCCCGCCAGGAGCCGGCACTCCTTCCCAGACGTCCCGAGCAGAGCCTCTACGTCTGCGGCATCACCCCCTATGACGCGACCCATCTCGGCCATGCGGCCACCTACGTGGCCTTCGACCTGCTCAACAGGACCTGGCGTGATGCCGGGTCCACCGTGCACTACGTCCAGAACGTCACCGACGTCGACGACCCCCTCCTCGAACGTGCGACAGCCACCGGGGTGGACTGGCGCGACCTCGCCGCAGGCCAGATCGCCCTCTTCCGCGAGGACATGGAAGCCCTGAACGTGCTGCCGCCGGAGCAGTACGTCGGAGCGGTCGAGTCGATCGACTGGATCGTCCCCGTCGTCGAGGACCTCGTGGCACGCGGCCTGGCCTACTCCGTCCCCGGCATGGACGGCGAGCCCGACGGTGACGTCTACTTCTCCCTGGACGCCTGCGCCACCCTCGACGAGGCCGATGAGGCCCGCTGGTTCCTCGGCCAGGTCTCGCACCTGGACGGCGGCACGATGCTCGAGCTCTCGGCGGAGCGCGGCGGCGACCCGGCCCGCCCCGGGAAGCGCAACGCCCTCGATCCTCTCCTCTGGCGGGCCGCCCGCCAGGGCGAGCCCAGCTGGCCCGGCGGGTCGCTGGGCGACGGCCGGCCCGGCTGGCACATCGAGTGCTCGGTGATCGCCCAGCGCTTCCTCCCGTCCCCCTTCACCGTGCAGGGCGGCGGCTCCGACCTCGTGTTCCCCCACCACGAGATGAGCGCCTCCCACGCCTGGGCGGCCGCCGGCACCCCGCTCGCCCGGCACTACGCCCACGCAGGCATGGTGGGCTACGACGGCGGGAAGATGAGCAAGTCCCGCGGGAATCTCGTGCTCGTCTCCGTGCTGCGCCGCTCCGGCATCGACCCCGCGGCCATCCGTCTCGCCATCCTGGCGCACCACTACCGCGGGGACTGGGCATGGACCGACGGCGTCCTGGGCCGGGCCATCGACCGCCTCGCCACCTGGCGTGCGGCCGTCGGCGGGGCGACGCAGGACGACGTCGACGCCGTTCGCGAACAGATCCGGGCACACCTGGCGGCCGATCTCGACGCGCCGTCCGCCCTGGCCGCAGTGGACGCCCGGGCGGCGGAGATCCACCGGCGGGCCGCCCGCGGGGGGCCCGCGGAGGTCGCCGCCGACGGGGAAACGCGGCGCGGCCTGGCCGACGTCGTCGACGCCCTGCTCGGCGTCCGGCTCTAGCCGGACGGCTCCCCAGGGACGTCCGGGCGGGACCGTGTCCGGCCCGGACGGGTCGTCCCCGGGTGCCCGCCGCTCCAGGACTACTGGAGCACGACCCTCAGGACGCCGAACACCAGCGCGGCCACGCCGAAGATCGTCGCGATCCAGCCGAGGACGCGCCCGGCGCTGGAACGCTCGCCGAGGCGCTCGGCCTTGTTGGCCTGCATGATGGCGAGCGGCCCGAGGACGATGCCGAGGAAGAAGATCCCGACGATGCCCAGGACGAGGGACGCCGTCCTCGCCTTGCCCGCCTCCGGGGGAAGCGGTCCGGTACCGGACGGGTGCTCGTATGGCTGCTGTGACACGGGGGCCTCCGATCAGCCCGGCCGGCACGGATCCCGGCGCGGGGCGGGTGGATGCTGGCGCGGCGGTTCTTCCGCGCGCCCTGCCGCGACTCTACTCCGCTCCGCCGCTCGCGCCACCTGCATCCGGCGCGCCTGGCGGTTCGGACTCACTGCTCGCGGCGGCGCTTCTTCAGGTAGCGCTCGAACTCGCGGGCGATCGATTCGCCGCTCGCCTCCGGCAGGTCCACCGTGTCCTTCGCCTCCTCGAGCTGGCGCACGTAGGCGGCCACCTCCGGGTCCTCGGTGGCGAGCTCGTCGACGCCGCGTTCCCAGGCTTCCGACTCCTCCGTCAGGACGTGGGTGTCCACCGTGATCTGCAGGATCTCCTCCAGCTTGTTGAGCAGGGCGAGCTGCGCCTTCGGGGAGGGCGACTGCCCCACGTAGTGGGGGACGGCCGCCCAGAGCGACATCGTGGGGATGTCCGCGAGCAGCCCCATCTCCGCCAGGACGCCCACGATCCCGATCGGCCCCTCATAGGTGGAGGGTTCCACGTCCAGGCTCTCGCGCACGAGGTCGTCGTCCGAGGTCACGGTCACGGGGATGGGACGGGAATGCGGCACATCCGCGAGCAGGGCACCCACGAGGACGATGCAGTCCACGCTCAGCTCCTTGGCGAGCGCGACCAGTTCGGCAGTGTACGCACGCCACTTGTACGACGGCTCGACGCCGTTGACGAGGATCAGATCCACATTGGAATCAGGGACCACCGTCTTGCTGATGCGGGTGTTGGGCCACTTGATCCGGCGCTGGCCCGTGGAGTTGCGCTTGATCATGGGGCGCGTGAACTGGAAGTCGTAGAACTCGTCGGCGTCGATCGTCGAGATCCGCTCGCTGCCGAAGAACCGGCCCATGTACTTCAGCGCATCGCTGGCGGCCTCGCCGGCGTCGTTCCAGCCCTCGAACGCGGCGAGCAGGATCGTGGTCCGTCGCTCGGGTTCGCCGGCATCCTGGAAGATGTCCTGTATGCCGTTGGGCTGGTTCTCTTCGAAGCTGTCCACGCTCTCACCCTAAACCCCGGCGCGCGGGCATGTCAGGCAGGCTTCAGCCGCTACGCGCACAGCTGACGTACGGCCCTCCCGGGGCTCCACCGTAGACTTGAAGGTATGGCCTACCACCCCACCGGCACTGTCCGCACCCTGTCCCGCACGGACCCCGACGGCGACGGCCGGGCCCCCGGAGGGAACCTCCACGGGCTTCAGGGCGTGCTGTGGGACATGGACGGGACGATCGTCGACACGGAGCCATACTGGATCAGGGCCGAGAAGGACCTCGTCGAGTCGCACGGCGGGACGTGGACCACCGAGCAGGCCACGGCGCTCGTGGGCCAGGCGCTCGAGTACTCCGCAGGGCGCCTCCAGGAGGCAGGGGTGGCGCTGGGCATCCGCGCCATCATCGAGCACCTCACCGAGCGGGTGGCGGCGGACGTGCGCGCCGACGTCCCGTGGCGCCCCGGGGCCAGGGAACTCCTGGCCGCGCTCCGCGAGGAGGGCATCCCGTGTGCGATGGTGACCATGTCCGAGACCCTGCTCGCCACGGCCGTCGCCTCCCGACTCCCCGAGGGCACCTTCCAGCACCTCGTGACGGGCGACCGGGTGAGCGCCGGCAAGCCCGACCCCGAGGCCTACCAGCTCGGATTCGACCTGCTCGCCGCCGACCACCCGGGCCTGAGCAAGGACCGCGTGGTCGCCGTCGAGGACTCACTGCCGGGAGTGACGTCCGCGCTCGCCGCGGGGCTCGTCACGCTCGCGGTCCCGCACTTCGTCCCCCTGCCCCCCGATGACCGCCGCACCGACTGGGACACCCTGGCCGGCCGCACGGCGGCCGATCTCGCGGCGCTCCTGCCCCCCATGGCCGGGACCGACGCCGGGCACGACGCCGGGACGGACACCGGACGAGGCGACCTGCGCGAGGGGGGAGTGGCGGCGCATGAGTGACGCTGAGCAGCCGGTCCGGACCGAGCCGAGGCCCGGCCTGTCCCTCGGCCGGATCGCCGGTATCCCCGTCGTCCTGGCCTGGTCCTGGTTCATCATCACCCTCTTCATCGTGGTGGTGTTCGGACCCCGCGTCGCCGATGCCTTCCCCGGGATCGGGGCCGGCGCGTACGCCGTCGCCCTGGGCTACGCCCTGCTCCTCGCCGCCTCGGTGCTCCTCCACGAGCTCGCACACGCCCTCACGGCGCGCGCCTTTGGGTGGCCCACCACGCGCATCGTGCTCAACCTCTGGGGCGGCCACACGCAGTTCGCGAGCTTCAACGCCTCACCCGGGCGGTCGCTCCTCGTGGCCCTCGCCGGCCCGGCGGCCAACTTCGTCCTCGCGGCGATCGGCTGGGGTGCCCTGCAGGCCATGAATCCCGGGTCGGTCGCCTACCTGCTGATCACGATCCTCGTGTGGGCGAACCTCCTGGTCGCTCTCTTCAACGTGCTGCCGGGCCTTCCGCTCGACGGCGGCCGCCTCGTGGAGAGCGCGGTCTGGAAGGCCACCGGGAGCCAGGAGAAGGGGACGGTGGCGGCCGGCTGGGCCGGCCGTATCATCGTGATCCTCCTCCTCGGCGTCGTGGTCGGGATCCCGCTGGTCCGCGGGCTGCTGCCGGACCTCACGGTCATCGTGATCGCCGTCGTCATGGGCGCCTTCCTCTGGCTGGGCGCGTCGGCGGCCATCGAGAACGCGCGCATGCGCCTGCGCCTGCCTGCGATCAGCGCCGGACGGCTGCAGCAGCGCGCCATCGGGCTGCCCGCGGGCACGAGCATCGCCGCTGCCCGCCGCCTGCTGCGCGAGAACCCCGGTGCCGCCGTGGTCATCACCGCCGCCTCGGGAATTCCGGAGGCCGTCGTCGACGAAGCCGCGCTGCTCGCCGTCCCCGAGGAAGCCGCTGGCACGACGCCGGTCGACGCGGCTGCGCGGCGCCTCGCCGCAGGCGCCTACGTCCCCGAGTCGGCGGAGGGGCAGGAGCTCGTCCAGTTCCTCGCGCGGCTCGAGGGCAACGAGTACGCCGTCATCAACCGGCAGGGCGCCGTCACCGGACTCCTGCACCAGCGGACCGTCGTCCAGGCCATCACCGGAAAGGGCACCCCCGGTCCCTGACGGCAGCCCGGCACCCCCGAACCACAGACTCCACGCCCCGTTCCGACCTGCTTCCACCGTTCGCCCCCCCACCCGTTCGCCCCACCGCCTGTTCACGCCGGTTCCGCCGGCCCCTGCCGAAGGACCTCCATGAGCACCGTCCCCACGTCACCCGCCCCCGAGACCCCTTCCACACCGCACGGAGCGGCGGCCCGGCGTGGCCCGTTCCGGGCGGGGGAGCGGGTGCAGCTGACCGACGAGAAGGGGCGGATGAACACGATCACCCTGACGCCCGGCGGCGCGTTCCACACGCACAAGGGATTCCTGCAGCACGACACCCTCATCGGCGCCACCGAAGGCACCATCCTGGAGAACACCACCGGGCAGCTCTACCAGGCGTTGCGGCCCCTCCTGTCCGACTTCGTGCTGTCCATGCCGCGCGGCGCGGCCGTGGTGTACCCGAAGGACGCCGGACAGATCGTGACCATGGCCGACATCTACCCCGGCGCGCGCGTCGTCGAAGCCGGCGTCGGCTCCGGCGCCCTCTCCATCTCGCTCCTGCGGGCCGTCGGCGACGCCGGCTCCCTCCATTCGTTCGAGCGTCGTGAGGAGTTCGCGGACATCGCCCGCGGCAACGTGGAGACGATCTTCGGCGGACCCCACCCGGCCTGGCAGATCACGCTCGGCGATTTCCAGGAGCAGGTGCTGGAGCACGAGGAAGCGGGCACCGTGGACCGGGTGGTGCTCGACATGCTGGCCCCGTGGGAGTGCCTGGACGCCGTCGCCACGGTCCTCGCCCCCGGCGGCGTGTGGATCAGCTATGTGGCCACCGTCACGCAGCTGTCCCGGACGGCCGAAGCCATCCGTGCGGACGGCCGCTTCACCGAACCCGAGGGGTGGGAGTCCATGGTGCGCGGCTGGCACCTCGAGGGCCTCGCCGTCCGCCCCGACCACCGCATGGTCGCGCACACGGGGTTTCTCATCACCACGCGCAGACTCGCCCCCGGCGCCACGGGCTTCACCCCGAAGCGCAGGCCCTCGAAGACCGGGTTCAGCGAGGAGGACCTCAATGCCTGGACGCCCCAGGCCGTGGGGGAGCGCGACGTCTCCGACAAGCGCCTCCGCCGGGTGGCCCGCGACGCGGCATCCACCATCCAGCGCGGGTCCCTGCCCCCGGAGGAGGCCCAGGCCCGGCGCGACGCGATCGCCGACGGCGGTTCCGTCGAGTAGGCGCGGGCAGGTCGCGGGGGCGCCGCGGACAACGGGTCGGTCTCACCGCGTGCGCCCCACGCCGATGCAGTCCTTGATGCAGTATCGACAGCGGGAACGACAGCGGGATCGACTGCGGGTCGACTGCGGGATGACATTGCATCGGAAGACTCCGGACGGAACTCGGCAGACCGGGGGCCCGGCTCTGCGCTAAGGTCGAAAGACAGCCGAACGTCGATCACGAGGTGGCGAACCAGAATGCCGGAATCAGACGACTACGCTCCTGCCGCCGACCAGGGCGGCCTCAACCCGCCTGCCGCCGAACCCCCCGCCGACCACTCGATCACCCAGCGCCAGCTGAACGTGCTGCGGGACAAGCTCCGCCATATCGACCGGCAGCTCGCATCGGCCACGCAGAACAACGCCAAGCTGGTCTCCGCGCTCGAGTCCGCCCGCACGGAGATCGTCCGGCTGAAGGCGGCCCTCGAAAAGGAGGGCGCCGCCCCGTTCAGCTTCGCCACCGTGATGCAGGTGAACCCGAAGCGCCCGTCCGAGCCCGGGACCACCACCGAGGCGACCGTGCAGGATACGGCCGACATCCTGCAGTCGGGGCGCAAGCTCCGCGTCACCGTCAGCCCTCTCATCAACGTCCGCCAGCTCGCTCCCGGCCAGGAGGTGCTGCTCAACGAGTCGCTCACCATCGTCGCCGCGCTCGGCTTCGAGCGGGCCGGGGAGATCGTCACCGTCAAGGAGCTCCTCGGCGCGGACCGCGCGCTCGTGGTGGGCCGCACCGACGACGAGCGCGTCATCAGGCTCAGCGGGCCGCTGCGCGCGGAGAAGATCCGGGTGGGCGACGCCCTCGCCGTCGACACGAAGTCCGGATACGGTCTCGAGAAGGTCCCCCGCAGCGAGGTGGAGAACCTCGTGCTCGAGGAAGTGCCCGACATCGCGTACGGCGACATCGGTGGGCTCGGCCCGCAGATCGAGCAGATCCGCGACGCCGTCGAGCTGCCCTTCCTGCACCCCGACCTCTACCGCGAGCACGGGCTCAAGCCGCCCAAGGGGATCCTGCTCTACGGTCCGCCCGGCTGCGGCAAGACGCTGATCGCCAAGGCCGTGGCCAACTCGCTCGCGGCGCGGGCCGCCGAGCGCGCCGGCGTCGAGCAGATCCGCAGCTACTTCCTCAACATCAAGGGACCGGAGCTGCTGGACAAGTACGTGGGCGAGACGGAACGCCACATCCGGCTCATCTTCGCCCGGGCGCGCGAGAAGGCCTCCGACGGCAGCCCTGTCGTCGTGTTCTTCGACGAGATGGACTCGCTCTTCCGCACTCGTGGCACCGGGGTGTCCTCCGACGTGGAGACCACCATCGTGCCGCAGCTGCTGAGCGAGATCGACGGCGTCGAGAAGCTCGAGAACGTGATCGTCATCGGTGCCTCCAACCGTGAGGACATGATTGACCCGGCCATCCTGCGCCCGGGCCGGCTGGACGTGAAGATCAAGATCCAGCGGCCCGACGCGGAGGGCGCTGCGGAGATCTTCGCGAAGTACGTCACCGCCGACCTCCCGCTGCACGCCGACGACCTCGCCGAGAACGGCAACGATCCGCGGAGCACCATCGCCGAAATGATCCGCCGCACGGTGGAGCAGATGTACTCGACGGACAAGTCCAACGAGTACCTCGAGGTGACCTACGCCAACGGCGACACCGAGATGCTGTACTTCAAGGACTTCAACTCCGGGGCCGTCATCCAGAACGTGGTGGACCGCGCCAAGAAGTACGCCATCAAGGACCTCCTCCTCGACGGCAGCCGGGGCCTGCGCATCGAGCACCTCATGCGGGCCGTGGTGGACGAGTTCCGCGAGCACGAGGACATGCCGAACACCACGAACCCCGACGACTGGGCGCGCATCTCCGGCAAGAAGGGCGAGCGCATCACGTACATCCGCACGATCGTGCAGGGCAAGGCGGGGCAGGAACCGGGCAAGGCCATCGAGACGACGGCGAATACCGGCCAATACCTGTGATCGGAACCGGGGGACGACGCACCGCTTCGGGGGCCGCGCTGCCCGCCGTCGGTGAGGGGATCTCCGTGCACCGCGTCATGGGGACGGAGACGGAGTACGGCATCATCGCGCCGGCCCTGCCGTCGGCGAACCCGACGTTGCTGTCCTCCCAAGTGGTCAACGCCTACGCAGCCACCCTGCGCGAAGGACTCGGCAACCTCGCGGGCACGCGGTGGGACTACACGGACGAGACGCCGCTGACGGACGCCCGGGGCTTCCGGATGGACCGCGAGAGCGCACACCCGAGCCAGCTCACCGACGAACCGCCCGAGCTCAGCGCCGAGCAGATCGCGCTCGAACGCGGGGAACCCACCGAGACCGCCGTCCTCATGAACCTCGTCCTCAACAACGGGGCGCGGCTCTACGTCGACCACGCGCACCCAGAGTACTCGTCGCCCGAGGTGACCAATCCCCTCGACGCCGTCCTCTGGGACCGGGCGGGCGATCACGTCGCCGTCACTGCCATGCAGCGGATCAGCGCGATGCCCGGCTTCTCACCCGTGATCCTCTACAAGAACAACACGGACAACAAGAGCGTCTCCTACGGATCCCACGAGAACTACCTCGTGCCCCGCACGGTCCCGTTCTCCAAGCTCGCCGAGGCACTGATCCCGTTCTTCGTCTCCCGCCAGGTGATCTGCGGTGCGGGACGCGTGGGCCTCGGACCGCTGAACCAGGAGCCGGGGTTCCAGATCAGCCAGCGCGCCGACTTCTTCGAGAACGAGATCGGCCTCGAGACCACGGTCCGGCGGCCCATCATCAACACCCGCGACGAACCGCACGCGGTCGCCGAGAAGTACCGGCGGCTGCACGTGATCATCGGCGACGCGAACCTCAACGAGGTGTCCAACTACCTGAAGGTGGGCACCACCGCCCTCGTCCTCTCCCTCGTCGAGCAGGGCGTCGCGCCGGTGCCCGTGCTCGAGGACCCGGTCGGGGCGCTGCACGCCATCAGCCACGACCCCTCGCTGCGGACCACGGTGCGCCTCACCGACGGGCGGAGCGTGACGGGGCTCGACCTGCAGGACCTGTACTGCGAAGCCGTGCTCGCAGCCCTTCCGGCGGACGCCGACGAGCAGACGCGTGACGTCGTCGACCGCTGGCAGGCGCTCCTCGCGACGCTGCGCCGCGACCCCTCGGACGCCGCCCGGCAGGTGGACTGGATCTCGAAGCTGAAGGTGCTGGAGGCGTACCGCGCACGCGACGGGCTCGCCTGGACGGACCCCCGCCTGGCGCTGATCGACCTGCAGTACGCCGACCTGCGGCCCGAGAAGGGCATCTACCAGCGGCTCGCACGCAGGAACGACGTCGACCTGCTCGTGCCGCCCGCCGAGGTGGCCCGGGCTGCCGTCCACCCGCCGAGGGACACCCGCGCGTACTTCCGGGGCCGCTGCATCGCGGAGTACCCCGCGGAGGTGGTCGGTGCGAGCTGGGACTCGCTGATCTTCGAGCTCGCGGGGGAGCGGCGGCTGCAGCGCGTCCAGACCCGCGAGCCACTCCGGGGAACGGCGGCCCTGACCGAGGAGTTGTTCGAGGTAGCAGCGGACGCCGAGGATTTCCTCGCCCGATTGTTGAGCGGGCCTGATCGGCGCGTGGCACCATAGGATTGCGATCCCACAACGGATCACGGACACGGGAGGGGAGCCATCATGGCGACGCAGGACCGCAGGAACACCAGCGGATCGGCAACGGAGGCGGAGGAGGAGACACCTGATCCCACCCCCGCCGCCCCGGAAGCCCAGGGCTCCGCGCAGACGCAGGGCGTGGACGACCTCCTCGACGAGATCGACGGCGTGCTGGAGTCCAACGCCGAGGAGTTCGTCCGTGGATTCGTCCAGAAGGGCGGCCAGTAGCGGATGCTCCCGGACGATGCAGCAGCAGCGGTTCCCCGAGCCGCCTCGACCTCCTTCGCCGACTACCTCGACGTGCACCACCCCGGACTGCTGCCGTCCAACCGCACGCTCGGGTCCGTGAGCCCCTCCGCCGACGCAGGCCACCTCGCCCCCCACGCCACGACGATCGTCTCCCTGACCTTCCCCGGCGGCGTCCTGATGGCGGGGGACCGCCGTGCCACCATGGGCAACGTCATCGCGAGCCGCCACATCGAGAAGGTCTTCCCGGCCGACCGCTCCTCGGTGCTCGGGATCGCGGGGAGCGCCGGCATCGGGCTGGACCTGACCCGGCTCTTCCAGGTGGAGCTCGAGCACTATGAGAAGATCGAGGCCACGATGATGAGCCTCGACGGCAAGGCCAACCGCCTCGCGGCGATGGTCCGGCAGAACCTCCCCATGGCGATGCAGGGCCTCGCCGTCGTGCCGCTCTTCGCCGGGTTCGACGCCGACCGCCACGTCGGGCGGCTGTTCTCCTTCGACGCGACCGGCGGACGGTACGAGGAGCAGGAGCACCACTCGGTGGGCTCCGGGTCCGTGTTCGCCCGCGGGTCGCTCAAGAAGCTGTGGAACCCGCGCCTGGACGAGGCGTCCGCGGTGCGCGTGGCCGTGGAGGCCCTCTATGACGCGGCCGACGACGACTCCGCGACGGGAGGCCCCGACGCCGTGCGTTCGCTGTGGCCCGTGGTCTACGTGGTGGACGCGGCCGGCGCACGGCGCGTCCCCGAACGTGATCTCGAGGCCGTGGCGCACGCCATCATCGACGCCCGCTCCGCCGCGGGCCGGGAGGCCTAGGCCATGACACAGCAGTTCTACGTCTCCCCGGAACAGCTCATGAAGGACCGCGCGGACTTCGCGCGGAAAGGCATCGGCCGCGGCCGGTCGGTCGTGGTCATGAGCTGCCGCGACGGGATCGCCCTCGTGGCGGAGAACCCCTCGCCCTCGCTGCACAAGCTGGGCGAGATCTACGACCGCATCGCGTTCGCCGCCGTGGGGAAGTACAACGAGTTCGAGAGCCTCCGGCAGGCCGGCGTGCGCTACGCCGACGTCCGCGGCTACTCCTACGCCCGGGAGGACGTGACGGCCCGCGGTCTCGCGAGCGTCTACGCGCAGAGCCTCGGCGCCGTCTTCACCGCGGAGAGCAAACCCTTCGAGGTGGAACTCGTGGTCGCCGAGGTGGGCCGCAGCCAGGACGCCGACCACCTGTACCGGCTCACCTTCGATGGCTCGATCGCGGACGAATCCGGGTTCGTGGTCATGGGCGGCGCGGCCGACGTCGTCGTCGACGCCCTGCAGGGCACCTGGTCCGCGGAACTCGCCCTCCCCGAGGGCGTCCGGGCCGCCGCGCGCGCCCTGCGGAACGGCGGGACCGCCGGCACGACCGCCGGCACGACCGCCGGCACGACCGCCGGCACAACCGTGGAGGGTGACCGGCCCGGCGCCGCACTCGACCCGTCGGTCCTCGAAGTCGCCTTCCTCGAACGCGATCCCGACACCCTGCGCGGCAGCCGCCGCGCATTCCGCCGCATCGGCGGACCCGAACTCGAGAACCTTTTGCAGCACGGACAGGACACCTGATGGACCGGCGCATCTTCGGAGTCGAGACCGAGTTCGGCATCTCCTACTCGGGCCCCAACTCGCGCCCGCTCTCGCCGGAGGAGGTGGCCCGGTACCTGTTCCGCAAGGTGGTCAGCTGGGGGCGTTCCTCCAACGTGTTCCTGACGAACGGCTCGCGCCTGTACCTCGACGTCGGCTCCCACCCCGAGTACGCCACCGCGGAATGCGACGACCTCGCCCAGCTCGTCGCCCACGACCGCGCGGGTGAGCTGATCCTCGAGGACCTCGTGTCCGAGGCGCAGCGCAAGCTGGCCCAGGAGGGCTACGACGGCAAGATCTACCTCTTCAAGAACAACACCGACTCCGCGGGCAACTCCTACGGCAGCCACGAGAACTACCTCATCCCGCGCAAACTCGAGTTCGCCCGGCTCGCCGACATCCTCATCCCGTTCCTCGTGACCCGGCAGCTCCTCGTCGGGGCCGGCAAGGTCCTGAAGACGCAGACCGGCTCCATCTACGCCTTCTCGCAGCGCGCCGACCATCTGTGGGAGGGCATCTCCTCGGCCACCACCCGGTCCCGCCCCATCATCAACACGCGCGACGAACCGCACGCCGACGCCGAGCACTACCGCCGGCTGCACGTGATCGCAGGCGACTCCAACATGTCCGAGACCACGATGGTGCTGAAGATCGGCTCCGTCGACCTGCTGCTGCGCATGGTCGAGGCGGGCGAGGTGATGCGGGACTTCCGGTTGGAGAACCCCATCCGCAGCATCCGCGAGATCTCGCACGACCTCACGGGCCGGCAGGTGCTCAAGCTCGCGAACGGCCGGCACATGACGGCGCTCGAGATGCAGCGCGAGTACCTCGCGCGTGTGACGGCGTTCGTCGGCCGGCACGGTGCGCACAACGACCACGTGCCCGCGATCCTCGACCTGTGGGAGCGGGTGCTCGACGCCGTCGAGACCGGCGACACCTCGGGCATCGACACGGAGGTGGACTGGGCCATCAAGAAGAAGCTGATCGACCGCTACCTCGCCCGCTCCGGCGGCGACCTCGATTCCGCCCGGGCGGCCCAGCTCGACCTGACCTACCACGACATCTCCCGTTCGCGCGGACTCTTCTTCCTGCTTCAGGCCCGGGGGGAGGCTGCACGCGTCGTCGACGACACCGCGGTGAAGGAGGCCGTCGACGTACCTCCGCAGACCACGCGCGCACGGCTGCGCGGGGAGTTCGTCCGCCGGGCCAAGGAGGCGAACCGCGACTACACCGTCGATTGGGTGCACCTCAAGCTCAACGACCGCGCCCAGCAGACCATCCTCTGCAAGGACCCCTTCGCCTCGGTCGACGAACGCGTCGAGGCCCTGCTCCAGCAGCTCTGACACAGCTCGGACCTGACCCTGGCGCGGCAGGACGCCGCGTCATCCGGTGCTACCCCGTGTGTCCCGGTCGCCGCCGGCACGGGCCCGCCCGTCAACGGCGCAGGCGCAGGAGAAACCGTGCTGCCCGAGCCGTTAGGCTTGTCAGGGCCCTTTGTTTCGCGGGCAGCCCGACCTGGACACCAACCTGAAAGTGGTTCTGTGCGAAAAGTACTAGCAATCCTTCTTCCGCTGCTGTTGCTGCTGACGGCGTGCGGCGGCCCGACGACGGACTCCTTCGAGGGAAACGCGTCGGGGAAGTCCGCGGGAGCCGCCGAGATCTTCGACACCGTCGAGGTCAGCGGAGGCTCCGACGAGGAGGCGCCCACCGTCGAGTTCGACGAGCCGCTGGACACCAGCGCCGCTGCGGCCAAGACGGTCCAGGAGGGCGACGGCGACGAGATCCAGGAGGGCGAGCAGATCCGCGTGCAGCTCGTGGCACTCAACGCCGAGGACGGCTCGGTGCTCGGTGAGACGTACAGCCAGGGCGAGCCGCAGGTCCTGCCCCTGGACGACACCTTCAAGGGCGAGTTCCCCGAGCTGTTCGAGGTCCTCATCGGCACGAAGGTCGGGTCCCAGGTCGCCTTCGCGGCGCCCGCCCCGGAACAGGGCGCGGGAGCGGCCGAGAGCCCGAAGCAGATCCTCGTCCTGAAGGTCATCTCCGCCGAGCAGCCCCCGCCCGAGCCCGAGGTGATGTCCCCCGAGGACGTCAAGAAGCTCGACGACGAGGGGCAGCTGCCGACCTTCACGTTCGATGGGAACGGCGCCCCCGAGGTCACCATCCCCGAGAACGACCCTTCCGACGACCTCGTCGTGAAGGTGCTCGAGGAGGGCGACGGCGAGGTGCTCGCCGAGAGCGACACCATCACCGCGAACTACACCGGCTGGACCTACGCCGACGGCGAGAAGTTCGACTCGAGTTTCGACCGCGGCGAGGCGGCCAGCTTCCCCCTGAACGGCGTCATCACCGGCTGGACCAAGGGACTCGCAGGCCAGAAGGTCGGCTCCAAGGTGATGCTGGTCATCCCCGAGCCGTGGGCCTACCCCAACGCCGCCCAGGGCCAGCCGTCCGGCACGCTCGTGTTCTACGTCGAGATCGTCAGCAAGGACGCCGCCCAGTAGTACCAGGCACACCCCTGCCGCCGGATGACCCGGCACCCTTCCAACGCCCTTCCCACGAGAGGAAAACCATGTCCTTCGGACAGCGCAGCTTCGACCGGCAGAAGCCGGAGATCGACTTCCCCGCCCACGACGCCCCCACCGACCTCGTCATCGAGGACATCATCGAGGGAACCGGCGACGAGGCCAAGCCCGGGAACACCGTGTCCACGCACTACGTGGGCGTGGCGTTCTCGACGGGCGAGGAGTTCGACGCGTCCTGGAACCGTGGGGCGCCGCTCGACTTCCGCGTCGGCGTGGGCCAGGTCATCCAGGGCTGGGACCAGGGACTGCTCGGCATGAAGGTCGGCGGACGTCGCCGCCTGGAGATCCCGTCGCACCTCGCCTACGGCCCGAGCGGTGCGGGCTCGGCGATCGGCCCCAACGAGGCGCTGATCTTCGTGGTGGACCTGCTCGCCGTCCGCTAGCACCACGCGGGCCGGAGCCTCCGCTCCAGCCCGTTCGCCCAGCAGCATCGTCCAGGAGGGACGCAGGTCAGCCCCGGTTGGCGTGCGTCCCTCCTGCCGCTCCGAGGAAAGGTAGGGTTTCACCGTGTCCGCAAAACGTACCGAACGCCTCCTCACCCTCGTGATCATGCTGCTGTCGAGCCGCCGCGGGTTCACGAAGGAGGAACTGTTCGAGGAGATCGACCTGTACCGCGAGGCGACGTCCGTGGCAGCACGGGAGAAGCTCTTCGACCGGGACAAGGCAGCCCTCCGCGAGCAGGGGATCCCGCTCGAGTCCTTCAGCGAGGACGCCCTGTTCGACAACGACAACACGGTGCAGCGCTACCGGATCGACGCCGAGGACTACCGCCTCGGCGGGGTCACCTTCCAGCCCGAGGAATACGCCGTCCTCAACCTCGCCGCCGGCGTGTGGGACCAGGGCTCCCTCGACTCCGCGGCATCCCGGGCTCTGCGCAAGCTCAGCTCCCGCAGCACCGACGGCGGGATCGAACTCACGCCCCTCATCCAGCCGCGCATCACCACCGACGCACCCTACTGGGACGTCGTGTGGCAGGCTCTCACCTCCCGGGCGCCCCTCCGCTTCCCGTACCGCGCGGCCAGCACCGGGCGCGAGGAGGTCCGCACCGTCCACCCGTGGGGGATGGGCGCGCGCTTCGGCCACTGGTACCTGGTCGGCTTCGACACCACCCGCGACGCCGAACGCTTCTTCCGCCTCTCCCGCATGACCGGCGAGCCGGTGATCCTGCCGGGGACGTTCGACGTCCCGGCGTCGTTCGACATGAACCAGACGCTCTCCTCGCTCTCGCGCCGCGAACCCGACCGCACGGCCGTCATCGCCGTGCGCCCCGGTTCCTGCCAGGTGCTCCGGGTCCGGAAGGACACGGAGGTCCTGCAGACGGGGGAGGAGTGGGACGTCCTGCGGGTACCGTACGCGGCGGCCAGCCCCATGGCGGCCACGGTCGCGGGACTGGGCACCAACGCGAGGGTGCGCGAGCCCCAGGAGCTCGCCGTGGAGGTCGGGCGGCTGCTCGACGGTGCCTACGAGGCCGCCGTCGCCGCACCGCACGGCCTCGAGATCACCCAGGGCGTGCGGCCGGCGCCGCGGCGGAAATCCTCCGCCCAGGACCATCTGCTCCGCCTGCTGGACCTCGTGCCCTACCTCCTGGCTCATCCGGGCGCGGAGGTGGGCGAGACGGCACGGCGGTTCGACGTCAGCGAGAGCCAGCTGACCAAGGACCTCGACCTGCTGTTCGTCAGCGGGCCGCGCCATTACCCCGACGGCCTGATGGACGTGAACATCGAGGACGGCCGGATCTACCTCACCAACGCACGCGACCTGGCGGAGCCCGTGAAGCTGAGCATGGACGAGGCCTGCTCCCTGATCGTCGGGCTCCAGGCACTGCGCGAGCTGCCCGGCATGCGGAACAACGAGGCGATCGTCAGCGCCCAGACGAAGCTCACCGCCGCCGCGGGCGACGCCGCCCGCATCGGCACCGCGGTGGCGACGAAGCTGACGGAAGACGACATCGACCCCACACTCGAGGTGCTGCAGGCCGCCCTGCACTCCCGGGTCCGGGTGGAGGTCGACTACTTTGTGCCCACGCGCGACGAGATCACGCACCGCCTCCTCGAGCCCATCCGGATCTTCCTGCATCAGGACACCTGGTACCTCGAGGCGTGGAGCGTGGACTCTGACGGTCTGCGCAACTTCCGCCTGGACCGCATCCAGAGCGCGGCACTGACGGACCAGCCGGCCACGGCCCTGGTGGACGAGGAGTCCCTCGCCCGGGACCGGCGCGCGGTCCTGCCGTACCGTTCCGGTGACACGGACCAGGCCGTCACGCTCCTGCTGGAGCCGCGCGCGCGCTGGATCGCTGCCCAGTACAACGCGGACGCCGTCGAGGAACTCGGCGAGGACCGCCTCGCGGCGCGCCTGAAGGTGGCGTCGAGCGCCTGGATCCCCGGTCTGGTGGCAGGACTCGGCGGGTCCGCCGCCGTCGTCGCGCCGGACCACCTGCGCGAGGAGACCCTCCGCTGGCTCGAGGCAGCCAGGGCGCACCAGGCCCTGGCCTAGACTGGACCCATGCTCTGGTGGATGTGGATCGTGCTGTGGGTGGCACTGGTGGCGGTCAGTGTGATCTTCCTGGCCGTCGTCGGGTTCCGCGTGTTCCGTCGTGGAATGCGAACTCTCGGTGAATTCGGGGAATCGATGGACCGCCTCCAGGTGGACGTCCCGCCCGACGACGCCGTCGCCGCGAGCTCATCGGGAGTACCCGGGATCCCCGTGCCCGCCGTGTTCTCCCGGCCCGAGGACATCCGTGCCGCTCGTGAGCTCGCCCGGCTACGCCGTGCCGACGACCGACGCAGCAGGCGTGTCGTCAAGCGCGCCCGTCGCGGACAGCCCCAGCTCCTGCAGGACATGCCCCACCTGTGACCTAAACTGGTGGGGGGATCAACGAGAGGAATTGGGCATGAGGCTCGAAGGCTGGCATATCGTCATCATCATCGTTCTTGCGATCGTCCTGTTCGGCGCTCCGAAGCTGCCGGGCCTGGCGCGCAGCGTGGGACAGTCACTGCGGATCTTCAAGTCCGAGGTGAAGCAGATGAAGGACGAGAACAACACCCCGGACGCCGGGACCGATCCTGTCGAGGGCCGCGTGGTCACCAACCCCGCCCCGCAGGCCAACGCGCAGACGTACGCGCCCACCTACCAGACGCCCGTGCAGCACCCGGGGCAGCCCGGGCAGGCACCCCACCAGGGTGACGGCCGCGCTGACGGCCGCGCTGACGGCCGTGCTGATGGTCATGCTGATGGCACCCAGGCCGGCCCGTCGCAGCACGGCAGTTCCCCCTCGACCGGCCAGTAGGCCCGGACGTCCCGGTGTCACCATCCAAGGTCCGTCCGCGCGGCAGGAAGGCCAACCCCGAGGGGCGGATGGCCCTGAAGGAGCATCTGCGCGAGGCGCGCAACCGCCTGTTCAAGTCCGCGATCGCGGTCATCCTCGCAACCGTCGCCGGCTTCTTCGTCTACGAGCCGGTCCTGCGCGCCCTGGCGGCACCGATCATCGCGATCAACACCCAGGAGGGCAGGACGGCGTCGCTGAACTTCGACAGCGCCGCGTCGCCGTTCGACCTGCTCATCCAGGTCTCCGTGTTCCTGGGCCTTGTCATCTCCAGTCCGGTCTGGCTGTATCAGCTGTGGGCGTTCATCACCCCGGGGCTGAAGTCCAAGGAGCGCCGGATCGCGCTGGCGTTCATCGCCGTCGCCGTCCCGCTGTTCCTGGCGGGCATCTACCTGGCCTGGCTGATCCTGCCCAACGCGGTGCGCGTGCTGACCGAGTTCACCCCCGAGGACTTCTCCAACTACATCAGCGTCACCGTGTACTTCACGTTCGTGCTGCGGCTCATGCTCGCGTTCGGCATCGCGTTCCTGCTGCCCGTGGTGCTGGTGGGCCTGAACATGGTGGGCCTGGTCTCCGGCAGGCAGATCCTCAAGGCGTGGCGGATCACCGTGTTCCTGGTCTGCCTGTTCGCCGCGATGGCTGCACCGGGTGGGGACGCGCTGAGCATGTTCTACCTCGCGGTGCCGCTGCTGCTGCTGTTCTTCGTCGCCATCGGGCTGTGCCTGCTCAACGACAAGCGTCGCGCCCGGCGCAACGCCGCCCGCGAAGCCTCCGTCGAGGCCACCGCCGACACCGCGTCCCCCCTCGACGCCCTGTAAACAGCCTGACCCCGCGCCGGACGGACCGCCGGAAGCGCTACGGCGACCGCCCCGTCCGCAGGACACGCTCCGGCCCCTCCTGCAAGCACCACCGGTGCCCGGACGGAGTCGACATGCTCGGCGTGCCCGCTCCGGGCCGACCGTCTAGGGTGGACGAATGACCACCCCCGCGGAGAGATACGCCGCTGCAAAGGCCCGGACAGAGCGCTCACGGACCCAGCTGTTCCAGTTCGCGCAGACCCTCGGCTTCGAGCTCGACCCGTTCCAGCAGGAGGCGTGCACGGCCCTCGAGGCGGGCCGGGGAGTGCTCGTCGCGGCGCCGACGGGCGCCGGCAAGACCGTGGTGGGCGAGTTCGCCGTCTTCATGGCGCTGCAGCAGGGCCTGAAAGCCTTCTACACCACGCCTATCAAGGCCCTCAGCAACCAGAAGTACTCGGAACTGGCGGCGGTGCACGGTGCCGACCGCGTGGGGCTGCTCACGGGCGACACGAGCATCAACGGCGACGCCGACGTGATCGTGATGACCACCGAGGTCCTGCGGAACATGCTGTACGCGAACTCGGACGCCCTCGACAACCTCGGCTACGTGGTGATGGACGAGGTGCACTACCTTGCCGACCGGTTCCGCGGGGCGGTGTGGGAGGAAGTGATCATCCACCTGCCCACCGAGGTCAAGCTGGTCTCGCTCAGCGCCACGGTGTCCAACGCGGAGGAGTTCGGCGCCTGGCTCGACACCGTCCGCGGGGACACGGACGTCGTCGTGTCCGAGCACCGCCCGGTCCCGCTGTGGCAGCACGTCATGGTCGGGCAGAACCTCATCGACCTCTTCGCCGGCGACGTCGCCTTCGACGAGACGGCACCCGCCGGGGCGGGCAGCGGAGCGCGGGACCAGTACGACGTGAACCCCGAGCTGCTGGAACTGGCGAGCAACGAGATCCGGCTGAACCAGCGCGCGAACTGGGGCGGCGGCGGGCGGCGCGGCCGGCAGCGCAACGGACGCGGCGGGCCCCCGCAGGTGAGCGCGGTACGACGCGCCACCCGACCCCAGGTGATCAGCGCCCTGGACCGCGCGGACCTGCTGCCCGCCATCACGTTCATCTTCTCCCGGGCCGGGTGCGAGGCCGCCGTGACCCAGTGCCTGCACGCCGGGCTCTGGCTGACCACGGAGGACGAACGCGACGAGATCAGCGAGACGATCGACCAGGCCACGCTGGACATCCCGCGCGACGACCTCGAGATCCTCGGGTTCTGGACCTGGCGCGAGGGCCTGATCCGCGGCTTCACGGCGCACCACGCCGGGATGCTGCCCACGTTCAAGGAGATCGTGGAGCGCCTGTTCGCCGCAGGGCTCGTGAAGGCCGTGTTCGCCACCGAGACACTCGCGCTCGGCGTGAACATGCCCGCCCGGACCGTCGTGCTCGAGAAGCTCGACAAGTTCAACGGCGAGGCGCATGTGGACGTGACGGCGGGGGAGTACACGCAGCTCACCGGCCGCGCCGGACGCCGCGGCATCGACGTCGAAGGCCACGCAGTCGTCCTGTGGCAACCGGGCACAGACCCCGGCGCCGTCGCAGGGCTCGCCTCACGGCGCACCTACCCGCTCAACTCGAGCTTCCGGCCGACCTACAACATGAGCATCAACCTCATGGCGCAGTTCGGGCAGGAGCGCTCACGCGAGATCCTCGAGACGTCCTTCGCCCAGTTCCAGGCTGACCGGTCCGTCGTCGGGCTCGCCAAGCAGGTGCGCAGCCGGGAGGAATCGCTCAAGGGCTACGAGAAATCCATGACCTGCCACCTCGGGGACTTCCGCGAGTACGCGAACCTCAGGCGCGAGCTGACCGACCTCGAGTCGCGGGCGTCGCGGGACCGGTCGCGGACCCTGCGCTCCGCCGCCGAGACCTCGCTGGAGGCCCTCCGTCCGGGCGACGTGATCGACGTCCCGGGCGGGCGGAGCCAGGGCTACGCCGTGGTGCTCGACAGCGACACGTCCCGGGAACCGCGGCCCACGGTGCTCACCCTCGAGACGCAGATCCGACGCGTCGGTGTGCAGGACCTCGACGGGCCCGTGGAGGTCCTCTCGCGTGTCCGCATCCCGAAGCACTTCAGCGCGCGCAGCCCGAAGGACCGCCGCGACCTTACCTCGTCCCTGCGCAACGCGCTCGAGGAGAAGCGACCGCCACGCCGGGGCGCCGACCGGGTCTCGGCCGGCCACTCCGCGTCCGCAGCCGCCGAGGAGCGGGCCATCACGGACCTCCGCCGGCGCCTCCGCGCCCACCCCTGCCACGGGTGCAGCGAGCGGGAGCAGCACGCCCGCTGGGCCGAGCGGTGGTGGAAGCTGCGCCGGGAGACCGACAACCTCGCAGGCCAGATCCGCGGCCGCACGAACACGATCGCCAAGACCTTCGACCGCGTCTCGGAGGTCCTCGGCCACTACGGGTACCTGGAGTACACCGATGACGGGGTGTCCGTCAGCGCATCGGGCCAGAAGCTTCGCCGCATCTACGGTGAGAAGGACCTCCTGATCGCGCTGTGCATCGAGCAGGGCGCGTTCAGCGACCTCGACGCCGCCGAGCTCGCCGCCCTCACCACGGTGCTGGTCTACCAGGCGAAGCGCGAGGAGCGGGGCGTGCGGCCGGTCATGCCGAGCGTCTCGCTCGAGGGCTCCGTCGAGACGATCATCCGCCAGTGGTCCCAGCTCAACGACGTCGAGGAGCAGCACCGGCTCCCCGTCACCAGCGAGCCCGAGCTGTCGCTCGTCTGGCCGATGTTCAAGTGGGCGCAGGGCCGGTCCCTGCAGGCAGCCCTGAGCGGCACCGAACTCGCGGCCGGCGACTTCGTGCGCTGGGCCAAGCAGGTCATCGACCTCCTCGATCAGATGGCGAAGGTGCCGGACCTACCGGGCAACCTGCAGCAGACCTGCGTGCGGGCCATCAGGCTGGTGCGCCGCGGCGTGGTGGCATACTCGAACATCAGTGAGTAGTCCCCGCCCCGGACCCGCCGACCACAGAAAGCCGCCCAGCGCCCCCATGCCCAGCCCCCGCCCCGCACCCGTCCTCTACCGCAACGGCTCCGTCTACAGCCCCGCCGATCCTTTCGCCACCGCCATGCTCGTCGATGGCGGCACGATCGCCTGGGTGGGCACCGAACACGCCGCAACGAACCTCGAGGGGCCGGACGTGCGCAGCGTCGACCTCGACGGCGCACTCGTGACGCCCGGCTTCGTGGACGCGCACACGCACACCACCGAGACGGGCATCGCCCTCGGCTCGATCGACCTGACGGGATGCCGATCGCTCGAAGGACTGCTGGACGCCGTGGCCACCGCGGCCGCCATCGGGTCCGCGACCGTCCTCGGTTTCGGCTGGGACGAGTCGCAGTGGCCGGAGAAGCGCGTCCCCACGGCCGCGGAGCTGGACCGTGCCGGCGGCGGCGCCCTCGTGTACCTCGTGCGGGCCGACATCCACTCCGCCGTGGTATCCGGCACGCTCGCCGCAGCGCTCGGCCTAGCAGCCCTCGATGGCTGGGACGACGGGTTCGTGGTCCGTGCGGCCCACGAGGCGTCACGGCAGGCCACACGCAGCCTCACGCCGGAGCAGCGCGGCACCTACCAGCGCGCCGCGCTGCTCCACGCCGCGAGCCGCGGATACGTGGCCGTCACGGAGATGGCCGCGCCGCACATCGCCCCGCGCGAGGACCTCGAGACGCTGCTGTCCCTCGACGGTCCCGGCCGCGACGTCCCCCTGCCCGAGGTCATCCCGTACTGGGCTCAGCTGACATCCTCCCGTGATGAGGTGCGCGAGCTCATGCAGGGCTTCGGGGGCCGCCTCGCGGGCCTCGCCGGTGACCTCAACGTGGACGGCTCCATCGGCTCTCGCACCGCCGCCCTCCGTGAGCCCTACAGCGACGATCCCGGCAACCGGGGCACGCTCTATCTCGACGCGGACGCGGTCGGAGCACATCTGCTCGCCACCACCGCCGAGACCGTCCAGGCCGGCTTCCACGTGATCGGGGACGCCGGGCTCGACGTCGTCCTGCAGGGTCTCGACGTGGCCGCCCGTGAGCTCGGCGTGGAGGAGGTCCGCCGGGCGCGGCACCGGCTGGAACACGTGGAACTCGCCGACGACGCCGCCATCGCGGCGCTGGTGCACTACGGCGTCGCCGTGAGCGGTCAACCGGCGTTCGACGCCCTGTGGGGGGTCGAGGACGGCCTCTACGGGCAGCGACTGGGGGAGCGCAGCGCCGGCATGAACCGCTTCGCCTCCCTGCTCTCCGCGGGCGTCCTCGTGGCGCTCGGCTCCGACAGCCCCGTGACCCCCCTCGACCCCTGGGCGTCCGTCCGCGCGTGCCTGCAGCACAGCAACCCGGCGGAGAACATCTCCGCCCGGGCCGCGTTCATCGCCCACACGCGGGCGAGCTGGCGCCTTTCCGGCCGCAGCCCAATGATGGGCCAGCTCGCGCCCGGGACCCCTGCGTCCTTCGCTGTGTGGAAGGTCGACGAGCTGATGGTGCAGACCCCGGACAACCGGGTGCAGCCCTGGAGCACCGATCCGCGCGCCGGAACACCGCTGCTGCCCGCCCTGGACACCGAGAACGCCCCGCTCTGCCTCGAGACCGTCCACGACGGGCGGCGCCTCTACGCCGCCGAAGGCTTCGCCACGGCCTAGCGCGGGACGCGGGATGCGGTCATCGGAGGACGGCCCAGATGTCTTCCCACGCCGTCCTGACCTGCGATGGAAGACGTCGTCGCAGGTCAGACGCCCGTTGACTCTCACTCCACAGCACGTAAGCTTTTGCGTTACGGGTTGGATGACCTCCCACGGGAGGGCACCTGGCTGGTCTCCTGAGCGCAATGCATCGGCCTTCTGAATGGCGCGTGTTGCCCATCTAGGCAGAGCTGGCACTCAAGGGCAGGTCCACGTGTCGTTAGAAAACGGCGCCGCCATCCGTGCCGACGCCGGTACGAAGGTGCGTGGATCTGCCCGCCCGTCCGCCGCCCCTCCGTCGCCCGTCCGGCGTGGGCCTGCCGTGGAGGGCGGGGGCGGTCGCCTATGCTTGGACACTGGCTCCGTTGTGTGCGGGGCGGTCCCTGCGCGATGCGCACCCTCTGATGGAAAGGCCCCAGCTGCGTGCGAGTCATCACGATCATCCCCACCTACAACGAGGTCGAGTCCCTGCCGCGGACCCTGGCCCGGCTACGCGCGGCCGTGCCGGCCTCGGATGTCCTGATCGTCGATGACAACAGCCCCGACGGTACCGGTGATCTCGCCGATCGTGCCGCGGCCGCCGACGCGCAGGTGCACGTGCTGCACCGCACCGGCAAGGAGGGTCTGGGAGCGGCGTACATCGCGGGGTTCCGGTGGGCGTTGGAGCGCGACTACGACGTCCTGGTGGAGATGGACGCGGACGGCTCGCACAGGCCCGAACAGTTGCAGGGCCTGCTGGATGCCGTGGACCGGGCGGATCTGGTGATCGGCAGCCGCTGGGTGAGCGGCGGCAGCGTGGTGAACTGGCCGGCGCACCGCAAGCTCCTTTCGCGGGCCGGCAGCACCTACTCGCGGCTGATGCTGGGTCTGCCGGTCCGTGATATCACCGCCGGGTTCCGGGCGTTCCGGCGCTCCACCCTCGAGGCCCTGGATCTGTCCGCGGTCGAGTCGGTGGGCTACGGCTTCCAGGTGGATATGACCTTCCGGGTCGCCCGGCTGGGCCTGACCATCGTGGAGGTGCCCATCACGTTCGTGGAGCGCGAGCTCGGGGACTCGAAGATGAGCGGGAACATCGTGCTCGAGGCGATCGCGAATGTCACGCGCTGGGGCCTGGGCGCCCGCTGGAAGAAGCTCACCGGCCGCGCCTAGCAGACACCGGCAGACGCCGACACACCACGGCAGCCGGCAGCCGGCCCCACCCCGGCACCGCACCAACGACGAAGGCACCCGCCGTCCGGCGGGTGCCTTCGTCGTATCCGTGATGCGCCTGAAGGTCAGGCGGAGCGGCGCTCCCCGCGACGCTCGCGCAAGATCGTCAGGCGGTCCTGGAGGATCTGCTCCAGTTCCTCGACGGAGCGGCGCTCGAGCAGCATGTCCCAGTGGGTGCGGACGGGCTTGTCGTTCGAGGTGTCGGGCTTCTCCCCGTCGACGAGGAGAGCTTCCTTGCCGGTCTTGGAGACCCAGGTCGCCGGGATCTCCGCTTCGGAGGAGAAGGTCACGAAGACCCGCTCGCCGTCCTCGCACCGATACTCGACCCGCTGCCGGGGAGCGGGCTCGACGCCGGATTCCGTCTCCATCGACTGCGCTCCGAGGCGCATGCCGCGCAGGCTGCGATCGCTCATGATGATCTCCTCATTCCCATGGCCCGTGGGGCCGTTGCCGCTGGTGTTCACCGGAAATCTGGGCGGGCCGTGCCGCCGAAACGCCCGGTGCCTCTCCCGCCGAAGGGACGGAAGGGAAGCTGTCGGTATAACACCGTCCGCCGCAGGGATGTTCCCGCGGGCGGAGGGGTAAACACCTAAGTATACAGGGCCGCCCACTGGGCTCCGCGAGGGGCCGCGGACGGCGATGGGCCGCCACCGGAGCGGTGGCGGCCCATCGTGGTCCGGCAGGCGCGGCTCAGGACCGCGACACCATCTCCGGCCCGTCCGACGGCGAATCCGGCGTGGTGGTGCCGAGGACGTTGCCGATGCCCTTCAGCGCCTCGCCGACCTCGCTCGGGATGATCCAGAGCTTGTTCGCCGAGCCGTCAGCGAGTTTGGGCAGGGTCTGCAGGTACTGGTAGGCGAGCAGCTTCTGCGTCGGGTTGCCCTTGTGGATGGCGTCGAACACCTTGTGGATGGCCTGCGCCTCACCATCTGCACGGAGGATCGCAGCCTTCGCGTCACCCTCTGCAGCAAGGATGGCGGCCTGGCGCTGGCCCTCCGCCGTGAGGATCTGCGACTGCTTGGTTCCTTCCGCCGTCAGGATCGCGGCGCGGCGATCACGCTCGGCACGCATCTGCTTCTCCATCGAATCCTGGATGGAGTGGGGCGGATCGATCGCCTTGAGCTCCACGCGACCTACCCGAATACCCCAGCGGCCCGTGGCATCGTCGAGCACTCCGCGGAGCTGTCCGTTGATCTGGTCACGGGAGGTGAGCGCCTCCTCGAGGTTCAACCCGCCCACCACGTTACGGAGGGTTGTCGTGGTCAGCTGTTCGACGGCCTGTATGTAGTTGGCGATCTCGTAGGTCGCCGCCCGGGGGTCGGTGACCTGAAAGTAGACCACGGTGTCGATGGACACCACGAGGTTGTCCTCGGTGATGACGGGCTGGGGCGGGAAGGAGACCACCTGCTCGCGGAGGTCGAGGAGCGGCAGCAGCCGGTCCACGAACGGGATCAGGATCGTCAGCCCCGGGTTCAGGGTCCGCTGGTACTTGCCGAGCCGCTCGACGACTCCCGCGCGGGCCTGCGGGATGATCCGCACGGACTTCACGAGGACGACGAGGACGAAGATGATGAGGGCGATCAGGGCTACTGCGAGTCCGATCGTTCCGGCGGAGCCGTTCATGAATCCCCTTTGTTGTGGTGGTTGCCCTCCGGCCGGGGTCGGTCGGGGAGCGGGAAGCGGGACGGTCGGCGCTAGTCGCCGGCAATCGGCGCGGCGCGGTCGGTGTCGGGGCCGGCGGGCTCGACGACGGCGGTGGCGCCGTCGATCCTCGCGACGGACAGGCGGGTGCCGGCGGGCAGCGCGGCGCCGTCCGACGAGCGCGCCGTCCAGGTGTCACCGCCGATCTTCACGGTTCCGGAGTTGGCCGTGACCGGCTCCAGGGCGAGGGCCGACGCGCCGACGAGGCGGTCGATGTTGTCGAGCTGGTCCCGTGGACCCTTGCGCAGGTGCTGCACGGCCACCGGCCGGACGAGCAGGATCATGAGCAGCGAGACGACGGCGAACACGACGACCTGCAGCACCAACCCCGCTCCGACGAACGTGGCGACCAGTGCCGCCAGGGCGCCGACCGAGAGCATCAGGAAGAGCAGGTCGAGGGTCAGGGTCTCCACTGCCGCGAGCCCCAGGAACAGGACCAGCCACAGGATCCAGCCGTTGTCGAGCAACCACTCCATCGGGCATCCCCTCGTCTGCGTGCCGCAGGAAGCGGCCGTCGGTCCCATTCTGGCAAAGGGGTCCGACAATACCTAGGTGCCGGGCCGCATACCCGCGAGTTGTTACCCTTCCGTGCCGTCCGCGCCTGGCGGCTCCGAACCTGGCGGCTCCTTGCCTGACAGTGGTCAGGGGCGGGTCAGGACCTGGACGGTGAAGCGTGCCGCGACCTCCAGCGGGGCAGCGCCGGCCACCTCCACGTCCTCCGCCACGTCCTCTGCCCGTGCGTGCCGCGCCGCGGGTCCCATGACCAGGGCGGAGCGGGCGAGGTCCCGCGGAAGGGACAGGGAGTAGTCCAGATCCTCCCGCCCGGTCTCCACCAGCGCTCCCTCGAAGGATGCGAGGACATCGTCGGCCTTGTGTGCCGGCACGGACAGCAGCGGACCCACCGCCTCCAGCCCGGCGAGGTGTCCGGGCCGCGGAGTGACGACGACGAGGCACCCGCCCGGCGCGAGGACGCGCACGAACTCGCCGGGGTTGCGCGGCGCGAACACGTTCAGGAGCACGTCGACCGACCCGTCGGCGAGCGGGAGCCGCCGCCAGATGTCCCAGACCAGGCTGATCCCACCGGGCAGCCTGCGGGCGGCACGCCGCAGGGCGATCTTCGAGAGGTCGAGCGCCACGGGATAGCACGCGGGCGTCTCGGCCACGAGCCCTTCCAGGTAGTAGCCCGTGCCCGCGCCGGCGTCCAGGGCCACGGCGGGGTCCGCCGTATGGCCGAGGATGGACCGAACCACCGCCCGGCGCAGCGGGGCGTAGGCGCCCGACCCGAGGAACTGCTCCCGCGCGTCGACCATCTCGGCCGTGTCGCTCTCGAAGGGCGACCCCTTGCCGGTGAGCAGGTTGAAGTAGCCCTGGCGGGCGGCGTCGAAGCGGTGCCCGAGCGCACACGCCAGCGACCGGTCCCCCTCCTCGAGCGCGGAGGAGCAGACGGAGCAGACGAGGAGGTGATGGGGGAGGGCGGACACCGTCCCATCCTAGGGAGAGGACGCCCTGCACCGTTGACTCAGGCCACTGTTTCGGGTCTGATCGGGAGGGTGAAACCAGACCAGATCGAACTCCTGACCACCACCGGCACACCGACGCTCCATCCGGACGGCTCCCGCCTGGTGGTCGCCGCGACCCGGCCCGACCTCCGCGCCGACAGCTATGTGGGCCAGCTGTGGGAGATCACGCTCGACGGCGAGCGACGCCGGCTGACTCGCGGCTTCCGCGACACGGCGCCCCGGTACTCGCGCGACGGCGCGCTGCTCGTCTTCCTCCGGACGGCGCCGGGCGGCAAGCCGCAGCTGTTCGCCGTGCGCGCCTCGGGCGGCGAACCCGTGCAGCTCACCGACCAGCCCCTCGGCGTCGCGCACTTCGACATCTCCCCGGACGCGACGACCATCGTCTTCGCGGCACGCGTACCCGAGCACGGGCGCTACGGCACCGTCGACGGCGTGAGCAGCGCACTGGAGGATCCGCGCCTGATCACCGGGTACAAGTACCGGATGAACGGCCTCGGCTACACGACGGACAAGCGCTCCCAGCTGTTCAGCGTCCCGGTGCCCAGCCTCGATGCAGAGCCGTACATCGCCGCCGTCGGCCGGATGAAGCAGGAGCACGCGGACGGCCCGGGCGCGCTCGAGGAGCAGGGAGCGGTGCCACCCGCGACGCAGCTGACGACGGCGGACGCCGACCACCTCGAGCCGGTGTTCTCCCCCGACGGGCAGCGCATCCTCTTCACGGCCGCGCTCGCGCAGGACGCGGACTCCACCCTCGTGTCCGACCTCCATTCGATCGCGCTCGACGGCGGCGAACACCGCACGCTGACGAACCTCGGCGGCGACACGCGCCTCGGGTGCAGCGCACCTCGGCCGAGCACCGACGGCGCGTGGCTGTTCTTCCTGGCATCGGATCTCTCGCCCTCGGGCCTGGACTTCGTGGCCCGCAACACGGCCCTCCACGTCCTGCCGATCGGGGACCCGCAGGACGTGCGGCGACTCACCGACCCCGAGACCGTGGACGTCGGCGATGTCCAGGAGATCGTCGCGGACGGGCCCGCCTCCGTGCTCGTCGTCAACCGCTCGCGCGGCATGGGTGAACTCCTCCGAGTCTCGGCCGCAGGGGAGAGCGAGACCCTCGTCACCGGGCCCACCGTGGTGACGGGAGCCTCGGCAGCCGGGGGCGGCGTCGTCGTGTCCTACACCGACCCGACCACCTCCGGCGACGCCGCGGTCGTCGAAAGCGGCGAGTTGCGTCGTGTCTCGGACTTCTCGGCCGCCCTCCGCGACGACACACGCGTGGCGGAGCCGCAGGAGCGCACCTACCCTGCGCCCGACGGGACGCCCGTGCACGGGTGGGTCGTCCTGCCCGAGGGCGAGGGTCCGCACCCGGTGCTGCTCGTCATCCATGGCGGGCCCTTCGCCCAGTACGGGTGGGGCTACTTCGACGAGGCCCAGGTGTACGCCGCCGCGGGCTACGCGGTGCTGCTGTGCAACCCACGCGGCGCCGCCGGCTACGGGCAGGCACACGGCCGCGTCATCAAGGAGGCGATGGGTACGGTGGACCTCGACGACGTCCTCGCGTTCCTCGACGGCGCGCTCGCCGAGTACGACGTCATGGACGACGAGCGGCTCGGGGTCATGGGCGGCTCCTACGGTGGCTACCTGACGGCCTGGACGATCGCCCACGACCACCGCTTCGAGGCCGCGATCGTCGAGCGCGGCTACCTGGACCCGCCGTCGTTCGTGGGCTCCTCGGACATCGGCTGGTTCTTCTCCGAGCAGTACACCGGGACGGACCCGGCGAGGGTGGCGGAGCAGAACCCGTTCGCGAAGATCGGGCAGGTGCGGACGCCGGCGTTCGTCATCCACTCGGAGGAGGACCTGCGGTGTCCCATCGAGCAGGCCCAGCGGTACTACACGGCCTTGAAGAAGCAGGGGGTCGAGGCGGAGCTGCTCGTGTTCCCGGGCGAGACCCACGAGCTGTCGAGGTCGGGGTCACCGTGGCACCGCAGGCAGCGCTTCGAGCACATCCTGCGGTGGTGGGCACGCTACCTGCCCACGGAAGCGAATCCCGCGCACTCTCCCGCGCAGTAGCGGATCCGGTCGCCGCGCGGCGGGGTCAGAAGCCGAGACCCTGCCGTGCGGCGTCGACGGTCGGTTGCGCCCACCGGTGGTGCTCGGAGTCGGCCGTGAGGGACCGCAGGACGGCCCGGTCCAGGTACAGCTGCCCGTTCAGGTGGTCGGTCTCGTGCTGCACGATCCGGGCGGGCCAGCCCTCGAACCCGGTGGTGACGGTGATGCCGCCGGGCTGCGTGTAGGTGGCCGTGATGCGGGCGTGGCGCTCGACGACGGCCTGGTAGCCGGGCACGGAGAGGCAGCCCTCGTAGAATGCCGCCAGGGTGCCGTCCGCGGCCTCGTAACGGGGGTTGATGAGCACGGTGAACGGCAGCGGAGTGCGGCCGCGGGCGTCGGCGACGGCCGGGTCCTGGACACCGCGGTCCTCGAGCACGGCGATCCTCAGCGGGATGCCTATCTGCGGTGCGGCGAGGCCCACGCCCGGCGCCTCGTGCATCACGCGCCGCATCGTGGAGATCAGCCGACCCAGCGTCCCGTCGTCGAGCTGGCCGTCGAAGTCCTGGGCCGGTCGACGCAGAACCGGGTGCCCCGCGCGGACTACCGCGGGCAGGTCCTGGGCCAGCACGGCCTCGACCCGCTCCACGAGGGCCCCGGAGGGGAGCATCGGGGGGACATCGTCGGCTGGAGCAGCTGCAGTCATCCCTCCAGCAAAGCACAATCGCGGACAGGAACGGGTGCGCGCCCCATTGCCGCCTGCCGGGCGACGACGGAGAATCAGACGTGCTGCCCGCGGCCGGTCCCGCGGCGGTATCCCGTACGCACACCGGCCGCTCGCGAGGGCGGGAGGCCGGAGGATGGAGGCACGATGAGCACGGCCACGACGGACGCCGAGCAGGGACAGGCGCATGCCGCGGACAGCCATGACCTCATCAGGGTCCGGGGCGCGCGGGAGAACAACCTGAGGGACATCACGATCGACATCCCGAAACGGCGGCTCTCGGTGTTCACGGGCGTCTCGGGGTCCGGTAAGAGCTCGCTCGTCTTCGACACCATCGCCGCCGAGTCGCAGCGCATGATCAACGAGACGTACAGTGCCTTCGTGCAGGGCTTCATGCCGACCCTCGCCCGCCCCGAGGTGGACGTCCTCGAGGGTCTGACCACCGCGATCATCGTCGATCAGGAGCGCATGGGCGCCAATCCGCGGTCCACCGTCGGCACGGCGACGGACGTCAACGCGATGCTGAGGATCGTGTTCTCGCGTCTCGGCCAGCCGCAGATCGGATCCCCGCAGGCCTTCTCGTTCAACGTGGCGTCGATCAGCGGAGCGGGTGCCGTCACGATCGAGCGTGGGGGGACCACGGTCAAGGAACGCCGCAGCTTCACGGTGACCGGCGGCATGTGCCCGCGGTGCGAGGGCATGGGGTCCGTCACCGACATGGACCTCACGCAGCTCTACGACGAGGCGAAGTCGCTGAACGAGGGAGCGCTCACCATCCCGGGGTACAGCATGGATGGCTGGTACGGGCGCATCTACAGCGCCACCGGGTTCTTCGACGCGGACAAGCCCATCCGGGCCTTCACGAAGCGGGAGCTGCAGGACCTGCTCTACAAGGAGCCGACGAAGATCAAGGTCGACGGCATCAACATCACCTACGAGGGCCTGATCCCCAAGATCCAGAAGTCGATGCTCTCCAAGGACCGTGAGGCGATGCAGCCGCACATCCGCGCTTTCGTGGACCGGGCCGTCACCTTCACCACGTGTCCGGAATGCGACGGGACGCGCCTCAGCGAGGCGGCCAGGTCCTCGAAGATCGACGGCGTCAGCATCGCCGACGCGTGCGCCCTGCAGATCAGCGACCTCGCGGCCTGGGTCCGCGGGCTCGCCGAACCGTCCGTGGCACCGCTGCTGACCGCGCTGGGGGAGACGCTCGACTCGTTCGTGGAGATCGGGCTCGGCTACCTCAGCCTCGACCGCCCCTCGGGCACGCTGTCCGGGGGCGAGTCCCAGCGGACCAAGATGATCCGGCACCTCGGATCGTCGCTGACGGACATCACCTACGTGTTCGACGAACCGACGATCGGGCTCCACCCGCACGACATCCAGCGCATGAACGACCTGCTGCTGCGCCTGCGCGACAAGGGGAACACCGTCCTCGTGGTCGAGCACAAACCCGAGATGATCGCGATCGCCGACCACGTGGTGGACCTCGGCCCGGGGGCCGGGACCGCGGGGGGCACTGTGTGCTTCGAAGGGTCCGTCGATGGACTGCGGCGCAGCGGCACGCTCACCGGCCGGCACCTCGACGACCGGGCGGCCCTGAAGGCCACGGTGCGCGGGCGCCGTGGCGAGCTGGAGATCAGGGGAGCGACGTCGCACAACGTGCGGGACGTCGACGTCGACATCCCGCTCGGCGTGCTGTGCGTGATCACCGGTGTGGCCGGATCGGGCAAGAGCACCCTGATCCACGGGTCGGTATCTCCCCGCGAGGGCGTGGTGGCAGTGGACCAGACCGCCATCAAGGGCTCGCGCCGCAGCAACCCCGCTACGTACACCGGCATGCTCGAGCCCATCAGGAAAGCATTCGCGAAGGCCAACGGTGTCAAGCCGGCCCTGTTCAGCGCGAACTCCGAGGGCGCCTGCCCTACCTGCAACGGCGCCGGCGTCATCTTCACGGACCTCGCCATGATGGCCGGCGTCGCCACGACCTGCGAGGTCTGCGGCGGCAAGCGGTTCATGGCCGAGGTGCTGGAGTACAAGCTCGGCGGTAAGGACATCAGCGAGGTCCTGGCGATGCCCGTCAGCGAGGCCACCGAGTTCTTCCGGGTCGGCGAGGGCAAGGTGCCCGCCGCCCACGCCATCCTCAGCCGGCTGTCCGACGTGGGGCTCGGGTATCTGAGCGTCGGTCAGCCCCTGACCACACTGTCCGGCGGCGAGCGCCAGCGCCTCAAGCTCGCCACCCACATGGGGGAGAAGGGCGGCATCCTGGTCCTCGACGAACCCACGGCGGGCCTGCACCTGGCCGACGTCGAGAATCTGCTCGGCCTGCTGGACCGCCTGGTCGACGCCGGCAAGTCGGTGCTCGTCATCGAGCACCACCAGGCCGTGATGGCGCATGCTGACTGGATCATCGACATCGGACCCGGCGCGGGGCACGACGGCGGCAAGGTCATCTTCGAGGGAACGCCCGCTGACCTCGTCGCCGCACGGTCGACTCTCACGGGCCGGCACCTGGCCGAGTACGTCGGCGCCTGAGGGCTTTCGGTGGAGCGGTTGCCGGACACTGCGTCCCGCGCAGCCGACCCGGTACCGGGGCGTCGGTGCCCGCGTGGGCCGAGGAGGAACGAGCAGCACATGCAGCGCCCGTCGGCCGGGTCTGCGTCCTGGCCGCTGAAGCGGCACTGTCCGTGGAGGAGGCAGGTCTGGTGATCGCGCTCGCAGGTGCTGCGGCGCAGGATGATCCCCTCGACGAACGGGCGTGGACCGCGCTGGTCCTCGTGCTCGAGGTGGCGCCGCAGTGCCTCGTCCGTGCGCGACCTGCGGGACAGCGACCGGGCAGAACCCGATGTGCGGATCTGACGCGGGGGAGCGCACGCAGGGCACCGAGATCATCTGTGCTCCCGTGGAACGACACGAGGTGAAGGCGGCAGTTGGACGGTTCCTCACGGCCGGCTTCGCGGCTCCGGTCCTGGTGGCCCTTCCCATCGTCCTCTGGGTCTGGGCGGAGGCGAAGCGCCATGCACTGACCAATGCGCGGGACGTCACCCAGCCGCCGGCGGACACGGCCGCCTGGTCCAATCGGACGCTGAGTCGCTCATCGCACTGGAGGCCGAGCAGGATCAGCGGGTCCGACGACTCCTCGCGGGCGGGCCGGCCACAGTCGCTCTCGAATCCCGGACCACGGAGGAGGACGACTACGAGGCGGGTTCCGGTGAAGTCTGGAGGTCCACGTCCTTTCCGCGTCGCAGAGCGGAGCTCCGGTGATCCTCGAGTCCTACTCCTCCGGCGAGGGGGTCCGACGAGAGCAGCGAACGGTCCTGATGGGCGTGATCCCACCCATGCTGCTCTTCCTGGCGGCACTTCAGCCGACGCAACTGGTTTCAGCGGTCCGCCTGGCACGGCGGATCCAGGTTCACCAGGCGGACCGCACGGCGTTGCTGCGATGCGCGATCGAGTCGTCCGACCAGGAGCGCCGCAGGATCGCCGGCGAACTCCACGACGAGGTGATCCAGAGCCATGACCACCGAGCTCCATCCCCCCGATCTCGACGAGCTCGGGCTGAAGGCGTCGCTCATGCGCCTCGGGGCGCCCCTCGTCGAGCGCGGGATAGGCCTGGCCATGGAGGTCCCCGGGATCTCGTCCTGGACCGCGACCGGGAGGCACTGCTGTTCCGGGTGGCGCGCGAAGCCCTCGTGAACGTCGGCAAGCATTCCTCGGCACGCTCCGTCGTCGTCCGGATCCGGCACACCGGGCGACTGAGCGAGATCTGCATCACCGATGACGGTGTCGGCTTCGACCCGGGGGCGACCCGCGCCGAGTGCCACCTCGGTCTCAGGATCCTCAGGAACACCATCCGTCAGGTCGGCGGCACACTCGACGTCCGGTTGGCCCCGGGGGTCGGGACCTCAGTCACCGCCACGTTCGGTGCCACCGCACCCACCATCGGCGTCGCCGACGGGATCGGTACTGGCGTCCCGGCGCCCGGCGCCACGCGGACCCGTCAGCTGCTGCCCGCCAGAGGGTCCTGAGCCGCACGCTGCGGGTTCCGAGCCGTGGCGTCAGGTGCCACTCGGACCGTGCAGATGGGCTACGGTCGCGTCGACCCAGCCGAACGATATCGCGGTGGGGCAGCTGCGTAACCATGGAGCAGTTCGAGCGAGACCTCCCATAGCCGGGTGGCGTTGGAAGGGTCCAGAGCGTAGGCGCGGACTCCGTGCATGCCGTCGACAATCTCCGGTACGACGGCAGCTTCGGCGCAGTCCTCCAGATACCTACCTCCGATGCCGTCGAGCAGGGGAGAGGTTGCGGCGAATACGGATGTTGCGGCGCCCTGCTCGGGAGTTTTCACGGCGAGGCCTGCGGCAGCGGCCTGCTCCCTGACTGCAGCGAGGGTGTCCGGGGTCCAGTGGCGTTGCAGGTTCGTCCAGATTCCGCCGGGCATCACGGCGTTCGCGGTGATGCCCTCACCAGCCCACCGCCGTGTTGCTCCGACGGCGAAGAGCGCGTTGGCGGTCTTGGACTGACCGTAGGCCTTGCCTGCGTCATAGGGGCGGCGGTCGAAGAACAGGTCGTCGTGGACGATGTCGGACATGCCATGGCCGCTGGAACTCAGGGACACGATCCTCGCTCCGCCTGCGGCGACCAGCGCGTGGTGCAGCTTGCAGGTGAGTGCGAAATGTCCGAGGTGGTTCGTCGCGAACTGCAGCTCCCAGCCGGCTCCTGTACGCAGCTCAGGCGTCATCATGATCCCCGCGTTGTTGACGAGGAGGTGGAGGGGCCCTGACCAGGCATCCGCGAAGCGGTGTACGGAGGTGATGTCGGCGAGGTCGAGTGCCCGGACTCGCACGTGAGCATGGTGATCCGTGCGGATGATGTCGGCGGCGGCGCGGTGCCCGGCGTCCAGGTCGCGCACGGCGAGGGTCACCTCCGCACCGGCGCGGGCCAGGGCCCGGGCGGTCTCGATGCCGATGCCGGAGGAGGCGCCGGTGACGATCGCCCGCCTGCCGGTGAGGTCGATGCCCTCGACCACCTCTTCCGCGGTGCTCGTCGCATCGAAGGGGGATTCGATATGGGTCACGGCAGGTGCCTCGTCCTTCAGGTTGCAGCGCATGGCATGGTCGGGGTCAGGCCGGCCGGACCGAAGAGATCCCGCCGTCGATGGCGAGGATGCTTCCGTGGATCATCCGGGACGTGTCCGACGCCAGGAACAGTACGCCCTGCGCGATGTCCTCGGGTTGCACGACAACGCCTGCGGGGGTCGTGGCGGTCATCGCGTCCAGGACGGTGCGGGCGGATTCGTTGCCGGGCGTGAGCGTCACGCCTGGTGAGACCGTGTTGACACGCACGCCTCTCGGGCCGAATTCAGCGGCCCAGGACCTGGTCAGCTGCTCCATGGCGGCCTTGGTCGCCGTGTACAGGGCGGCGAAGGGATTGCCGACCGATGCCATCCAGGAACCGATGTTGACGACAATGCCGCCACCGGTGTCGGCCATGGCGGGAAGGATGGAAGCGGCGAGGACGTGAGGTGCCCGGATGTTGACCGCGAGCATTGCGTCGAGGTCCTGGTCGCTGAGGTCAGCGGTTGCCGTTGCGGGGTAGATTCCGGCGTTGTTAACGAGGATGTCGATGTGCCCTCCCAGCAAGGCTGTGGCGTCCGCGGCGAATTGACGGATCCCGGTGCAGCTGCCTGACAGGTCGACGGTGAGGAACTCGGCGTGGCCGCCGCCTTTCCTGATACGGGCCGTGACCTCCAGCCCGCGGGCCTGGTCACGTCCACTCACCACGACATGAGCCCCTGCCGCGGCCAGGGCGGAGGCGATGGCAGCTCCGATACCGCTGGTGGAACCAGTGACGAGAGCAGTCCGCCCGTCGAGGCGGATGGTGCTGATGGGTGTGGTGTTCGTTGTCATGAGTCAGTTGTAGATCGGGCCGTTTTCTTCAGCCAGATCCTGGTCAACCGGGGCATGGCAGGGCCATGTTCGGAGAGTCCAGGGGATCTACAGTGAGGAGATGGCCGCTGATCGCACACAACTCGGAGCATTCCTGCGCTCTCGTCGCGACGCCCTGACCCCCGCAGCCGCCGGCATGCGGCCCTTCCCGGGGCCGCGCCGCGTGCCCGGTCTGCGCAAGGAAGAACTCGCGGTGCTGGCCGGGGTCAGTCCTGACTACTACAGCCGGCTCGAACAGGGGCGACAGGCGAATGTCTCCGTGAGCGTGCTCGACGCGCTGGCACACGCGCTGCGCCTGAACGACGTGGAACGAAAGCACCTCCTCGCCCTGGCGAACCCTTCCACCAGATCGCGCGTCGCGTCGCCCGGTGCGCAGCAGGCCGACCAGGGCCTCCTGCGGCTCATGACGGCACTGGACGATGTGCCGGCCTTGGTCCTGGGTCGCCGTGGGGAGGTACTGGCCACCAACGCGCTCCTTACCGCCGCCCTCGAGGGCCTCCGGCCGCCCACATCCTTGGCTCGGTTCATGTTCTTCGACCCGATTGCTCGTGAACGCATCGTGAACTGGGAGCATTTCGCCGCGACGTCGATCGCCGCTCTCCGCGGCGAACTCGGCCGCCACCCCGACGACCAACGACTGATCACCCTGATCGATGAGTTACGGTCGCGCGACGCGGATGCGGACCGGTGGTGGGAAGACCACGAGGTGCAGGACTATGCCTCGGCGGACAAACGGATCATGCACCCCGTCGTCGGGGAACTGTCCTTCGCCATCGAGACGGTCACGTCTCCACGATCGGAGAACCAGGTGCTTGTCGTCTACACGACGCAACCTGAATCCGAGACAGCACGAAAAATGCCGTTCCTGGCCAGCTGGGGGACAGAACGGGCAGCTTGCCGTTGATGCGCCAGAACTCGTGCGCTGCAGACCCCTTCTCGAGAAGCCACCTGATCGCCGATAACCTAGCGTACTGTCAGGCAGCCGGGAACGGTGGGGAGCAGGTGCGGTGGGTGCTGGGTTCCTCGTCTTTGGAGCGGTCATGCGCTCTGGTTGACAAGCGCCTTCGGCTTCGCTGTGTGCCACCCCTATCCGGGTACTCCTGCTGGTCGCGGAAGGGGCCATTTCGTACTTGGCGCCGGCATTGTTCCAATCGGTGGACTGCTAGAGGCCGTCAAGTCCCCATTGCATGCGCTTAAACCTCGTCCGATTGCAGATAGAGAGGCGCCCACCATTGATCCACCCCTAGCCTCACTCAGCAGGTCGTAGGCCTCTTTTGCGCATCTGCGCGGCCGATCTGATTGCGTCATTGACGAAGCGTTCCGTCAGTTCGGTATAGCGGCGGACATCTGAAGGTGACCAGTCATCGAGCACTTCGGCGATCATCCGGTCTCCCAAAGCGTAGACGCCACGTGCGGCTTCCACTCCTGCTTCGGTCAGGCGGATCAGGTTCGCCCGGCGATCGGACTGGTCCGGGGTCCGCTCAACGAGCCCATCAGCTTCCAGACGACGCACGATCTTGCTGACGTACGATGCGCCGACGCCGAGCTCGTCCGCGAGGGCGGTCGGTCGCATCGACTCCCAGGCCAGAAGGAGCCGAAGCGTTTGGTGCGAGGGCTGATCCAACGACTCGCCACTTCTTGCGAGTATCTGTCCCTGTAGGGCAGGGGAGTCCCACAGCAGGATCAGCGCACTGAGATTCGCAAGGAGTTTCGACTGGTAGGGGAAGTCGCCGGCGACGAGGGGCCGGTGTCGCTCCTTCTCGTGGTCCTCATTGGTCTCAGTCATTCCAGCACTCTAACGTCACCGTTCCGGGGCGAAACAATCCCGAAAGTATTGTCCTGCAGGACAGTACTTGCTAGTGTTATTCCCAGTTGATCCACCAGGTAGAGCGATGCACGCGGCTGCATCCGTATCCCTGGTGAGGATGCTCAGGCTGTGCGGCACCATGTCGCAGCCTTTCAACCGGTCTAGACCCTCACCGAACTCGGTGGGCGTGTGTCGCGTTCACCCTCGAAGAAGGAGAGATAGAAGATGGCTGAGATCGCCCTTCCCAAAGCTGTTCACATGTTCGTGGCAACCACTAACGCCCATGATGCCGAGGCGCTTTTCGACGTCTTCGCCCTGGGAGCGGCCGTTGTTGACGATGGAACCACCTACGACACCGAAACCGCGATTCGCGAGTGGATCAAGGTTCACCAGATCGATCCCATGATCGTCATCACTCCGATCTCATTCCGGGGAGGCCGACTGGTTGGATCGGTCAACGGCGAGTTCCCTGGAGGACCCTTGACCTTCGCCTTCGACTTCACTGAGGAGAACGACGTCATTACCAGCCTGGTGATCGGCCCGGTCTAGTTGGCGCAACGGCGGGAGCAGCTGATCCGCTCCCGCACAGAGGAGAGCGCCCAGAGGCACTGTGAGTGCCGAATCAGTTCTTTGTACACAGAGAAGTCATGACGAAAGGATGAGAATCATGGGTGATAAAGGCTCAGCGACCGAGGCAGAAGCGAACATCTCGAACATCGTGCTGGTGCACGGAGCGTTCGCTGACGGCGCCGGGTGGCGGGGGGTGTATGACGACCTCACTGCGCGCGGATACAAGGTATCGATCGTGCAGAATCCGTTGACGTCGCTCGAGGATGACGTAGCGGCTACCCGCCGTATGCTGGACCAGCAAGGCGGTCCGTCGATCCTCGTCGGTCATTCGTGGGGAGGCACCGTCATCACCGAAGCCGGGGTGCATCCGAATGTTGCCGGCCTGGTCTATGTCTCGGCGCTAATACCGGATGCGGGGGAGACGACCGCGCAGCAGTACGAAGGCTTCGCTGAGACCCCCGACTTCGTCATCGACGTCGGTGGTGATGGGTACGGCTACGTAAACCGGGACAAGTTCAAGGCGGGTTTCGCTCATGACACCAGCGACGCTGACGCCGCTTTCCTCCGGGACTCGCAGGTACCGATCAACATGGCGGTCTTCGCGTCCCCGGTAACGAACGCGGCATGGCGGCAGAAGCCCACCTGGGCTGTCATAGCGACCGAAGACCGCGCCTTCGATCAGGCCATGCTGCAGCGCATGGCCGCACGCGCGAACGCGACGATCACCGAGGTCACGGCCAGTCATGCCGTCTTTTTCACCCAGCCTGCAGCGGTGGCGGACACCATCGAACAAGCCGCACGAGGCGCAGCCTGACCAATAGCCGTGGGGGAGGCAGGTCAGGCTGCACACCTGGTAGGGGCTGCGAGGATTCGCTCCCTCCTCGGGCCCTATCTGGCGGAATGAACATCGGCACCAGGTCCTCCGCTTCAGGTAGCCGAACGGACTGGGTCAAAAGCACAAGTGACTTAAGGGCGACGACGGACGCAAACGCCGGGCCCGGACCTGCAACTGGCTCCTACCAGTGCTGGCGTCGCTCGGTCATCCTCAAAAAGGTGCACGTGACCAGCGGCCACCGGAGACGCGGGACATCGACCTCGAGCAAGGTGGCCGGAGCCTTCTCATGCGCGACGGGCTTGTCGAGGCCGGCAATCGCATCACCACAGCGAGGTCTGATGCCCGCTGAACGATTCTAGGCTGCTCCAGCAGGACCGGTCCCAGTCCGGTTGAGTAGCGAAGATACCCGCTCCCGGTCGCTGCAGTGAATAGAGATAGCCGGGCTTGTCCGCTGCCTCACGAGAGATAGTCAGGGCCGGTCGCCTCAAGAAGACCGCCCAGCAGTACGCACGAATTCTAGGGATTTTCTGGTGGAGCCACGGGCTCCAGAGGGGAAGACATGTCGAATGTGAATCGCGATCGACTGGATGGACGTCGAGCACTTGTTACAGGCGGGTCGAAAGGATCGGGCAAAGCGGTGGCCGAGAGGCTCCGCGAGCTCGGTGCCGATGTCTTCGTGACGGCCAGATCAATGCCAGACAATTATGAATTCCCTGACCACTTCATCAAGGCCGACACCTCGATTGCCGGCGGGACGGAAACAGTTGCCGCACGACTGAGTGAGGTAGGCGGAGTAGACATCCTCGTTCACGTCGTGGGTGGTGCATCGACACCTGCCGGCGGATATGCGGTCATCACCGAGGAGCAGTGGCTGACCGAGCTGCAGCTCAATTTCCTCGGCGCCGTCCGTCTCGACCGGGCGCTCCTTCCGGCAATGATTCGCTCCGGCTCCGGCGTCGTCGTCCACTTCACCTCCATTCAGAACCAGATGCCGCAATACGAAGCATCACTGGCGTATGCGGCTTCGAAGGCGGCCTTGCGTACCTACAGCAAAGGCCTTGCGAACGAAGTCGCACCGCTTGGCGTGAAAGTCAACGCGATCAGCCCCGGCGGAATCGAGACCGAAGCGTACGAACGATTCGTTGATCGGATCGTCGAGGGAAGCGGTATCGGCCGAGAGGAAGCCAAGCAGAAGATTTTCGATTCTCTCGGCGGCGTACCGCTGGGCCGGTTCGCAACCCCCGAGGAAGTCGCCGACCTCACGGGCTTCCTGGTGTCCGATCGAGCGTCATCGATCGTGGGCGCAGAATACGTGATCGACGGCGGGACCGTCCCCACCGTGTAACTTGAGAAGCGGAACCAGCGGGCCACAGGCGCCCACCCTGCGGAGACAGGACGCCATCGCGGTCGCAACGGGTCGGAGCAGCAAGAAGACGCCGTTCTTCCACCGCTCGGTCGACTCGACCATCCGAACTTCCAGACTTCCGCAGTCCCGAATTCCGAGAGCCCGGAAGTGATAGTCCTCCATCAGTACAAGTCGACTTACCCGTATCTGGAACAAGCCCTCAGCGGTTCGAGCACGGATACGCAGAAGTGCGGACCTCCTGCGCCGCAATCCCTTGGTGGCACCAAAGGTGAGGTGCTATCAGGGGATCCTGCTCTCGTTGACGCGGAATGAACAGTGGCGAGCCCAACGAGGTTGGCTTCATGCCCCGGCTCGAGCCGGATCTTCCGGGAGACTATGCCGCCACCCTCACAGCCCTGACGGCGCTGGTGCGGGAAGCCCAGCATTGCGCAGCGCGTCGTGAACACCGCAATGATCGAGCTGTACTGGAACATCGGGCGGTCCATTCTGGACAGGCAGGCCGACGAACCCTGGGGGAGTAGGGTCCTCGACCGGCTGGCAAAGGACTTGAAGTCAGAGTTCCCCCACATGAGGGGCTTCTCCCGGACGAACCTGTACAACATGCGGGCTTTCAGCGCCGTCATCCTCCTGAACAAGGTCGACGACCACGACCTCCGCACTTGGTACGCCTCGCGCGCCGCCCAGCACGGCTGGTCCGAGGCCGTCCTTGAACATCAGATCCTCACTAACCTCTACGCCCGGGCCGGCGCGGCACCGAATGACCTCGAGGCACGGCTGCCCGGTGTCGGTACGGATCTGGCTCGGGAAGCCGCGAAGGAGCCCCTGGTGCTCGACTTCCTGGGCCTGACCGAGGAGGCCCAGGAACACGCCATCGAGGAGGCCATGACCCGCCGGATGGCACAGACCCTGGCGGAGTTCGGTCCCGGCTTCGCCTTCGTCGGCCGGCAACACCACCTGAACATCGACGGGGACGACTTCTACATCGATCTGCTGCTCTACCACGTTCCCTCCGACCGGTACGTGGTCGTCGAACTCAAAGCAGGCAAGTTCAAACCGGAGAACCTGGGACAACTCAACTTCTACGTCGCAGCCGTCAACGACACCCTGCGCCTCCCACGACAAGCACCCACCGTCGGGATCCTCATATGCGGCTCGAAGACCGAACGCGTCGTACGCTACGCCCTCAAGGGATCCACCCAACCCCTGGCCGTGACTTCCTACACCTACGACGCACTTCCCGCCGATGAACAAGCCACCTTGCCGTCACCGGCCACCATCACCGCTGCACTCGAGCACGAGACAACCAAACGCGGTTGACAGCTGAGACCTTCGATCCTGCCGATCAACTCCGTCATCAAGGAAGAAATGACGTATCGGGCGACGGTTCAGGGGCTGCAAACGCCCTCTCTTCGAGACCACACCAACTCGCCGATAATCTACATTATGTCAACTTGCTTTGACGAGCACCCCTTCTCGGCATTGCCCGAACCGTCAGGTCGGCCCCGCCTACAACGAAACCGAACTTCTGCGTATCGGAGCCGCGTTCGGAGACGAACCTGACGCCGAGGACGGTCCCCGCGCCTCGACGGAGATATCTCGCCGAGGTGGAAAGTCGAGGTGGAAGCCGTGGACAAGCGGGACCGATGGACCGCCCTGGACGTCAGTGGGCCTTCGTCACTCAGCCGAGAACCGCGTTGGCGATGAACAGGAGCGGGATCGAACCGGCCCACACCGCCGTCGTGATGCCCGACCAGCCCTTGAGGGCTGCGACGCCGTCGAGTCCGGCGAAGCGGGTCACAACCCAGAAGTAGGAGTCGTTGAAGTAGCTGAATACCATGGATCCAGCGGTACAGGCCATCGCCGCGACGATCGGATCGATGCCGAGTGAGCCGACCAGCGGCGCGGTCACCGATGCGGCGGTGATCATGGCGACCGTTCCGGAGCCTTGGGCAAGGCGCACCAGTGTGGCGATGAGGAACGGCACGAGGAACGCCGGCAAGGAGGTGCCGGCTATGGCCTCAGCAAGGGCATCGCCCACGCCTGAGCTCCGCAGCACCTGACCGAGGGCGCCACCGGCGCCGGTGATGAGGAGGATCAGGCCGGCGGACGCCGCGGCCTCGGCGAACCAGCCCTGCACCTTCGAACGCGGGGTCCAGCGCGGCAGCAGGATGTAGACGGCCAGGATGACGCCGATGACCAGCGCGACGACGGGGTTGCCGACGAAGGCCAGAGGAACGGCCCATGACGACGGGACGTACTCCCCCGTACCGACGACGCCCTGGTTGTTCTGGTCGATCGCGCCGCTGACCGTGTTGAGGATGATCAGGAGTAACGGAACCAGCAGCGGCAGTGATGCTACGAAGGCGCCGACCCGGTGCGGTGCGGCGCCCTCCGGCGGGGTGCCGAGGGTGCTGTTGTCGACGTCCATCGAGGGAGCATCATGATCGGCGCCGTCGACGGCGCCGGTCCCGGCGGGGCCGTCACGGTCCACGACAGCGGTACCGCCCCGGTGCCCGGACTGGGCCTGAGCCGTGCCGTAGACGACCTCGCGCACGCTCTCGTTCATGGATGGCTCGATCTTCGGGCCGATCCACTTAGCGTAGACGACGACGATCGGCAGCAGCAGGACCGTGAACACGAGACCCGCGAGGATCAATGCTCCGAGATCCGCTCCGAGGATACCGGCGACGGCCAGCGGGCCGGGGGTCGGTGGTACCAGATGATGGGTCAGCGTCATGCCGCACCCGAGTGCCAGTGCAAGGGTGATATAGCCGGCGCGCTTGACCCGGGCGATCGAACGGGCCAGCGGATTCATGATGACGTAGCCGGAGTCGCAGAACACCGGGATGGACACCAGCGCGCCCACACTGCCGAGCGCCCAGGGCTCACGTCCTTTGCCGAAGAGTTTGAGGAAGGCCATCGCCAGCGAGTTGGCGGCACCCGACACCTCGAGGATCTTGCCGATGCCGACCCCCAGGCCGATCACGATGCCGATCGAGGCCAGAGTGTTGCCGAAGCCCGTCGTGATCGCCGTGACGATGTCCAGCGGCGCCTGGCCGGCAACGATGCCGGTGACGAGCGCGGCAATCAGGAGGGCGACGAAGGCATCGAGCCGGGTCCTCAGCACCAGCACGATGATGGTGGCGATGCCCAGGACGAGCGCCAGAAGAAGTCGAATATCCACGTACTGCTCCTCGGTCACTAAGTAGGCCTCGTTGCCATCTCAGGGGTAGCACGGACCTGGCCGGTACTTTGACGGGAAATGTGCTGCCCGTCACACTAGCACTGTACATATCACATCTGACGGCACCTACGCGCCCGGCTCAGCCCTCCCGCCCGAGAACGACCTCGCCGCGTCGAGCGACTTGAGTCGCCTGACGCGGCGGCAAGCGCTCAATCGGCTGCAGGCCCAGAGCATCGTGCAGATCAGACGCGGCCTCGGCACGTACGTGAACCCGGCGGCCCAGGCGACCGATCTGCGGGCCATCCTCCGGTACGCGTCGACCACGGCCGACTCCCCCGGCGTGGCGCTGCGTCTGCTGGAAATCCGCCGGATGGTGGAGGCCGGTGACCTCGACGCCGCGACCGCCTCGGACATCGCCTTCCACGACGCGATCTTCCAGGCCTCGGCGAAACCGTTCCTCCCGGTGATCCTCGGCCCGCTCAGCCAGCTGCTCCACATCAACCAGACCTACGATGACTACGAGCACTTCATCCACCAGCAGCAACGACACCAGGAGACCACGTGAGCTTCCCGACAGAACGCACCGCAGTCCTGACCGGCGCGGCCTCGGCCCGCGGCATCGGCCGTGCGACGGCCGACCGGCTGGCCCGCGACGGCTGGTCAATCGCCATCCTCGACATCGACGGCGCCGCGGCCGAGGAAGCCGCGGCAGCCATCGCGGACCGCCACGGCGTTCGCGCGGTCGGTGTCGCCGCCGATGTGTCCGACGAGGCGTCAGTGGACGCCGCGATCACCACGGTCGAGGCGTCGGTACCGTCGATCGTCGCCGTCATCAACCTGGCCGGCATCAGCTCCCCCACCGAGTTCATGCAGGAGACCAGGGCGGCCTGGGACAGGGTCTTCGCCGTCAACATGACCGGCACTTTCCTCGTCACGCAACGCGCCCTGCGCGGGATGATCGAACGCAAGCTCGGCCGCGTCGTCAGCATCTCCTCCATCTCCGCCCAGCGCGGCGGCGGCACCTACTCGAAGGTGGCCTACAGTGCATCGAAAGCGGGCATCATCGGCTTCACCCGTGCCCTCGCGCGCGAGATGGGTGAACACGGCATCACCGTCAATGCCGTGGCGCCCGGCCCTGTCGATACCGACATTATGGGCGGAACTCTCACGGAGGACCGCAAGCAGGACATGTCCAAGGACATCCTGATGGGACGCGTGGGCACCGTCGACGACATTGCCGCCCTGATCTGCTTCCTGGTGGGACCCGACGCAGGCTACATCACCGCCGCCACCTACGACATCAACGGTGGCCTACAGATCTCGTAAACACTCGCGCCGCACCGGCGGCAGCGGAACCGGCCGAGAGCACCCATCCCTATCCGCATATGGTGGAGGTGGCGATCGACAATTTGCCGACTCGGCAAGAATCCTTGGCGCTGCCGAGGGCGATGGGTGAGGCTTCTTGCATGGCTGCGGACAAGTGTCTTGATTCGATCATCATCAGTGATGGCGCATCCGGGTCAAGTGCGGCTACCTCCCCTGCGCCGCTGGGTGCGGAACTCGAATCAGCAACAATGAAGGCGTGAGCATCAGGTGAGCACCCACAGCACGGCAGATACTCAGACTCCACTCTCATTCTGGGAGAACCGGTACCAGGGATCCGGCGTCGTCTGGTCAGGGCGCGTCAACGCAACGACAGCCGACGTAGTCCGCGGACTGCAGCCGGGGCGAGCCCTAGATCTCGGCTGCGGTGAGGGCAGCGACGCGATCTGGCTAGCGCAGCAGGGCTGGGAAGTAACGGGTGTCGACATATCCCCCACCGCCATAGCTCGGGCAGGAACTGCAGCCACCGCTGTCGGCCTTGGGTCAGACTCGATCAAATTCGAGGTGGTCGACCTAGACAACTGGTCAGGCAGTGATGAGTACGACCTTGTTACCGCATCGTTCTTCCACTCCCCCGTCGCCCTGGCCAGGACGTCAATTCTGCGTCAGGCAGCATCCCGTGTGGCCGCCGGCGGTCACCTGCTCCTAGTGACCCATGCGGCAGTGCCGCCCTGGGCGCCGCCCGAGGCACACGCTGCTCACACCTTTCTCACCCCCGACCAGGAGATCTCCGAGCTAGGACTGGACCCAGACCGGTGGAAGGTGCGCATCGCTGAAGTGCGCGCCCGAGAAACAACTGGGCCGGACGGCCGGGCCGCCACACTCGACGACGGGGTTGTGCTCTTATGTCACCAGGAGTCCAGCCCATAGCTCCATGGCTGGGTGAAGCTCCATGGCTGGGTGACGCCTCAGCTTCGAGTTCCCTCGGGCGCGGACCCATTCTTGTTGGTTGCTACCGCAGTCCTGGATCTCGCCACTGCTGCCAGCCTTCCATCCTCGCGTGATCCTCCTGCCGATCCCCGCGATGACTTGCTGGACGAATCACACCGTTCGCAAGCTGAGCCGAACCCTGCCCGGCAAGAAGTGAGGCACACCGTCACCCCCCCGTGGGGTGATGCAGGCATGGCTGGGAGTGATTGAAATTGAGGTGTGCACCAAGATCGTCCCGGTATGCGTCGTCCCTGGACAACCTTGGCCGCCAGTCATCACGTGCCTGGCGACTTGACCGCATCCGTTTTCATGTTGGTAGCGGTAGTTGTTGCACGCGTGCACGGCTCGAAGCGCCGGCCGATCGTAGAAGCACCGACGCGGCGGCTACGTCGCTGGCCGTTTGGCGCGGTTCGACGGCGCGAAGCAGGGGGTGGCGATCTGTCTCTGAACCTTCACGATCAGTGGCCTTATCGGTCTCGCAGTTGCCGTTGTCATCCCACTGGTCGGAGCCATACTCGGAGGTAAGGCCGGCATGCGCTTTCATCGGCGGGTCGATCACGGCTGGTAGCAATCACTACGTCGACCTCCACACCGGCCGCGCCGGGAAGATGCAGGAGCAGACCACAAGAAGGCCGAACTAGAGCGTGTACGACGGAGGCACTGCCGAGAGGATCGTTCCATTTCGCACGACAAGGCGCTGAAATCTGCCTCCGAAGGTTCGGGCCATCCGGTGCCGGCGCAGGGACACACCGGACCTGAATTGCATTGCGGATTCGCCAAGCACGGCCAGCTCCTGCCGCGGACTCCCCTACCAGGTCTGGTCTCACCTGCGCTTGTTGGATGATGGCGTCAGGATGAGAGCGACGTCTTGTCGAGAGGCGTTCCGCTGCCGGTCAGCAGTTGAGTTCGCTTTCTACGTTGTTTCGAGCGGATTCCACTGAGTTCACATTGTCCTTCAGCGCGTCTATTGCCTGAGGAACCGTTGCCTCATCAGGAAGTGCATCGACGGCTTCGCCCAAATCTTCCTCAGCAGTCCTTAGTTCTTCGACTCGGTCCTCGACAACATCTTCGCTTTCTTCCACCAATTCGTCGTGGCTGCTGGAAACCTCCTCTCGGGCCGTTCGGATCTGTTCAACTGTCGCATCCGGCGTGAGAGTGTCCTGAAAGTTCTGCAGCGCAGTTTCGTAGGTCGAAGATGCTTCACATGCTTGTGAAACATTCTCCTCAGGACTGGATGAACAACTCGTGGCCACCATGAGAATTACCCCAAGCCCCGCCAGCCTCGTCATGAATGAGTGTCGCTCCAACATTAGATATCCTCTCCGTGATCGCTGGCCTGCTTGTGCTGGCCAGATTCGTGCCCCCTTGGCTCTACTATGGTCAGCCGCAGTGCGAACGAGCCACTTCACCCGTCCGGGGTGAACTCGAACTACAGTACTCATGGAAATTCGACGCGGATAACGTGCAACTCGACACACCGCGATTCCTCGCGTAATTCCAATTGGTGGCAAGCTGGCCTTGCAATGCGGCATCACGCTCAGATTTTGACAGGAAATGTCAGCATGACGAGAAGGGAGCCAAAACCAACGGCAATCGCCAATCCGAGAAGAAGTCGCTGCGACCACGTCTCCAGCGAGCGTTGTGACATGGCCGTGAAGAACAGGACAAGGGCGAAGAGGACCGTCAGAAGCGAGTAGTTGTCACCCCGCTGATTGTTCGTCAAAGCCTCATCGAATTTTGTGTCGGCCTTGGTTCTCAACTGGTCGGCTTCGAGTGCGCCGGGTGGCACATATTCCTCCATCGAAAGCGGGCCCAACTCCTGTCGGTCGCCGGCGTTCCAGGCTTCATAGGCGGTCCGGAACTCAGGTGTGAAGCGTTCTTCGATGAACTCGGTCAATCCCCGCCGTCGGTCGCTCTCGGCCACAACCCATTGCGAGTAGATGGACAAGTCGTACTGCCGAGCGTCGCGGGCCTGCCCCGCGGCTGCTTCGGCCTGGATTCGGGAGCTGGAGGCCTCGCTGAATGCGATTGACATCTCACCGCCCCACTTGGAGGACTGGAATCCGCACCAGGCGGTCAGCACTGCTGTAGCGGACAGCACGAACACGGTGATGATGCTGAAGATCCTGTCACCACGTGTCCGTTCGGGCGCAGAGTTCGGCTCGTCTTGCTCGGTCATGTCGGCCTCCTCCGCCCACCGTAGACACGGATCGATCGCCGCGGAAGACAGCGTCACCCTGTCCGGATGAGCAGCGCCCCGAGCCGATCCGCTTCGTGATTACTGTCGTCCTATCCACTGATGGGAGGCAGACGTGCAACGACCCCTGGTCGGGCTCACAAGGCAGAATGCCGGTCGGGAAGTTCTCGCGGGCATCACGCTCATCGCAATCGCCGTTCCACTCAATATCGGTTATGCGCAGATTGCGGGCCTGCCACCGACGGCGGGTTTGTACGCACTCGTCGTCCCGACGGTTCTGTACGCGCTCGTGGTGTCATCACGGCAGCTTGTCGCGTCCCCGGATGCCGCTGCAGCCGCACTCGTGGCCTCCTCTCTTGGGGGCCTCGCAGTTGCAGGTGATGACCAATACCTCGTCATGGCGATGGCACAGGCAATTCTTTGCGGGGTCATGCTGTTACTCATGTCATGGTTCAGGTTGGGTTTTCTCGCAAACTTCTTGTCCAGGCCGATCCTCGTCGGATTCGTGGGGGGTCTTGCCTTCGACATCCTGATTTCACAGATAGCCAAGATGGTCGGGGTCACGCTTGAGCCGGGCGCCGAGTTCGTCTCGAAGGTGATCGGATTATTCTCAGGATTGCCGACGCTCAATCTCTGGTCCTTGCTGATCTCTGTGTTCTCAATCGCAGGTCTTCTGGTAGGCCGCCGCCTGATGCCTGCGGTGCCTTGGGCGTTGGTTGTGCTTATCGCCGCGACGGTGATCACGGTGTGGACGGCCGCGAATGAGGCTGGTGTGGCTGTCCTGGGCGAGGTACCTGCCGGCCCCCCTGTGCTCACGTGGCCAGTTCTGTCGTGGCTGGACTGGTTCCTGCTCGTCCCCTCGGCTCTCGCCCTGACGATGGTCACTACGGCTGAGGGCCTTCTGGTGTCCAGATCCTATGGCGAGAAAGGAGGTTACTCGACGAGCCCGAACCGTGATCTGGCAGCCTTCGGCGTTGCGAACGTAGCGGCCGGAGTCAGTGGCAGTTTTTCCGTCGGATCGTCAACCTCCAGAACCGCAGCCATGGATCAGGCAGGCTCGAGGACCCAGCTACCCTCCATCGTCCTGGCCGCCGGGACCCTGCTATTGCTTCTGTTCGGGACGGCTCTCCTTGAGGACATTCCATCGCCTGCGATCGGTGCCATTGTCGGTGTCGCAATCCTGCCTCTGCTCGGGATCACCGAGTTCAGGGAACTATGGAAACTCGACCGCTTTGAGTTCGGCATCGGTGCCACATGCTTTCTCGTCACTTTGCTGGTCGGTTCCATCCCTGGAATTCTCGTCGCCTTCGTGCTGGCGCTCATCAACCTCACTCGACGTGCGGCAAATCCGGTCGTCGATGTACTGAGATCGGACGGAGACCTGAGTAAGTCCCTCCTGGAAAGCGCACCGGAGGGAACGATGACCGCTCCAGGAATTGTCGTGGTCCGACTGGCTGCTCCTCTCTTCTTCGCCAACAGCGACGTGTTCGGGCAGGCAGTGAAAGCGGCTGTAAGTTCTGCTGACGAGGACGTCCAAGACAGCGAACACCGCGTCCGTCACCTGGTCGTCGATATGGAAGCGGTCAACGATGTCGATGTCACTGCCGCAGAATCCTTCGAGGGACTCAGAGCCTGGCTCGAGGACCGCAGGATCTCACTTTCCTTCAGTCGTGTCAGGTCAACCACAATGCCGCGTTTGGAGCGATTGGGCCTGCTTCAAGGAGCCACCGTTTATCCCACCAATCGAGAGGCCATTTCATCGCTGACATCGAGGCGGGAGAACTCCGTGGACGCCGTCTCGACCATCAACGAGTCCACCGAGAACGATCAGGAAGGAACGTGACATGGGTCCAGTCATTGGAGACATGCTTCCCCTGGCTCTAGGCGTAGCGATCAGCCCCATTCCAATCATTGCCGCCGTCCTGATGCTGATGTCGCCGAGGGCGAAATCGACAGCTGTGGGCTTCCTGCTTGGATGGCTGGGCGGCATCTTCACCATCGCAATCGTGTTCACCCTGCTCTCGTCGCTACTTCCCAGTACCGAGGACGAGGGTTCCAGACCGATCCGCGGCATCATTCATCTCGCCTTCGGGGTCCTGCTGCTGATCGTCGCCATCAGGCAGTGGCGTAAGCGGCCAGTAGCTGGCGAAGAGCCTCCGCTGCCGCAGTGGATGCAAGCCATTGATGACATGAAGGCCATGAAGTCCTTCGGCTTGGGCTTCCTGCTCGCGGCGGTCAACCCAAAGAATCTGGTGATGGCCGCCTCTGCGGGTTTGGATATCGGTTCCGCCTCTCTTGGTATCGGGGCGGGAGCCGTCGCTATCGTCATCTTCACGCTTCTGGCCGGTGCCACAGTGCTCACGCCTGTCGTCGGATTTCTTCTCGCAGCCGACCGACTTCGTGAACCGCTCAGAAAGCTTCAGGCCTGGCTCGTGAAGGAGAATTCGACCATCATGTCCGTTCTCCTCCTAGTCCTTGGCGTCAACTCGATCGGCAAAGGTATCGGCAGCTTCTGATGCGTGCCAGGACGGCCAATCCGTTGCACCTGACGCTTCGCATTCGTCATGACTGATCTGACACAGCTCGACCCGACTCAGTACATCCCTACAACGACGACCTGGTGGGACGTGCTCCTAGCGATTCTGTCGGTCGTCGTCGGATGGATTGCCGCGCGATACGCCCGGCGCGGGACACTCCTACTCCTGCAGCGGACGCCAGGCGCCCCGCGCAATGTGTCCTATGTGATAGCCCGGATCGTCCAGTACGTGCTGGTCCTGGTTGGGGTAGGGCTGGCTCTGGCGTTTCTCGGCGTCAACGTCCAACCATTGCTCGCGGTCGTAGCGATTGTCATCACTGTCTTCGTCCTGGTGATCAAGGGATTTGTCGAAAATTTCACTGCAAGCATGCTCATTCAGTCGCGACAGCCGGTCCGAGTAGGAGACGAAATACAAGTCGAGGGTCCCGAGGGCCAGATCACGGGAACGATCACGGAACTGAACGCCCGCTCGGTCATCATGGTGACGGTGGATGGCAGGACGGTCCACACGCCCAATGCTGTCCTACTCGGCGGGGTCCTCATCAACCATTCCCGGCAGGGGTTACGTCGAAGCGAAATACAGGTCCGCACGAGACGGGCTGGTGACACCCTCCAGCAGCTTCACGCAATGCTCAAGCTGCTGGAGGATGTCGCGGCCGCAGTCGACGGCGTGGACGAGACCAGACCGACGCGTGCCCTGGTACTGTCCACATCACCGGACCGGTGGATCATGCGTCTTCGGTATTGGCATCATCCCCTGTCCGGCCCCCAGGTCACCTCCGACGTCGTTGCCCAGGTGTCAGCCGCACTGAGCGCCAACGGCCTGTCCGGATCCGTCAGTGCATCTCCAGGCCCCCCACCGCTCATCTCTCCAGATTCGATATAGGGAGGGCTGGCTGGGGGCCGGCAAAAGCGAACGCTGGTGCCGATCGTGGCCGAAGAGGCCGCTATCGACACCAGCGATCGCACGTCAGGGAGTCACTATTGCAAATGCTTCATCACCGGGCTCCAGGACTGCGAGTAGCTGCCGCAGCACCGAAGCGTCGCCCTCGACGTCAACACCTGGCGAATCACTATCGCCAGCCAGCAACGCCAGGAGGCGGCCCTTGGTGACACGGACGGTTGCCTGTAGTTTCTCGCCGTCTGTCTCCACGTCGTCTGTCTCCAGATAGATCAGTACGCCGTTCCTCAAGGTGACCAGGAACCGTCGGTCCAGATCGGTGAACTCGACCGCGAAGGTCAGACTGAGGTCCCAGGCCTTGGGCCCATCGACTGTGATCGCTATCGCGCTGAGGAGTTGCTCGGGTGTCAGCTGAGCCATGACGGTCGGCGCATTGGTCTTGGTCGGCGTGCCGAAGTTGCCGTCGCGCAATTCCGTGGCGCCGGATAGGTAGAAGTTCCGCCACGTGCCGTTCTCTGATCCATAAGCCAACTGCTCCAACGTGTCAGCCAGAAGCTCCCGCGACGCCGCGTGATGCTCGTCCGAGAAGACGGCATGGTCGAGCAGAGTCGCGGCCCAGCGGAAATCGCCCGCATCGAAGGCTTTTCGCGCTGCCTCCACCACTTTGTCCACGCCGCCGATCGCTTCCACGTAGCGCTTGGCCTGTTCGACAGGCGGGTGCGGCCACAAGCGCGCCGGATTGCCGTCGAACCAGCCAAGATACCGTTGCACGATGGCCTTGACGTTGTGACTGACTGAACCGTAGTAGCCCCGTGTGTGCCAGACGTTCTCGAGTGCCGGAGGCAGCACGAACTGTTCGGCCGCTTCGGCCGCCGTGTACCCGCGGTTCACCAGCCGCAAGGTCTGATCGTGGAGGTAGGCATAGAGGTCGCGTTGAATGGACAGGTATTCGACAAGCGCTTCCCGACCCCACGTCGGCCAGTGATGGGAAGCGAACACGACATCTGCGCGACCGCTGTACCGTTCGATGGCCTCCGTGAGGTACTGCGCCCACACGTGAGGATCGCGGACGAGTGCACCTCGCAAGGTCAGGAGGTTGTGCAGATTGTGGGTGGCGTTCTCTGCCATGCACAGCGCTTGGAACTGTGGGAAATAGAAATGCATCTCTGACGGTGCTTCCGTGCCTGGTGCGAGTTGGAACTCGATCTCGACGCCGTCAAGAGTATGGGTCTCCCCTGTCTCGTGGATGCTCAGAGTAGGAACGATCATCCCGACTTCACCGGTGGACGTCGTCTGGCCCAGCCCCGCTCCGACAGTGCCCAGAGGTCCGCGCCCCAGTGCCGCACCGTACATGTAGCCGGCGCGCCGAGCCATGGCCGTACCGGCATAGACGTTCTCCGACACCGCTTCCTCGACGAATCCGTCAGGCGCGATGACCTGGACCGCACCGGAATCGACATCCTCCTGAGTGGTCACACCGAAGACGCCGCCGAAGTGATCGACATGGCTGTGGGTGTGAATCACAGCGACGACTTCTCTCTCCCCCCGGTGTTCCCTGTACAGCTTCAGGGCAGCGGCCGCAGTTTCCCTGGTCAGCAGCGGGTCGATGACGATGACTCCGGTGTCCCCCTCGACGAAGGTCACATTGGACAGGTCGAAACCGCGCACCTGGTAGATGCGGTCAGTGACCTCGTACAGGCCGGCGCGAGCAATCAGCGTCGACTGGCGCCACAGACTCGGATGCACGGTGTCCGGTGCCTCGCCGGAGAAGTCGCCAAAGCTGTCGCTGTCCCAGATCACAGCCCCAGCTGTGTTCCGGATGACGTTGGGCTGAATCGTGGCGATGAAGCCGCGTTCGGCCTGGTCGAAATCGGCGGTATCCCCGAAGGGGAGATTCTCGCGAGTTCCACTGTGCTGAGCTTTGATGGACGGGGTTGCTGGCTTGTGCTCCATGAAGATCTCCTGTCGATGGGGTACGGCGTGGTGGGAAGTACTCGTAGGCTCAACCGAGAAGTTTGGCTTTTGCAGCAGCGAATTCCTCGTCGCTGAGTAGCCCTGACTGCTTGAGATCGGCCAGTTGCTGTAGTTGCGCGAGAACATCCGCACCCGCATTGGGGGCTGGGGCGACTGGTTGTTGTGGTGGCGATGAAGCAGCCTGCGGAGGGACGGCCATCTGTGCCTGCTGTCGGGCGGCCGCATACTGCTCCTGCTCGCGCTCGTACTGGGACTGTGCTCTACGCTGCTGGTTCTCAGCTACTCGCCCTGACACAGCTTGCGCCGTGCCGGCTACAACGGCGGTTCGAGCGGCAAGTCCGATAAGGCCAGGGCGGCCAATACGACGAATAGGCATGATCAGCTTCTCTCTACTGGTTCTTGCAGGTCCTCGTATACGTCGATGAGTGCATTGACCACCGGCGCCGGGATTCGTTCGCTTCGCAGAACCTCGCCTCCGCCTCGCGCCAGCTCCGCCGCAAGTGTCTTCGCATAAGTCATCTCCAGAGCGACAACAACTGCGGAGGATCCTGGGCTCATAGAGGCTGCAAGATCGAAAAGGTCCTCATGAGACACGAGACCAGTGGCGACGGCATCCGGCTCCGCAGCAAGCCCGAGTGGATTGGATCCCTCCTCGAGGTCGACAACAGCGACCTCACCATTGCCCTTCTTGCTGATAATGACGAGGTCGAGAAGCCGGACGACTCCGGTGGCCAGCAGATCGGACAGGGCTCGTAGAGCTTTGGGATCCGGTTGTTCTTCAGCAAAACCGACTAGGTAGAGCTCGACGGGTCCATATCGGAATTCAGGCATGCGGTTCCCGTTCATGTCCTTGATCGACCTTTCTTGGCTTGGGTGCGAGGTGACGATCGTCTGCTCCATCGTTCCCCCCCAAAGGCAGCGGTTGTCGGTCGCTCATCTGAAGTGGGCGAGGCAGGATCCCTGCGGTAAAGCTGATGGTGTCCGTTCTCTGGGCACCGGGCCGGGTGGACGGTGACGAGCAGCGCTTTCGCCCTCTCAGGGTGAGGCGCACACCACCATGGTCTCGACGCATGTAATCCTCGCTACTACACACCGATCAACGTGTGACAGGTACTACTTCAGCATTCGAGGAAGGCAGACAAATGGAGTTTTGGCAGTCGTTCTGGTCGATCATCTGGTGGTTCATCTGGTCGTTCGTCTTCATTGCATACCTGATGGCGATATTCGGGATATTCGCAGACATTTTTCGGGACAGAGAACTCAAAGGGTGGGCGAAAGCGATCTGGATTGCGTTCCTGATCTTCATTCCATTCCTTGCCGCCATAATCTACCTGATCGTGCGCGGTGGCGGAATGGCACGACGCGGGGCGGAAAGTCTGCAAAGGCAGCAGGAAGATGCGAACGCATATATCCGTGATGTCGCCGGCGTAAGTCCGAGTGATGAGATCGAGAAGGCGGCAAGACTTCGGGATGCAGGGACCATTCAGCCCGAAGAGTTCGAGAAGATCAAAGCCCGAGTACTTGCATGATTCCGATACTGATCCGAAAGTCGGAAAAGCATCATGACGCTGAAAGGCCTCGGGCTCGTTGAAATTCTCGTTGCCCCTCTGGCCGAGAACCAGCCGGACCCCGACCTGCTGCAACGACTGAGTGACCTAGTTCGTGCTGGCGGCATCCGGGTCCTGGATTTCGTACTCTCTACCGGTAGCCCCCATGGCGGAGTTTCCTGGAGCGACGTCGATGTGGAGGAATTTGCTCTGGCCGGCATCGAACTGGTCACCTCAGGGCTGATCGCGGAAGAAGATATCCGCGACGTCCTGACGATTGTTCCTCCAGGTAGTTGGGCTATTGTGCTGGTGGAACACACCTGGTCTTTCCCCGATCGCAGGTTCATGCACCCGGGGGCAACAGTCCGGTCCGTAGCGCAGATACCACCCTCGATCGTGGAGTTCGCACTGAGGGATGCCTAGGACTAGGGTGGCGCGGCGGTTACTCACCAGCCCATAGCAGTGAGCAACGTCATAGAGCAACCTTCTGCGCTTCCCGACGAGTCTGAACCTTCAGCTTGCGGTAGATGGACCGTTGATGAGTCTTGACCGTGTTGATGGAGACGCCCATGTCGTCGGCAATCTCCCGAATCGTCCTTGATGTTTGTAGAAGTCGGAAGACATCGACCTCCCGATCGGACAGCACGTCCAGTATTCCGCTGCCTGGCATTTCGGTGAGGCATTCCGCGATGAAGGCCTCGTGCTTGGTCCGACGCAGCATGTGCTCGGCAAGGAGCAGCCGCATGTCCAGATCACCTTCGCAGAAAGGCAGTCGGACATTTTCGATCGACGCCGTGTCGAGTGCTAGTTCGCACATCTCGTGAGCCAGGTCCAGTTTCCCGTGCCGCTTGTGCAAAAGCGCCGAGGTGACCCGAGTCGCAACTTGGACGTACGAAATATCAAGGTACTTCCGATGATGCGCCAGCAGCGTCAGAGCAGCTGCTGGGTCTCCCGCCCGGCGGAGGACGCCGGCGAGGGTTACCCCGATCAAGGGTGAATTGCTGGTCTGGCTGTACTTCGTAGCGATGGCAACTGCCTTCGTGCGATGTCCGGCTGCTTCCTCCAGGACAGCGACGGCGGTGTCTCGATAGACCGTCCACGCGAGTCCATGCACGTCTTTGTAGGGTAAGGCGTGAAGCTCCGCTGCAGCACGACGTCGGATGCCCGGGTCATGGGATGCGGCAGCGTTGAAGGCAAGCAAGATGCGAGCGAATGCAGCGAAGGACACCCGTGAACTTTCGCTCTCAATTGCCCTGATCAGATTGTGGTTTGCCATGTCAAAATCGGCTGACCAATAGGCTGTGCAACCTGCCGCCAATGCACATCCGTCTCCCCCATAAGACGTTCGTATCGGTAGCGCTGAGTCGGGTGATGCTGACAGCTGACTTACGAGCTCCTCCGCGCGGCGGTGCTTGCCGGCCAAGGCGGATGCGGAGGCGAGGTGGCTCAAGGCACGGCGTTCCAGGACGATGTCTCCTACCGCGGCGGCCTCGCGCGCCGCCGCCGAAAGCAGCTCCTGGGCCAACCACGGGTGAGCGCCTAACCGCAGTTCGGTCCAACCCAAAAGGAAGAACAGAGCTCCTTGGTCCAGGCCGCTGATTGTCTGATGGCCGGATATCAGAGCTTGCACAGCAGTGCTGGCGGTCAGGGCTTCCGCCCGGTCATCGACGAGAAAAAGCCGCGCCAGACGCAGAACGCTTTCGGTGCTCTCATCTCCTGGTGCTTTCGCTGTCAGCCGCACGGCGCGGTCGAAGCGCGTCCGAGCAACCTTTCGTTCTCCGATGATGTCCTCGGCACAGGCCCACACCAGAAGAACACGGGGGTCCTCGGAGTGATGTGTTTGGAGGCCGGCACACCACTGGGCGACGGCGACCGCCTGATCGTCCACCAGGAGTCTCACCCAGTGGCGCAGCAGGGTGTTCACCGCCTGCGCTGCTGCTCCCGCAGCAATGAGGTGTCCCATGGACGTGAGCGGGTCCCTTTCTTCGAGGAACTGCGCGGCGCGGACGTGCGCGGTGAGCATCCTGTCTCCTCCGCGTGCGGACATCATGTGCCTGCATTGACGGGCGAAGACGGGATGCCATCGGTAGACGGTCTGGTCGTCCAGGTAGAACCGCTGCAGGAAGAACCCGTGGTCAGCGAGGTCCTCAAGAAGGGCCCCCGCGTCGTTCCGACCCGTAATTGCGGCCGCAAGGTCTTTAGTCAGTTCCGCACAGATCGTCGTCGAGAGGATGAATGAGATCAGGTGTTCCGGAAGGGCTGCCAACACGTGCGCGCCGACGTAGTGACGCAGTCGCAATCGCGCGGCGTGATCCGCTGCACCCAGCGGCTCGCCGCACATCACGACCATGTGCGCGGCAATGGGCCATCCTTGGGTCTCCCGCATGATGGATTCAGGCGTTGCAGGTGAACCGGATCGTTCGCATAGACGGGAGAGTTCTCGATCGTCGAAGGCTAAGTCTGCGCCGGTCAAGAAAGCAGCCGGTTCGGCGACAAACTTCTTGGGCATTGCCATCTCCAGATACGGGGTTCCCACGAGGATCAAACGAAGGCGATCCGGGACACCCTCCAACAGGAGCCCCAAGAGGCCGTTCCTGAGACCCGCGCCGGCTCGTTGAGCGTCATCGATCACCAAATAGATCGTGGAACGCCGACGGAGGACATCCTGACAGATTCGCCGATAGATGGCGTTGACGTCACCATCGGGTGCGATGTCGAGGAAGGAGTGTTGCGCGTCCTGCAATGACGAAGGCAGCGATCGAAGGGATTCCACGATCCCGGACGCGAGAGGTCCAGCATCGCTGTCGGCGGAGCTGAGTGTGAGCCATGCTACCGACCCGAAGTGGCCAGAGGCCCACGATGCGACGGCCATGGTTTTTCCGTACCCGCTGGGCGCGGATATGACGGTCACCGGATATTGCGTTGTCGTTCTCTCGACGGATCCGACGAGGCGAGGCCTGTCGATGAGGCCCGATGGCAGATCTGGTGCGCGATAGCGCGCCCATGGTGTGGTGTGGGAGGGAATGTCCGCGTGGCTCTGCTTCACGATTGATCGGGGCCCTGCACCGAACCTTCTTGCGAAGGAGCCGCCAGCAGCCTGGATTTGGCCGTGCTGAATTCATCGGCGGTCAGAAGTCCCTGGGCGCGCATCGCTGCGACACGATTCAGACTTTCCAGGAGCTGGTCCGATTTCAGGGACTGGTTGTTCAGGCATCTCAAGTCGTCGGTCTTCGTTCTGACGCTGACTGCGTGGATCGTCATCCGTGTTGTACCGGTTATGACTCCCGTTTTCGAGATGCTTCCCAGCAGACCTGGCCGGCCCCGGCGGGTGTATGTCATCGGATGGGCTTCCTTCCAGGGAGGCTGGGCTAGCTGGCTGCGACGCCGTCGGCTTCAAAGGCCTTGACCACTTCGTCGTGCGGGACACGCACATGCAGGGAAGTGAGTCCGCCGGCGTTTCGGATTTCTTCGGACAGTCGACGAGCCCACCGGTGCTCCACCGCCGCCACCACCGCCAGTTCCTCGTTCCGGATAGCTCGGGAGGCGAGAGCCAGATCGTCATCGCTGAACAACGTCATTGGACGCGGATCGATGATCATGTCGGCCCACACCGGCGGAAGGTCATCATCCAAGTCGATGATGGTCAGAGCACCATCCGCTCCTCGCTCGATGAGGACGAGGTCGATAAGCGCCACCGCCCCAGCTTGAACCGCCTCGCTCAACGCTTCTGTCACCAGGTTGCTGACAGTGTGCTTGGGAAAGGCACACACGATCACCTCCACAGGGCCTACCTTCATGATTGTTCCTTCCACCAACTTGTCGCCTATGAAGATCATCAAGTGTCTGATGCCGGCAAACCTCACACCCGTGGGGTGATCTGCCCTACCCAACCGGGCTGAGAAGGTATGGCCATGCCCGTCTCAGGATCGTCAGCGTCGTCACCACGCCCAACCGCTATCTTGATATCGCTGGCCTCCGCCGTCGTTGTACTGGCAGGCATCCGCGCGGCGTCGGATGTACTCGCCCCAGTGCTGCTTGCACTGGTTGTCTCGATCGCCGTCTCCCCGCTGAGGGAGATGCTGGTTTCCCGTGGAGTACCAGGATGGTTGGCGACAGGCGCGATTTTGACTGTCGTGTTCGTTGTCCTGGCCGGTCTCGGTTGGGTGTTCTATCTCATGGTGACGCGCCTTGCCGAGATACTCCCTCAGTACGAAAGCGCTTTCGCAACTACGCGGACCGATGTTGCAGAAGTGCTGAGAAGAGGAGGGTTGACGACAGACGCGGTCGATTGGATGCAACGCACCTTCGGGTTCGAACAAATCACCGCGGCCGTGGTGCAGGTCATCAGCAGTGCCGCATCGCTACTATCGAACCTCGTGTTCTTGATCTCACTCCTCTTATTCATGGGACTGGATCTAGGCAGTTTCGCTCGGAAATTTCGAGGCATCGGCGGGGAGTACGCCCAGCTTTCGTCCGCGATGCAGCGATTCGTGCACGGGACCCGGAAGTACCTTTTTGTGTCTACTGTCTTCGGTGCGATCGTCGCGGTTTTGGACGTCGGTGTGCTGTACCTACTGGGGATTCCCTTGCCCTGGCTCTGGGGACTACTCGCCTTCATCACCAACTTCATACCCAACGTGGGATTTGTCATCGGCCTTATCCCTCCTGCGCTGTTGGCGCTCCTCGAGGGCGGACCGGCCCGACTCATCGCCGTCGTTGCCGCTTACTCGGTTCTGAACGTTCTCGTCCAGACCGTCATACAGCCGCGCGTGGCCGGGAGCGCCGTCGGGCTCAGCGGCACGGCGTCGTTCCTTTCCCTGGTCCTGTGGACGTGGATACTGGGACCGGTTGGGGCGGTGCTGGCAGTGCCGATGACTCTTCTGGTCATCTGTGTGCTGGTCGGTGGTGACGACTCACGCAACAGATGGGCGTCGGCGTTCTATGCGCCCGGGTGACGGCAGAGTGCTGATCACCCCTGGCGGGTGATACGCCGGCATGCACAAAGGGGAAAGGTGGCTGAAGGGCGAACCCGCCCGATCGTTTCTATAAGAAAGAACGCTGATGTCTACTCTATCTGTATGGAAGTTCAGTGACGTCGATGGCGCAGAAAAGGCCGAACGCGTGCTCCTGGACCTGCAAAGCAAGGAACTCATCAGGGTGCACGACGCGGCCGTAGTCTATTGGGCGCCCGATGCCAAGAAGCCGAAGACGAAACAGCTCACTAACATGGCCGGCGTAGGGGGGCTCGGAGGGTCGTTCTGGGGTCTGCTGTTCGGCATCATCTTTTTCGTTCCGCTGCTGGGCGCTGCGGTAGGTGCTGCCGTCGGCTCGCTCACCGGAGCCCTTACCGACGTCGGCATCGACGATTCCTTCATCAAGAGAATCCGCGACAAGGTGGTACCCGGAACTTCTGCCCTGTTCGTCATGACATCCGGAGCAGTCACGGACCGAGTCGCCGAGGCGTTTCAAGGAACCCATATGGAGCTACTCGAGACGAACCTCAGCCACGAAGGTGAGGAAGCCCTGCGCGGTGCCTTTACGCAGGAGTAAGTCACAGATGACAGGGCCGATCGTCCATCGCTGCGTGTCCGGGATCAGCGAGAGCGACGTCGGACACACCTGTTTCGCGGCGTCAACCCGCAAAAACAGCACCATCCGCGCAGCCGACCTGCTGGACTACGCGCAGCCGACATGCTGCACTAACCGGCATGACTAGCGCGACACAGAGCAAGATCCTGATCCCTGGTCTTTCCACCTGATCCCTGGTCTTTCCAGCGGATACACAGTCCGCAAGCGTCTGCTGGACAAACTGGATGCGATGATCGACACCGGCTCCGATGTCATCACCCTGGCCGCGGCCAGAGGCTACGGAAAGACGGCTCTACTGACTCAATGGGCACACCACAAACCAGACCGCCACGCTCCGATCGCATGGATCACCCTGGATCCGGCGGACAACTGCTCGACGCGCTTCTGGAACCTTCTGGATGCTTCCCTTGCGTTCGCTCAAAACCGGACGCCAGACGCCCCTACCGGACTCCCCAGCGGTCCCCAGACGCACACAGACCACATCGACAGCATCATCGATCACCAGTGCCCGGCTGACCTGCAACTAACCCTCATCATCGATAACTGCGAGTGCCTGACAAATGCCACTTTGCTCTCCGAACTGGATTACTTCCTCAAGCGCTCCCCGGCAAATATGGTGACACTCCTAGCGGGACGATCCGTCCCAGCAGTGGACACGCTTTATACAGCTGAATTGGAGGGCACTCTGGGCCGAATCAGCCAGGACGATCTTGTCATGTCCAGGAAGGAAATTCTCACTCTCTTTCCGCACACCTCCTGCGACGTCGACGCGCTCCTCGGAGTCACGGAGGGCTGGGCGGCAGCTGTCATGCTCGCCAAACGAGCAGTCCGCAGCTCGGCCGATGCAGCCGCCAGCTACGACTGCCCCGAGCTGCTCAAAGCTCTTTGCGGTCCACTATTCTCCTCGTACCCGGCCGCCGAGCGCCGAGCACTACACATCATGGCACTTATCGAACCCTTTACGGTCGACGATCTGGAAGCCATCACGGGCAGCGCGACCGGAACTCAAACGCTCCTGCGAACCCGGCAGACGACCGGGATGATAGCGCCGACAGGGTGTGCCGAAAGTCCAACGGCGTTCCGCCTGCATCGGTTGATGAGCAGGTACCTTCGGAATGTCGCTCAGGGCGCCGGTGAATTGGTCGACGATTCAGTCTATGCGCGCGCATCGAAGCGCAGGTCCGCACAAGGGCGGCATCTGGAAGCTCTACGACACGCAAGCAGGGCCCATGATGACGATCTGTTGAAGCAGATCCTGTCGACGTCCGGCATTCATCTGCTCTGGCACAATGACGGCGAACAATTACTCGACGCGATAAACGAGATGGACGGTACACGCATAAACGAAATCCCACTACTGGCAAGCTTCATAGCTTTCAGCAAAGGCGATATCGGGCCAGCGAATCATTGGCTCGAAAATCGTACACCCGCCTCCAGCCCGGCGCGGCTGACCCCGGCTTTCACAGCTATACAGTCGGGCCTGACGGCTCAGCTCATGGTAGCCCGGGGACGTTTTGCCGATGCCTTGAAGGAATTACATCACCTCGAGGCAGAAAGACTGCATCCTGATTCCGCTCTCTTCATCTCAAGCATTCGGGCTTCAGCACTGCTCGCCGATTCACGGGTGGATGAAGCGGAGGCGGTCTCAGAACACAATTTGGAGATCGCCGCGGTCCGCGAAAATCCCGAAGGCCTCATAGACGCGCACATCGCCCGTGGCGCTCTTAGTTTGATGCGGGAGAATTTTCTTGACGGCGCAGAGCACGCTCAGGCAGCGATCGATCTCGGGGACCAACATGGCATGCGTTACCATCAACGCCTACGACCGGCTCGCCTCATCGCAGCCTGGTGTTCTTATCACCGCCTCGACGACGCGGCCGCCCGGCATCACAATGCCTTCGTCTTCAGAGCCCAGTCGGCGGCGCCGATCGTCGAGTATTCCGCCTCCAAACTGTCGTCGATCCTCGCTTTCCCGGCATGTGAGGAACGGGCTTCCGTAGCGGATGACCTCCTCGACAAGGTGTGCTTCGACCTGGAACACGGTGCTGCGCCACAAGACATCGCGCTCTGTTCCCTGCAGGTAACCGAAATGATGCTCTCTCTGCGACGAGCAAGGGATCTCGTCCGGCTGCAGGCGGGAATGCGAAAACATCAGGGTATGAGCGGTGAGTTGGTCACCATATCTGCATGGGAGCTGATGACCTCCGGGCAGCTGTCTCGGGCGCGGCGCCTGCTGACAACCGTGACACGCGATTTTGTGCATAGTCAGAGTATCGTCGGCGCGATGACCGCTTTCGCACTCCTCGGTCGCGTTGAAATGATCGAAGACAGGCCCTTCAAAGCCAGAGATGCCTTCGAGAAGGCGTTACAATTTGCCACAGATCAAGGAACATTGCGCGCCTTCAAATTTGCGGGCGCGGAGACCTGCGCGGCGTTGAAGCGGGACCGGCACTTCTACCCCGCCCACCAGGCTGCCTTGAATTCGATCGCGGATCTGCCGAAGGACGAACCTGCTGCCGGGGGGCCGTCGCTCACTCCCCGTGAGGTAGAACTGCTGACTTTCCTACCGACATTCGCGACAGCCGAGGAGATGGCGCGCGACCTGCAGATTTCGACGAATACGGTGAAAACCCATCTCAAGGGCATCTATCGAAAACTTGGAGTCAGAACCCGCCGCGATGCGATCACCGCTGCTGTCACACTGGGCTTCCTCGATACCTCGACGGTGCCTAGCCAACTGCGCAAAATTGGGAGCCGCCCCTTGAGGTAAGCCAGTGCTCCTCTCCTCGCGAGCGGCCTCAATCCCGGAACGAAGATACTCGTTCGGATGGCGCGGCAGCGGCATGTGGGCTTGGAATGCGCAGCAGAGCCCTTGCGACCGGACGCCGGTCCTTTCAACCGCCGGAGTAGAACCATGACGCTCGGACCCGTTCACCCGCTGAGGGTGATCATTGGTCAGGCATGCCCCCGCGCCACTGTTGTATTCGTAGCACTCTAGGATCATTCCGACTCATGGGAGGCCACAGCCAATGGTGATCAAGCTCTCGACCATAGCTTCGGAGATGCCGTCTGCGCTCCGGGTCACCGCATATCGGACTGCCCGTCAGTCATCCCGGTTCAGAATCATGCATCGATGGCCATGAGGCACGCTCAGGGGCCGATTCGGCATGGCTGGTCTTCAGGATCGGCAGCATCTGCGATGTGGGAGGACCAAGCTGCCGAGGCTCATCCGTGACCGGTCCCCCACTGCAGGTGCCCGGACACCATGATCCAGCGAACGCGTTCAGGAGCTCGTTCTTCAGTGCCGGATTCCGTATAGCCCTGGGAGTCCTGACAGCTCTCCTGCTTGCTGCAGCGTTAGTGTCCTTGAGGCCGGTCGTGCTCTCCGTCGAAGCCGCGTTGTTCCTCGCGCTCGGGCTCAATCCGTTGGTCCGGGCACTCGGCCGGCAAGTCCTTGCTCGATCCCGTGCGTTTGCGCTCGTCGGCATCACGGTAGCCGTCATGGTGGCCGGATCCCTTTGGCTTCTAGTTCCATTCCTCGCGAGCCAAGCTTCGTCGTTCGTCTCGGCTCTTCCCGATGCCATCCAAGGGGTGGCCTCGCAGCACTGGTTCGTTCGAGTGGACCACATGAGCGGGCGCGCCGCTCAGGACGCATTCGTTACCTTGGATTCGGCGGTCTTTACACCCGAGGTGCTGACCGGAGTGGCGAACGGCCTGATCGGGCTGGGCGCCGGCGTCGCGGGATTCATCACGTCCGTCATCTTCATCGCGATCTTGACGCTCTACTTTCTTGCTGGGCTCCCCCGCATCAAGAAGGGATTCTATGCGCTCGTGCGGGCATCCAGCCGCCGCACCGTGACCTCCCTGAGTGAAAGAATCGCCGACTCCGTGGGTAAATATCTTAGCGGAATGGTGGTTCTGGCTTTCCTGAATGCTACCTACAGCCTGATTCTGCTGACCGTCACGGGCGTGGACTATGCACTATTGATCTCCGTCGCCGCCTTCTTCATCACCCTCATTCCACTTATCGGGACAATCCTGACCACAGTCTTCATGACACTCATCGCATTGCTGACGTCATTGTCGGCTGCGATTATCGTGCTGGCGGGCATGCTCGTTTACATGCAGGTCGAGGCGTACGTCCTCACTCCGCGCGTCATGAGCAAAGCTGTGCAGGTGCCTGGAGCGTTGGTCGTGATCGCAGCTACCGCGGGTGGTACGTTGCTGGGCCTACCAGGAGCGCTCGTTTGTATCCCTGTCGCCGCTGCCTTCCTGCTCATCATCAACCGGGTCGTCGTCCCTGCACGACGGCTCCAGTAGCACCATGTCTGGGCCCGGTCATGCCTGATCCATGGCGGCCCGACGTTCTCGGGAGACACTTCGAACAGTGCACCCTGCATCTTCCCTCGGGCGCCGTCGCGACGCTTGTCAGGTATCGCCCCCACTTCAGCCTCAACTCGTTTCGCCGCCGATCCTGCGTGGTGCTGTATGTGCACGGTTGGTCCGACTACTTCTTCCAAGCCGACCTCGCTCGCTTCTGGCATGACAGAGGGGCATCCTTCTACGCTCTCGACTTGCACAACTACGGTCGGAGCCTGCGGCCGGGGCTCGTCCCGGGGTTCGTGACCGACCTCACGGAGTACGACGAAGACCTGCAGGCTGCACTGACCCGGATCGCAGAGGACCACGACGGACTGCCACTGATCCTCATGGGCCACTCCACCGGCGGGCTGACGGTCAGTCTTTGGGCCGCACGTCACCCTGGAACGGCGTCCGCCCTGATTCTGAACAGCCCATGGCTGGAGTTCCAGGCCACCGGTGCGGCCCGACGACTGATTTCTCCGCTGCTGGGATTCGAAGCTCGACGCCATCCCCTGGCCCCCCTGCCTCCTGTGGACCGCGGCTACTACGCTCGAGCTGTGGCAGATGCCTTCGATGGCCGTCTTCCTTACAACGAGGAGTGGAGGCCGCGCCAGGGGTTTCCCGTCACCGTCGCGTTTCTCTACGCCGTGATGCAAGGACAGGCCACAGTCGAAGAGGGCCTAGAACTGGAGCTGCCCACGCTGGTGATGCTGTCGGACAAAAGCTACCTACAGCCCGTCTGGTCCGATGACGTCGCGTCGTCGGACATCGCCCTGAACGTCGATGTGGTCGCTCACCGGGCGCTGTCGCTCGGCGAGTACGTGACAGTCATCCGAGTCAAGGACGCCATGCACGATGTGGTCCTGTCCGCCCCACAACCCCGCCGGATGGCTTACGAGCGGATGCGTCAGTGGTTTCGGGGGTATCAGGCTGCAGGACTCGGCCATCCCCCCGATCCTGTCGAGTTCACCCGCGAAGGGTGAATACGGCTCAACCTACATCGGTCTGTACTGAGTTCGCCGGGTCAATACTCCATGGCAAGGCCGGCACGCACGCTTCGCCGACATCAAGAATCAGATGTTCGCGGAGTCCTTGCGCTGATCAAGGAAAGAATGGCGAGATGAAGCTTCTCAAGCGGATAGCACTGAATTGGTTGGTCATCGCTGTTGTACTGGCAATCACGGCGCAACTCTTCCCGGACGTCGAGATATCTGGTGGCGTGTGAGGGCTGGTCCTTGCCTCAGCAGTATTCGGATTGGTCAACGCGGTTCTCGGGCCATTACTTCAGCTGGTATCCCTTCCAATCACTGCCATTACTTTCGGGCTGTTCGCGCTGGTCGTCAACGGTGCGCTACTTGGCATCAGCGCGGGCCTCAGCGACTGGTTACAGGTCGGCGGCCCTCTGGGTACCCTCCTCGCCGCCACTTTCATATCGATCCTCAGTGCTATTGGCAACTGGCTGGTCTTCCACAACCGGCATCACGCATCGAAAGAATAGACATCAGGGCTGCACAATGGTGTCATCTCCGCCTACCAGCAGAACTTCGACCGGAACGTTCCCGAAACCTGAGGAGTCGAGCTCTTCCTCAATCTGGGCAGGTATGGCAGGTGTCCGTCCCAGCAGCACAATGACAAGCTTTCCCTGACGATAGGCGATGTCGACAGTGCGCCAGTCGTATCGTTCCTCCCACTGTTGAACCACTATGTCGGCCTGCCCGATAAGGGCGTTTTCTCTCACCAGGTGAGCGCTGCCCAGGCTAAGTGGAACCGCGATCACCACGAGCACCGCCGCTAGGACCAGTAATGCCCTGCTGCTCGGCATCGCGTTCATCGCGGATGCCCCGAAGGCAGCCTTCCTGATACCCGCGACAAGCATCACGGCCATCCCGGTGACAAGAATCGCGGTGACGTTGGTCCCGAAGAGCAGCAGGGCGCCGACCGATTGATCAGCCGCCCCGGATTCGAGAGTCAAGCCGACAACGGCTAGCGGCGGCACCAAGGATATGGCGATAGCAACCCCCGGTACGGTGTCGGATACGTCCGACCGGATGAGTGCGTATGCGCCCACCAAGCCCGTGGCAAGAGCCGCAAGCAAGTCGACCAGGCGGGGACTCACCCGGCCTGAGACCTGGCTATTAGTCGCAGCGACTACGTCGAACGGAGTTGTCAGCCCGATAAGAAACCCGACAGTTACGACGGCTACGCCCCCCGCCGCAACGAGCGCCAGATTGAGTAGCAACGCTCGGTGTTCAACCAGGACGATTGCCAACGCCGTGCCAAGAATCGGAGTCATCAACGGAGCGACGATCATCGCCCCGATGACCGTAGCCGTCGAATCAGCGACAACACCTGCGGAAGCAATCACAGCTGCCAGGAGGATGAGAACCCAGAACGCCGCAAGTTTCGCGCGTCCTCCGTCGAACAAGAAAAGACGTTCCGTCATCCGCTGGACATCCCGCAACTCGGGGTGACCGAAAACAGTGTTTCGTAGACCCTGCCACCCACCACCGTCAGCCGGGGCTGGAACATTCGTCATAGGTGCGATCCTCCGCCAGCGGATTCCTCACGCCACCACCCCACAAAGGTGAACCGGACTGATACCGGCCTGCGTGGCCATCGTGAATCAATGATCTGAGATCGATCAATGATCTGAGACCGATCGGCGCGATCCGGCAGCGAGGCACGCAACAATCATGGGCTGGACGAGCCGGACCCGCAACCGCCCGACCCCGATACGCCTGCTCTTACTGGAGGGGTTGCCGGCCGTCGACGCCCGAACGGGCACTCGTGGCGGCCTGTGACTTCTTATAATAAGCCCGCTTACTTATGCTGGGAGCTGCCGCTTCATACGAGAGTCATCACCGAAGGTAGACACCATGGAATCGCCGCGCAGGTTCGACACGATCACGATCATCTTCAACCCGAACAGCACCGGCGATGCGCCGAAACTGGCCGAGGAGCTCCGGGATGAACTGGTGCCCGCCCTGCCGGACACCGAGATGAGGCTCACCCCGACCGAGCACGCCGGTCATGCGATCGACCTCGCCCGCCAAGCCGCATCATCGGGAAACGCCCTGGTCGTCTCGGTCAGCGGTGACGGCGGGTACAACGAGGTGGTCAACGGTGTGATGGCCAGCGGCGCGGACGACGTCGTCTGCGCCGTCCTGGCGGCCGGCAACGCGAACGACCACAGCCGCGTCACGGGTCGCAAGCCGCTCGGTGAGGCAATCGTGGAGGGGCAGGTGCGAAGGATCGACCTGCTCCGGATCAGCATCGCCGGGACGGACGCCGTGCCCGCCGCGGAGCCGGTGTACGCGCACTCCTACATCGGTTTCGGTCTGACCCCGATCATGGCGATCGACCTCGAGAAGGGCAGCAAGGGCGCCATGAAGGAGATGTTCTCCGTCGTCCGGACCTTCCGCAAGTTCAAGCCCTTCGAGATCCGGCAGAGCGACGGCAGGCGCCGGAAATTCGACAGCCTCGTGTTCGCGAACATCTCCCAGATGGCGAAGTACGCCACCCTCAGCGAGGCCGACGATCATCCCTCCGACGGCAAGTTCGAGGTCATCACCTTCCCCCACATGGCCAAATGGAAGATCCTCCTGACCGCCCTGCGCGCCTCCACGAAGGGACTCGGCGACCAGCCCAGCTACTCCCAGTACCGCTTCTCGACGCTCAAGCCACTCCCCTACCAGATCGACGGCGAAGTGAAGGACGTCGACGCGGGCACGGACATCACCGTCGACAGCATCCGCCAGGCCCTCGCAACCCTCGGCTGACGCACGGCCGTCCGCCCCCGACAGGAGCGGAAGTAGGGCCGAAAGACCCTAGGTCATCGGACGGATTCCCTGAAGGGTGCTCACAGCAGGTTCATGTTTCCGCCACCAGAGGGAGAAGCGCCATGAGTCCCACCCCCGCAGCCCACATCGTCGTCGGCGTGGACGGGTCGGAACCGTCCATCGCGGCGCTGCGCTACGCCGAGAAACTGGCGCCCGTCTTCGACGCGAGCATCCGTGCCGTCGCTGCGTGGGACGATCCCGCCGAGTACCCCGCGTACATTCCGCTCGGCCGCAGCGAGTACACGGACGTCGCCCGTAAGCAGCTGGACGAGGCCGTCACGGCCGCGTTCGGGGAGAATCCCCCGCCAGGACTGGAAAAGGCGGTGGTGTTTGGGCACCCCGTGAAGACCCTCGTGCGGGTGTCCCATGATGCGGCCCTCCTCGTCATCGGCGGGCGTGGCCACGGCACGTTCAGAGGGTTGCTGCTCGGGTCCGTCAGCAGCGCCTGCGTGGCCCACGCACACTGCCCGGTCCTCGTCGTCCGGAGGGCCTCCGACCCGTCATGAGCTGACCCACGCCTGGTGAGGGCGAAGACGCGGGTCAGGCGACGCCCGTGGTCCCACGAGGACGCCGGCACCGCCCGGTCCTTCCAGGGCTACTTCTTCCGCAGTGGCGAGGGGATGTACTTCCATTCATGGCGAAAGCGGGCTTCGGCGTCGAGCGCCGCCGCCTGTTCCAGGCCGTGCAGCCGGCCGTAGGTGAAACCGTTCTCACCCTCCTGGAAGGCCTTGCTGCCGATCCGTCGCAGCAGGTCGCGGGTCACCAGGCTGTCCTGGTGCTCGCCGAGGACTTTCTGCAGGACCTGCGCGGCCTCCGCGATGCGGGCGACTTTCTTGCGGCCGATAGGCGAGGCGGCCTCCGCTGCGTATCGCAACCGCTTGGCGTCCTTCCGCGCCTCGTGCAGCGCAGGGTGGTCACCGATCCCCGCGCGGTGGTTCCTCGCGTCATGCACCGCTCTGCGCAGGCGCTTCAGGTCCCGGTTGATCAGGCCCGGGACCACCTGACCGGCGGGGTGTGCTGCGCGGGGCGTCAGCGCGGGCGCAGTCACGAGGGCGTCGAGTGAGTCCAGGAGGCGGAAGTACCGCTCCCCGTCCAGCGACTTGACGGCCCGGGTGTGGAATTTCCGGTAGTCCCCTCCGAGTTCGATCTCGAGCCTGCGCTGCACCGGGCCGAGCAGGAGTTCGGGAGGTTCGTCGGCGAGCATCTGCTGGAGCCGTGCGTGTATCACCTGCGCGTCCCGCGCTGTGCCGAGCACCCCGGCGAGCCACCTGAGCTCTCCCCGCAGGCGCCCTATGCCCTCGACGTCGTCGAGCAGGGTCCGGTAGGTCGCGAGGACCGACCTGATGCGCCGGATGGCGACCCTCATCCTGTGGATGGCGTCGGACCCGTCGATCCGGACCTGCGGGTCCTGCTGCTTGAGCGCGGCCACCTGCTCGCGCAGGTAGGCGAGGAGGACATCGCCTGCCGGGCCCTCCGCCGAGGGCTCCGTCACCCTCGCCGCGTCTGCGGGGAAGCCGGTGACGAGGGCGCGCTCCAGTTTCGATCGGTGAGCTGCGGGACGGACGCCTGCGGCGGCGATGATCTCCGTCACCGCGTCCAGCACGTCCCTGGAGCCGCCGACCAGCTCGATCTCCCATTCCCGCCAGCGCAGGCTGGACGGCTCGGGGTGGAGCGCCTCTGCTTGCACGCGGTCGTCCATGAACTCGGCGAGGACCCCGTCCTGACCGCGCAGGCGGTGCACGACGCGCCGCGTGTCCAGCCGGGCGACCGGCACCAGCGCACTGTCCCTCGTGTGCACCCGGATCAGCTTCAGGAGCGGCTTCGGCACCACCGAGGTCCTGCCCAGTGGCGCATGGTGTTCGTGGCGCTCGTCGGCACCGGCCGGCAGCTTCAGGTGCCAACCGGCGTCCTCGCCGCCGGTCCGGCGTCGCAGGGTGATCCGCTGGGACGCCAGCCTCAGGTCCTCCGTATCGAAGTACTCGGCCTCGAGGTGGAACTCGACGGGCGCATCCACACCTCCGACCCCGGGGACGTCCTCGAGTGCGGGAGGCGGGGTGTCATCCTCGACGTCGAACTTCCGCTCGATCTCCACAACAGGCTCAGCGCGCATAGGGCACTGTATATCCTCGCCAGGTCGGACGTCAGCAGGTCTCTGCCGGCCGACGACCCCCTTCCGCTGCGCGGTGGGGCCGAAAGACCCTAGAGGGATGCGCCGATCAGGTGCACAATTGCGGAACTCGAGGACCGACACGAGCCCTGGGTCGACGAAGGCGCGCGTCGACCACCCACCGTCGGACCATTCGTCGCGCGCCCTTCCCACCGAAGGAGACCGCCATGACCACAGAACAGTCGGAGCCCCGACCCGTGAGTCTGCCTGCCACCGCTCCCCCCTCAGGGGAACGCATCCAGCGCGGCGCACCCGCGCTGTCCGAGTCCGACCTCAAACGCCAGTGCGAGCGTCGCCGTGAAGCGGAGCGGAAGCTCGCCCTCCACATCCAGCGGTACAGGGAGACGCACCCTCTTCCTCTGAGCCACTGACACCCGTCCCGACCGAAGCGTTCCCGGTTCCACCGGGATCGGGAACGCTTCCGCGAGGGTCGGAACCCGTACGCTCTCTCCATGGACGCACGCCTCCACTTCGTCACCGTCGCCGCGCGGGACCTCGACGCCGCGCGGACCTTCTACAGCGAAGGGCTCGGGTGGACGCCGACTCTCGATGTGCCCGACGAGGTGATCTTCTACCAAGTGGCTCCGGGAGTGCTCCTCGGGCTGTTCCTCGCCGGTAAGTTCGCCCAGGACCTCGGGCTCGACGCCACACCGGTACCGTCGGGCATAGTGCTGTCCCACAATGTCGACGGCCCGGAAGAGGTCCGCGCCGCCGTCGCTGCCATGATGCGCGCCGGCGGCACCCCTGTCCAGGAGCCGCAGGAGAGCGTCTTCGGCGGCATCTTCCGCGGGCTCGTGCGCGATCCGAACGGAATCGTGTGGGAGATCGCCCATAATCCCGGGTGGCGCATCCTCGACGACGGCACCGTCACCCTTCGCTGAAATGCACCGCAGGACATTCCGTCCACTCCACGGCAATTCGCGCCGTGTCATATTTCTTTTTATTGGTCGGACGCCCCGGGCATCTGCCTATAGTTGGTTCCAGCTTCAAGAGACGCGATCGTAAAGCTCCGACTGGATCGCGCGCCAACCCCATGTTCCTGGGTGGTTCGGATGACGAAGCGGCCTTCTCCTCGGCACACAGTGCCGGTCCGGTGCGGGCAAGAGCACTTCGAAAGGCACTCATCGTGAGCTGTACCGCCCTCCCCTAGCAGGATCCCGGCGCCCTCGGTGCGTCTTTTCCCTTCACTCTCCTTTTCATTCTCCTTCCGGACGCAATATGCTCCGCGCTGCGCCGGAACGACTCTTGAGGAATTTCCCATGAACGCACCCTTAATTCGTCCTGCCCGAAATCGAAACCGCTCCGGGAACGCCACGGTCCTGGCCGCGGTGGGCCTCCTCGTCCTCCTGGCCGGCTGCGCCGGTCCGGCGAATTCGTCCGCCGTCACCGGTGGCGAGCCGGTCTCCGGCGGCGTCCTGGACGTGTCCATCTCGGCCGAGCCGGGCTGCCTCGACGGCCACGGCATCTCCGCCACGCAGCAGCAGTTCCTCGGCCGCCTGATCTACGACAACGTGGTGACCCTCGACGAGAACGGGGACATCGCGCCGTACCTCGCCGAGTCCTGGGATGTTTCGGAGGACGGCAGGACGTACACGTTCCGCCTCAAGCAGGGGGTCACGTTCAGCGACGGCTCGCCCTGGAACGCGGAGGTCCTCGGGCAGAACTTCGAGCACATGAGGGACCCCGCCACGAAGTCACCCCTCGCTGCCGCGTACATCGCCCCGTACGTCGACGGCACGGTGCTCGACGAATACACCTTCGAGGCCCACCTCGCCTACCCCTACACCCCCTTCCTCTACACCCTCGCCCAGTCCTGGCTCGGCATGAACTCCGGCAAGGCCATCACCGAGGCGCCCGAGACGCTGTGCCAGAAGCCGATCGGCACAGGGCCCTTCACCGTCGCCGACTACCGCCCCGGCCAGAGCATCAGCTACACGAAGCGGGAGGGCTACGCCTGGGCGCCCGAGTGGCTGGACGGTGACGGTGCCGCGTACCTCGACGGCGTCGAGGTCACCCTCGTCAGCGAACCCGTCATCCGCCACCAGTCCCTCGTCTCGGGCCAGTACGACCTGACGGAGAACCTCGCGCCGCAGAACGCCTCGGCCGTGCAGGCCGACCCGAACTTCACGTACGAGAACCTCGCCCGGACCGGCAACCCCTACGTCCTCAATTTCAACCTGAATCGTGCACCGTTCGACGACCTCGCGGTGCGGCAGGCGTTCGCCGCCGCAGTGGACACGAAGGCCGTCACGGAGAGCCTCGGCTTCGGCACCTACACGCCGATCGACGGCTTCCTGTCCAGGGAGAGCAGGTACTACGACCCGACTGTCGAGGGGGTCCTCACGTATGACCCCGAGCGCGCGAACCAGCTGCTCGACGACGCCGGGTGGACCGGGCGTGACGGCGAGGGCTTCCGCACGAAGGACGGGAGCAGGCTGACGGTCGAGGTCCCCACGGTGGAGAGTTCCACGCCGAGCCCACTGCTCGTGCAGCTGCAGGGAGAGGCCCGCAAGGTGGGCTTCGACCTGCGGATCATCCAGCTTCCTCAGGCACAACTGACGGAACTCCGTTACGCCGGCGACTACGACGCCCTGGCCGGCGTCTGGCACACCAACACCACCGACGTCCTGTTCATCCGCTACCACTCCTCCGAGATCACGGGTGAGCGGATCGGCCAGAACTCGTCCTACGTCGACGACCCCCAGCTCGACGCCCTGCTCTCCACGGCCCGCGAGGCCGACGACGGGCCTGTGGCCGAAGAAGCGTACTCGAAGGCGCAGCACCGGCTGCTCGAGATCGTGCCCGGCGTACCGCTCTACGAGAACCCGAGCCAGTTCGCGTACGCGAACACCCTGCACGACGTCGCGGTGGACACCTCCCACCCGGTGCCCGTCCTCACCTACGCCTGGAAGGCCGAGTAGGTGACCGTGCTCCGCCGCGTCCTCACGCGACTCGCAATCGGGATCGGCGTCCTCTGGGGAGCCGCGACGCTGACGTTCCTCGCCGTCTACCTGATCCCGGGCGACACCGCGCTGCTGATCCTCGGCGGGCCCGACGCACGGCCCACGGAGGAGACGCTGGCGCAGGTCCGCGCCGATTACCTCCTCGACCAGCCCCTCCTCGTGCAGTACGGCAGCTACCTCGGCAACCTGGTGCAGGGCGACCTCGGGCAGTCCTACAGGCTGCGCCTGCCCGTCTCGGTGGCGATCGGGCAGCAGATCGGCGCGACGGCGGCACTCGCGGCGTCCGCCGTCGCCGTCGCGCTGCCCCTGACATTCGTCGTGGCGATCCTGTCCGCGCAGCGCGCCTCCTGGATCCGGTCGATCGTCTCCGGCATCGAGGTGGTCTTCGCCGCGACGCCGACGTTCATCATCGGGTTCGCGCTGCTGATCGTCTTCTCGTTCACGCTGCGCTGGTTCCCCATCGGCGGGAACCAGGGACCGGCCGCGCTGGTCCTCCCGGCCCTCACCCTCGCCCTCGCAGTCTTCGGGACCCTCTCCCAGGTGCTGCGGAACGAACTCGAGGACGTCCTGGAACAGCCGTTCATCCTGACGGCCCGCTCCCGCGGCATGCGCGACCTCCCGGTCCGGATCCGGCACGCACTCCGGCACGCGGCCATCCCGGTCATGACCATGTCAGGTTTCGTCGTGGCCGCGCTGCTCGGCGGGTCCGTGGTCGTCGAGACCCTCTTCAGCAGGCAGGGCATCGGGTCGCTGACCCTGGCCTCGGTCTACAACAAGGACCTGCCGGTCATCCTCGGGATCGTGCTGCTGTCCGCCGCGGTCTACGTCGTGGTGAACCTCGTGATCGACCTCCTCTACACGCTCATCGACCCGAAAGTGGTGACCGCATGAGCATCGCCTCACGCACCGTCCCGCCCGCCGTCGCCCCGCCGGCCGCACTCCCCGTACTTGAATCAGCACGGGTCGGGACCCCCGGGCCACGGCGACGCCGGTGGCGCGTCCGCCCCGGGATCCTGCTGGCTTCCGCGTTCCTCCTCTGGCTGGCGGCGGCGGTCCTGACCCCGGGCCTGCTCGCTCCCGCCGACCCGTACGCCGTGAACACCGCCAGGAGCTTCGAGGCGCCCGGCGCCGCCGCCTGGTTCGGCACGGATGACTCCGGCGCCGACAACTACACGCGGATCGTGCACGGCGCCGCCACCTCGTTGTACATCGGGGTCGGCGCGACGGCGATCGGCGTGGTCGGCGGGACCGCTATCGGCCTCCTCGCCGGTCTCAACGGGCGGCTCGTGGAGGCCTCGGTGATGCGCTTCCTCGACGTCACCCTCGCCATCCCGGAGATCCTGCTCGCACTCGTGGTCATCGGCATCATCGGCGGCGGCACGGAGAACGCGATCCTCGCGATCGGTGCCGGCAGCATCGCCTACTACGCCCGGATCACTCGGGCGCAGACGCACCTCGTCCGTCGGTCGGGCTTCGTCGAGGCCGCCCGCACCCTGGGCCTGCCGGCCTGGCGGATCCTCTTGACGCACACCGTACCGAACGTCATCAAGCCCGTCCTCGTCCTCGCCACGATCGGTATCGGCTCGGCGATCGGGGCCGGGGCGTCGCTGAGCTTCCTCGGGCTCGGCACCCCTCCGCCCGCCCCCGAATGGGGCGCGATGCTCTCGGCCGGCCGTAACTTCATCTCGAACGCGCCCTGGATGATCACGTTCCCCGCTGCGTTCCTCGTCGCCACCGTCCTGTCCATCACCGTGATCGGGCGCGAGCTCCGTCGCCGCGCCGAAGGAAGGCTCGCATGAGCTCCACCACCCTGGCCGCCACCACCGCCGCACTCGTGCCGCAGGCACCCGTCGTCGAACTCGAGGGGCTCTCCGTCGGGTTCGGCCGCGGCGCCCACCACCGGGAGGTCATCCACGACCTCAGCCTGTCCGTCCGCCCGGGTGAATGCCTCGCGCTCGTGGGCGAGTCCGGGTCCGGCAAGTCCGTCACCGCGAGGACCCTCGTGGGTCTCACCGGTGCCGGCGCCCACGTCCGGTCCCGCGCCCAGCGCTTCAACGGCCAGGACGCCGCAGCGTGGGGCGAGCGGCAGTGGGCCCGCGTCCGTGGCCGGGAGGCCGGCTTCATCCTGCAGGACGCACTCTCCTCCCTCGACTCGCTGCGCACGGTCGGCGACGAGGTGGGTGAGGTCCTCCGCCTCCACAGCGACCTCGACCGGGCTGCCCGGCGGGCGCGCGTTGTCGAGCTCCTCGCCTCCGTGGGCGTGCCCGATCCCGAGGTGCGGGCCGGACAGTACCCGCACCAGCTCTCGGGCGGGCTCCGCCAGCGCGCCCTGATCGCCTCGGCGATCGCCGCGGACCCGGGTTTCCTCATCGCCGACGAGCCGACGACGGCGCTCGATGCGACCATCGCGGCACAGGTCCTCCGTCTGCTCGGCGGCCTGAAGGGAGGCAGCACGGCGATGCTCGTGGTCAGCCACGACCTCGCCGTCGTCGCGGGCCTCGCCGACCGCGTCGCCGTGATGCGCAACGGCGAGATCGTGGAGGAGGGCACCGTCGAGGCCGTCCTGCAGGACCCCCGGCACCCCTACACCCAGGGACTCCTGGCGGCCATCCCCTCCCGGTCGTCGCGCGGACGGCGGCTGACCGTACGGGACCGCGCGGAGCCCGACATCGCAGCGCCCGACCCGTCCCGCGAGCCGTTCCGCGGGCCTTCCCGCGAGGCGCCGAGCCCACCGGCCGCCCTGGCGGTCGAGGCGCTCACCAAGACCTTCGCCGGTCCCGACGGCAGCCGTCGCACGGCGGTCGACGGCGTGTCCTTCACCTTGGCGAAGGGGACGACCCTCGGGATCGTCGGCGAATCCGGCAGCGGCAAGAGCACCGTGGCGCGCATCGCGCTGGGCGTCGAGGCCCCGGACACAGGCACCGTCCATGTCCGGGGCCGCACCTGGGCTGAGCACAGCGCCGTTCGCGACCTCGCGGCCCGCCGCTCGGTGCAGATGATCTACCAGGACCCGCTGCAGTCGTTCGACCCGCGGAAGACCGTGCGGCAGGTCATCGGGCAGGCCGTCGCTGCCGCCGGCACTCCGCGGACCGCGCGGGCCGGACGCGTCCTCGACCTGCTCGACCTCGTCGGCCTGCCTGCCGACCGGGCCCACAGCCGCCCCCTGGAACTCTCGGGCGGGCAGCGGCAGCGCGTCGCCATCGCCCGCGCGCTCGCCGCCGAGCCGGAGGTCATCATCTGCGACGAACCCGTCTCCGCCCTCGACATCACGGTGCAGGCCCGCATCCTCGACCTCCTGACGGACCTGCAGGAGCGCTTCGGGCTCAGCTACCTCTTCATCTCGCACGACCTCGGCGTCATCCAGCACGTCAGCCGCGAGGTGCTGGTCCTGAAGGACGGCGTGGTCCTGGAGCACGGGACCGTCGCCGACGTCTTCGACCACCCCGGGCACGAGTACACACGCCAGCTCATCAACGCCATCCCCGAACTCCCCGCCGTCCGGAAGGACCTCCCCACCTCATGACACGCCAGATCGCCTTCAACCTCTTCGAGATGAACTGCGTGGGACACATCTCCCACGGTCTCTGGGTGCACCCGGAGAACAACCGCCACCGCTTCAACGACCTCGATTTCTGGGTCGAGACGGCGAAGCTGCTCGAGGCCGGGCTGTTCGACAGCGTCTTCCTCGCCGACGTCGTCGGAACGTACGACGGCTACCGCGGCGGCCCGGACACGGCGCTCCGCGAGGCCGTCCAGATCCCCAGCAACGACCCCCTCCTGGTCATCCCGGCCATGGCCGCGGTGACCGAGCACCTGGGCTTCGCGGCCACGTTCTCCACCACGTACGAGCCACCGTTCGCCTTCGCGCGGCGCGCATCCACGCTCGACCACCTGACGAAGGGGCGGTTCGGCTGGAACATCGTGACGTCCTACCTCCCCAACGCGGCTCGGAACTTCGGGCTCGCCGACGAGGTGGAACACGACCAGCGCTACGCGATCGCGGACGAGTACCTCGACGTCCTCTACAAGCTGTGGGAGGGGTCCTGGGACGACGACGCCGTGATCGAGGACCGCGAACGGCGCGTCTACACCGACCCGTCGAAGGTCCGCTACATTAACCACCGCGGCCCCCATTTCTCCGTGGCCGGACCGCACCTGAGCGCCCCCTCGCGCCAGCGCACGCCCGTGCTGTTCCAGGCCGGAAGCTCCGTGGCCGGCAAGGCCTTCGCAGCCCGCCACGCCGAGGGCGTTTTCGTCGGCGGTCGCGACGCCGCGGCCTACCGCGACAACGTGGCGGACCTCCGCCGGCTCGCCGTCGCCAACGGCCGCGGTGCGGACCACATCAAGGCCTTCGCGAGCGCCGTGGTGATCGTCGGCAGGACGCACAAGGACGCCCAGCGGAAAACGGACGAATACCGCCGCCTCTCCAGCGCCGAGGGCTACCTCGCGCACGCCGGAGGCGGCGGGATCGACCTCGCGGCCTACCGGCCCGACGAGGTGATCGACGACATCCTCGCGCGCGAGGACCGCCCCGGCCGCGACCGACAGCCCAGCAACCGGCGGCACCCGGCAGGCACCACCGTCGGCGAGGCGCTCGAGCGCATCACGCGGTTCGACCGCGGCCCCTTCGTGGCGATCGGCACCCCCACGGAGGTCGCCGACGAGATCGAGCGGTGGGTCGAGGGCACCGACCTCGACGGGTTCAACCTGCGGCAGTTCCTCACCCCCGGGACCGCCGAGGACTTCATCGAACTCGTCGTACCCGAACTGCAGCGGCGCGGCCTGTACCGCCGGTCCTACGAGGAATCGACCCTCCGCGAGCGCCTCTTCGGCGCAGGCAACACGCGGCTCTTCGACCAGCACCCGGGCGCGCGCTACCGGGGCGGCGTCCACCTCGGCAGTGACGCCGCGCCCCTCGCGCCCGCCGCGGATACCGCCGGCGCGGCTGCCGGACCCGCCACCGCCCCGTCCTACGCCTAGGAGTCCATCATGACCACGACGACCACGACGACCACCCACCGGGCCCCGGCGAACGAGTCGGGACCGTCAGGAGCCCCACCGTCGACGACCGCGCTCCAGGAGCGGTTCCGCCCCGTGTTCGACACCATCGCCGCCGGTGCGGCCCGCCGCGAGCAGGACCGCGTGCTGCCCCATGACGAGGTGGCGGCCCTCAAGGATGCCGGGTTCGGCGCCCTCCGTGTGCCGGTCGAGTACGGCGGATCGGGCGTATCTCTGCGCCAGCTCTTCACGCTGCTCACCGACCTGGCCGCAGCGGACTCGAACCTCACGCAGTTGTGGCGCGGGCACTTCGCCTACGTCGAGGGGACGCTCCTCCAGCCGTCGTCGGCACACCGGGACCGCTGGCTCTTCGACGTCGCAGCGGGCACCATGGTCGGCAACGCCTCGAGCGAGCTGACCGGCACATCGCTGCGTGACATCCGCACGGCCCTCACCTCGCCGGACCCGTCGAACGGCGCCCTGGCGCTGACGGGCACCAAGTACTACAGCACCGGCAGCCTCTACGCGGACTGGATCGCCGGCAGCGCCGTGCACGACGGCGAGCGCGTCGGGTACGCGGTGCGGGCCACCGCTCCCGGCGTCGAGCGGATCGACGACTGGGACGGCTTCGGCCAGAGGCTCACCGGCAGCGGCACCACCCACTTCACGGAGGTCCGCGTGGACCCGCGGAACGTGCGGCCCTTCTCCCCCGATGCGCCGGGCCACGTGCACTCCTTCTTCCAGCTCGTGCTCGTCGCCTCGCTGGCAGGGATCGCCCGCGCTGCGGCGGGGGACGCCGCGGCGTTCGTCCGGCCGCGCACGCGGTCCTACGTCAACGCGACGACACCGCTCCCGCGGGAGGACCCTCAGGTACTGCAGGTGGTGGGTGAACTGGCGGGCCATGCATTCGCGGCGGACGCCGTCGTGCTCGCCGCCGCGGACCTCCTGGACACCGCGTACGAGCGACTCCGGGCCGAGCGGGCCAGGGGCGAACAGGACGACGCCTTCGTATCGGGCGGCTCCGACGACGCCGGCGTCTCCGACGGGCCGGGCTCCACGCGGGTGGCGCTCGACGCAGCGGACATCGCCGTCAGCCAGGCGCAGCTGGTCGCCGTGGACCAGGCGCTGCGTGCGGCCACCCACCTGTTCGAGGTCGGCGGGGCCTCGGCGACCTCGACCGGCCGCGCCCTCGATCGGCACTGGCGCAACGCCCGGACCATCTCCTCCCACAACCCGGCCATCTACAAGGCCAGGTCCGTGGGCTACTGGGCCGTCCACGGGGAGCGCGAACCGCCCCCGGGCGACGCCTGAACCCTCCGCTGCCTCTCCGAGGGCGCGAACCACAGGACGAACGACAGGACGAACGACAGGACGAACGACAGCACCGGCGATGGTGGTCCCACGGACGACGGGCGGGAGACTAGCGTGGGAGCCATGACGCACGAGTTCCGGTACGACGTCGACATCCTGCACCTGCTCGTATCACCAGCGCACGCCTACTTCGGCCGCGCGCGGGACGGCGCAGCCGACGTGCCCACCACCGACGCCGCGAGCGCGGAGGTCGTCGCCGGGAAGGGGATCGTCGGCGACAGGTTCTTCGGCAAGGCGGCTCACATGGACGCCGCCGTGACGCTGTTCGCCGTCGAATCGCTCGAGGCCATCGCCGTGGAGCTCGGCGCCGACCCTTTCGACCCGTTGCTCGCCCGCCGCAACGTGGTGCTGCGCGGGGTCGAACTCCCGCCGCTCATCGGTCAGGACTTCGTCCTCACGTCCGCGGACGCATCCGTCGCCTTCCACGGCGGGCGGCACGCCCACCCTTGCGCCTGGATGGACAGGGTCCTCGCCCCCGGCGCGCACAAGGCGATGCGTGGCAGGGGCGGCCTGCGGTGCCGTCCGCTCGGGAGCGGGACGCTTCATCGCGGGCCTGCGGTGCTCGTGAGTCCCGTGCCGCTGGATCCCGGCAGGGCCGGCGAGGCCTCTGTGCTGCGACCTTCGCGCCTCCCCTGAGCCCTCTGCCCTGAGCCACCCCGGCCCATGAACCGGTCCCGTCAGGCGCCGCTGTAGGCCGCCTCGAGGGCGGCGATGTCCAGTCTGCGCATCTCGAGCATGGCCGTCATGGCACGCTGAGCACCCTCGGCGTCGTCGCCGCCGATCAGATCGGGCAGTACCGCGGGGATGATCTGCCACGACAGGCCGAACCGGTCCTTGAGCCAGCCGCACCGGCTCTCCTCGCCGCCCTCGGTCAGGGCGGTCCAGTAGTGGTCCACCTCGGCCTGGTCCGCGCAGGAGATCTGGAAGGAGACGGCCTCCGTGAAGGAGAACTGGGGACCGCCGTTGAGGGCCACGAACGGCTGACCGTCGAGCTCGAACGAGACCGTCAGCGCGGGACCGTCGTGGCCCGCCCGTGAGACGTTCACGATCCGGGAGTTCCTCACCACAGAGGTGTACAGCGTGGCGGCCTCTTCGGCCTTACCGTCGAACCAGAGGCACGGGGTGATCGATCCCATCGCGGATGTCCTTCGCTCATGTCCGCGCGCCGACGGCCGGACGTGGCCCGAATGTAGTCCACGGCTCCGACATCGACAACCAGTAGGCTGGCTGCATGGCCCGCCGCACCCCTGTCCGCCCGACCACCCGGCGGCCGTGGACGACCGCTCCGTTCGCGTGGTGCGCCGCCGACGTCCTCCTCGTCCTGGTGTTCGCGGCGTCCGGTCGCCGCACCCACGAGCACGGCGTCACCGTCGCGGGGGTGCTCGAGACGGCCTGGCCGTTCCTCCTCGCCTACGCCCTCACAGCCCTCGTGACGCGGGCGTGGCGATTACCGGGCTCGCCCCTGCCCACCGGCGTCGTCCTGTGGCTCGGGACCGTCGCCGGTGGACTCGCGCTGCGCGCCGCCTCCGGAGGCGGCGTGGCCCTCAGCTTCCAGGTCGTCACCCTGCTCGTCCTCGGCGTGTTCCTGGTGGTCCCGAGGGCCGTCGCGCGCATGGTCAGCTCCCGCCGTCGCCGGCCGGTAGCGTAAGAGCCGAGGTCCCAACCCGAAAGGCACGCCATGATCACCGCATTCGTCCTCATCCAGACCGACGCCGCACGCATCCCCGAGAGCGCGCAGGCCATCTCCGAGATCGAGGGCATCAGTGAGGTCTACTCGGTGACCGGCGAGTGGGATCTCATCGCGATCGCCCGCGTGCCCCGGCACGAGGACCTGGCGGACGTCATCGCCGACCGCCTGTCGAAGATCGAGGGCGTCCGGTCGACGACGACGCAGATCGCCTTCCGCTCGTACTCGCAGCACGACCTGGACGCCGCGTTCTCCCTCGGCTTCGACAGCTGACGCCCGGCGGGGAGGCGCCAGGCGTCTGGCGGTCAGTAGGACCGGGTGACGCCCACCCAGCGCTCGAGCACGCCGGCCGCGGCACCCGAGTCGATCGAGGCGCGCGCCCTGTCCATCGCGGCCCGGATCCGGTCCACGAGGGCCCCCTCGGCGGTGTCGTCGAGCGCCACGAGGCCCGCGGCCGCATTCAGGACGACGGCGTCGCGCACGGGTCCCGCGTTCCCGGCGAGGACCGCGCGCACCACCGCGGCATTGCCCGTGGCGTCGGTGCCGCGGAGCGCGTCGACGGGGACGGCGTCGAGCCCGAAGTCCCCGGGGTGCACATGGTGCGCCTGCACCCGACCTTCGCGGACCTCCCACACCGTCGAGGACCCGCTGGTGGTGAGCTTGTCGCGGCCGTCGTCGCCCCGGAAGACGAGGGCGCGGATGCCTCGTGCCGCCAGCACGCCCGCCATCAGGGGAGCCATCCTCGCGTCGGCGCAGCCGACCGCCTGCGCCGTGACCCCCGCCGGGTTGCTCAACGGTCCGAGGAAATTGAACGCGGTGGGCACCCCGAGCTCTCGTCGGGGCACGGCGACGTGCTTCATCGACGGGTGGAAGACCTGCGCGAAGCAGAAGGTGATCCGGGCGTGCTCGGCCGTCCTCGCGACGTCGGACGGCGCGAGATCGAGCCGGACGCCCAGTTCCTCGATGACGTCGGCCGCGCCGGACGCCGACGACGCCCCGCGGTTCCCGTGCTTGACCACCGTGGCGCCGGCGCCGACGGCGACGAGCGACGCCATGGTCGAGATGTTCAGGGTGTTCAGTCCGTCGCCGCCCGTCCCGACGATGTCAAGGGTGGGTCCGCCGACCTCGATCCGGTGTGCGCGCCCCAGCATCGCCTGCACCAGCCCGACGAGTTCGCCGACCGACTCGCCCTTGGCGCGCAGGGCGATCAGGAACCCGGCGATCTGGGCGTGGCTGGCCTCACCCGCCATGATCGTGTCCATCGCCCAGCGGCTCTGCGCCGTCGTCAGATCGGTCCTTGACAGGAGGGACGAGAAGATCGACGGCCAGGTCGGTTGCGCCCCGTCGGGGGTCGTAGTCACGCTCACCGTCCCAGATTATCTACGAATTGTAGAAAGTCATCACGGGGAACTTCCGCGGAAAACCGGGCGTTGGGGGTCCCCACGGCCTGCGGACTGACTTCGGAGGGCCATTTCGCGTTGGTGATCGTCATGTTCTTGGGGACATAATGACTCTGTGACATCTGCGACCCAAGCCCCCAGCGCCGCCCCGCATCCCGCGCTCAACCGCCCCAACATGGTCTCCGTCGGAACCGTTGTGTGGCTGTCCAGCGAGCTGATGTTCTTCGCCGGCCTCTTTGCCATGTACTTCACCCTGCGCTCCACCTCCAGCGAGCTGTGGGCCATGGAGACCGAGAAGCTGAACGTACCGTTCGCCCTCATCAACACCATCATCCTGGTGTCGAGCTCGTTCAGCTGCCAGTTCGGCGTGTTCGCCGCCGAGCGACTGCAGCCGCGCCGCACCGGCGGCGTGTTCGCCGTCGGCCGCTGGGGCATGGTCGAGTGGTTCCTCCTGACCTTCGTCATGGGTGCGATCTTCGTCTCGGTGCAGGCCTACGAGTACGCGGAACTGGTGGCCGAGGGCGTCGCACTGTCCTCCAACGCCTTCGGGTCGGCCTTCTACATGACCACCGGCTTCCACGGGATCCACGTGATCGGCGGGCTCATCGCCTTCCTGTTCATCATCGGACGCGCGTTCATCGCCCGCCAGTTCGGCCACTTCGAGGCCACGTCCGCCATCGTGACGTCCTACTACTGGCACTTCGTCGACGTGGTCTGGATCGGCCTGTTCATCATCATCTACTTCCTCCAGTAACTGCCTCACGTAAACTCTTCTACTAGAGGTAGAATTCAAAGAAGAACTCCAGCAGCTCTGGTACCACAAAAGGCAGGAACCACTCCGTGAAGGCACTCTCCCAGAGGCGGCGTCACCCACTTGCAGCGTTCGCGCTGCTCCTGATGGCGCTCCTCGTCACCGGCGGCCTGTACGCCGCCGCCAGCACCGCCAACGAAGCGCAGGCGCAGACCACCACGTTCACGGCCGACGACGTGGAGGAGGGCGGCAAGCTGTTCAGCGCGAACTGCGCCTCCTGCCACGGCATGGGCGCCACCGGATCGCAGGCGGCGCCGTCGCTCGTCGGCGTCGGTGCGGCCTCCGTGGACTTCCAGGTCGGCACGGGCCGCATGCCCATGCAGATGGACGGCCCCCAGGCCCAGGCCAAGCCCGTCCAGTTCACCGAGGAGCAGATCAGCCAGCTCTCGGCGTACGTCGCCTCCCTCGGCGCCGGTCCCGCGATCCCCTCCGAGGAGATCCTCGACGTATCCGAGGGCGACCCCGCCCATGGCGGTGAATTGTTCCGCGTCAACTGCGCGATGTGCCACAACGCCGCAGCTGCCGGCGGCGCCCTGACGCAGGGCAAATGGGCCCCGTCCCTCGATGGTGTCAGCGAAAAGCACATCTACGAGGCCATGGTGACCGGTCCGCAGAACATGCCCGTCTTCAACGATGCGAACGTCTCCCCGGAGGACAAGCAGGACATCATCGCGTTCCTCAAGACCATCGAGGAGCAGGGTTCCCCCGGTGGAGCCGACCTCGGCTCGCTCGGTCCGGTCTCCGAGGGCCTGTTCATCTGGGTCGCCGGCCTGGGTGTCATCATCGCCTTCACCGTGTGGCTCACGTCGCGGTCCTCCTGACCATCCACGCGCCCACCGTGAACGAATCACAGACAGACTTTCGTATGCAGTACCTGAAGAAGGATGAGAGGGATCATGGCCGACTCTAGTCACGGCGCTCCCGGGACCTCGGTTACCGTCGCCACGCCGGGCCGCGAGCTGGACCAGTTCGAGAACCCGGGCCTGCCCCCGCACCGGCCGCGCCTCGCGGACCGGGACCGACGCGCCGAGAAGCGCGCCGAGCGGCAGGTGGCCCTGCTGTTCCTCATCTCGATCCTCGGCACACTGCTCTTCTTCGTCGGCTACTTCTTCATCCCGCTCGATGAGAGCGTGGAGCGGCTCCGCCTGCAGAACCTCATGCTCGGACTGGGCACCGCCTTCGCGATGCTCGGCATCGGCGTCGGGATCGTGCACTGGGCCAAGACACTCATGCCGGATCACGAGGTGACCGAGAGCCGCCACGAGGTCCGCCCCGAGCAGGACCGCCAGGACGCCGAGAAGATCGTCAACGACATCCTCGACGAGTCGGGTATCAAGCGACGCCCGCTGATCCGGAACACCCTCCTCGGAGCGGCCATCCTCGCTCCCCTGCCTGCGATCGCCATCTTCCGCGATCTCGGACCCCTGCCCGGCAATGCGCTGAAGCAGACCATGTGGGACACCGGCGTCCGCCTCACCCGCGACCCGAGCGGAACACCGATCCTCGCCTCCGATGTGACGGTCGGATCGGCGTTCCATGTGATCCCCGAAGGTCTCAACGAAATCGAGAACAAGCTCGAGGAGAAGGCCAAGGCAGTCGTTCTGCTCATGCGCCTCGACCCCGAGGAGCTCAATCCCTCTCCTGGACGGGAGAACTGGGGCTACGACGGAATTGTTGCGTATTCCAAGATCTGCACGCACGTCGGCTGCCCGGTAGCGCTCTACGAACAGCAGACGCACCACCTGCTGTGCCCATGCCACCAGTCCACCTTCGACCTCGAGCAGGAATGCAAGGTCATCTTCGGACCGGCTGCACGGCCGCTGCCACAGCTACCCATCGAAGTCGACGACGAGGGCTACCTCGTGGCGTCGAGCGATTTCCAAGAACCCGTAGGACCTAGTTTCTGGGAGCGAGGCTGACATGAGCAGCTCTACTGCTACGCCGACCTACGTGCCGAAGACGCGCGTGGGCAAGGTCACCGATTACGTCGACTCGCGGGTCGGCGGCTCGGGGATCGTCAAGGAGTTCGGCCGGAAGATCTTCCCCGATCACTGGACCTTCATGTTCGGTGAGGTGGCGCTGTACACCTTCGTCATCCTGCTCATCTCCGGTACCTGGCTCACTTTCTTCTACGACCCGTCGATGGCAGAGACGCACTACGAGGGCAGCTACCTGCCTCTCCGCGGCGTCGAGATGTCGGTGGCATACGCGTCGTCGCTGGACATCTCCTTCGACATCCGCGGCGGCCTGTTCATGCGGCAGATCCACCACTGGGCGGCGCTGCTGTTCGTGGCCTCGGTCGCCGTGCACATGCTCCGCGTCTTCTTCACCGGTGCGTTCCGCCGCCCGCGCGAGTTCAACTGGGTCGTCGGCTGCGTCCTGCTCATCCTGAGCCTCGCCGCCGGCTTCACCGGCTACTCCCTCCCCGATGACCTGCTGTCCGGTAACGGCCTGCGCATCATCGACGGCGTCATGAAGGCCATCCCCGTGGTCGGCACCTACCTGAGCTTCTTCCTCTTCGGCGGGGAGTTCCCGGGCACGATGATCATCGGGCGCCTGTACGTGCTGCACATCCTCCTGATCCCCGCGGTGATCCTGCTGATGATCGGTATCCACCTGTTCATGGTCGTGCTGCACAAGCACTCGCAGTTCCCCGGCCCGGGCCGGACGAACACCAACGTGGTCGGCTACCCCGTGGGCCCTGTCTACGCGGCAAAGGCCGGCGGCTTCTTCTTCATCGTGTTCGGCGTGCTCGCCGCGATCGCCGCAGCGTTCACCATCAACCCGATCTGGAACTACGGCCCGTACGACCCCTCGCCCGTGTCCGCCGGTACGCAGCCCGACTGGTACATCGGCTGGGTGGACGGCGCCCTGCGCCTCATGCCCGGCACGCTCGGCGACAACTTCGACTTCGAGTTCATGATCCCGTTCCCGTGGGGCGTCAATGCGCTCTCCCTGAACGTCCTGATCCCCGCTCTGGTGCCCGCCATCATCGTCTTCACCCTGATGTTCGCCTGGCCGTGGATCGAGGCCTGGGTCACGAAGGACAAGCGTGAGCACCACCTGCTGAACCGCCCCCGCAACGCTCCGACCCGTACGGCCATCGGTGTAGCCGGTGTCACGTTCTACTGCGTCCTGTGGGCTGCTGCCAGCTCGGACCTCATCGCCACCCACTTCCTGGTGTCGCTGAACGACGTGACCTACTGGCTGCGCTTCCTGGTGATCTTCGGGCCGATCCTCGCCTTCATGGTCACGCGCCGCATCGCCCTGGCCCTGCAGCGCAAGGACCGCGAGATCGCCCTGCACGGCCGCGAGACCGGACGTATCGTGCGCCTGCCGCACGGTGAGTTCATCGAGGTCCACGAGCAGGTCGACGACTACAAGCGCTACCAGCTGGTCGCCTTCGAGTCGCCGGAGGTCATGGTCCCCACGCCGGACGCCGACGGCAAGGTGAGCCTCCTCGACAAGGCTCACGGCCGCATCTCCCGCTTCTTCTTCGAGGACCGGGTGGCGCCAGTGACGCCGAAGGAGCTGGCAGCCTCGCATGGAGACCACCATGACGAGATCGCCGGCGCCAAGGACCGCGAGTCCATCGCGAGTCACTAGCACCCGAGAAGTACCGATCGAAGGGCCCGGACCACGCGTCCGGGCCCTTCGTCATTCCTGCACCACCCACACCTGCATCACGCGACGGGGTGGAGAGACGCACGAGCGGTCCATCCACAGCCCGGACCCGTTCGGCGGCCGTCAGGGCGGCCGTGCGTTCGTGCTCCTCGCCGTGAGAAGCGCTGCCTTGAGCTGTTGGTCCGGTCGACCTAGAGTGATCGCCAACGACCAGTGCCAGGAGCTCCCATGTCCCTCGTCCGCGTGCACAACTTCTCGATCTCCCTCGACGGCTTCGGCACCGGCGAGGGCCAGCAGCTCGACGCCCCGTTCGGCCACGCGGGCATGCGCCTCATGGAGTGGGCCGTGGGCACGCGCACCTTCCGCGAGATGGGCCTGCCGGGAGACGGTCCGGGATCCACCGGCGTGGACGAGGCATTCGCCCGTGGGTGGGGGCCCGGCATCGGCGTCGAGATCATGGGACGCAACAAGTTCGGTCCCCAGCGCGGTCCGTGGGAGGACGAGGAGTGGAAGGGATGGTGGGGTGACACCCCCGTCTTCCGCACGCCCGTCGTCGTGCTGACCCATCACTCCCGGCCGACGGTGGAGATGGATGGCGGCACGACGTTCCACTTCATCGACGCCGATCCGGTCTCGGCGCTCGCACAGGCCCGCGCGCTGGCCGGCGACCTGGATGTCCGGATCGGCGGCGGCGTCGGCACGGTGCGGCAGTTCCTCGAAGCCGACCTGATCGACCACCTGCACATCGTCCTCGTCCCGATCGTCCTCGGTCGGGGCGAGCGGCTCTGGGACGGACTCGAGGCCCTCGAGGAACGGTTCGACATCGAGGCGATCCCGTCTCCCAGCGGCGTCGTCCACCTGACCCTCACCCGGCGGATCGAGTCCAGGGTGCCGTGAGAGAAGGTCCTGGAGGGGCGTCGGGGTGATGCGGCGTGAAAGTCCCGGCAATGACCGGATCGCACCCCTCTGCAGGAGTAGACTGACGCCCCCACGACGAATCAGGTGTCTGATGGAAATCCATCGCAGGCAACGAAAACACACGCACGACGTCGACCCGTCCTCGGAGAAGACCAAGGCCCGGCGCTCGCTCTTCGACGGGATCGATGCTGCCGCCCGCACCTTCCTCGGACCCGCGGACCGCACCGACGGCCACAGCACGGTGGTGCACCTGCACGACGCGGCCGAGGATACGTCGGACGAGACGCTCCGGTCCATCGACGTCTATACGGACTCCGCGGGCCACCACTACGCGCAACGCCGGGTGGAGCGGCGCCCCTAGCCGCGCCGCGGTGGAGGGCCTGCCTAGCCGAGGCGTTTGGAACTGTAGGCGCGCGGCGTACGCACACCGGGTCGCTGCAGGGGTACCCACAGCTTGTAGCGATCGGCGCGGTAGTAGGACACGGAGTAGTCGATCATGGCGCGCGCAACATAGGCGTGCCGCTGGATCTTCAGCAGCGGGGCATTCATCTCCACGTTGAGCAGGCGCGCGATGGACGGTGACGCCGCGGTGGCCTCGATGGTGTCCTCCCCCCACTCCATGACGAGGCCGTACTTCTCGCTGAGTACGTTGTAGAGCGAGGTGGGCGGCGGACCGTCGAGAAGCCCCTTCACACGGTGCGCCGGGAGGAAGTTCTCGTCCACGCTCATGGGCTCGCCGTCGGCCAGGAGCTGCCGCCGGAACCGCACCACGGGCTGGCCGATCTCGATCTGCAGCTCCCGCGCCACCAGGGGCGTGGCGCCCTGCTGCTCGAAGCTCAGGACACGCGCATCCGGCACCATGCCGCGCCGGATCATCTCCTCGGTGTAGGAGGTCATCTTCATGTGCAGGTCCATCTTGGAGCGCGCCACGAACGTCCCGAGTCCGACGACGCGTTCGAGCACCTCCTCCGCGACGAGGGCGTCGACGGCCTGCCGCACGGTCATGCGCGCCACGCCGAAGTACTCGCTCAGCTGCCGCTCGGACGGTATGCCGGCTCCGGGCTCACCGAACTGGCGCACGTAGCGACGCAGGCTCTCCCGCAACTGGACGTGCTTGGGGGTGCCGGATGCCTCGTCGAGGCGGTCAGCGTCGAAGGGCCTCGGCAACACGCCCATGGGTCGGTCTCCTCGCTCCGGAGGTGTCCCCGTGCGGGGCCCATCCGGACTGTCGTCCATCAGACTGTACCCATACGACAAGGGAGCCCGCACATGGCGGGCTCCCTTGTCGTGAACTATGCGGAGGGTACTAGTGGGCGTGGTACCCACGGCTGTACTCGAAGACCCAGCCGACGAGGGCGATCGCCGCCAGGCCCAGGCCGATGTAGAGGATCCAGAAGCCGATCGCGATGCCGAGGAAGCCTGTCGCGGCCGCCAGGCCGAGGACCAGGGGCCACCAGCTCCAGGGGCTGAAATGACCCTGCTCGCCGGATCCCTCGTGGATCTCGGCGTCGAGCCGGTCCTCGGGGCGTGCTCCGACGCGCTTGGCGGTGAAGGCCAGGTAGAACCCGATCATGCCGGCGAGACCGCCCACGAGCAGGATCCCGAGGAACCCGACCCATTCAGACCATTCGGTCAGCCACCCGTAGATGAAGGCGACGGGCACGAAGATCGGCACACCGATCAGGAACAGGTTCTTCTCGATCCTCATGATTTGGCATCCTGTCGGTCAGCCGAGCCCATGAAGCTGGCGGCGCTGTCATCGGGGGTGTGCGTCTGCTGCAGCTCCGGGTGGTGCAGGTCGAGCGCCGGCCGCTCGGAGCGGATGCGGGGCAGCGAGGTGAAGTTGTGCCGCGGCGGCGGGCACGACGTCGCCCACTCGAGCGATGCACCGAAGCCCCACGGATCGTCCACCTCGACCTTCTTGCCGGTCCGCCACGTGATGTAGACGTTCCAGAAGAACGGGATCAGGGAGGCGCCCAGGACGAAGGAGCCGATGGTGGAGAACTGGTTCATGGCGGTGTAGCCGTCCTCGGGCAGGTAGTCCGCGTACCGGCGGGGCATGCCCTCGACGCCGAGCCAGTGCTGGATCAGGAACGTGGCGTGGAAGCCGAGGAACAGCATCCAGAAGTGGATCTTGCCGAGGCG